>CAXTJO010000025.1:0-42620 GCA_964244665.1 uncultured Terriglobus sp.
GCTGCTGAACCGGCGCACGGATGCGACGGAGCGGCTGGTAGACTTCGGCGAATCGCTGAAGAACGTCGGCACCGAGATTGCGGAAAAGAAGACCGAGGAATGGCGCAACGGCACGGTGGAAGCGAGGCTTTCGCATGCGCTGGTTAAGGGGATCGACACCTATATCGAGATTGACGCAGAGGAGGCGCGCGTGAAGCTGGGGCGTCCGCTGCTGGTGATCGAAGGCCCGCTGATGGCCGGCATGAGCGTGGTGGGCGACCTGTTCGGCGCGGGCAAGATGTTTTTGCCGCAGGTGGTAAAGTCCGCGCGCGTGATGAAGAAGGCGGTGGCACACCTGACGCCGTATATGGAAGAGGAAAAGGCCGCGATGGCGGCGAGTGGGCAGGTGGTGAAGGAGTTTGCGGTTGTGGATGGGGCAACGCTGGCGACGTTAAAGGGGAGCATGGGTGCGCGCGGGGTGCAGGGGCTGTATGCGTTTGCGCTGGCGGACACAGGGGACCGGCTGGAGCGGATGGCGGAGGCGGTGAAGGCAGGCGACGCAGCGGCGTATGTGCGGGAGGCGCACGCGGTGAAGGGCAGCGCGGGGATGCTGGGCGCACGGCGGTTGTGGCAGGCGGCGGGGGGTGCTGAAACGGGAGGATTGGCCGATAAAGCGGGAGAGGCGGTGTCGCGGATGCATGGGGAGGTGGAAGCACTTCGACTTATGCTGGAGACGCTGTTTCCCGTTGATCCTGAGCTGCTGTCGCCGGTGCCATAAGCGTTGGAAGAAACGATTGCTGTGGGAGCGAAGCGGCTGTGGCTGCGATTCCCTGGACAGCGGTGAGTTTTGGAAAATCCAAAACGCGGTGCTGCTCGTAGCTGCTGTAGTGAGGTTGGGCTGCCTGGTTGTGGGCGGCTGGACAGGGTTCCGCGGACTTGTAGCGCGCCATGAAGGGTGAGAGGTGATGCGAATGCTGAAGTCGATGAGGATGGAGCGTGGAGCAGCGGCGGCGACAGTGGCGACGATTCGGCTGCTGGTGGCGGACGACCACCCGGTGGTGCGATTTGGCGTGAAAAACATGCTGGAGAGCGAGCCGGGGTTCGAAGTGGTGAGCGAGGCGTGCGACGGCGACGAAGCAATTACGCGGGCACTGGAGTACGAGCCGGATATTTTGCTGCTGGATTTGCAGATGCCGCGGCTGCCGGGGCTGGAGGCGATGCGGGCGATCATGAGCAAGAGTCCGCGGGTGAAGATCATTTTGCTGACGAGCACGATTTCGTCGCATCAGGTGATCGAGGCGCTGCAGATCGGCGCGCGCGGCATTGTGCTGAAAGATTCGGTTGCGGGGGATCTGGGTGAGGCGATTCGCGCGGTGTACAGCGGCGACTACTGGATTGGCGGGGAGCGTGTGGTGAACCTACTGCAGGCCCTGCATGGACTGATGCAGAAGGCGGCGGCGGTGCCGGAAAAGAAGACGTACGGGTTGACGCCGCGCGAACTGGACGTGGTGGGAAGCATTGTGGAGGGCTGCAGCAACAAGGACATTGCGAAGCAGTTCAGCATCAGTGAAGAGACGGTGAAGCGGCACCTGTCAAACACCTTCGACAAGACAGGTGTGAGCACGCGTTTGGAGCTGGCGCTGTTTGCGATTTCGCACAAGCTGGTGGAGGCGATCTAGACCGATTGGGCGCGGAATGCGGGGAGATCGTTGGCGGCGTGTAGTTTTTATGGTGTGGACAAGAACTCTGTGAGGGCAAAGCGCGTCCGTAGGCATGTGCACGGAAGAGTGGCAAGGTTCTGGCAGTTGAAGGTGCCCATGTGCTTTGGGCTGGCGGTGCTGGGGCGGAATTGCCTGGCGCAGACCCAGCCCGCAGCGCAGCCGCCAGCCCAGCGCCAAAGCGTGCCACTACCGGAGGCACCGGGCATGAGTGTACCGGGGGACGCGGAGAGCGCGGCGGCAATGGAGGAGGAGACGGCGGCGGAGGCGCGGGAGGTGGGCGAGGCTGACACGGTGCGCGGGACGGTGCGCGGCACGGTGACCGACCGGGACGGCGCGGCGCTTGAAAATGCGCTGGTGGTGCTGCGGTTTATGCCGGCACCCGGCGGTGCGACAGAGCGTGAGCGGGCGGAGCGCACGGGCGTGGACGGAAGCTTTGGGTTTCATGGGGTGCAGGCGGGGGCATTCACGGTGCAGGTGAGCCGGGCGGATTTTGTGACACGACTGGTGAGCGGACAGGTGGCGGCGGGGCAAGCGGCGGTGTTGCCACAGATTTTGATGGTGGAAAAGGCGGCGGGTGCGGATGCGCTGGTCACGACGACAAACCAGGAGATGGCGACGGAGCAGATGAAGCTGGAGGAAAAGCAGCGGGTGTTTGGGGTGTTCCCGAATTTTTACATCAGCTATCTGCCGGATGCGGCGCCGCTGTCGAAGCGCAATAAGTGGAACCTGGCATACCGGTCGGCGCTGGACCCGGTGAACTTTGCGCTGATCGGTGTGAGCGCGGGGATTGAACAGGCGACGAATGCGTTTAGCGGGTATGGGCAGGGGGCGAGCGGGTACGCCAAGAGGTATGGTGCGGGGTTGGGAGACGACGTCGTCAGTACGGCTCTGGGTGGGGCGGTGTTTCCGATCCTGTTCAAGCAGGATCCGCGATATTTTTGGAAGGGGACGGGAACCACGCGGATGCGCGCGGTGTATGCGGTGACGCGGGTGGTGGTGGCAAAGGGCGACAACGGGCGGTGGCAGCCGAACTATTCGAATGTGCTGGGGAATTTGGTGTCAGCGGGCATTTCGAATGCGTATTATCCGGCGTCGGACAGAAACGGTGCCGGGCTGACGTTTGTGAACCTGGCGATTGGGACGGGTGCGGGCGCGTTGGCGAATTTGTACCAAGAGTTTTTTTCGCGGCGGATGACGCCGGCGGAGAGGATGCCGGCGCGAGCAGGGGATCAGCAGTCGGCAGCGGACGTAGGTGGGCACTGAGTTCGGAGATTTTGGTTGCGGGGGGATGGGCTGCTTTTGCGGTGTACGTTGGGAGGGAATTTGTCCCAAAGAAAGACAACGCGGCGGGCAGACGCGAGTACCCTGCCCCAGGTTGGCCGCATCTGACGTGGTGGGTGTGAACAGGTGCAGTCGCGGCTCTGGCCGGACGCCGATAGCTTGAGGATGACAGGAGCAGAATAGCGTGACGATGCGGAGTGCAGCAGGGATGCCGGTGCGGATGGCAGCGGTGGTGGTGACAGGCGTATTGGCGGCAGCGGGCAGCGCGATGGTGGCGCAGGAGACGAATCCGACGGCAGACCCGCGGACAGCGAACCATGGTGCGCAACTGCAGGGCGAGATCAACGGCGTGCCGCTCTACCGGGTGCAGGTGGTGCAGCGTGACCTGGACGCGGTGAACTACTTCCATCGCAGCGGGTCGACGAAGGTAGCGTTTCTGGGCACGACGCTGGAGCCGCAGGTGAAGGGCGAGGCGAAGGTACAGAGCGAGAAAGGGCGCATCGCCATCGATGTGCACCTGGAGAAGCTGACACCGGCAAACGGGTTCGGCACCGAGTACCTGACCTATGTGCTGTGGGCGATTACACCGGACGGAACGCCGAGCAATTTGGGCGAGGTACTGCCGACCGGCGGCGGCGATAAAGTGGACCTGCATGTGACGACCAACCTGCAGTCGTTCGGGATGATCGTGACGGCGGAGCCCTACTTTGCGGTGAAGGTGCCGAGCGACGTGGTGGTGGCGCAAAACCAGATCATCAATGACAAAACGAGCGGCGTGCTGGAGAAGGTCAACGCGCACTACACGCTGCTGCCGCGTGGGCAGTATGCGCAGACGAGCGGGTCGAAGACAGTGCTGGACCCGATTACGCGCAATGAGAAAAGCCCGCTGGAACTGTATGAGGCACGGAACGCATACAACATTGCAAAGCTGGCGGGCGCGGAGAAGTATGCGCCGGAAATCCTGGCCACGGTGCGGACGGATCTGCGGAATGCGGACGATATCGATCGGAGCAAGAAGGGCGACCAGAAGCTGGAAATCACCTATGCGCGGGAGGCCGTAGAGCGGGCGGAAGATGCGCGGATTTTATCGATTCGCAAGGAGGTTGCGGAGGATCGGCAGGCTGAAGTGGATGCGCGGCAGGCCGCGGAGGCACAGGCGGCGGCGGCGCAGCAGCAGGCGCAGCAGGCGGCGCTGGACACAGAGCGGGCGAAGGCAGCGGCAGACCGCGAGGCGGCAGAACGGGCACGCGCGGAAGCCGCGGCAGCGAATGCCGATGCGGCGGCTGCGGCAGCACGGGCGCAGGCGGACGCGGCAAACCAGAGTGTGGTGGCGATTCGCGAGAAGCTGAAGGCGCAGTTGAATGCGGTGCTGGCAACGCAGGAGACGGCGCGCGGTTTGATCGTGACGCTGGGCGATGTGCTGTTCGACACGGGCAAGTACACGCTGAAGCAAAATGCGCAGATTTCTCTGGCGAAGGTGTCGGCAATTTTGCAGCAGTATCCGGATTTGAAGCTGCAGGTTGCGGGATATACGGATTCGATTGGAAGCGATGCGTTGAACCTGAAGCTGAGCAATGACCGGGCAAAGGCAACGGAGGACTTTTTGGTGGCACAGGGTGTGCAGGGTGCGAACGTGACGTACTACGGGTTCGGCAAGCAGGACCCGGTGGCGGACAACACAAGTGCCGTGGGACGGGCACAGAATCGTCGCGTGGAGATGGTGGTGAGTGGGCCGTCAATCGGCGTTCAGACGCAGGAGTTGGCGCCATTGCCGGGAGCAGCGAACTAGCGGGTGGCGATTGTCGCTGGAGTATGGAGAGTGGAAGGGCTGCCCGGTTGGGCAGCCCTTTTACTGTTGGCAGTCATGCAAGTGCGGGTTTGCATCTGAGCAGCTATACGGGCAGCGGCACGGACGAGGGGGAGTTGCGAATGGCTATCAGCATTGCGGGAAAAGTTGCATTGATTACGGGTGCAAGCGCGGGGATTGGACGGGCAACGGCGCTGGCGCTGGCGGCGGAGGGTGCGTCGCTGTTGCTGTGTGCGCGGTCGGTGGAGCGGGTGCGGCCCGTGGTGGACGAGGCGAGGGCGGCGGGCGCGGCGCTGGTGCACGGCTTTGCGCTGAATGTGACGAAGCGGACAGAGGTAGAGGCAGCGCTTGAGGGTGTGCCGGAGGAGCTTCGGGCGGTTGAGATTCTGGTGAATAATGCGGGGCTGGCGCGGGGGCTGGAGAAGCTGTGGATCGACGACCCGGAAAACTGGGAGGAGATGATCGACACGAACACGAAGGGTTTGCTGTACGTGACGCGGGCGGTGGTGCCGGGGATGGTGGCGCGCGGGCGGGGGCATGTGGTGAACATGGGGTCGACCGCGGGATGGCTGGCGTACGCAGGCGGCAGTGTGTATTGCGCGACGAAGGCGGCAGAGCGGTCAATCAGTGAGGGGCTGCGCATCGACCTGATGGGGACGGGGGTGCGGGTGACGAGCGTGGACCCGGGCATGGTGGAGACGGACTTTAGCAAGGTGCGGTTCGGTGGCGACGAGGCGCGGGCCGCGAAGGTGTATGCGGGGCTGACGCCGTTGACGCCGGAGGACGTTGCGGATGCGATTCGATGGGCGGTGACGCGACCGGTGCATGTGAACGTGTCGTCGCTGCTGCTGACGTCGATCGATCAGGCGAACTCCGTGACGTTCAATCGGAAGACCGTTGCGTGATGCGGGCAGTGATGGGGTAGCAGCAAGAACGAGGCGGGGCGCGGGTAGTATTTACGCTATGACGGGTGAGGCGGATGAACCGCGACGGCCAACCGTGTCCGTGGCAATGATTGCGACGAACGAGGAGGCGAACCTGGCGCGGACGCTGGAAGGTGTGCGGTGGGTAGACCAGGTAGTAATTGTGGATTCGGGGTCGACGGACCGAACACCGGAGATTGCACGGGAGTTCGGTGCGGAGCATAGCTTCAATCGCGAGTTCAAGGGGCATGCCGAACAGAAGAATGTTGCCATTGCGAAGTGCACGGGCGATTGGGTGCTGCTGCTGGATGGCGACGAGGTCGTGACGCCGGCGCTGGGCGAAGAGATTCGGTCGGTGCTGCGGGATGCAGACAAGGAGGCTTACTGGATTCCACGGGTGAACATTTTTCTGACGCGGTGGATGCGGCATGGCGGGCTGTATCCGGACCAGAAACTGCGGCTGTGGCGGCGCGGCGTAACGATGGTGGACGAGAGCATAGGGCCACATGGGACGGCGCACTATGACCGGACCAAGGGACAGTTGAAGTGTCACCTGGAGCACTATGGGTACCCGGACTTTGCGAATTACCTGGATCACATGAACGAGTACAGCAGCGGCACCGTGCCGGCAATGACACGGCGCAAGGCGGGAACGGCGCAATGGCTGGTGCTGCTGCAGGGGTTTGTGAACCCGCTATTCGGGTTTGTAAAGAATTATTTGCTGCGCGGAGGATTTAGGGACGGGACGGAGGGATTGATCTTCCACCTGAACCATGCGGTATATGCGCACTGGAAATATGTGAAAGTGTGGGAGGCTCGAAAGAAGACGGCGCTTCGTGCGCGTAGTAAATAGCGTGAGAGGTGTAGAAGCGAATCGGCCGTGGTGAGCATCTGACGGTGCGATGCCTGTCAACTCAAAGACTTCGTCGCTGGGCGACCGTGTGTACTCGAAGATTGCCTGGCGGCTGATTCCGTACATTTTTGTGCTGTACATCCTGGCGTACCTGGACCGTGTGAACGTGGGGTTTGCGGCGTTGGAGATGAAGCGCGACCTGCGCCTGAGCGATACGGTGTATGGGACGGGCGCGGGCATTTTCTTTTTGGGGTCGTCGCTGTTCGACCTGCCGAGCAACCTGATCCTGGGCAGAGTGGGGCCGCGCAAGTGGATTGCGCGGATCATGATTTCGTGGGGCATTATTGCGACGGCGATGATGCTGGTGAAGGGCGCGCACTCGTTTTATGCAATGCGGTTCTTTCTTGGGGTAAGCGAGGCCGGGTTCTTTCCGGGGATGATCTTGTATCTGACGTACTGGTTTCCGTCGAAGGAACGCGCAAAGGCGGTGGCGCGATTTATGACGGCGACGGCGGTTGCAGGTGTGGTGGGTGCACCACTGTCGAGCGCGCTCTTGAAGCTGGAGGGTGCGAGTGGGCTGCACGGCTGGCAGTGGCTGTTCCTGGTAGAGGGCGTGCCGACATTTCTGATGGGCTTTAGCGTGCTGTTCATCTTGAAAGATCACCCGGACGATGCGGGCTGGCTGAACGATGAAGAGAAGAAGTGGCTGGACGATGAGCTGGAGCGGGACCGCAAGGAGGGCGGGGCGGAGTCGCACGAGAACCTGATGGACGCGTTCAAGCTGCCGATGGTGTGGCTGCTGGCGGGCATCTGGTTTTTGGATCAGATCGGGTTGTACACGGTGAACCTGTGGATGCCGCTGATCCTGAATGGGCTGATGCATGGAAGCGCGGGCGCAACGACGGTGCTGAGTGCCGCGGACGCGAGCCGCGTTGCCCGCTGGGCGGTGTTGCCCTATGTGGCGGCGACGGCGTTCATGGTGATTGTGGGTTGGTCGAGCGACAAAACGGGCGAGCGGCGCTGGCACATTGCGGGATGCCTGGGGTTGGCGGCGATTGGATTTGGGTGGGCGGGCATCACGCACAGCTTTATTGCGGCGTTGCTGGCGATGATCCTTGCGGCGATGGGGTACTGGGGAATTATGGGGCCGTTCTGGGCGCTGCCGACACGTGTGCTGGGCGGCCAGGCAGCGGCGGGTGGCGTGGCAATTATCACGATGATCGGTGGCGTGGGCGGCTTTCTGGGGCCGTTTTTGACGGGCAAGTTGAAGGACATGACACATTCCTTTGCGGGCGGGCTGTACACGGTGGCGGGCCTTGCCTTACTGGGCGCGGTGCTGTGCGCGTTGCTGAAATCGCCTGAGCCTGCGAAGGCCGAGACGCAACCGGGCTGATTCGGGCCAGGTGTAATGGATTGAGGAGGCGCGGTGTGACGACGCTGCAACGCTGGGGGACTTGCGTAGTTCGGGGGAGATGCGCAAGGATGGTTGCGCGCAATCGTTGTCCTACAGCGTGTGCTGAATCCACTCTGGCTCCTTGAGGTTTGCTGTGCTTTATTTCTTGCGGTCTGCCATTGTTCGTAGCGGGCGTAGTTCCCTGCTTCGCCCGTCGTTGCTGAGCTTTACCGTGGGCGCGCTGCTGGGGAGCGCGGCGGTGGCGCAGAGCCCGGTGCCGCCGACCGATGCGCAGGTGGACCGGTTTGTGAGTGACCTGCTGGCGAAGATGACGCTGGAAGAGAAAATTGGGCAAATGGAGCAGGCGGCGGGCCAGCCGATGTTTACGCCGCCGGCGACGGCGGATGCGCTGATTAAAAAGGGGCAGGTCGGCAGCTTTTTATTTACGACCGATCCGGTGCGAATCAACGAGCTGCAGAAGATTGCGGTGACGGAGAGCCGGCTGCACATTCCGCTGCTTTTCGGGTATGACGTGATCCATGGATTTCGCACGATCTATCCAATTCCGCTGGCGATGGCCGCGAGCTGGGATCCGGCGCTGGTGGAGCACGGGCAGGCGATGGCAGCGCGCGAGGCACGGAGCGCGGGGGTGCACTGGGCGTTTGCGCCGATGGTGGATATTGCACGCGATGCGCGGTGGGGCCGGATTATGGAGAGCGCGGGTGAGGACCCGGTGCTGGGCGAGGCGATGGCGGCGGCGCAGGTGCGCGGATTTCAGGGTGCGTATGTGGGTGAGCCGGGGCATTTGATTGCAAGCGTGAAGCACTTTGCGGGATATGGCGCAGCGACGGGCGGGCGGGACTATGACAGCGCGTCGATCAGCGATGACCAGCTGTATAACGTATACCTGAGGCCATACAAGGCGGGCGTGAAGGCAGGGACGGCGACGATCATGTCGGCGTACATGGACTTGAACGGCGTGCCGGCGACGGGGAACACGTGGCTGCTGCAGGATGTGCTGCGCAAGGACTGGGGCTTTAACGGCTGGGTGGTGAGCGATTGGGACGCGGTGAAGAGCCTGGAGGTGCATGGGTTTGCGGGTAATCCGGCGGATGCGGCCCAGCGGGCGGTGAACGCGGGCGTGAATATGGAGATGACGAGTTCGACATATCGCGACACGCTGCCGGGGAGTGTAAAAGCGGGGACTGTGTCTGTGGCGACGGTGGATGCGATAGTGCGGCCGATGCTGGCGACGAAGTACCGGCTGGGACTGTTTACGAACCCATACGTGGATATGGGGAAGTACAAGGCGGAGCAGGTGTCGGCGGAGCAGCGGGAATCGAGTCGCAAGGCGGCGGAGCAGACGGCGGTGTTGCTGCGGAACGAGGGTGGTGTGCTGCCGCTGAAGCGCGATGTGAAGGCCGTGGCGGTGATTGGACCGCTGGCGGATTCCAAGCTGGACATCATGGGGTCGTGGTCGATCCACGGGGACCGGAACGACGCCGTGACGGTCGCCGAAGGGCTGCGTGAGAAGCTGCCGAATGCGCGAATCACCGTGACCAAAGGTGTAGAAATCGAGCGCGGGTCGGCAACGATTTTCGACGAGCAGGTGGTGCCGGAGAAGCCAACGCTGCTGACACCGGAGGCGAAGGCGGCGGAGTTCAACCACGCGCTGGAACTGGCGAAGGCTGCGGATACGGTGGTGATGGTGCTGGGCGAAGCGCAGACGATGAATGGGGAAAACGCGTCGCGTGCGTCGCTGGACCTGCCGGGTGAGCAGGAGCGACTGCTGGAGGCGGTGGTGGCAACGGGCAAACCGGTTGTGCTGGTCGTGATGACGGGCCGGCCGGTGAAGCTAAATTGGGCGGCCGAGCATGTGCCGGCAATCCTGAACATCTGGTATCCGGGGACGGAGGGCGGCCATGCGGTGGCGAACCTGCTGATGGGCGACGTGAACCCGAGTGGGCATTTACCGGTAACGTGGCCGCGGGATGCAGGGCAAGAGCCACTGTTTTATGCGACCAACATTCCGCAGAACCCGGAGAACGTGGCGCATCGATATTGGGACATTCCGAGCACGCCGCTTTATCCGTTTGGGTTTGGGCTGAGTTACTCGACGTTTGCGGTGGGTGCGCCGACAGGGAGTGCTTCCCTGCCACCGGCGGGTACGCTGCACGTCAACGTGCCGGTGAGCAACACCTCTGCGGTTGCGGGAAGCACGGTGGTGCAGATGTATGTGCATCAGCGGGCGGGGAGCGCGTCGAGGCCTTCGCGGGAGTTAAAGACGTTTACGAAGGTGATGCTGCAGCCGGGCGAAAAGCGTGATGTCGGGCTGGATTTGCCTGCCGAGGCGCTGCGCTACTGGAGCCAGGCGTCGCACAGTTGGGTGCTGGAGCCCGGGGTGTTCGACGTGTGGGTTGGGCTTGATTCGAACGCGCAGCAACACACGACGTTTACGCTGGCGGCGCGGTAGACCGAAACATGGCTGCATGGCGCGATGTGTACAGATTTCCTGCGGATGCGAGGCAAGCGACTTAAGCGGGTGTGGCATCTGACGATGTACAGGTGAACGATGCTTTCTAAGTTCTGGGATGCGCGAACGGCGCGCGTGCTGACGACGGTACTGGTTTTTGTCATAGTGCTTGGGTTTTTGCGTGGCGCGCGCGAGACGCTGACGTTGTTTTTATTTGCGATCCTGTTTGCGTACTTCGTCGAGCCGCTGGTTGGCCGGCTGGAAAAGCCGCTGCGAGGACGGGGCAATGCAATTGGCGCCGTGTACCTAATTATGATCGCGGTGCTGGTGGCGCTTGGATTTATTGTGGGCCCACGGATTGCGGATGAAGGCCGCGCGCTGACGACAAGCTTGCCCGGGTTGGTCGACCGGTTCTCTTCGGGCCATTACCTGCAAGAGTTGAGCCAGAAGCATGGGTGGAGCGAGGCGAGGCAGGCACAGATCAGCAGCTTTTTTTCAGCGCACCGCAATGACCTGCTGGGGTATGGACGATCGCTGGCGAACAAACTGGCAGAGCCGGTCCAGCACATCTGGTGGTTGATTCTGATCCCAATTTTAAGCCTGTTCTTTTTGAAGGACGGCAATGAGATGGCAAAGGGTGTCGTGGACCTGGGGGACACCCCGGAAAGCCAGTCGGCGCTACGGGGCGTTGTGAGCGACGTGAACGTGATGCTAGGCAGTTACATTCGCGCGCAGTTGGTGTTGGCATCGTTGACGTTGGTTGCATATACCGCTGTGCTGAGCGTGCTGCGGGTGCCGTACGCGTTTATCCTGGGGCCACTCGCGGGGATTTTTGAATTTGTTCCGGTAGTAGGACCTGCGGCTGCAGCGGTGCTGGTGTTTGCCGTGGCGGCGTTGACCGGATATAGCCACCTGGGATGGCTGGTGGTGTTTCTGGGTGCGTGGCGGTTGCTGCAGGATTATGTGAATAGTCCGCGGATCATGGGCAAGTCATTGGAGATTTCACCCATCGTGCAGATATTCGCCGTTCTTGCGGGTGGCGAAATCGCGGGAGTGGTCGGTGCGCTGATTTCAGTACCTGTGGTGGCAATTTTGCGGATACTTTGGCGACGGCTGAGCAGCGGACGAAGTGTGGATGCGGAGGTTGTGGATCCCTTGCCTCAGACTTATACGCCAGTGAGGAATGCCTAAGCAGGCTGCGGTATCGTTTTCAGGTGGGTTGCGGTGGCAGAAATTGCGCCAGACCGCAGCACACCATGCGTACTTCGTTTTGCCTCGTGTCGGCACTTTAAGTCCCGGCGTATCGCAACGTGATTACCTTAATCACAGAGTAACTCCACATTTGCGAGGTGGAGTTGCCGTTTGACGGGTTACTGCCCGCGCTGCAGGAGCGACTTCAGTTCAGCTTGCCGAGAAGAAGATTTGCGATGTAGATAAGGCAGACGCCGCCGAGAACGCAGGGGACGACATACCTGCGAGGGGCGTTGGAGTGTTTGATTTGCGGCAGGAAGTCGCTGGCGGCCATTTGGATGAAGAAGCCCGCGGCCACCGCAAGCATCGCCGCGGAACCGGCGGCGGATGCAAACCACCGGATAGCAACCAGGCCGCCGGCAAAGGGTGCGATTGCGTCTCCAAGTAGAAAAGCGTAGTCGACGGGCTTAGGCTTTTGCCCCCCGGTGGTAAGGATGACGGTGTTCATACCATCGCCGATATCGTGCGCGGCGATGCCGGCCGCAACGGCATACCCCGCGGTATGGGAGGCGCTAAACGCGGCGCCGATCGCCATACCGTCGCGGAAGCTGTGGAAGATGAGCATGCCCCCGGCGATGCGTCCGACCGACTGCCGCGGCATGCGCGCATTGTGGCCGGAGGATAGGGCGTCCAGCGAACTCTCTGCGATAAAAAAGCCGAGAAAGGATAGCAGCGTAAGCGCGAGCACGCGGCTGACGGACATGTTTGCGTTGCCGCCGATGATGATGGCCTCAGGCAGCAAATCGAGGAAGGCCGCGCCAAGTAGAAGTCCGGCACCGACCGCCAGCAGGATATGTATCCAGCGGCGAAACCGCATCGCGACCAAACCGCCCAGCAGTGTAGCGAACACCGGAACGATAAGGATCGGCGTCGGCATAAGGATAAGAATACATTATCAGTAGCATCTGCCATGGACATGATGGAACGAGTGCGGCACTACAAGGGGCCAGCCCTGACGGCCGGCTCTTTTATGTTTTTGGACAAAGTTTGACCGCCTCTCGCCTGCCTACGAAAACGATCCGGACATTGCCGTGGTTGTCATAGTGGCCGTTGTGCCTGATCGCGGTGTGGCCGCGGGCGGTGCGGTGCTGGTGCGTGTGGTTCGGGTCGGTTGTGTCTTCAGTAGGGATTGAACGGTCCGAGGAGGGCGGGTGTCTCGCCGGGTGGACGGAGATGCAGCACGGCGTTCGATGCAATGCCAGAGTGATGGACCAGATTGGGCCGGGACTCGCAAAAAGCTAACGGCACCTGCTACTCGATGTTTAAACACAGCCGAGAATACATTCAGGTGCTGAGTAAGAGTCCGGAAGCCAATGTTTTTGGCCGGTGTGCCAAAGCGGGACGCCGGCCTGCCGACGTCTCGGTACTCCGGGTATTCTTCTCATGGCAGCGAGTTTCATCGCACAGCAAAGTTGTTTCGCCATTCCGGGATTGAATTGTTACAGGACAACGCAAGGCTTATTGCATGTGTTGAAGTTGAAACGTAGTATCTAGTAACTGCGGTGCTGTCTTCTTATGAATTCTGTCAAAAAATATAAGCTCCGTGTGTCCACGGTTGTCGCTCTCGCTGTGCTGCTGCTCAGCGTGGCAGCCGTGAGTATAAGTGCCTACGAGCCATGTCGGCAGGCGGTTACACGCGTTATCACAACGGTTGTACCGCCTGGGCCGCCGGGGCATTATTCCAAGGCGACCGTCGCCCGCTGGATTAAGTGGGGCAAAGAGCACCCGGAGTATCATCCGCCAAAGCGCCAGCCCGTGGTGACCACGAAAGAAGTGCAGGACATGGTGCAATTTGCATGTGGCCTGCCCTCGCTTGAGTCGGACGACGTACAGGATCTATTGACAGACGACACGGTGCCAATGACGTTTGGCATTGATGGTCCACGGCCTTACCTGGTCGCGCTGGCGACTACGACGCCTCCGGTCGCATTGCTGAACGTACCCGTGCAGCCAGCAGTTACTGATATTGGCGACGCACCAGAACCGCAGTCGTGGGTTTTTGGGATGACCGGTGTCTGTTTCCTTGCGTTGGTAGCTTGGAAGCGCGGCTTGCTAGGCGGGGAGAACGAGCTTGGGACGCACGTGCCTTCCCTCTCCGCACTATAGGGCGTTGTTATACAGGTTGCTTCATTGTTACGGGGACGGTTTGCGCTGCGTAGAAATTGTGGCGCGCGTTCGTACTGACCGCAGGCGGTAGGCGAGGTAGCGCGGAGCAAATACAATCCAATGCTCGCAGGTGGCGAGTGCGTGGATGAGCGGCTCGGCGGCTGTGCCTGCGGTTCGAAGCAGGAGTGTTGCCAGTGCCTCTTCGCTGTACGCCAAAGCGACAGGAACGATGCCGCGGCCCGGCGTTGGCGCGGCATGAAGTCTCCAGCGAAACGGTGCGCCACGCAGCAGCACACCGATACGTGGAAGATGGTCGGGGCTGCTGATCATCTCCGCGTGTGTCCAGCCGCGGGATTGCAGCATCGGCGTGATCCCGCGAATGTTTTCGAGTGTCGTGGTGGAGTGTCTCTCTTGAAGGATGGCGGCGGGCGGCACACCCATCTGGATGGCTTGTTGCGCCATTATGTCGGACTCTATAAAGGCGTTGGCCGCGGCACCGCCTGCGAAGAGAAGATACGGCGCCTGGCCGCGACGGTACTCTGCAACCGCTTCCTGTACGCGCCAGAGTTGCATGGGGAGCGGCGTGCCGGAGATGTCCGCCGGGGATCCGAAGACGACCAGAACGTCCACCGGCCCGTCGGCGAGAGCGCCCCTGGCTGTGGTTTGGTAGGAGACACAGGCTGCTATGCCCAGAGCTGTGATACCAAGAGCGATGCCACCGAGAACCAGGGTGGAGGCAGCGCGCTTCATGTTGGGACGTGGGATCGACATCTCTCTCCAGCGTGGGTTTAGTCTCTGGGCAGTTTGCCGCGTCAGGGACGCATGGCTACTGTACCGGATTGAACAGCAGTGCCGATAAGCTAGACGTATGCTTCGAGACAGTACCGCGGATTGGACGTTCTGGGCCTGCTTCGCGGTGGTTCTGTATGCGTACGTGGGCTACTGGTTGGTGTTGCGGGTGTTTGCGCGGAGGCGACCCGTGAAGGCGGATGCGATTGAGCCCACGATTTCTATTGTGATGGCTGCACGCAACGAGGCGGGGCAGTTACCGGCAAAGCTTCGCAATCTGGCCGAGCTGGAGTATCCGGCGCACCTGCTGCAGGTGATCGTGGTTTCCGACGGATCGACGGATGACACGGCTACGGTGCTGGCGCAATTTCCGCACGTGCGCAGTGTGCTGCTGACCACGAGCGGAGGCAAGGCGCTGGCGCTGAACGAGGGTGTTCGGCACGCGACGGGTGAACTGCTGTGCATGCTGGATGTGCGGCAGCGGGTAGACTGCGACGCGCTGCGAAGGCTGGTGATGCCATTTGCCGATGCGACGGTGGGCGCGGTAAGCGGAGAACTGCTGCTCGAAGAAGCCGATGGCAAACCCTCCCGCGAAGCATTGGGCCTGTATTGGAAAATCGAGAAGGCTGTGCGCCGGATGGAAAGCGAGAGCGGTTCTGTGGTGGGAGTGACCGGTGCTATTTACCTGATGCGCCGTGCGCTGTATCAGCCATTGCCCGCGGGTTTGGTGCTCGACGATGTGCTGGTGCCGATGCAGGTGACGCGGCAGGGTAGCCGCGTGCTGTTTCAGCCTGCGGCGATTGCGCGAGACCGTGTGTTTGCGGAGCCCGGCAAAGAATTTCGGCGCAAAGTGCGGACGCTGACCGGCAATCTGCAGATTGTGCAGGCTGCACCCTGGCTGCTGAGCAGGGCGAACCCGCTGCTGTTCCGGTATGTGAGTCACAAACTGCTACGGCTGCTGATCCCGTTCCTGCTGCTGGCTATGCTGGTTGCGTCTGCGGTTTCGGCAAGTCAAACGATGCATATGGTGCTGGCACTGCAACTGCTATTCTTTACGTTGGCAACGGTAGGTACGCTGTGGCCGCAAACCCGGCAGTGGCGCGTAGTTTCAATTCCAGCGACGTTTGCCATGCTGAATCTTGCGGCCGCAGTTGCGTTCTATAAGTTTCTGACGCGCAAGGACGTTTGGAATTAAAGAACGTCAGATTGCTGCCGAAGTGAGGATGAGGGCGCTGATCAGGTGTTAGGCACTGGCTTAGGTCATTACATTCCCTTTGTTGCGTACGTGGGCTTCTGGGTCATGTGCCTGGTGTCACTGGGCGGGCGTCCGCGGCTCGGCTTGTACTATTTGCTGCCGTTTTTGCCGTATCGCACGATGCGCGAACACTTTGCGGATTACCCGCTGAGTTCGCAAACGGTGTCCATTCTGCTGGTCTGCGTTCTGCTCGGTGCGTTTTTCAAGGGCAAGCGGCTGCCACCGTCCCGCATGTACCTGACGTGGCTTGTGTTCGCCGTATATATGTACCTTTCCATGTGGATCGGCGTGGCGCTGAGCGATGCGCCACCACCACTATGGCTGTCGGACCTGAACTTTGTTACGTGGAAGGATTACATGGTGATGCCACTGTTGCTGGTGGCGGCAGCCATGGTGATCGAGACGCGCGCGCACATCCGCACCGTGATTCTTTTGACAGCGATCTCACTCTTCCTGGTGGACAGGAGTGCGCTGCTGGAAAGTCTATCGCACAGCTGGGCGGTGTTCGACGAAAGCAAACGCACCAGCGGTCCGCTTGCGTATGGGCCCAACCAGCTTGCGGCGTTTCTTGCCCAGTTCGGGATGTTCTTCTGGGGCTGTGCGGCGGTGCTGAAGCGGTTCAAGGTGAAGTTGATTCTGTATGCGCTGGTCGGCCTGACGATGGTGACCACGCTGTATGCGTTTTCCCGCGCGGCATATGTCGCTGTGCTGGTTTCGGTGACTGTGTTGGCTCTGCTCAAGAACAGGAAGCTGCTGGTCGTGCTTGCAGTGTTTCTGGTGATGTGGAAGGCGATTGTGCCCGCAGCCGTCAGCGAACGCGTGGACATGACGAAGGACTCCCATGGCCAATTGGAGATGTCGGCGCAGGAGAGGGTGGACCTGTGGCAACAGTCAAAAGATCTGTTTGTGCACAGCCCCATTGTGGGCATCGGCTTTGGTGCATTTGTGTATGGCGAGCATGCGGCTCACCTGAGCGATACGCATAATTACTTTGTGAAGGTGCTGGTGGAGATGGGCCTGATCGGGTTTCTTTTTTTCGGTATCCTGGTCTTCCAAATGACCAGTGCCGGGTACCGCGTGTACCGCAAGGGCAAAGGAAAAGATCCGTTGATGGAAGCACTGGGACTTGGTTTTGTGCTGGCCATGGTCTCTTGCCTGGTCGCCAATGCGTTCGGTGACCGGTGGACGTACATCGAGATTAACGGCTTGTTGTGGGTGTTGATGGGCGGCGTGCTGCGCGCCGACTACCTGCTGACAGACAGTTCTGAACGGAAGAAACCGTACCGCATTCCGTCCAGCAGCCCTGCCCTGGTGTCGCACGGACTCGCCGCAAGTGCGCGGTAGTTGCGGCAGTGAGATGAAAGCGCCCGTCTCGCTGCTTGTGGAAACACTGCGGGCGGGCTCTCCCCAACCGCAGAAGGGCGACCACATCGTCTTATTGATCGACCAGTTTCCCCGCGTTTTGGGCGGAGGAGAACGGGTGGTGCTGCGGACGGCACGGTTGCTGCAGGATGCAGGCTACCGGATTTCCATTGTGACGTTTCAGGTGTTTTGCGATGCGAGCGTGCTGGAGGCCGCGCGCTGCCCGGTTTATCTGTTGCCCCTTGAGAATGTTTTTTCGAGCACGGCGTTGCGGGCAGCTTGGCAGTTTGGGCGCTTCCTGCGAAAGGAAAATGTCTGCATCGTGATGACGTTTTTCGAAAGCAGCAACCTGTTTGGAGGACTCGCGACAAAGGCATTTTCCCGTGCACGGCTTATCTGGAACAGGCGGGACATGGGGATTTTGCGTGAGGAGAAACATAAAGCGGCGTATCGCCTGCTGCCCTGGTTGCCAGACCATGTGATTGCGGTGTCGGAGGAGGTGCGGCGGCACGCGATCGAGGTGGACCGCATTCCACAAGAACGGGTGAGCGTGGTTTACAACGGACTGGAGAACACCGGCGCTCCCGCTAGAGATGAGTGGCCTTCCACCCCGATCGTAGTCACGGTCGGCAACATTCGGCCTGTGAAAGGCCACGACACCCTGGTGGAGGCGGCTGCCATCGTGTTACGCCGGCATCCCGAGACATCGTTCCGCATCATCGGCGAGATGCTGGATGCCGAGTTTTTTGCCGAGTTGCAACGGCGAGTAGCTGAACTTGGTCTTGGAGATTGCGTGACGTTCCTGGGCGGCATACCGGATCCTGGACCGCTGCTGCGGGAAGCATCGGTGTTTGTGTTGCCGTCGCGTTCCGAAGGGTTTTCAAACGCTATTGTGGAAGCGATGCTGGCGGGCCTGCCGGTGGTGGCCACACGGGTTGGAGGCAATGCGGAAGCCGTAGTCGATGAGGAAACTGGTTTTCTGATATCGCCGGACCGGCCGGAAGCTCTCGCCACGGCCCTCTGCACGATGCTGGAGAATCCGGCAAGCATGCGGAGCATGGGAGATGCAGGCCGACAACGGGCGGAGCGGCACTTTTCCTCTTCGGGAATGATACATAAGCTGATGGGTATCTTTGACGGGGTAAAGAGCTAGCAGCCCCCCTCCTGTTGGGCCGGACGGCGGGGTCCAGCATCTCATGCGACAAATCATCATCGGCAGAACGCCGGTAGATACGGTGTCGGTATGGACAGCATCTTCCCCGGAGCCGGACCTTCGCGGCAGCGATCTCGACGACACGCCTGCCAGAAGGCAGCGGACCTCTGTTCCTGCGCTAGAATCGCCGACCATTACTGAATCAGCACAAGGCACCCGGGATGGGTGCCTTGTGTCATGATTTTGCCCGGGTCTTTGCTCTATCCGAGCTGACCCAAGGCGGCTGCGGCGCTTTTGCCCGCCCTGCTGTCAGGAGCCAGGGTGACGGCCTGCTTCAGATGAACCATGGCGTCCACTTTGTTGCCGAGTTTGGCATACGTCGAACCGAGATGGAACTGAATGTTGGCGTTGTCCGGAGATTGTTTCGCCGCATCCTCGAGCAGGTCGCGTGCGAGAGAGTATGTCGCTTTATGGTAGTAGACCCAGGCGAGGGTGTCGGCCGTATCGGGAGAGTTTGGCAGCCCCTTGCGGGCAGTCTGGGCGTAGCTGAGAGCCAGATCCGAGTTACCGCCGGACTCCACCATGATGAATGCGAGATTGTTGCTGGCAGCGGGGTCGTCCGGATGTAGCTGGAGAGCCTGCTTGTAATAGTCCTGCGCTTTGCCTGTATCCCCTTTGGCCTCTTCCAGCGTTCCCAGCAGCAAGGCTGCCCTTGCATCCGCGGGATGGGATTTGAACCAGTTCTGCCAAAGGCCGATCGCCTGGTCGGTGCCGCCCATGGCGACCAGTGCCTGGGAGTAAAGCTGTACCGCGTTTTCGTTGGACGGATTGAGGTGCATGACTTTCTCAGCCGCATCTTTTGCGGCGGGGTAGTTCTTGACGTACATCAGAAGCATGGCGTTGAGCGTGTTTAGCGGAACGCTGTTCGATGAACGCTGCAGGGCAGCGCCAACGCGGTCAAGCGCGGCTTTGGGCTGCTTTGCGGCAAGGTCGAGCCGGGTAAGAGAGGTGACAGCCTCCACCGATGCGGGGTCCTGGCGGAGTGCTGCCTCGTAAGAGCCGCGCGCATCCGCAGATTTGCCCTGTGCCTGCGCGATCTGGCCCTGCAAGATCATGGCTCGCAGATCGTTGGGGTTCAGCTTGCGCGCGGCTTCAATATCGGCCTGGGCATGTGTCCATTCTTTTTGGCTGGCAGCGGCGGTGGCCCGCCACAAATAAGCCTCTTGCGCGTTGGGATGGGCGGCTAATGTGTCATTGGCGATTTGGGCGAGAGCGTTGGTGTCGCCGCGCGAAAGGGCGAGCAGCGCCAGGCCCCGTAGTGCTTCAAGATTGCCAGGATTCAACCGAACGGCGGCCCGGAAAGCAGTTTCCGCGGTGTTGACATCGTTCTTGAGAAGAGCGGTACGGCCCAGCAAATCCTGGAGAGGAAGACTGTCGGGAGCATTGTGCACCGACTTTTGCAGCAGGGCGAAGGCGTCATCCACCTTGTTCTGTTTGAGCAGCAAAAGCGCGCTTAGTACCTCGACCTGCGGATTTTTGGCAGCCGTTTTAGAAACATCCGTGACGATGGATTGCACTCCAGCCAGGTCGCCGGATTGCATCAGGACCTGGGCGTATGCGATTTTCATCGGAACGCTCTTCGGGTGTGCCTGAACGAGGGAGCTGTAAGCCGCCTTCGCTTCCGGAACCTTGTTTTGCGTCAGGTAGAAGTCTTTTAGCAGTGCGACGGCACCTTCGTTCTCAGGCAGGTCGTTTGCGGCAGTCTGCATGACCTGCGCCGCGGCGGATAGATTCTTGTCCTGAAGGTACAGGGCCACAAGAGTGACACGAAGCTGCAGAACATCGGGTGCGCCGTGAATCGCATCCTCCATTTGCTTGATGGCTCCGGCGCGATCTCCACTACCGTTCAGCACCCGTGCAAGTGCGATGCGGGCACCGGCATTTTTCGGGTCAAGCTGGATGGCTTTTTGTAGTTCAGCCTGCGGACGGTCGCCGGCTGAAGGCGTGGCAGACTCGAGCAGGGCAAGCATCGTGTGATACGAGGAGTTATTCGGATCCAGGTCCAAAGCGTGCTTCACATCGACGAGGGCCGCGCCCGGATTTTTGTGCGCATCCTCCACCTGGGCACGCAGGGCGTAAGCATCGGCGTTGTTCGCATCCAGTGCAAGAACCGCGCTTGCCTGCTCCGACGCTCGGTCGGGAACACCGCCGGCAACCTCGATCTTGCCTAGCTCGATGCGCGCCTGCTTGTTTGAGGGATCCAGACTGACGGTGCGCATTAGCTCCTGATAGGCGCTGACAGGTACGCCCATGCGCAGGTAAGCCTGCGCCAGGTCGTAGTGCGCCTTGCTGAAGTTTTTATCGATGCGGATGGCGTTGGAGAACTGGATGCCAGCTTCGCGGTATTTGCCGTTCTTCAGGTAGCGTTCACCGCTCTCAAGATACTTCTGCTTTTCGACGTTGGGGTTCTTTTTGCACCCGGAGGCAGATAGCAGAAGGCTGCACGCGGCGAGTGCTGTGAGGGCGGAGCTGTAGGCGGAGCGTGAGTTCATGGAAAGTCCTGAGCCTACCGACTACGGACGGTGCGGCTTCTTAATTTGGGATGTAGGCAGGCAAGAGCGGTAAAAGTTGTTGCGTGAAACGGACGGCACGGTCGTGGGCCACGGCAGTAGATTCGCCCTGGCCAATGGGAGTGATGACGCGGACCAAGGCGGCGTCCGTGCGGCTGTAGAGAACCGAGTCTTTCAACATTTGAAACTTTGCGACGTAATCGTTCGCGATATTTTTGCCGTGACTACGATACCAGTACAGAACTTCCTGCCGGGCAGCTCCATTGGAAATGAGGTACTCGCCAACACGGTATGTATCGTCACCCTGACGAACGTCAGCAGTACCGGACGAATCAAAATTCCAGCCGGATCCGGGAAGGCAATTCTGCGGCGAATGGATGGATTGACCGGAGCGCTGTGTGGGGAAATAGCCAATAAATAAACCGACGGGGAGTGAGTTCGCGCCGGATTGGGAGGAGTAGACCCGATTCAGGAAGATACCCTTGCCGAGAATGTCGAGCGTCTCCTGCGCAATGGGAATGTCCTGCCCCGATAAACCGGCAAGGGCGACGGGCAGCTCTGCAAGCGGTTTGCTGGGAGGTACGCGATCTGTGTCGCCGCGTAGCTGCACCAGACCAAAGGTGGCCAGGAGAAGAGCGACGACCGTCCAGAGCTGGGGATTTTTCATGCGGCGTGGAGAGATGATTTGTTTCTGAAGAGGTTGCGCGTGGAGAGATGAACTGCGTAGAGACAGCCAAGCGAGACGAGGAACATGAGCCAACCGGAAAACTCATGGAAGAAGCCGACGGCCTTATCGGGATCCCAGTACTGCACGCAAAGGCCGGTCCCAAAGATGCGCAGGGCGTTAGCCGCGACGGCGATGGGCAGGCTACAAAGTACCAGCAGTATGCGGCGGCCCGTGCCGCGCTCAAACAAATAACCGAACAGTACGGCGACGGTAAACAGGCTCATCATGGACCGAATGCCACTGCAAGCCTCCGCAACTTCAAGCTGCATACTTGGCAAATTGATGACGTTGCCTTCACGCAGGACAGGCACACCTGCCAGCGGGAGCAAGCCGGATGCCACGCGCGAGGCAAGTAGCTGCAGGGGAAAAGTCAACTGGTTAAAGATCACTGCCGGCAGAGGGATAGCCAGCAGGAGTACGCCGATGGGAAAGGCAACAACGCGGAGCATATGCATTCCAGCCGTGGTCCACACGATGCCGGTGAGAAGCAGCAGAAGCGAGAGACGCGAAAGAAAAAGGTCGGCACCAAATCTGCCGGTCAACAGCATGAGCAACGAGAAAGCAACGAGTGAGAGACCCGCCCACGACGGCACAAGGGGCGTGCGTGCCATGACTGCCCGGCGTTCCCACAACAGGAATGCGGTGAAAAACGGCAGAAGAAATCCGTGTGAGAAGTCAGGCAGGTCGTACCAGTCGTACACCAACTTGGCTACGACACCGGAGTACAGCAAACCCAGCGCCAGCAGCAAAAGCGTTGCGGGAAGGGCAACGGAAATGGGCGGAATCCATGATTCACGCGCTTCCGAGGCTTGATCCAAGAGTACAGCTTCACGCATAGGGCATAACGGGACGGTCCCGCGAACTTTCTGAGTTTCTCACGACTCCCTTTGCGGAACGGACCGTATGTACCATCAAAGGTCACTCATGAATTTAGGTGATCTTAATAGTATTGTATAGCTGTCACGGTGCACACAATGGCATGCGGCTGCAAGGGCTTCAAGCAGGTCCGTGTGGCAGGTGGTAGAGCATGACAGCGCTGTTGGATTTATGCAAAGGTCAGGTGGGCCAACTCCATCTACCGGAAGCCAGGGCAGTTTAGGACAAACTATGCGTTTCAGTAACTTATTTCTAGTCAGCTACATTGCGATTGTCGCCGCACACGCGCAGACGCGTCCGGCAATTCCATTGCCGGCACCAACACCGGCGCCGGTTGCCGGCACAGCGGGACGCGGCACCGGTGCCCTTCCAGCAGCAGCGTCCGCAGACCCGAGCGCTCCGGCGGTATCTTCGGAGACCTACATTATCGGTGCCGGTGACACGCTGCAGTTGAACGTGTGGAAAGAGCCGAGTTTCTCCAGCGCGGGTCTGGCTGTGCGGCCAGACGGGCGAATTTCGCTGCCGCTGGTGGGGGATGTTGCGGCGGCGGGCATGACGCCCATGTCACTGGGTCTCGACGTGGCGGACCGGCTGAAAAAATACATCAACGATCCGCTTGTAACTGTCACAATGATTTCGATTACACCGAAAGAGATTTTTCTGATTGGTGAGATTGGCAGGACGGGCCCGATCGTGTTGGCACCGGGTATGACGACCCTGCAAGCGATCGCTGTTGCAGGTGGGCTGTCACCGTTCGCGAAAAAGAAGCTTTACATTCTTCGCAAAAGCGCGAAGGGCGAGCAGAAGATACCATTCGATTACAAAAAAGCTTTGAAGACCGGTGATGCGCAGGGAATTACACTGATGCCGGGCGATACGATTGTTGCACCTTAAAGTTCGATCTAATTATGTTCTGTCAGGGAATCTATGTTGCTGTTCCGCAATGTGTTATCCGTCGCGCTCTGCACAGCAGCCGTTTCTGCCGTGGCGTGTGGCCAGGCCACTCCTACCGCTGTGGCTGCCGATCCTTATGAGTCGTTTGCACTTCCAAATATCGGCGGGTCGTTGCGCTATGCTCTGACTGCATCTGAGACGGTGCTGACAGGCTACAACGGCACCACGGGACAGGGTGCGAGCAATTACACGAATTTTTCAGGAGACCTGGCCTACCTGTCCAGCAGTCAGAAACACCCGTTCAGCGCGGTATACACCGGCGGCTACTTAGTCGGTACGTCCTCGTTTCCATCATACTTTTACCAGTCACTGTCGCTTTCGCAGCAATTGCATACGCGGAACTGGAATTTTATTGTGGGTGACGCGGTGTCGTATGTGCCCCAGACGCCGGTTGGCGATCTGTCAGGCATTCCGGGCGCCGGTGATATTGGTGTGCCCGCAGTACAGATCAACACGGGTCCCGCACTTGACATCCTGACCACCTACGCTACGCGCGTGAGCAACGCGGTGAGCGGCACAGCCACGCGGCGACTCACCGCAGGCACCAGCTTTTCGCTGAATGGCGGCGACTCGATTCAGCGATATACCAACACCTCCTCCGGATTTCAGGGCATTAACAACGACCAGGAATCTGCGGGCGCGTCCGTGTCGCACCGGCTGGGTGAGCGGAGCACCGTGGGTGGAGGCTACCAGTTCACGAATTCCAGTTTTCCCTCGGCTCTGATCGGCACCGGGACGGGGAACTATGGCTTTCAGACGCACAGTGCACAGGCGCAGTTTACGCGGCAGTTGACCCGCAGGACCAGTTTTTCTCTGGGTGCGGGACCCCAGTGGGCGGTGTCGGGTAGCCAGGGCGGCGTGCTAACAGGAACGTCCGTCTCTGTCGCCGTCAATGCCGGGCTCACCTATGACGCAAGGCGTTTTCTATCGTCGCTGACTTACTCGCGCGGCATCAACAACGGCAACGGTGTTGTAATCGGTTCCGAATTGGACTCCTTGGCAGCGAACATTTCCCGGACGTTTGCGCGTATCTACAATGTGGGCGGCCTGGTTGCATACAATCACTCGCAGCAGCTGAGTAACGCGGTGTTGCCGAACTACAACAGTTCCGGCGTGATTGCGGGCGGTCAGCTGTCTGCGCGTATCCGACAGCCACTTTCAGTGTTTACGAGTTACACAATTCAGCGGCAGCTCTTCAATGGTTTTTCCCCTACAGGCATTGCGTTTAATGGCCTGACACAATACGTCTCCTTCGGCATTACGTACTCGCCCAAACCGCTTTTCACCAGGAAGTAGTTCATGCTCGGACACCGCTCGCTCACATTGGACGATTACGTCAGCATCCTGAAGCGGCGAGGCTGGATTGTACTCATTCCCTTGCTGTTGCTGCCGATCCTGACGATGGCATTCAGCTACACGATCCCGCCGCAGTATCTTTCGCAGACGCTCGTGCTTGTTGAGGGCCAGAGAGTCGCCGAGGGTATTGTGAAGCCGGTAATTTCCGCCGACCTGGACAGCCGGCTGTCTTCGATGAAAGAGCAGATCCTGAGCCGGTCCAGTATCCAGCCAATTATTGACAGATACAGCCTGTATGCCGACAAAAAGATGTCGATGGACGACCGCATCGACCTAACGCGAAGGAATATCGACATCAAGACGATCACGTCGGAGACGGGTCGTGGTGGCGGCTTACCCGGTTTCTTTATCTCGTTCAAGTCCGGTGATCCACACACGGCGCAGCAGGTGTGTACCGAAATCACCTCCTTATTCATCAATGAAAATTTGCGATCACGGTCCGATTCGGCCGAAGGTACTGTCGACTTCTTGAAGAGTCAGCTTGCGGATGCGAAGCGCAATCTGGACGAGCAGGACTCGAAGCTGGCTGCATTTCAGCAGCAGTATGTTGGCCGATTGCCGGGAGAAGAGACTGGCAACAGCAATATGCTGGCATCGCTGGGGCCTCAGCTTGAGGCAGCCACCCAGGCGCTTGCACGGATGCAACAGGATAAGGCCTTTCAGGAATCGCTCCTGGCGCAGCAGCTTGGGGCGCAGAGCATCGTAACGCCGACACCTTCAACCGCCACCACCGTGCCAGCGAACAGCCCGGCTATGGATGAACTGTTGACTTTGCAGGCGCAGCGAGCCGATCTGCTGAACCACTACACCCCCGACTACCCGGATGTGATTGCATTGGATCGCCGTATTGCCGAGGTACGTCGCCAGGCTTCCCGGCCCGTGACGTCCCGCGGGCCCGGCGGTCTAGTTGCGACACCCAGCCGTCCGGAGAACACCGGCATTCAACAGTTGCGGGCTCAGATTCAAGCAACCCAACTTGGTATCGACGAGAAACGGCGCGAGCAGGCTCAAATTCAAGGTGCGCTTGGGAATTACCAATCGCGCGTGATGGCTAGTCCAGCGATTGAGCAGCAGTACAAACAGTTGACGCGGGACAACCAGACGGCACAGTTGTTCTACGACGATTTGCGTAACAAGATCAACAACTCACAGATGGCGACAGACCTGGAGAAGCGACAGCAGGGCGAGCAGTTCCGCCTGATGGACGCTGCTAACCTGCCGGAAGCGCCGTTTTCTCCAAAGCGCAGTGTATTTTTGACGGCTGGGATTGCCGGTGGTTTCGCTATCGGTCTGGTCATCATCGTCTTGCTGGAGTTCAAGGACACCGCGCTGCGGAATGAACGTGATGTGTGGGCGTTTATGGAATTGCCGCTGCTCACCAGCATTTCACTATCGGATCAGGTTCCGTCCGATCCGCGAAGCGGCAGGCGTAACTGGTTCAGCCGTCTGATCTTCGAGCGCGTGCGCCGTTCAAGTCAGCCTGCGCCAGTCCAGGGATAAGCTCGTATGTATGAAAGCTTTTTTGGCCTGACGAAGAGCCCGTTCAGCTCCAGCCCAGATCCAGAGTTTTTAACGTTCACCCCACACACACGGGAGGCGATGGCCGGCCTGGAATACGGCATTACGTCTCGCAAGGGCATTCTTGTGCTGACGGGTGAAGTCGGCACAGGCAAAACTGTTTTACTGCGTGCAGTGTTGGCAAAGTTCAGCAAAGGCGTCCACTTTGCCTATGTCTTCAATCCGCGGCTGGAGGGATTGGAGTTTTTGGAGTTCGTGCTTTGGGATTTCGGCCTTGAGCCGGCGGCACGCACCAAATCTGCCATGCTTCATCAGTTGAATCGCTGGCTGCTGGAGCGGAACCGCGAGGGGGAGAGCTGCTTTATCGTCATTGACGAGGCACAGGAATGCACCTGGGAGTTGCTGGAAGAGGTGCGTTTGCTGACCAATCTAGAAACGTCGTCGCAGAAATTGCTCCAGGTCGTCCTGTCTGGTCAGCCTGAGCTTGAGAAGAAGTTGCGCATGGAAAACGCGCGCCAGCTTCGGCAGCGAGTCGGCGTATGGTGTCGCACGTATCCGCTCACCTTTCCGGAGACAGAGTTATATATACAGAGGCGTTTACAGATTGCCGGCACTGCGGAGAAACTGTTTGCTGAAACCGCAGTCCGCCGAATTTACGATCTCTCCGGCGGAATCCCGCGGATCATCAACGTGATCTGCGAACACTCCTTGATTCTGGCGTACGTGTACCAGGAAAAGCGGATTTTTCCGGGAATTGTCGACGCGGTGTCCAGCGACTTGATGCTGGAGCCCTTTAATGGGACAAGCGAAATGTCTCCAGGTACCACCGCCACGTCATGAAAACAATAGAATTCAGTTTCGAAGGCTTTTCAGCATGATCCAAAACCTGCCACCGGAAGGCCCGACGAAAGGGACAGCAGCACGATGAGCAAAATTTATGAGGCCCTGCTGCGTGCCGAAATGGACCGGGTTACAGGGTTGAACAAAGCGAACGGCCAGGTTAAAGATGCGGTCCATACCTCATCCGTAGCCACTAGATCCACGCCAGCACGAGACGTCCCTTCCTCAGCGTCCACCTTTAACGGTACGCCCGCAGGGGTCGGCACTGAACTGGACGAGCCTTTTTACCAGACGGACAATCCGGTATGGGCGAGCACGGATGAGTTCGAGCCGCAGAAGCTGCGCTGGCAGCCCAATGAGAAGCGCTTGCCGGCGCTCGAGGCCAAAGGCGTGCTGGTGGAACAGATACGCGTGTTGCGATCGCGCCTTCATGAGTTGCGACGCGACCGGCCGCTAAAGACGATCATGATTACAAGCGGTTTGCCGCAGGAGGGCAAAAGCTTTGTGGCGGCGAATCTTGCCGTTGGCTTTGCGAAGTTCCGCAATCAGCGTGTTTTGCTGATTGATGGAGACATGCGAAGGGGCAAGCTGCACCAGGTGTTCGGCGCAGCCCAGGAACCAGGACTAACCGACTATCTTTCAAAAAAATCTTCTCTGAACGAAGTGATGCAGCAGATGGAGTTGCCGGGATCGGGACCATTCAGAAGCCTGGCATCGCTAACTTTTATTCCGAGTGGGCCCGATGCGGACAATGCGGCGGACCTTTCCGGCAACGGGCGTTTTGAATCCTTGTTGCGGTCGGTCTACGACCATTTCGACTGGATCATTCTGGATTCATCGCCGGTCACGCTGGTTGCGGATGGTGTCAACCTGGCGCGTGCGTGCGACGGTGTGGTGCTGGTGGTTCGGGGCGGCGTTACGAAATACGAAGTGGCGCAACGCGCGCAGCAGGAACTGAAGGCCGCTAAAGTAGTGGGTGTCGTTTTGAATGCTGTTGAAGGCATCCCCAAGGTAGGCGGATATTACGGCTACGACGGATAAGCGACGATGAGCCAAGCGTGATCCGCTTCCTGAATGTGTACATTTCCACGCGCACGGTCGTGCTGCTGATGGGAGAGGCCGCCATGGTGATGGCGTGCTTTGTGTTGTCCAGTGAAATATTGCTCGGCCCTGACCTGCCGTTGGTGCTGGTGTACGAAGATGGGCTACTGAAGCTGGCTGGCCTGACGCTCATTACAGTCATGCTTTCGTACTATTTCGACTTGTACGAACCGCAGACGGTTTCCATCCCGTTCGAAATCTACTTTCGCATTCTGCTGGTGCTTGGCTTTTCCTGCTTTCTGCTGGCGGCCGCGATGTTTTTTTGGCCGGCTCTTGCCATTCGGCCCAATCTTTATGCACTGGGATTTCTGCTGCTGACACCGGCGCTTATCCTTTGGCGCAATGTATATGTGTGGATCGTTAACCTGCCCGTGTTTCGGGAGCGGGTATACGTGCTTGGCGGCGGTGAGCAGGCGCGGTCGATCGTGGAGCTGCTGCGGGCACGCCGCGATGTGGGCATGGAGGTGGTGAACTGGAGGCCGCACGACGGCGGCGATCCGGAGGCGCATCGCGCCATGTGGGCCGGCGACCTGCAGCAGCTCATGGAGAGCAAGCAGCCGCTGGAGCGCATTATCGTTGCATTGGAAAACGCCCGCAACCAGATGCCGGTGGACGAACTTCTGAATGCGCGTCTGCGCGGCGTACTTGTGGAACGTGCAGGCGACGTGCGCGAACGCCTTGTGGGCAAGATCCAGCTCAGTGGACTGCAGCCGAGCATGATGTTTTTTGGCGAAGGCTTTCGCGTGAAGCGCTCGCAGCAGCTAGCTCGTGTGCTGGTGTCGGGTTTGGTAGCGGGTCTTATTCTGTTGCTGTTTCTTCCGTTCTTTCCCATGGTGGTTCTTGCCGTTCGGCTTACATCGCCGGGGCCGATATTTTTTCGGCAAACCCGCGTGGGTATGGCGGGTAAGCCGTTTTATGTGTACAAATTTCGATCTATGCGTACAGATGCCGAGGTCGCTGGGGCGAAGTGGGCCGTCAAAAATGATCCGCGTGTAACGAAGATCGGCAGATTTATGCGGAAGACCCGCATCGATGAGATTCCCCAGCTATGGAATGTGCTGCGCGGCGATATGGGCCTGGTAGGCCCGCGGCCAGAGCGTCCAGAGTTCATTCCGTACCTTGCGGAAAACCTGCCGTTTTACAATCTGCGCCACCTGATCCGTCCGGGGCTGACAGGCTGGGCACAGGTGCGGTACGGCTATGGGGCAACGCTGGAAGAGGCTCGTGAAAAGCTGGAGTACGACCTGTACTACATCAAGCACATGACGCTTGGGCTCGACCTGCTGGTAATGTTTGAGACGATAAAGACCGTGGTGCGACGGCGTGGGCAATAAGCGGGCACACATCCATGAACTGCCATTTTGAATGGATTAGGTGAGTGCAGGCTCCTGATATTGCATTTTCTCAGCCTCTTGCTTGTACCAGGCGACCGTCTGTTCGAGCCCGGCGCGAAAATCCTGCATGGGCTTGTAGCCGAGTTCCCGCTTGCCACGGCTGATGTCCGCGAGCGAGTGCTGCACGTCGCCCGCGCGCGTGGAGCCGTAGTTCGGAGGAGGAGCAAAGTCCAAAATATCCGCCAGCGCATGATACAAGTCGTTCAAGGTGTGCGTGTTCCCTGTACCGACGTTGAAAACGCGTCCCGTGGCGATTGCGGAGTCTGCCTGAGCTGCGAGCAGGTTCGCCTGCACCGCGTTCGAGATGAACGTGAAGTCACGGCTTACGGTGCCATCGCCATTGATGGTGGGTGTAATGCCCGCCGTCATCTTGTAGATGAACTGTGCGATAACGCCGGAGTACGGGGAGTCCGCTGCCTGCCGCGGGCCAAAGATGTTGAAATAACGCAGGCATACGCCCTGCATGCCGTACACCTTGCAAAAACTCTGCAGGTAGTACTCGCAGGTTAGCTTTTGCACGGCATAGGGCGACAGCGGCATAGGAATCATGTCTTCCTGCTTGGGCTGCGTCGGCTGGTCACCATAGGCGGAACTGGAAGCTGCGTAGACGATCCGCTTTACGCCGGCGTCGCGCGCAGCCAGCAACACTTGTAGCGTGCCATTGATGTTGGACTGGTGCGATGTTAGGGGGTCCTTCACCGAGCGAGGCACGGAGGCGAGCGCGGCCTGATGCAGAACCACATCGACACCGCCACAGATCTCCCGCAGCAGGTGCGCATCCTGGATGTCGCCTTCATAGAACTGCACAGCGGACCGGATACCCTCGAGGTTTTCGAGCCTGCCGGTCACCAGGTTGTCGATGCCTGATACCTGGTGGCCCTGCTCCACGAGAGCGTGGGCGAGAGAGGAGCCGATGAAGCCTGCGATGCCGGTGATGAGATAACGTGCCATGATGCTCCCAATGTAGCGTAACTCTGCGGTTCGTCCGCGCTGCCCGCATCTGTGTTTTTTGCGAACTGCCGTGCAAGAGACTTATCGGGCGTAGCCCTCACTCTAAACAGAGTAGCGGCGAAGAAGTTCCCGTGGGAATTGTTTTGTAACAGCACATACCGAGAGTCGGATTTTTGAGCGGTTGGATGAAATAATACGTTTGCATGTCTTCCCCTGGTACGTCGTCCCTTGTCACTGACCGCATGCAACGCCTGCAGGACCGTAGTGCCGCCATCGGCATCATCGGTCTGGGCTACGTCGGTTTGCCGTTGTCGCTGCTGCTCTCAGAAGCCGGGTTTAAGGTGACCGGCTTTGATATCGATCAACGGAAGATCGATAGTCTGCAGGCCGGCAAGTCATATATCTTCCGCATTCCGTCTGAAGAAATCCAGAGCGTTCGCAGCAAGGGCTTTACAGCGACGGCGGATTTCAGCCAGCTGACCACACAGGACGTAATCATCCTGTGTGTGCCCACACCGCTGACGGAGCACCATGAGCCGGACCTGTCGTATGTGGAAAACACCGCCAAGATGATTGCGCCGTGGTTGCAGCCGGGCCAACTGGTCGTGCTGGAAAGCACGACCTATCCCGGTACCACCGAAGAGGTGCTGATTCCCATTCTGGAAGCGGGGAACAAGCTGAGTCTCAAGGCACAGAGCACGGAAGGCACGCTTGCGGAATCGTCTGTGTTTTACGTTGCATTCTCACCAGAGCGTGAAGACCCGGGCAACACCACCGTGGCGCGGCACAACATTCCCAAAGTGGTCGGCGGTCACGAGCCCGTCGCGGCAGAGATGGCCGCAACCTTGTACGAAGCGATCTTTACACGCGCAGTCCGCGTGTCTACGACGCGCGCGGCAGAGATGACCAAGCTGTTGGAAAACATCTACCGCTGCGTGAACATCGCCCTGGTCAATGAGATGAAGTTGCTCGCGTTGCGCATGGGCATCGACATTTGGGAGGTAATCGACGCCGCGGCGACCAAGCCCTTTGGCTTTCAGGCGTTCTATCCCGGCCCGGGTCTGGGCGGTCACTGTATTCCGATCGATCCGTTCTATCTAAGCTGGAAGGCACGGGAGTTCGGCTTCCACACCCGGTTCATCGAATTAGCGGGTGAGGTCAATGAGGCCATGCCGGACTTCGTGGTGCAACAGGTCGCGCGCGCGCTGAACACGCAGAAGAAGCCGCTGAACGGGTCCAAAGTGATGATGTTGGGGATGAGCTACAAAAAGGACATCGACGACCTGCGTGAGTCGCCATCACTGACCCTGATTGAGCTACTGCGTGATGAAGGCGCAGACGTCGTGTACAACGACCCGTATCACCCCACTGTGGGCCGGGGCCGCCGGTACAACCTGAACATGACATCGACCCCGCTGGACGACCTGGGGCAGTACGACTGCGTTCTGATTGCGACGGACCACTCCGACTACGATTACGAACGGATCGTGAAGGAAAGCAAGCTCGTCGTCGACTCACGCAATGCGACCAAGGGTATGCAGGCAGGCAACGTCGTCCGCTGCTAACGCGAAACGGCAAGGAAGTGTCTGGTCGCGTCGACCGCACGTCAGGGGAGGAGGTCGGAACGGTGCCGAGGGGCAGATTCACAGAAGACGTTGCACGCTATCGCAGCAAGGGCTACGCCAGTCATCGGTTGTGGCTTGAGCCCGCTCTGTGGGCTATCGGTACGCACCGCCTTGGCAACTGGTTACATGTCGAACCGCCTGCCGCGCCGCTGCGCCTGCCGTTGAAGGTGCTCTCCTTCGCCCTGAACAAGTTCTGCGAAGTTTTTATGGAGATGGCCATCGACCCACAGGCGACCATCGGCGGCGGCCTGTACATAGGCCATATCGGCGGCGTGCACATCAATCCGGGCGCGGTGCTTGGGCGTAACTGTGACCTGGCGCACCGCATCACGATCGGCGCATCGGCCATGGGCCGCAGTGGCATTCCAGTGCTCGGCGACGAGGTCTACATCGGAACGGGCGCGGCGCTGGTCGGCAAGATCCGCATCGGCAACGGTGCCAAGATCGCCGCGAACAGCCTGGTCATTAGCAACGTGCCTGCTGGCGCGACGGTGATGGGCGTGCCGGCGCGCATCATCATGCAGCCCGCAAAACCTATGTCCGTGCCCACGTCCGTCGTACCGGCGGTCTCCGCTGCCAGCGATCCTGCCATCACGGACAAGGCGGCAGGTGTGCTTCATGCTTGATCCCGCAGTGCGCGACTCGCTCCGCACTCAGCTGCGCTCCTCCGCTGGATCCGGCAGACCGGTCGCCGAGACACTCGCCCTGGTCGAGCAGCTATATCGCGGCGGCAAACCTTCCGACGTGCTTCTTTGCTCGCGTGCGCTGCAGGAAATTGTGCCCGCACTGCGCGAGGCCGGCAGCCGTGAGGTCCGGACCTTTATCGCGCGTTCGGTCTCGCTTGAACCCGTGCTGCCATTTTTGCAGCTTGAAGCCGCCTTTGCAGGCATAGTGCTGCAGGCGGAAATCGGCGGCTACGGCTCGTTTATGGACGAGATGCTGAACGGCGCGGGTCCGCTCAGCGCATCGTCCGGCTTTGACCTGATCGTGCTTGCCATTGATCTGGAAGACATCGCGGGAGCCCTGCCCGGCCTGTGTGCGAGCGGTCGCGGCGTCGCGGCAGAGATCGACGCCTGCATCGACCGCTTGCAAACGATGATGCAGGCATTACGCGACCGTGTCAGCAGCCGCGTTCTGGTGCAGGGCTTCGTCGTTCCCGACCACACGGCGCTCGGCGACACCGGCGAGGACAATTTGCAGGGCGGCTTGCGGTCCGCCGTGCAGCGCTTGAACACGCGCGTGGCACAGATGTGCGCCGGTGTTTCCGGCTGTTCTTACTTCTCTGTTGAAGACGCAGCCGCACGCTTCGGCAAAGCAGCGTGGTTCGATGCGCGCCTTTTTCTTTCGTCGCGCGTGCCCTTTGCGGCGGCGGCTTTTCCCGCATACGCTCAGGCGTTTACCCGCGCCATCCGCGTGCTGTTCCGGCCCATGCGCAAGGTGCTGTGCACCGACCTGGACCAGACACTGTGGGGCGGCATTCTGGGCGAAGACGGCCCGGAGGGTATCGCGACCGGTACGGCTTTTCCCGGCAATTGTTACCGCGCCTACCAGCAGCACCTGCTGCAGCTCCGTGCGCGTGGCGTGCTGCTAGCCATCGTGTCGAAAAATAATGCCGCCGATGTGGAAGAGGCTTTCACGCTCCGCTCCAACGACATTGCGCTCACGCTGGGCGACTTTTCCGCGCGCAAGATCGGCTGGTCCGACAAGACAGCAGCACTGGCGGAGCTCGCACGCGAGTTGTCTCTTGGAACGGACGCGTTGGTGTTCGTCGACGATAACCCCACCGAATGCGAGGCGGTGCGGCAAAGCATGCCGGAGGTGGCGGTGGTCCACGTACCCGCGGATGAGCCGTGGCGCTTTGTTGAACTCGTTGCACAGGGCGGGTATTTCGACACGGTATCGATCAGCGACGACGACCTGCGCCGTGCGGACGACTACCGCAACGAAGGCGAGCGCGAAAGCCTGCGGCAAACCCTGGGCAGCCGCGACGATTTCCTGAGCTCGCTCAATATCGTGTGCACGTTTCTGCCGGCCACTGACGCACCGCTGGCGCGTGCCGTGCAGTTGCTGGGCAAAACCAATCAGTTCAACCTCACCACTCGACGGCACGGCCCGGCAGAGGTCGAGCGCTTCCAGACCGCACCCGGCGGCCAGGCCATCGCTCTGCGTGTGCGCGACCGCTTCGGCGACAGCGGCGTGGTGGGCCTGCTGCTGGCCCAGACCACCGGCGACATCTGCCGCGTCGACACCCTGCTGCTATCCTGCCGCGTGATCGGCCGCGATATCGAGCGGGCGCTGCTGGCCGAAGCGGCACGGCGTGCGCACGATGCCGGTGCCCGCTGGTTGCTGGGGGAGTTCCGGCCCTCGAAGAAGAACAGCCTTGCCGCGGAGTTTTATTCAGCCTGCGGCTTCCATTCTGGTACACCCACCGGTCTCGAAACACCTGATCACGACAGCGATACCGTGGAGTATTGGTACGATCTGCACGAGGGCATGCCGCTTTCCCCAACGTTTCTGATCCTGGAAGGAGTCGTTCATGAGCCAGCCCTTGCCGGCGTCTCTGCGTGATCTTGTCGCCGATACTCTGGAGATCGCGCCGGAAGATGTGTCACCCGATCTAAATACCGACACAGCGGAAAATTGGGATTCATTCCGGCATTTGCAGTTGATGCTTGCCATCGAGGGAGAGTACGGCGTGCAGTTCGACCCATCGGCGCTGGCGCATCTCACCTCCGTCTCCGCCATTCAGAACGCACTTGTGAAGAAGGGCGTCATATTTTGAGCGGCAATCCTCCCGCCGCTCGCGAGGCGCAGGACACCGCCGCCGCGCTCGGCTTTCGTCTGCACCATGTCGGCGTGGCCACGCAAAAGCTCACCGCCACGGCTACCCTGCTGGAGTCGCTGTTCGGCTACCGCACCATCTCCGGTCCGTTTGCCGACCCGGTGCAGCGCGTCTCTGTCAGCTTTCTTACCCTGTCGGCCGACGATGCCGTCGAGGTCGAACTTGTTGAGCCGCTGACGGACGATTCTCCCGTAGGCTCGATTCTGAAAAAGGGTGGTGGTACCGCATACCATCTTTGCCTTGAGACCACCGACCTGGATGCCGCCCTGGCGCACAGCAAGCGGCTTGGCTGCATCGTTGCCAGCGCACCCGCGCCCGCAGTGGCCTTTGGCGGCAGGCGCATCGCGTGGATCTATACCTCAACGCGTCAGTTGATCGAGCTGGTAGAAACTGCCGCGACCGAAGACACCGCCATCGCCTTACAGCCCGGAGCCTGACTGCGATGACGCTCGGGAACGACCATCCAACGATAACGCCGGCGCCAATGTCAGCGCGATCTTTCGTTCCCCTGCTCTACCACGAGCTGCGTCCGCAGCCGTCGTCCTACTCGTATGTGTTGCCGTGCGCCCGCTTTGCCGAGCACTTGCGTCTGTTCGCGCGCGTGCAACAGCAATCCCCAGCCAGCAGCCTGCCACTGCTTACTTTTGATGACGGCCACATCTCCAGCCATGAGTACGCCTTGCCCATGCTGCAGCAAGCGGAGACAACTGCGCACTTCTTCATCACCGCCGGCTGGACGGGTGTCCGCGCCGGCTACATGCAGCGCCAACACCTGCGTGAACTCCACGACGCCGGCAACACCATCGGCGCCCACGGCTGGAGCCATACCCTGCTGACGGAGTGTACCCACAGCCAGCTGCGGCGCGAGTTGAATGACGCCCGCACCGCTCTCGAAGACTGTATCTCTGCTCCTGTCACGGCAGTTTCCTTACCCGGCGGCCGCAGCAACGCCAAAGTTCTGCAGGCTTGCCGCGCGGCCGGTTACATCACCGTGTGGACCTCCGTTCCGGGCGAAATACACACGCTTGATTCACCCGGCATCGGCCGTTTCAACATCCTCTCCGGCATTGCGGACGACTTTTTGCAGAAGCTGCTCGATCCTGGTAGCGGCGTTCTGCGCCGCGCCACGCGAGTGGCCCGCGCCAAAGCCACTGCGCAACGGGTGCTCGGTGACCGCCTCTACGCCCGGCTCTGGGCGGCGGTCAACCGGTTGGAACCCGAGCTACCCGCTGTCGCGTCATGAAGATTCTGCACCTGATCAGCAGCGGTGGCATGTACGGCGCAGAGGCCGTCATTCTGAGCCTGTCGCATGCATTGCGCCTGGGGGGAGATGAGAGCGTCGTTGCCAGCCTGAGCAACGCAAGCCGGCAGTTGCACGAGCGCGCGATGGCGGAGGGGCTGACGTCCGTCCTCATCCCGTGCAACGGTCCGTTCAGCCCGGCCACGGTGAGCGCAATTCGTGAGGCAGCGGCTCACTTCGGTGCGGACGTGGTCCATGCTCACGGCTACAAGGCCGATGTGTATGCCTGGGCAGCGCTGCGCAAAAGCGGCATGCCGCTGGTCTCAACCTGCCACACCTGGTATGACAACGACGTTGCGGTGCGCGTGTATGGCGCGCTGGACCGGCAGGTGCTGCGCGGCTACGCACGCGTGGTCGCGGTGTCGGCGCAGGTGGAGCAGCGCCTGTTGCGCAGTGGCGTGCAGGCCTCGCGCATGCGTCGCATCCAGAATGGGGTCGACATGGTGCCCTTTGCCGTAGCCGCAGATGCGCGGGCGACCGTTCCGGCGGAACGCGGAGTCACGGCCGGCCTGGTGGGTCGTCTGGCACCAGAAAAAGGTGTCGACATCTTTCTGGAAGCAGCAGCCATCGTCACGGCGGAACTGCCGCATGTGCGCTTTCGCGTCGTAGGCGAAGGTCCGGAGCGGCCCCGGCTGGAGCAGCAACGACACAGCCTCGGTCTCGATGACCGCGTGGACCTGCCCGGCCATCAAGCCTCCATGATGCCGGTTTACGCCGGGCTTGACCTTCTCATCTCCGCATCGCGGCAGGAGGGTTTGCCCATCGCCCTGCTGGAGGGCATGGCCAGCGGCCTGCCGGTTGTCGCGACCAGCGTGGGCGAGGTTCCCGCGCTGGTGCTGCCGGGCAAGACCGGTCTGCTGGTTGCACCCAACGACGCTGCGGCCCTTGCACGAGCCATGCTGCAGTTACTCTCAAATACGGCGGAACGGCTCACCATGGGCAGGAACGCACGCACGCGCATCGAGCAGGAATTTTCCATCTCGCGCATGACCGGGGAGTATCGGCAACTCTACCGCGAAACTCTGGCAGGAACCGGAGGCCGCGCATAGGACAGGGACGCATGCGCGTGTACATGATGGACCTGCTGGCCACGGTGCCGTACTACACCGCGTATCTTTCGCGTGCCCTTCTGCAGCGGGGCGTGGATGTCCGCATCGGCTCGATCACTTACTATCTCGATCCGGAGTGCTTTCGAGGCCGCGGCCTCCGGCTCGATCCTGGCTGTATCGACGCGGTCGGCCACTTCCCCTCCCTGCCGCGGCTGGCTCGCCGTGTCGCCAAGCTGTTGGAAACGGCGCTGAACCTCTTTTCGCTTCTGTTGCGGTTTCTACTCAGGCCACCGGCGATCCTGCACGTGCAGTATCTGCCGATGCTGCGGTCGCGGCTGCCGCTCGATTTGTGGTTCATGCAGGCCGTGCAATGGCGCGGCGCACGCGTGGTGCTCACAGTGCATGACCTGCTGCCCCATGACACGGCAAATCACTACCGTGAAAAATTTCACCGTCTTTACTGCCGGGTGGACCAACTCATCTGCCACTCCGACCACATTGCGGAACGGCTTTACGCGGAGTTCGCCGTCGAGCCTGGACGTGTCCACGTCATTCCGCACGGACCTTTTTTCTACGACCTGCATGGCACATCCGACACCACACTCCGCGCGCGCCATGGCATCGCACCCGGCCGACAACTTGTTCTTTGGCAGGGCATTCTGTTTCCGTACAAAGGCCTCGATCTGCTGCTGGATGCCTGGCACACCGTCGAGGCAGATGCCCAAAATGCCACATTGATCGTTGCCGGTACCGGCTCACCGGAACTGCTGGCCGAAGCACGCGCACAGGTTGACCGGCTCGCGCTGAGGCATGTGGTTCTGGATATGCGCTTTATTGCCACCGAAGATCTGGTTGCGCTCTACCGCGCCGCCGATGTGGTGGTCTACCCATACCGTGCCATCACCACCAGCGGCGCGCTGGCCACGGGTGTGGCTCTCGGCAAGGCTGTCGTGGCGACCGACCTGCCGGTCTTCCGCGAACTACTCACCGACGGCGTCGACGCCCTGCTCACATCGCCAGGCGACGTCCCCGCCTTGGCACACGCGGTACTACGGCTCCTGCGAGATCCTGCACTGCGGGCGCTATTATCCGACGCCATGCGGGAGAAAGACTTCGGTGCAACGTCCTGGCGAAAGATCGCCACGCAGACGGAGGCGGTGTACGACCAAGCCCTGCTCGCGGAACGATCCTAGCCGCCGATCTATACTTCAACCTCAACCTTCAAACGATGCAGCAGATGTCTACACACTTTCAGCAACCACGTGCGGCTCGGCCGTAAGCAGGTAAAAGCAATGCAGTTGCGATTCCGGCACATCCTGCGCAATGCCTTGTCTTCCTGGCTGGCCACCGCGGCAAACATGGCAGTAGGCTTTTTTCTATCCCCCTTCATCGTTCATCGCCTGGGGAACGCAGCCTACGGCGTGTGGGTGCTCTCCATCTCCTCGGTCAATTATCTGGCCCTGCTGGACCTCGGCATGCGCAGCTCGGTCTTGCGCTTCGTGTCGAAGGAGCGCACGGTCGGCAATCATGCCGGCGCATCAGAGGCATTCTCGGCGGCGCTATGGGTGCGCGTACAGATCAGCGTAGCCGTTCTTCTGCTATCCGCGCTGCTTGCGGCGCTCTTTCCAGTCATCTTCCGCATCCCGGCAGACCTGGCGCACACCAGCCGCGTGGCCGTCGCCATCATCGGCGCCACCACCGCCGTGGGTATGTGCCTCGGCGTCTTTGGCGGCGTGCTCTCCGCCGTCAACCGCTACGACATACAAACAGGCGTCACCCTTGCGCAACTCGCCATCCGCGTGACCGGTGTCGTGCTGGCGCTCAGCCGGGGTTGGGGCCTTATCGGCATTGCCTGTGCGGAACTGTTTGCGGCAACGCTCGGCGGCAGCCTGCTGACCTGGGCCGCGCGGCGGGTCTACCCGGAGTTGCGGGTGCGGCTCACACGGCCAACGCGGGAAATCCTCCGCTCACTCTGGTCCTACAGCTTTTACGTTTTCGTGCAGACCGTCGCGCTTCAACTCATCTACCAGACCGACAATCTCGTCGTCGGCAGCTTCGTGTCCGCCTCCGCCGTTACGTTTTACGCCATCGGCAACTCCCTGTGCCGATACACCGACCAGTTCGCCGGTGCCATGAGCATGACCTTTGTGCCCGCGGCCAGCACGTTCGATGCCGCCGGCGACACAGACAAGCTCCAGAACCTATACCGCATCGGTACGCGCTCCATCCTGATCCTGTCGCTGCCAATCCTGGCCACCCTGCTCACCCGCGGCCACACCTTTATCCGCTTGTGGATGGGGGAGCAATACGCACAGCAGTCAGGCACCGTGCTGTTCATCCTTGCCACGGCGCTCATGTTCGGGTTGGCCAACAACACCGCCGGCGCCGTCTCCATGGGAACGGACCGGCACAAATTTGTGGCTCGCTGGGCCCTTGTGGAAGGCGTCAGCAATCTCACGCTCAGTGTCATCCTTGTGCACTTCTATGGCATCTACGGTGTCGCGGTCGGCACGCTGCTGCCCAGCCTGTTTATCCACCTGGTCGTGTGGCCCGGCTACACCGCGCGCATGCTCCACATCCGCCGGCAAGAGATCATGGGCCGTATCTGGGGCGCGGTCTACGCGGCGGTTTTGCCCTTCGCCGCTGCATCGTTCTTGGTTGACCGCCACCTTCCGGTGCATTCGATCACCGGGTTTTTTGGGCAGACACTGCTGCTGCTCACGATCTTTATCGCTACCCTGCTACTCATCTTCCGTGACGGTTTCCGCACGCAAGTGTTACCGATGATCAAATCGCGGCTGCGCAGCCGCACAGTAGCGGCCGCGTAGAGAGTTTCTATGGCGTGTACATCGCGTCCAAGTTCATCAGGAACTTGCCGTACGCGAAACCGGCAAGATCCCACGCCGCCAGTTCCCTGCTAAACGCTTCTGCCTTGCGGCCCCGCAACCGCAGCACCGGCGCGGCTAGCAAGCCACGCAAGGCCTGACCCAAACGGTACCGCTGCACACCCAGGACATACGCGACCGAAGTATCGGGATCCGTGCGGTCGAGTGCACCCTGCGATGCTCCCCGCCAATATACCCAGCGCCGGTGGTACCCGCGGGTAAGCCGTTCCGGCGCAATGTAGTGGCGAATTGCCAACTCCGGAACATACACACCGTAGACGCCGGCGGTCAAAAGGCGGCGCATCATATCGGCATCTTCCTCTGAGAGCAGCCCCTTACTGCCGCGCCCCAGCTTCGGCGAGTACAGTCCGACCCGTGCAAACACCGACCGCCGCATCACGGTGTTGCCGCCCATCAGGTTGCCCCCGGACCCAAGACGAAACGGCGCGCGCGGCTTGGGCGGGATCGCACCGATCACGGAGTGGTAGCCCGGCGGCAGCCAATCCGGCTCCGGCGTTACCCAGTTCGGCAGGTAAGGTCCGCCGATAAACTCAATAGCCGGATCCGCGAACTCGCGCAGAATGACCTCGAACCAGTCTGGTTCAATCTCCTCGTCGTCATCGACAAAACCGACCAGGTCGGCCTCGCTTGCAGTAACGCCTGCGTTGCGCGTGCACGACGATCCCTGCCGCGTTTCAAGCACGTACCGCAGCGGCAGCGGAAATCCAGCCGCGGCCTCCCGCACCGCTTCGGCTGTGCCGTCGCTGCTGTTGTTGTCGACCACAATCACTGCCACCTGCAAACCCGGCGGCACCGTTGCCTGCGCCAAGCTTGCCAGCGTTTTACGCAGCAGGCTCTGCCGGTTGTACGTGGGTATAACGACGTCCAGTGTGGTGTTGGCATTCATCGCGGCGGGTCCAGGCAGCACTCAGTATACGGGCGGCTGCGGACGAAATCTGCCCCGGGTTGCCGATGCTTTCAGCGGCTCAGATGCGCTGTCCCGTTTGCGAACACCAGCATAATGCGCCGGAACTGCGCGCCGATTTTGCTCTTAGCACAGCACGTGCCACAAAGACAAGGTTCCCTGACGGATGATCCACCACCTGCACATTGGCTTCCCCGGCAGACAAAGCAACGGCATGCGCCGGTTTGGCTAAACGAACGACCGCACCGGTCCCTGAGACATTTCCGCATGTAGAGATGCTCGCCGTCTCTTCCTGCTCCACAACACGATAACAACCTGGTGACTTGCTCCTGGCAGGCCCGCACACACCCGCGCGCAAACCGGGGATGGAGAAAACGCGATGACGATACGAAAAGCTGTATGGGCATGCGCCGCCGCACTGCCCTTGATCGGATTAATGGGATGCGGACTGAATATCGCTCCGTCCTCGGCTCTCTCCATGGCTGACGCCCTTGTGGTTCAAAGCGCCTTGTCTACCGGCCAGGTTGGAAACCCTTATACCGGCGTTGCAGCCGTTCGCGGTGGTACGCCGGTATACACATGGTCTGTGTCATCGGGCAAGCTGCCAGATGGCATCACCCTGAAATCCAGCACGGGCGAGTTCACCGGTATGCCCACCGCAGCCGGAGTTTCTAGTTTCGTACTCACGGTGACCGATTCCAGTTCGGCAAAACAGCAAACGACGCAGCCTTTAACTATTACGATTGCGTCGAAGCTCGCTCCGCTGAACTCCGGTGCACGTCCGCTAATAGCAACTGCAGGCACACCTTACACGGCAACGCTTCAGGCCACCGGAGGCACACCCGCGTACACCTGGGCGGTTGCATCCGGCAGTCTGCCTGCCGGGCTGCAGTTATCGGCTTCAGGCGTGTTGTCAGGGACTCCCATGAAGGCGGGCACCTTCTTTATGGCGCTCGCGGTGACAGACTCCAGTTCACCCAAGCAGCGCACGGCCCAGTTGATGCCCATTACGGTGCTCATTGCGCCTCTAAAAGCCGATGCGACTGGTTTGCTGCCTGGTCAGGTTGCCCGTCCGTATAGTTCCGGTGCGACGGTCACAGGCGGAACTCCCGGTTATACATGGAGCCTCTCTTCTGGCAGCCTCCCTTCCGGTCTGACCATGAATGCAACGACTGGTGTGATTTCCGGCGTACCTTCGACGGCAGGCACGTCCAGCTTCACTCTTGCGGTTGCTGACGTTTCTATCCCCGCCCTTACAACAACCGTTTCGTCTTCGATTGTCGTTGCGCCGATACCGGTTTTGGGGACGGTGTGGTATGTGCGTCCGGATGGTGGGACGCGGTATTCGGTGAATGTGCCTT
>CAXTJO010000026.1:0-42574 GCA_964244665.1 uncultured Terriglobus sp.
AGAAAAAGGCCTCCTCCGCTCCGAAGGCAAGGAATACATCGTCAAAGACGGCGACATCCTCTTCTTCAAATTCAACGTATAACTCCGACCCACACGCATCGACACAAACCAACCGTGTGCCCATGTCCAGATTCTTGGACATGGGTCAGGGTAAAGTCTGAGCTCATAGCGCCGTAGATGTAGGTCATACTTTAGAAACTATTCGCGACGGGAAACGTCAGTGATGCTCGCTTCTATAGGCAGTCTTGCCTCTGATGCATTTACGCGGGCGCTTGCCGACGCACTCATGAGCAGTATTCCCGCGCGGGCTGACGAACGAGCCACGAGCTTCTTTGCAGCTCAGAACGGAATAGCGGAAGATACCGTAACCCGCTCGGACATCGAGACGGAACTGAATCGTTGCACGCCTTGGACTTAGGCAGTGCACGATGCTCTTCGCGACTTTGTACGGGTGCGCGCATCGAAACTGTTCCCTGACGGTAGGTCATCCAAGGGCCAGTACGTTTGTTATTTCATGCTCTTTGAAGAGGGTTACGGCTGTCGCGTCGCTTGTAAAGCGTAGTGGGATCACGGTGGCAATCATGCGCTTGAACTCGATTAGCCTTCGATAAACTCTCGGGAGTCAAAGGCGACCTCAAACTCTTTGTGTACGAAGGATCGCGCGAACAGACAGAGAAGATGATGTGCGACCGTCTGAGTTCTTCCGGACAAGTGTCGCAGGATAAAATCTATCTCGTGCTTCGCTGGAACAAGCCGACCTTTGAAGTGTCCTTGTTTCAACCATCAGCCTCGGGGGGGGAACAAACGGCGGTCAAGTTTTCACATTGAAACTGACATGCATTGCGCGGCATCGAGCCTTCTGGGGCTCGCACCAAGACATAGATCGTATGCTTAGAGGCGATGAAAGACTTCTACATCGCAGACGCCGCGCAGCATGAAAACAGCGCCGTCACCTCTTACTTCCTGCTGTCCTCTATTGCCGCGCGCGACAAGAAGGGCGGCGGTCAATATCTCGCGCTCACCCTCACCGACAAAACCGGTACCTTCGATGCACGCATGTGGGAGGAGTTCGCCGGTGTCGTCGAGACCTGCAGCTCCGGCTGTTTCGTCAAGGTGCAGGGCCGTATCGACAAATACCAGGGCCGCTTTCAGATCACCCTGCAAAAATTGCGCCACGCCGCAGACTCCGAAGTCGACATCGCCGACTTCCAAGCCGTCACCCAGTACAACGTCGACGCCCTCTGGCAGGAGTTGAACGGCTATGTTGACGGTTTTACCAACCTAGACCTGCAGCGTCTTGTTCGCGCCTTTCTGAACGATCCGGAACTTGGCCCAGCGTTTAAATCCGCGCCTGCGGCCAAGGTACTGCATCATGCGTGGCTCGGCGGCCTGCTTGAACATGTCGTCTTCCTCTGCCGCCTCTGCAGGCGTGTGGCGCCCCAATACCCCGACGAGGTGGACCCTGACCTGCTCGTCGCGGGCGCCATCCTTCACGACTTTGGCAAGGTCCGTGAACTCGCATGGAAATCCGCGTTCAAGTACACCACCGAGGGTCAGCTCCTTGGCCACATCACCATCGTCATCGGCCTGCTGCGTGAAAAGATTGCCGCCCTCCAACCCTTCCCAGACCGGCTCCGCATCGTGCTCGAACACCTCATCCTTTCGCATCACGGTCGCTTCGAGTTCGGCTCCCCAAAGCTTCCCATGACGCCAGAAGCCATGGTCTTCAGCGCTCTTGACGACCTTGAAGCCAAAATGCAAAATATGCGCGCCGAGTTCCAGAAAGCCATGGACGGTGGCAGGACCGCGGACGAAGTTACCGACTATTCGCGATCCATGGAACGCAACCTGCTCAACAGCAAGGCCTATCTCGCCGCTGAAAAGGTAGAGGAAGAAAAAGCCGCGGCTGCGGCAGCGCCAGCCTCTTCCGCCGCATTGAGCATGCTCACGTCCCTCTTCGGTCATAAGTGACCATCAGCGGCCGGTGCCCGAACTAGAGTTAAGCCGAGCGTTCCGCCAGCGCATGTAAATCCGCTGCAGCCAGATTGAGCACCAGCCGCTCCAGCACCAGTGATTTACCCACTGGTCCCGACCGCAACTCCAGGTCGGCCCGCGCAATCAGCCGCAGTGCCGCCGCCAATTCCGATCGTTGCCGGTAGCGCCGCGTCTGCGCCAGGATCTCGTCCACCGCGTACGGCGGCATGCGGAATCCCTGCCACAGTACTGTCCATACGGCCCGGCTGTCCCGCACACCCTTCTCGTGGAGAATCAGCATCTGCCGAAATGTCCGTGCCAGCATGTAAAGCTGACCGATTGCCGAGTCCTCGCCGCCGTCACTGCTGTTTAGCAATCCCCGCAGCAACATAAGCGCACGTGGCCGGTCCCGTTGGCTGATCGCATCCGTCAGCTCGTACAGCGAGCGCTGCTTTGCCGCCAGCACCATGGTCTCCACATCCTCCAGAGTTACCACATTGCCCTCGCGCGCCACCGGTCCCGTCCGCTCCGGTGTGCTCGCATACAGCAGCAGCTTTTCCAACTCGCTGGCAATCTGCATCATGTTGCCGGCCAGCGCGTCCACCAGCTCACGCGCCGCATTGGGTTGCAGCGTCGTCCCGCGCGCGGCAGCGGTTTCGGTGCACCATCGCACGGCATCTACCTCGTCGATTGCCTGCAACTCCACGGTGCCGCAGTTGTCACCCAGCGTCTCGCGAATGCGGTCGTACCGGTCCTTATCTTCGCGGTCCATGCGCCGCAAATCCGCCGGCAGCATCAGGTGATCCGCGACCAGCAGCACAAGCGCTTGCGGGTTGGCCGCACGAAAATACCGATCCAGCGCGGCAAACTCCTCCTTCTTTGCGGCCCGGCCATACAGGGTCTTCAATCCGCGCACAAACAGCACCTGGAACGGTGCCATCAGCGACGGTGTCTGCGCCAAATTAAGCACGTCAAAAATCGTCGTTTCCGCGTTCAACTCAAGATCGTGCAGACAGAAATCCCGCAGATCCGGCGACACCAGCTTCGCCATGACCCCCGCTCGGGCACGGTCATAAAGAAACGTCTCCGACCCAAGCAGCACGTAGCCTGCCCGCATTGCAGGCGTCGCAAGCTCGGCAACAAATCGGTCTACGGCAGCAAACGAACGAAGTGGCGGCACAGCCGTATTGTTGCAGGTGCGCCGTGCATTGGCCTACACCGCACCGCTATGCCGACAACACCTTTGAAATCGTGCAGCATGTAACGACGTCAAGCGTGCACGACTCTCAACGGAGAGTCGCTTGATCTGGCGATGTACTTCCATCGCCCCTTAAAAAGAGTTCAGCAGGTCGCTCACCATGGCCTGCGCAAAGTCGCGTGCCAGTCGCTTTACCGCCGGCCCATCTTCCTGAATAAACGCGGTAAGGTCCTGCGTCGACTGGAACTGGTCGCGAAACAAGAACCGGTCGTTGCTGTACAGCACACGCCCATCACGCGCCGTCAACACGATCTTGGCCTGCACCGTTATCAGGTACGACGACGTCGCCCCACTCGCGGAATCGTACGTCAGCGGTGCCACGTTCTCCGCCAGAATTGTCCCCTGCAGCACCGCATCGCTGCCGATCGCATCGCTCGAAGTGATGATGCGGTAGCGCGTGCGGGTGTTCAATTCGCGGACTACCGCATCGGTAAAGATGTTTTCCGTGCGGTACTGTTGCGCGCGTGTCACAAATGTCGGCACCCCGAGCGTCCGAACGTTGGCCGGCACATGGGTCGCAGCACCCGCGGCATGGTAGCCGCAGCCGGCGAGCATGGGCAATGCAGCAAACGTCATGGCACCGAGCAATCGGCAGCCCTTATTTCGGCACGTCACGCAAAATAGTCGCACTGTTCAATTCTCGCAGAAGCTACCCTCTCACCGGAGCCACGCCCCAGCTCAAGCCGGCTCACCTCATCCGGTACACTGGGTACGCCCATGGCCATGATCGTCGCGGAACAGTTGAGTAAGACCTATCGCTCCGGCAAAGTGGAGACCCAGGCGTTGAAAGACGCCACTTTTTCTGTCGAACCCGGAGAGTTCGTCGCCATCGTCGGCCCATCCGGCTCCGGCAAGTCGACCCTCTTCTACCTGCTGGGCGGCCTCACCAATGCCACGGGCGGCCGCGTTACGATCGACGGCGTCGACTTCGCCATCCTTTCCGACGCCGAGCGGACCAGGCAGCGCGGCTCCAAGATCGGCTTCATCTTCCAGCGCTTCAACCTGCTGCCTACGCTCACCGCCCGCGGCAACGTTGAACTCGCGCACGAGATCGCCGGCAGCGGCAAACCTTTCGACACCGCCTTACTTGAAGATCTAGCCCGCCTTCTCCAAATCGATGGCCGGCTCGACAATCGCCCCAACGAGCTCAGCGGCGGCGAGCAGCAACGCGTCGCGATTGCCCGTGCTCTCATCAGCCGCCCGGCGCTTATTCTTGCGGACGAGCCCACCGGCAATCTCGACACGGACAACTCCGATGTCGTGCTCGATATGCTTCGCCACGCCTCAAAAAAGATGGGCCAAACCGTCATGATGATTACCCATAATCCTGAGGCCGCCGCCGTCGCAGACCGCATCCTCTACGTGCGCGACGGCCGTATCTGGCTTACCCCGCCTGAACTCCGGGTTCGCACCGCCCGTACCTGAGCCCTGGTCGGTCAAGCACCCTCGTTCTTGGTCGAGCAGAATTTTTGGCTCCCCGCATCGTGGATCAGCACATCCCCCGAACCGATGTCATAGATCCATCCCGAGATCGTCAGCTCTCCACGAGCCATCGCCCCACGCACCGATGGATGCGTCTGAAGGTGCGCCAGTTGGAGCAGCACATTCTGCTCCGTCAACGTTCGCAGCGACAATACACCGTCGCCATCCAACGACGCCGCCACGGACTTCGCAGCCGCCGCGTTCCGCAGCCAGCTTTTTACCGTGGGCATCGCCTCCAGGCTCGCCTCATCCCCTTGCAATGCTTTCATTGCGCCGCAGTCCATGTGTCCGCATACCACCGCGTGTCGTACCCCCAACGCGTCGATCGCATATTCGATTACGGCAGCCACACCGCCCAGCATCTCTCCATACGCGGGCACCATGTTGCCCACGTTGCGTGCCGCGAAGATCTCCCCGGGGTTGCTGCCCGTAATCGTCTCCACATCGATCCGGGAATCCGCGCACGCGATGATCAGTGTGTGTGGCCGCTGCTGTGTGCTGCCGGCGATCTGATACTCCTTACGCCGCTGCGGATAGATCTCTGTCTGAAACCGGCGAATCCCTTGCTTTAGCCGCTCCAGCACCGGATCAGAGACTGCCATATTTTTCACTCAACGCTCCTTGCACAGACCTCGCTAAGGGTAGCCTAACCGGGCAGTCCGCGCTCACGGAACCGCGAACGCCACACCAGCCCTCCGCGGCGGCAGCACCGGTCCTCTCATGTGCAACGCAGTACAACATTCCTCGTTATTCTGGGTTCTAAGCCCGTGACGCCCAACAAACCGGGAGGCAGAAGGAGTTCAACCATGGTGGAGCAGCAAAAACAGCCGGAGCAGGGTAAATCATCCCGATCCGGTCCGACGCAAACCCATGCTGGTGAGGCAAAGATATCCAGGGTGAACCGTAGAAACTTCCTCGCGGGTGCTGGCGTCGGTATCGCGGGTGCCGTGGCCGCCGGCGCTGCCGTCCTTGGCTGTGGAGACACCAACGTTTATGTCGACGCCCAGGGTCAGAGCGAAGCCGATATCCTCAACTTCGCCCTCAACCTCGAATACCTCGAAGCCACCTTCTACTCCTATATCGTCACCGGTTCCGATCTGAACTCCAGCCTTACCGGTGGCGGGCCTGCGCCGCAAAATCCCCCGCCGCAAATTACCTTCGCCAACCAGCAGAGCGCAGATCTCTTTGCCGAAATCGCCTTCGACGAAATCTCCCACGTCTCCGCCCTGCGCAGCGCGCTCAGCACCCTTGCCGTCGCCCGTCCCCAACTCAATTTTGCCGCCATCGCACCCATCGGCCCCACTAATTACATCCAGCACGCTCGCCTGTTTGAGGATGTCGGCGTCACGGCCTACGCCGGTGCCGCGGCGTTTCTTACAAGCAACAATGCCACTGCCGCCGCACAGATTCTCGCCGTGGAAGGCTTCCATACCGGCGCGCTCCGCCTGCTCGCCATTCAACAGGGTGCGGCCTACCCCTCCACGCTTCCCGGCTACGTGCCGCCCGACGGCTACGACATCATCCCCGCCGACCCCGGCACCGTCGCACTCGCCTTGAACGGTCCCACCCAGGCCAAGGGAGGTTTCTTCGGCACTCAGGCCATTGGTACCACTGGCCAGACCAATACTTTCAGCGGTTTCGCCTTTACCCGCTCTTCCTCGCAGGTCCTTGCCATCGTCTACGGTACCGCCCTCACCGGTACCACCAAAGGCGGCTTCTTTCCCGTCGGCGTAAACGGCAACATCAAGTCCGTCTAGCGCGGACCTGCCGGATATTTGGGCTCAAAGCAGTTGTGCTACGCATGCTTCCAACCCCTGCCACTGCCCGCGCAACGAAACAAACATGGCACGCACTACATCCAACACCGACCTTCCCCTCGGCGCAACCTGCCCCGCCTTCGAACTCCAGGACGTCCGTACCGGCCACGCCCTGGGACGCGATGACATCTTTTCCGGCATTGCCGACCCGGATCATCGCGCTGGCCTCCTCGTCGCTTTCCTCAGCGTGCACTGCCCTTTCGTGCAGCACATGGAGTTAGCCCTCGGTCGGCTTACGGCAGAGTTTGCCGACCGTGTCGCCACTGTCGCCGTAATGTCCAACGACACCGCCGCCTTCCCACAGGACGGCCCTGAGCTGATGCGCGAGCAGGCAGCCCGCCTAGGCTGGTGCTTTCCGTATCTCAAGGACGAGGCGCAGGAAACCGCCCGCGAATTCCACGCTGCCTGTACTCCAGACCTCTACCTCTTCGACCGTGAACTCAGCCTCGTTTATCACGGCCAGTTTGACGAAACCCGCCCCTACCGCGCCAGTGACCAGGCTGCTGGCATTGTTCAAGACAGCCGCATCCATCAGCCAGCGCACGGCTTAGATCTTCGCCGCGCCTTCGACAATCTCATCGCCGGCCAGCCACCCCTCCCAGAACAACGCGCCTGCCTCGGCTGCAACATTAAATGGCGCACCGCCTGACAATCGGGATCGTCATCTTCGCTTCGTGAACGTGTCTACCGGTTACCTACCGGGCGATTGTCCGCCCACTCGTCTACCACCACGCCGATACTGTTCAACGTATCCACCGCAGTCTCGATGTTTCGCCGCAGCGCTGGTCTCGCCACCGCAGGCGCATCGTGCGCCTCCTCTATTGCAATTACCCGGCCATACGGCCAGGCGTCGCGCGGAATCGCATTCAGCGCCTCTGCGATGTTCTTCGGGTCCACGTTCAACACCTGCACCCGTGCCGCCTGCGGACGCAGCATCGTTCCCTTGCCCAGGTCGCTGGGATTGGCATCCGCCATCAGCACGTGGACGGAAATCATCTTCTCCTGCACCGTCAGCCATGGGTTCTGCCAATCCTCCATCCGCTGCACGTTCAGATACAGGTGCTTGCTGGGCGGTGGAATTTGCTGCAAATCCTGCCGTGCCGCATCAATTTGCTGCGCATGTTCCAGTCGCACCGCAGGAGTGTCCGCGGGTGCGGCCTTGCAGCCGGAAAGCAGAACAGAACAGAGCAACACGAAGGGAAAGAGACTGAGCGTACGCACATCTGTGAGGATACCAACTTCAGCGCCACATCCCGGCCAGCCCGCGAATGCCGGCCTGTTCGCCACGTATCATCAAAGCATGATCAAGGGTGTCACCATGGTGCGGCAGGTCGCTTCAGCGGCGGAGTGGGAACGAGCCGGAGCGCTTTTCCAGCAACTCGGCTTCGAACCCGGTAAAGGCTGGAATGACGGCGAGGGTACTGGTGCCGCCTTCCTTGCCCCCCTCGCCAATGTCGAACTCGTCACCGGCCGCCTTCCCGCCGTTCCCTCCACACTCGTTGAAGTCACGCAACTCGACACCGTGCATAGCATCGTCGAGGCCTGGCTCGCCGCCGGCCCTCAACCTGCCCCCACTCTTGGCCCAATCAGCGCCACTCATTGGAAGTCCCGCATATTCACAGCCCAGATCGCCGGGGAGACCTTCGGTTTTTGGGAGCGTGAAGACGTCCTCTCCGGTCGTCCGGCTGCCATCGAAGGTGACCTTTCCGCCGTCGGCATGCGCTTCGGCATCGTCGTCGCCCGTTGGAACGCCGTCATTACCGATCGCCTCCTGCAGGGTGCCCTCGACGGCATTCTGCGCTCCGGCGGCACTCGTGATGCGATACAGATCGTCCGCGTCTCCGGTGCCTGGGAAATCCCAAACGCCGCCCGCATGCTCGCCGACCTGCGCAACGAGCAGGGTTTTCGCAAGTTCAACGCCGTCATTACCCTTGGCTGCCTCCTCCGCGGCGAAACCGCCCACTACGAAGCCATCTACAACGAAGCCGCCCGCGGCATCGGCCAAAGTCAGCAGGAAACCGGCATCCCTCATGCTTTCGGTGTCCTCACCTGCGAAACGCTCGAACAAGCTCTTGACCGCGCCGGCGTTAAGGCCGGCAACAAGGGGTTTGAGGCTGCTGTTGCCGCCATTGAAATGGTCAGCATCGCCCGGCAGCTCGGCGTTGCGGAAGGCCACGCCGGCAGCGGCGTCTCCGCATCCCAGGCCGTCACCGCCGCCCTCCTCGCCGAAGGCGCTCTTACCGCGCCCGGCGTCGCCACAACTCCCGCCGCAACCGATGCCGACGCTCTTGTCGAAGAAGCAGGTCTTTAATGGGCGAACGCCGCAAATCCCGAGAACTTGTCATGCAGATGCTTTACCAGGCCGACATGGGCAAACAGCAGCCGCTTGAAGTCCGCCGCGTCTTCTGGAAAAGCCGCGAAGACGACAATGGAAAACCCACCGTTGAAGCTGATACACGTGAGTTCGCCGAAGATCTTTTCCGCGTCGCCACCGAGCGTTCCGACGAAGTCGATGAACTCATCGAAAAGCATGCCCAAAACTGGCGTCTGCCCCGCATGGCCGCCGTCGACCGTAACCTGCTCCGCATGGCCGTCGCGGAAATGCTCGGCTTTAAAGCCACACCGCACCCCATCGTCATTAACGAGGCGCTTGAAATCGCTCGGCGCTACGCCGCGCCCGAAAGTATCACCTTCCTCAACGGCGTGCTCGACGCTGTTGGCCGCGCGATACTGGCTGATCGCTTGAAGTAAGTGGGGGTCACAGTTGACAACCGCGGAAGTCTTCGGTTGAGAAACTTGATCCGCTATGGCTACTGTGGACGAGCGAAAATCAAACTACGCTCGCCCACAATCGAGCAAAGTGATTATTGCCCTTTGACCAGGGCCGTCCTCGGCCGCAGCACCAGCAGATTGGGCTGGGCCGTCGCACCCGGACTGCTCACGCTCGGCAGCTGCGGGTTGATCTGTTTTGCATCTGTCAACGTGCCCAGGGTGATGTAGTGCAGCAGATTGTCGCCGCTCGTCCCTGCATAAAAGAACCGGTTATCTGTTGAAATAGCGCCCGTCACCGCTGCCGTCGCACCATTCGCCAATGTAATTGTGCTCACCGTGCCAGCTCCCGTTGCTGCCGGACGATAGAGCGCCAGTGTCGCCGCCGCGCTCGATTGCCCGGTCGCCGCCGTATTCGTGATCACCGCCAGCGACGAATCCGATGCCGGATACAGTCCTGTCACGGTGCCGGCCGTCAGCCCGGTCACCGCTGTCGTATTCACTGCTGCCGGGAACACCGGCGTCGACCCGTCCTCCGGGCACTCCTGCACTGGCAGCCCCGCGCCCGCGCCCAACAGCAGGTCGTTGATCACCGGCGTGCCGTTTGCGTTTGCAAGCCGTACGTCCAACAGGTGCTTGCCATCATTCGTCGCCGCCAGCCGGTCTGCCACCGCCGCCGACGCAATAGCATTCAGCGCCTGTGGGTAGTAGTCCGTTGTGGCCGTCGTCGTATTCGGGCAATAGCTTCGCCCATTCACCGACGTGGTTGTACCCACAAATGCCCCTACCGCGGGAATTGCTGCAACCACATCGTCCAGCGTGCCTGCGGCAGACAGGTCGTACTGGTGCCAACTGGTTTCTGTGGAATATACCAGCAGGTGATTGTCCGCCGTCGTGACATACACCGCCGTTCCGTCAGGCGTGAACGCCGCGCGCGTCCCCACACCCGCAAACGAACTCACGACCGCGCCCGAACTCGCCGTCACCAGCGACACTGTATTGCGTAGGGGATCCGTTAGGACGACCTGCGTGCTGTTGGGTGAAGCCGCCAGCGCCGGCCCCTGCAGCGAGATGTTTGTATTCGTCACACTATTGCCTGCCGTGCTGAACGTCATAAGTCCGTTTGCGGACCCCAGAAAAATCGAACTCCCATCCTGAGTCAGTACCATGCTGTTCGGCACAAAGGGCAGCCGCGTTGGCGATGGAATCGTTCCCGCCGTTAAATCGATTGGCAGCAGGTACAACGAATCCGTGCTCGCCACCCAAATTAGCGAACTGCTCGTTCCCGGCGTTGTCACAACGATCGTGTTCGAGCTTATGGGTTTTCCGTTCCCGCTCGGTGTCCCGTTGGGGTAACGCCCGATCGACGCAAGCGGCGCCGGATTACACGTTGGCGGCAGGCATAGGGCATTCACTGCGGCACCTCCTGCAAACACTGGCACAATGCCGCCAGTACTCGCCACCGTCGTTACCGGATCCGTTGAATTGAACGTTAGATTCAATCCCGTGATGGCCACATTCTTCGTGTCCAACACCGTCGCAATCACGTTTTCCGTGCTGCCCACGTTGACCGTTACGTTCCCGTTCGCCGCATTCAGCGTGTTGATCGTAATCGACTTCGGCGGACACACCGCGACGATGCCCGAGTTCGACGTCGTATTTCCGCCTGCCGGTCCCAGTAGCGCCGTAACTACGGTTGAACCCGGCGCCGACGCCGTCACAATACCGCTACCGTCCGTATTGATCGTTACGATGCCGCTCGTTTGCGCCTGAAACTGCGCGTGCCCGGCAATGTACGTGATGTTATTTCCCTTCACACTCGCCGGCCCCTGGTAAAACCGCGCAACCAATTGCGCACTCTTGCCGAATGAAAGGCAATCGTTGGGCAAATACGTCGGCACCGTGGTTTGCGGCGGCACTGAAATGCTTGCGTACTGCGGGCAATTCGTCGCCGGATCGTTCACACAATCCACCGATGCCGCGCCAATCTCGATGTCGGTCACAATTGGGTGCACATAGACCAGCACCTGGTTGCTACCCACGCCGTTCGCCGTGGCCGTCACCGACGCAACACCTGACTTCCCCGTCGGCAGGCAATTCGTGTAATCGGCAATATTGCCCGGTGAATTGCGGTTCCACAATCCTGCGCACAGACTGCCTGACGGGTTTACATCCAACACCCCGTTCGTCGCCGCGTCACCGGTGGAATACACAATCCGTGTCACCGACACGCCGCTGCCCTTGCAGTCGGTGGCCGAAGGTGAACTTAGATTCGCTGTTTGCGCATAACTTAGGCTGATGTCGCCTACCTGCGGACTCAGCGTTACCGTGGCCACCTGCCCAATCCGTGGACCGCTGGACCCGCTGCAGTACACGCCTGCGGCAGAGCTTGAACCACCGCATCCGGACAAACTAATACCGAACGGAATTGCACAAAAAAGAAGAGCTACGAGGGTAGAGATGCGACGCAAGAAAATCCTCCCCGCAGCGTGGGCCAATCTGGCACCGGCTACGGTCTGTTCGGGGTCTGACTATGGGACGAGACCGATCCGGAAAAGTCTTGCTTTAGTGTAGTGGCCATGCCACCCGTCAACAAGTCGCACTCTTGGCCCAAACTCTTGCCCCCGTTGCAAATAAGGGCGTATGCTCTGTCATGTGAGCAAAGTTCTTCCCTGTCCTGCGCACCTCGGCAGCGGGTCGAAGCAACTGGGTGGGCGAGAGCCCGCCTTTTCTTTGCGCAATTTCCACACACCGCAGGAGCAGAACCCGCACCATGGCAGTATCGATCGACGCAATTCGCGCAGTGGCTCTCCGCATCGCCGCCCGCCAGGGACTTGACGTCGTCGACGTAGAGTTTACGGGTGCCGGTAAGTCCCGCGCACTCCGCGTCTTTCTTGAAAAGGACGCTGCCGGCCGCGAAGACCTTAAAAAACGTGCAGCCGCTGACAGCACCGGCCTACCGTCCGGCGTTCCGGTCGAAGCACTCAGCGGCGTCACTCACGACGATTGCGCCACTTTCGCCACCGACTTCAGTACAGTTCTCGATGTCGAGGAGCTCATCCCCGGTTCTGCCGAATACACTCTCGAGGTGTCGTCGCCAGGCATTGAGCGCACCCTCTACAGCGCTGCGGACTACAAGCGCTTCACCGGCTTCCTCGTTGAAGTCAAAACTTTTCAGCCAGTCCATGGTTCCAAAAAGAATGTTGGCCGTATGAGCTTCACCGACGGTACCGTCACCCTCGACCTTGCCGCCGCCAAGCCAAAAGGCCGCAAAAAGAAAGCGGCCGACGCATCGCCGGACACCGTCACCATCCCCCTTCAAGATATTGAGAAGGCCCACCTCATCGCCGAAATTTAACACTTGCCGGGCGCGGCCACACGCTGCGACTTACGGCCAACATCGCGGCAATCTACTACCGCACGCAGGAGCTACACAGCATGGCAAGCGCACTTTACCAGGCAATCGAAACCATGAGCCGCGACAAGGGCATTGACCCTGAAATCGTCGTTGGTGCCGTGGAAGATGCCATCGCCCTCGCAACTCGTAAGTACTATAAAACCGCCACCAACATGCGCGGCGAGTTTGATAAAGAAACCGGCGAAATCCGCGCATACGAGTACAAAACAGTTGTCGAGCCGACAGAGGAAGAGCCGCTCGACCCCGATAACCACCTCACTCTCGACGAAGCCAAAGAGATGGCCGGCGAAGTTGAAATCGGCTCCGAACTTCGCTTCTATAAGGACACCTCGCCCCTTGGTCGCATCGCCGCTCAGATGGCTAAGCAGGTCATCTTTCAGAAGGTCCGTGAAGCCGAGCGCGACACTGTCTTCAACGAATACGCGCACCGCGTTGGCGAAATTATTAACGCCACCGTCAAGCGCATTGAGCCCATGGACGTAATTTTCGATCTGGGCAAGGCCGAGGCCCGCATGCCCAAGCGCGAGCAGAGCCGCCTGGAGCAGTTCTCCGTCGGCGAGCGCATTCGCGTCGCTCTCGTTCGCGTCGACCGCGCAGCCAAGGGTCCGCAAGTCATCGTCAGCCGTGCCGCTCCGTCTCTGGTCCAGACCCTCTTCCAGTCTGAAGTTCCTGAAATTTACGATGGCACCGTGTCCATCCGCGCCATCGCCCGCGAAGCTGGCGAACGCACCAAAATTGCCGTCGTTTCCCGCGACAAGGACGTCGACCCCGTCGGTGCCTGCGTCGGCATGAAAGGCATGCGCGTCCAATCCATTATCCGCGAGTTGCGTGGTGAAAAGATCGACATCATCGAATACTCTGAGGAAATTACCACCTTCGCCGAGAAGGCCTTGCAGCCCGCCAAGGTCTCGCGCGTGTCCATCACGGACCTCGGTGAGAAACAGCTTGAAGTCATCGTCGACGATACTCAACTTTCACTTGCGATCGGCAAAAAAGGCCAGAACGTCCGTCTTGCCGCCAAGCTTCTCGGTTGGAAGATCGACATCAAGAGCGAAGAGGAGAAGCGCCAGGAAGTTGAGAATGCAATGCAGGCGCTCTCCGGCGGTCCTTCCACGCCCATCGAGCAGGTCACGGAACTGGGCGAAAGTGTGCTTGAAAAGCTCATCGCCGCCGGCATCACCACCGTCGAACACCTTGCCGACATGACCGCCGAAGAGCTCGGCGAAGTCCCCGGTATCGGTGAAAAATCGGTGGAGAAGATCTCCGTCGCCGTCCGCCATTACTTCGGTCAATATGAGGAGGGCGAAACTCGCCCTGCGCAACCAGTCAGTGAACTCGCTGCGACGCTCGACAACAATACTGCATCTGACTCCTCGGTGGCGCACGAAGAGCCGACTGAAGCTGACGGAAAACCGTTCGATGCCGAGTCCTCGGATACGCCGATTGAAGGCGACGTCCTGCTTCTGGCAGCCGACGCAAACGATCTAAAGGACATTAATGAAGGCGACCTGACCGAAAGGAGTTCCATGAGCAAAACAACTGAACAGGTCTTGGCTGATCAGGCCATCTATGGTGACGAGGCCATTGAGGTCGACGAGTCTGCGGACGACATTCTCGCCCGCGAAGATGCCGAAAGTGAACTGGATGGATTTGGTAGCGACGCCGACATCCGCGAAGCCGGTATCGAAATGGACAACCAAACGGTAGAGGATCTGGCCGAACAGGCCGGCGAAACCGCCACGGAGACGATCGACCCGGATGAGAACCTTGGTTAGCCAGGGTTCTGCTGACACAGCATCGCGTCTACAAGCATCTCTGGCGCAAACTCGTTGGTGCTGTGGCTCCGGAGGGTTTTCGCAAACTCGGAGTTCCAGCTCTAGCGAACCGTCACAAACTTCGAATCCCGACACTCGAGGAGTTTATGGCTCGAGTACCACCAAAAATCCCGCACGAAACAGTGCATTGGCTCCGTTTTCTACAAAGGATCTTCTCTCTACGGGGAGCGCACCACAAGACAAGCAGTCTCGCACGGTCAACGCACTGTCTGACTGCACAAAGAACGTGTTTTCAGGCGATAATCAAGTAGCAGAACATGTAGCCTCTGCGCCGGAAACTTCCATTGGGGTTTTTATGCATAGCTAGAGGCGCGAAGTTGGGGACGAGGGCGGATTGAGTAAAGTACGGATTAATGATCTGGCACGTGAGCTTGAAGTCAAGAGCAAAAGCATTCTTGACGCGCTTACCGCGGTCGGAGTAGTCGAAAAGAAGACGCACAGCTCGTCCATCGAAGAGGACGAGGCCGAAAAGGTGCGCGGTCACATCACAGGTGGCCGTGGCTCCTCACGAAGTGCATCGCAGCAGGCTGAAGCTCGGCAAAAAGTCGATTTCTCACGGGCGTCCAAGCCGGGTGATATTGCTCGTGCCATTCTTGAACGCCGCCAGGCCGAGCAGAACGGCCAAAATAGCCGTCCTGCTGTAGCGGTTCCGCCACGACCGCCTGTTGCTGTCGTCACGCCGCCGCAGCGTCCGGCTGGACTCTCCACCCCGGTAGTGTCTGCAACTCCACAAGCGACTCCTGTCACGGTTGCGCCGCCGATTGTCGCTGCTCCGGCACCACCGCGCATGGTCACGCCTGCCTCTGTTGCCGCTGCGGCACCGCCGCCGGCAGTGGTCACTCTTCGTCCGCCGGTTCCAGTCGCTCCGCGGCCGATTGTTTCCAATCCAGTAGCCTCTGCTCCTGCCCCGGCTGCTCAGGTGGCTGCGCCTGTTCGTTCGGTGCCGGTCCAATCCACGCCGTTACCACCTCGCAATCCGCGCGCAACGCCAGTCATGCCGACTCTGCGTCTCGCGCAGCCACGCACCGACGATACCAGCGATGCGCCGCGCCGCAGCATCGTCCCACAAGTCCGCCAGGCGCCGTCCATCGTGCAGCCTACACCGCGTCCGGTCGTTGCACGCCCGCCTCTGGGCACGTCCTTACGCTCTGGCCAGTCTGGCGAGCGTCCGGCCATCGCCAGCAGCACGCCGCCGCCTCAGGGTGTCGTTGTTGCACGCCCCCCTGTTAACGCAACGCCTGCTCCTTCGGCTCCGGTTGCCGCTGCTGCCGTTGCGCCCCCGCCTCCGCCGATTGTTGAAGCGCCCGCTGCTCCTGAGGTGCCCGTTCGTCGTGTCATCATGCCACAGACGGGCCCACGTCCGACCTATGCCGCGCCACCGCCAGCGCCAGGCCAGGCACCGCGCCGTCCAATCTTCCAACGTCCCCCTACCGGCCCTGGCAGTGTACCCGGCAGCCGTCCGCAATTTGGCAGCGGTCCCCGTCCCGGTGGCTACCAGGGTGGTGCAGGCGCTCCCGGCGGTCCTGTTGGTCCAGGTGGCATCCGCCGTCCCATGCATCCTACGCGTACCTATCCGGGCGGTCCCCCGGCAGGTGGGCCTCCCGGTGCCCGCCCCGGCTTCCCGGCGCGTCCCGGCTTTGGTGCCCGCCCCGGCTTCGGTGCACGCCCCGGTGTGCCTGGCGGAATGGTGACCGAAGGCACGCCAGGGACTGCAAAGCCTGGTATGCGTCCCGCCGCACGAAAAGGAGCGGCAAACAAGAAGCGTTACGAAAAGACCAAGGAAGGTCCGATGAAGGGCTTTGCGCCGCCATCACGTTTTGGCGGAGCACAGGTTCCGATGGGCGAAGTTCCCATCACTCGTACCATCACCGTGACGGAAGGCATTTCGGTCAAGGATCTTGCAGAAAAACTCGATCTCCGCGGCAAGGATCTTATTGCAACCTTGCTCATTCGCGGCGTCTTCGTTACCGTCAATCAGTCGCTCGACAACGAATTGGTCAAGAATGTCGCTGCAAGCTTTGGTGCCGACACTCAGATTCAAACCGTTGAAGAGCAGCTTGAGAATGAGGCCATTGAGGGTCTGCTCGAGGACACGACCGGCATGGCCGAAGTGGTTCGGCCGCCGGTTGTCACCGTCATGGGTCATGTCGATCACGGTAAAACCTCGTTGCTCGACGCCATTCGCTCAACCGACGTTGCCAGTGGCGAAGCCGGCGGCATTACCCAGCACATTGGTGCTTATAAAGTCCATGTCAACAAGCCGGACTCTCCCGCATTCGGCCGCGAGATAGTCTTCCTTGATACCCCGGGCCATGAAGCCTTTACCCGCATGCGCGCCCGTGGTGCCAAGGTTACCGATATCGTCGTTATCGTGGTCGCCGCAGACGACGGTGTCATGCCCCAGACCATAGAAGCCATCGACCACGCGAAGGCCGCAAAGGTACCTATCATTGTTGCTATTAACAAAATAGACAAACCTGGTGCTGATCCCAGCCGAATCAAGCAGCAACTCGCTGAACGGGGTCTACAACTCGTAGGTTGGGGCGGAGATGTCGAATTCGTTGAAGTCTCTGCAAAGCAACGGCTCAACCTCGACGGCCTTGAAGAGATGATCTGTCTTGTCGCAGACACCAATGCTCAAAAAGCAATCCCAGAACGTCCAGCTGTTGGGACCGTTATCGAAGCGAAGCTCGACCGGGGTCGCGGCGCGGTTGCTTCTATCCTGGTGCAGAATGGAACATTGCGCACCGGTGACAGCTATATTGTGGGCAACACTTTCGGCAAAATCCGCGCGATGTTTGATGATCGTGGACGTCCGATTGAGTTCGCTGGTCCATCGACTCCGGTCGAAATCCTAGGCCTCGAATCCATCCCGGATGCTGGCGATACCTTTATCGTTATGGCGGATCGCGACAGAGCAAAAGGCATTGCGCAGTACCGCAAGCTCAAGGAGCGTGAGGCTGCGCTCGCCAAGTCGAGCCGGGTTTCGCTTGAAGGTCTTGCCGAGCAGATTCGCACTGCCGGTGTCAAAGATCTCAACATCATCCTTAAGGGTGACGTGCAGGGTTCGGTGCAGGTGCTGGAAGACAGTTTGCATCGCATGTCGACCGAGAAGGTTCGACTCCGGGTTCTACACGGCGGTGTCGGTGCTATTACCGAGAGCGATGTGTTGCTTGCCGCGGCGTCGAATGCGATCATCATTGGCTTCAACGTGCGGCCGGAGCGCAAAGCGCAGGATTTGGCCGATCAGGACAACGTGGAGATCCGTCTGCACTCAATCATCTACGAGTTGCAGGACGAGATGACCAAGGCCATGCTCGGATTGCTGGAGCCGGTATACCGCGAGAACTACCTGGGTCGTGCGGAGGTTCTCAACGTCTTCAAGATCACAAAGGTCGGGCAGATTGCCGGCTGCGTGGTTCGTGACGGTGAAATCAAGCGCAATGCACAGGTTCGTCTGTTGCGCGACAGTGTCGAGATCTGGAAAGGCAAAATCCAGAATCTCAAACGGTTCAAGGATGATGCCTCCGAAGTACGGGTAGGCATGGAATGCGGCATTGACCTTGGTCAACGCGACATTCGCGCCGGCGATATGATCGAGGCGTTCGCCACCGAGAAAATGGCTGCCGAACTCGGCGGTAATGTGGCTGACATGAAAGCGGCGGCAGCAAAAGCGGCCGCAAAGGCTGAGGCCGAGCAGCCGGTGGAAGCGACCGCGTAATAACATCGATGTGTTCGCCCGAGGGGTCGGTATGTCGACCCCTCGAACTCTACACCACATAACATGGTGCAGTACGCGAGAAGGCCCGCAGTTTGCGTCGCCGCTCACAAAACTTTCCGCCCGAACCGGCAGCGACGTGAGCGGTTCGTTAATCGCGCCCCTGGAATTGAGTTGCTGCAGGCACGCGCAGAGCCATCACTAGACGTGTAAGGCGTTTTTGTTCAAGCCCAGAAACACAAAGGCGCGACCAAGTACAGAGCGCTGTAAGTGCACATACTAGAGCCTACTGACCGATAATTGCGGTCAAATTGATGGCGCTGTTCTGGGCTTGGTAACCCAGGCCAGTCGGGTGAAAATTGTCGTTCGACGTGAAGTTCGGCATGATGAAATCGGGATGCGCAGGATATGCAAGTGCTGCATCAAAGTCGGCGATTGAAACGACACCGGGCAGTGATGCCCCTGTAGTACGAATCCAGGTATTTAAAGCTCGGCGCTGAGTGGAACCGGGATTCTCCGGGCCGCCATTGATGTCGCCCTGCCATGGGTTTGCTGCAGAAGGAAGCAGGGAAGCATCGGAACTCTGGCAGTACTCCGCAGGCGGAAGTGTAGCCAGAATCACCCGAAGTCCAGCGCTTGCTGCCTGGCTGACAATGTTGGTCAAATATCCTTCGACCTGCGTCGCGGGTTCGCAATCACTGCGTAAATCAATACCACCGATATAGATGATCACGGCTCGTACGCCAGCCTGAGTGATCACATCTCGTGCAACGCGGTCGATACCGGCCTGTGCCTGATTTGAAGTCGTGCGTGAGTCCGGACCTGCAGGATCACCAATCTGCCCGGCATTCAGCACGCCGATTCGGTAACCGCCGGCGATCAGGCTACGCGCGAGCCAGTCGGAGGGACGATCATTATCCTGGCCAGGTATGATCGTATTCGGCGTTGGATAGGCATTCGTGCTGCCGTAATTGGAACCATGGCCGTCAATGGATGAACTGCCAAACAGGACGACGGTGCCTTGATAGGGCCCGTAGACGTCGACCCCGGTCAAAAGAAACCATTCCGTGATGGGCGTGGCGAACGAGTTGCCAGCGGAGTCTGTCGTTTTGTCACCGCTGCCCGAGCCTGCGGTGTAGTTCGTGGTTACCTGCGAATCATGTTCGGTGAGTGGCGCGAAGGTGCCCTTAACGTACATGGAGACGGCGAGTTTTTGCCCGAAGGTGTACGTCACACTTACGCTGTCTGAGGTGACAGACTGGCCAACTGGAATGGTCACTGAGGTGCTGCCGCCAAAGGTGAGAGGCTTGTCCGTACTGCTGTCGACGGCGGGTGCAGTAGTGACCACCGCGATGCGCGCCGAACCGATGGTAATGGGTGCATTACCGTAAAGATTCGAGAAGTGTACGCGCTCTTGAATTCCGTCAATGGTGGGCAACAGGATAAAGCGATAGCTCTGCTCTGAGCCGCCGGGATCTGCCGCCGTGGCATTAGCATTTTCGGGCGGTGCACCCCAACCAACAACCCACTGCGACGCTACACTGGGTGTGGGACTCGCTGTGGTCGTCGTCGTTGTTGTCTCGGCTGCGGGAGGGTTGCCATCGGAGCAACTGGTGAGCAAGCAAAGCATAGATGTTACAACGCACATCAGGGCGCGAGATGCGGAACGATACACAGCCATGAGAGGTGTTGACGAGCGTTTTCCAGAAAAGTTTCCGTGTTGTCACATCTTTGTGCAGAAGCGCTGTGACATAACTCACCCACCATTAATGTTGAGGTATAGGAAGACTTTCGAGCGGGATCGCATCAGATTCGGCGTGGTAACCGGAGCCATTTGGGTGGTAGTTATCGCCGGAGTTGTACTGAGGCAAGAGAAAGCTTTGCCGGGCTGGATCAGTTAGGGCTGTGGAGAAATCCGCGATCCCAACAACGCCAGGTAGGTTGGAGCCAACGGAGCGGATCCACGTGTTCAGCGCGAGTCGCTGCATCTCCCCCCCGTTCGGCGTAGAGCCACTCGCAACACCGCCGGCGTATGGGTCCGCTGCACTCGGAAAGGGGCCAAAATTGGACTGAGCGGGATTTGTACAAAATGCTGAAGGCGGAATCGTGGCAAGCAAGATGGGCAGTTTCGCAGCATAAGCCTGCGCCACCATTCGGGTCGTCGCGTCCTCTATGGCGGGTGCTGACTTGCAATCGGAGGAACGTATGTCGATGGAGCCGAAATAGGTGACCATTGCTAGCGGATTGGGCACGGTCAGGGCATCATGCCCGATGCGCTGGTTGGCATTCTGCACATTCCCTGTGGTGCCCGTGCTGTCGTCTGTAATGGTGTCACCGGGAACACCGAGATTCACGACACCAATCTTGTAACCGGCAGCGTTCAGCCGGCGAGCGAGCCAATCGGAAAGCCGGCTTGTGTGTTGAGTCGCGACGGGCCCGTTCTGCACTGGATACACCTTGTCGTCACTGTAGTTGGAATGGAACCCGTCGGTTGTGGAGCTGCCAAACAGGATGAGGGTACCTTGATATGGGCCGTAGACATCGACACCGTTGAGTAACAGCCACTCATCGTGTGCGCTTGTAAATCCGGTGCCGCTGGCATTTGCGGTCAGGTCACCGCCGCCATTCGGACCCCGGTAGTTTTGTGTGAATAGGCTGTTGTGGCGGGAAACCAGGCCGAAGCTTCCTTTTAAATACATCGAGACGGCAAGCGCTTCACCAAACGTAAATGTGACTTTGACGGGATCGGACACGACAACTTCTCCCGGCCCGATCGTGACGGAAGGCTGGCCCGCAAAGGTAAGTGGTGCATCCTGCGTGCTATCGATCTGTGCGGTGCCTTCTGTTCCTGCTGCCAGTCGCGCCGCTCCGATGGTGACAGGCGTCTTGCCGTAATAATTTGAGAAGCGCACGCGTTCCTGGGTCCCGGAGACTGTCGGGAAAAACAGGAAGCGGAACGTGCGGTCCACCCCGCCAGTGTTTACGGCGTTCGCATCGGCGTTGGTCATTGCATTAGACCAGGCACCTACCCAGATGGACGGCGCAGCTGTGCTTGCTACGGTCGTGGTAGAAACGGTGGCAGTCGTCACGCCATTAAAGCCACTACCACAACCGATTGAGAAGGCCAAAATCGCGAGAGAGGCAAAGAGACAGAGAAATGGGCTGCAGGAATGCATCGTCCGCATAACGCCAAATATACCAATGAGCTGTATACGCGCGATGAACAAGAACGAATCGACCTGCGCGTTACTAACAACAGGTGTATTACAGCATGTTCAAGCAACAAGGACTAGGTGGGCAGGGTGGAAAACGCGGGAAACCATACCCTGCTCTGACGAGACTCTCGCGGACATGTTGCTCCCATCTGTTCCGGAAGAGTAAAAGCGGGCAATGCTTCAAATGCGGGCTTAGCCAACAGATATCCTTGCATGTGGGTGATGCCGCAGTCGCGCACTGCCTTGTACTCGTTCACAGTCTCCACACCTTCGGCGATGACCACTGCTCCCAAAGCGCGGCAGAGATCAGCGACAGAGCGGACGATGTGCTGCGCGCGCGGACGCAGATGCAGATCGCGCGTCAACGCCATATCAAGTTTCAAGATGTCTGCGGGAAGCGTGGACAGGAGGTTGAGATTGGAGTATCCAGCCCCAAAGTCGTCCAGCGCGATGAGGAACCCGTGACGGCGATATTCGTCGGCAATGGCGAGCAGATGAGCCGGATCATGGACTTCCTCGCCCTCAGTGATTTCGAACAGAAGACGCTCTAACGGAAAGTCAAGCTGACGCGCGGTTTGCAATGTAAGTTGAATGCAAGCGGCAGGGCTGTAGACCGCACCCGGAATAAAGTTAATCGACAGGTGCGCTCCAGTATGTTGAAGGCCGAGACAGCTGGCAAGCGTTATGGCTCGAACGCGGCAACTCTGGTCGAAGCTGTAGCGGTTTGTCTCATTGACTTGCGAAAGAACACTGTAAGCTGACTCATTCTGTAAACCACGTACGAGGGCCTCATACGCGAAAACGCAGCCGGCCTCTACATCAACAATTGGCTGAAAAGCCATCGTAAATGGAATAGACCCAGGCGTGACATTTCTACATGCTGTGCATTTTTGTGGCATGGGTTGCTCCCTTGGGGGTTTATCGGCGGGTGGGAATGATTCAAGAGGCTGAAACTAGGCGGGTTAGGGTGATTTGTGTGTCTAAAATGCGACTTAGGCGGGGTTAGGGTGCGCGTGCAATTTCGCACAGGAAAACGCAGGTGGCGGCGCTGGACGGTGTGAAGCGGTAGCCTTGAAACGATGACGACAGCGGACGTTCGAGGAGCAGAAGAGACAGCGATCATGCGTTTGCTGCCGGCAAGCCTGGGGTTGAATGACGATCCGGCGAGCGACGGAAACGTAGAAAGAGTGCGGGGTGGGCGTGCGGCTGCGCTGAACTGGCTGGCGCGCGTACAGCCGGAGCCATATGCGCGCAGCAGAAACTTTCTGGCCGGCGACGTTACGCGGCTTTCCGCGTACCTGAGACATGGCGTTTTGACGCTGGCGGAGGTGCGCGACTTTGCGCTGGGCAGTGTGCGGGAGCCGGCGGCGGCAGGCAAGTTGGTGAACGAGCTGGGATGGCGGGACTACTGGCAGAGGCTCTATGCCGAGCTGGGCGAAGGGGTGTGGAGCGACCGGGAGTCCTACAAAACCGGGTTCACGGCCAAAAAGTATGCGGAGCAATTGCCCGAAGACATCTCCGGCGGGACGACGACGCTGGTGTGCATGGACAGCTTTGCACGCGACCTGGCTCTGACCGGATACCTGCACAATCACGCCCGGATGTGGACCGCCGCGTACGTTGTGCACTGGCGCAGGATACGCTGGCAGGCGGGTGCCCGATGGTTCCTGCGGCACCTGCTGGACGGCGACCCGGCGAGCAACAATCTGTCGTGGCAGTGGGTGGCGTCGACGTTTGCAAGTGCGCCGTACATGTTCAACCGGGAGAACCTGCAGCGGTATACGGACGATGCGTACTGCAGCAAGTGTCCGCATGCAAAGGCAGGGACATGCCCATTCGAGGGCGACTACGACGGGCTACAGCAGACGCTGTTTCCGCAGATTGGGGCAGAGGTAAATGCAGACCCGATGCCGACGGTGCGCTTTGCGGAAAAGAGGGAGGCAGAGCCGGAGAGCGCTGGTGGCGGGCGGGCGCTGGTGTGGCATCACACGGACAGCTTGAACCCCGACGCGGCGGCGCTCAAAACGCATGCGGGCGATGCCGCGGTCTTCGTTTGGGACGTCGGCTGGCTTCAGCAGGCGGCAATTTCAAAAAAGCGGGTGATGTTCTTAGCGGAGTGCCTGGACGAAATGCCGGGTGAGGTGGAGTTGCGGGCGGGTGATGTTGCGGAGGAGCTGCTGGCAGTGGTGCGGGCGAGCGGGGCGACGCACGTTGTGGCGCAAAGGACGGTTGATCCGCGGCTGCTGCAGGCTGCGGCAACGGTGCAAAAGACGGTGCCGGTGGTGTGGTGGGAGGTGCCGCCGTTTGTGGAGGGCAAGGGTTTCGACCTGAAGCGATTCTCGCGGTACTGGAAGAAGGCACAGTGGTCGGCCATGGAACGGACGAGGGCCGACCGATGAAGCGGCTCCAGCATCGAGGCGAAGGCAAACGCTCACACCGCAAAGTCCTCAGGCCCTGAAAATTGAGGGTTTAGGGCGCAGCCAGACGTGCTACCCAGAAGAGCATCAATGGATCATTAACGTTGACAATCGTCTTGCGGGACGTTGCCGACGCGCTTGCCGGGGATGCCGAGACATTGGGAGTGGTAAACGAGCGTGGCCCGATCCGCAGTGCCGGATCGGGCCATGAGGGATGCATTGCTACGGATGACTACTGCGGCTGATTCTTGTTATCAGGCAGCGGAGAGTTGCTGCTGGGTGTGGTGGTTCCGTTGGCGCTGGGCGTCTGTGCAGGCAGGGTCGTGCCGGGTGCGGGCTGGTCTGCCGGCGGCAGCGTGGTGGAGTCTGCAGCGGTGGGTGTGACCTCCTTGCCGCGGCGCTGGCGTTCTTCCTGCTTGGAGTTCTCCGTGGGAAGATTGCCGGTCTGGGACGATGCTGAGGGCGTGCCGGTGGTCTGCTCGGGGCCGTTCTGCTGGTGCAGCCTGTCTGGAAGGCCGTTGTCGACGAGAGCCGGCTTCGCCTCGGGCGTTGTCTCCTGAATGCGCTGCTTTGGAGCATTCTTGTCGCGCTTTTTCTTCTTCAACGTGTCGCCATTCAGGCCGAGAGCAGACGCCTGGACAGCATGCGCCTGCTTCTCATCGGTGGGCGCGGCAGTCGGTTTGGCGTTAATTTTGTCGATAATTTTGTCCGTGGTCTTGGTCTGCTTTGCGGCCTTGACCTCGGGCTCGCGATCACCGAAGCGCGTTTTTTTGCGCGGGCCTGCAACGGGCGCGGTGGGATCGCCCTCGTTGGCTGCGACGGTGTTGCTGGATCCGACGGGAGCGAGTTGCGTGCCGGGAGCAGCGGTGATGCCGCTGCTGGATGTGGTGGGTGCCAACGCCGGATTGGTGTCGGCTGTGCCGAGTGCGTCCTGGCCGGAGGCCGATGCGCGCGCGTTGGTGGGGGAGGCCGCGCCGGGAGCCAGCGCATTTGCGGTGACCACGGTATCGTCTGCCGGGGCGTCTGGCAGGGCTGTGGTCGGCGCCTGGCCGAAGCGCACCTTCTCGCGATGGATCTTTTTGGGCTTGCCGTGCTTATCCAGCTCGGTTGCGACAACCGGCTGGACTTTGCCGCCCTTTACAGCCAATCCGGCTTTTTGCAGCTGGGCCTGCTGTTTTTCTGCGTCCATGCGCTTCTTCTGCAGCGTTTTCTTTTTGGGAGCAGGTGCTGCGTAGGAAGCGAAAATTGGTTTGGTCTGCTTTGGGCTGGCACCGGTGTCGATGAAGCCGGGTGCAGGGTCGACGTAGCTGTCTTCACGCAGTTTTGTAAGATAGGCGCGCAGTGCCGGCTGAATTTCTTCCTGATAGAGCGCGTTTTGAACTTCACCCTCAACCTTTTCCAAGGGCTGCACGCCCGGCTCGACATGGTCGACCGTTTTAAGGATCACAAAGCCCTGGCGGGTACGGACCGGCTCGGTGAATGACCCGACAGATTGGGGGAAGGTTTTATCTTCAAGCACCTTGGCCAACTGACCGCGCTTAAAAACGCCAAGATCGCCGCCCTGCGGAGCTGTAGGGCCGCCCGAAACGGACTTGGCGGTAGAGGCGAAGTCGGCACCATCCTTGAGGGTTTTATAGGTCTGGTCGGCTTTTGCCTGGGCCGCGGCAAGCTCCGCATCGCTCGGGGTGGCGGAGGTGGGGATCAGAATTTCCGAAAGCCGCACCTGTTCCGGCTGGGTGAAATCGGCTTTGTGCGCGTCGTAAAACTTTTGCTCTTCACCGCGGGTCATGCGGATGTTGCGGCCAACTTCGTCGCGAACCACGGAGCGGGTGAGGACGCTGTTACGGATATTCGCCTTGAAATCCTCAAACGATACGTTCTGCTTGCGCGCGGCAGCTTCAAGCGCTTCCATGGAGGGCAGGTTATTCTGCTTGCGGATTTCGTCAAGCTGGCGCACGACCTCGGCGTCGGCGTTAACACCGAGTTCTTTCGCTTTGCTGATGAGCAGCTGCTGGTCGATCAGGTCGCGCAGCATGTTTTTCTGGCGCTCCGCAGGATCGCCGGATTGCCCAGGATTCTGGGCGAGCTCGTTCTGCAGAATGTCTTCGCCGCGCAAGAGGTCGGACCGGGTGATGATCTGGTCGTTGACACGCACAATCACCTCCTCTGCCACGACAGCATTTGGCGAGATCGGAGCGGTAACTGGAAAGCTAATCACTGGCACCGGAGCCTGCGGCTGCGCGACACCCGGCGATTGGTAGCGCGGTGCGGGCATGGCCTGTGGCGCTTGGGCGTGGAGTGTTACGGCGGTGACAGCGGCAAGCGCCAGGGCGGCCGTGCGAATAGAAACGAAACGTCGGGTCATGCACACCTGCAAAGCGGGCTGGAAACGATGGGGCGCACGTTCCGCTGCCGGTTGGACGAAATGGCAGGCAGCATCGGTAGGCACTCGTGATTATTCTAACGCCGGGACGTACTTGCGATGATCGGGGACGATTCGCTGCGGCCCCGCCAACAAGTATGAAGGAGGCGGCTACCACCCGGTGCTATACTCCGTCTACCCTTTGAGGACCTCTGACCGGTTGACTCGACAGGTCTGAGGTACGAAATGCACGCTCCTGAGGATTTGTCCGCATGCCATCGCCCGCCCGCCGCGCTGTTGTTTCGTTGACGTTTTTTCTGGCCACCTGCGCAATCGGCGGCACGCTGCTGAACTCGAAAGTGAGTGCGCAAAGCGCCAGCGATGAGAGTGCGCTGCGGGACAATCTGCACCAGTTCACCGATGTGTATGCTGTTGTCGAGCAGAACTATGCCGACCCGCTGACCAAGGACACCGTCGACAAGGTGATTTACGACGGAGCGATTCCGAGCATGCTGCATGTGCTCGACCCGCACTCGAATTTTTACGATCCAAAGGCATACGCGCAAATGCGCGAGGACCAGCGCGGACATTATTACGGTGTGGGCATGCACATTCAATCGCAGCCGGACAAGGCCGGCGTTGTGCATGTGATGGTGATCGACACGTTTGAGGACTCGCCTGCGCACAAGGCGGGCATTCGGCCGGGCGACGTGCTGGTTTCAATCGACGGCAAAGCGACAGACGGCATGGATTCCGCGGCGGTGGCGAATGTGTTGAAGGGTGCAAAAGGCACGCACGCCAGCGTTGCGGTGAATCGTGAAGGACATGACAAGCCAATTGTGTTCGACCTGATACGTGACGATATTCCGCGGCCCTCAGTCGATCTGGCGTACATGATCCGGCCCGGTATCGGCTACATTCACGTGACCCAGTTCCAGGAGACAACGTCGAAGGACGTGCAGGATGCGCTGACGAAATTCGGCCCCGGGCTACAAGGTTTGCTGATCGATTTGCGAGGCAATCCCGGCGGCCTGTTGAACGAAGCTGTTGCGATGAGCGACAAATTTTTAAAAAAGGGGGATCTGGTCGTGTCACAGCGCGGGCGCGCATTTCCTGACCAGGTTTACCGCGCCAACCATGGCGAGCCCAGCACTGAACACTTCCCTATCGTGGTGCTTGTGAACCGCAACACGGCGTCTGCTGCAGAGATCGTAAGCGGCGCGCTGCAGGATCACGACCGCGCATTGATCGTGGGGGAGACGACATTCGGCAAGGGCCTGGTGCAGACTGTATTTCAGATTGCCGACAACACCGGGCTGGCGCTGACGACGTATCACTATTACACGCCGTCGGGCCGGCTGATTCAGCGGGATTACAACGGTGTTTCGCTGTACGACTATTATTATGTGCGAGATGACGCAAAGCCGGCGGACAAGACGAACCTTGAAGTGAAGCTAACGGATGGTGGTCGCACGGTTTACGGTGGCGGAGGTATCACACCGGATGAGAAGATTGAGCAGGCAAAGGCCAATCCGTTTGAAGTGACTTTGCTGCAGCACACGGCGTTTTTCAACTTCAGCAAGCACTACCTGGCGAATCGCGACATCGACAAGAATTTTCAGGTTGACGATGCGGTGCTGGCAGACTTCAAGGCCTTTTTGAAAAAGGAAACCATCACCTATACAGAAGCAGATGTTGCCAGCAATGTGGATTGGATCAAGACCAACATCAAGGGCGATCTGTTTACATCGCAGTTCGGCGCGATCGAGGGTCAGCATGCGCGTGCAGATAGCGATCCGCAAATTGCCAAGGCTTTGACGTTTATGCCGGAAGCACAGGCGCTGGAGCAAAATGCATTGAAGGCCGACCAGCAGAAGACGGCAAGCCTGCGGTAAAGTCTTTAAGCTAGAGCTGCGCGGGATAGAGGAAAGCCCACCCGGGATTGATGGTGGGCTTTTCTGCGATTGTGTACTGCTGGCTATGCGGAGATGCCGACGGTCGTCGTACACTGGGCACCACCATGGATCGGTATCGTTGCCTTCGTGTTTTGACCGCCTTTGCCCTGCTCGCAGGCGCTTCCCTGTCTGCGCCATCACAGCGTCTGAGTGCTGATGGAGCGGCGCAGACTTTTCAGGTGGTAAGTGACCAGTTCTTTACAGGTGTGTACTTTAAGTATGCGCCGAGCAGCGGGACGCAGGCGGGGTTTCACGAGTACGACGCGCAGTTGGAAGACTACTCGGCCGCTTCTACGACCCGCCAGATTGCGGCGCTACATGAGTATCTGGCGAAAGTTGAAGCGATTCCCGCCGACGCGCTGGACCGGTCCGTCGCGGCAGACCGGGAGATTCTACTGAACAGCATGCGATCGCAGCTGCTCTCGCTGGAAACGATCCGGATGGCGGAGAAGAATCCAGACATGTACTCCAGCGGTGTGACGGGCGCAATCTTCGTGCTGATGGAACGCCCTTACGCTTCCGCGGATACGCGTCTGCGCGCGGCGGTCGAGCGCGAACGACAGATTCCGCAGGTGTTCGTCGAGGCGCGCAAGAACCTGAAGAATCCGCCAAAAATCTACACGGAGATCGCGCTGGATCAGATCGACGGCCTGGTGTCGTTTTTTCAAACGGACGTGCCTAGCGCATTTTCAGAAGCCAACGACCCCAGGATGAAGGTGGAGTTTGCGAAGACCAATGCCGCAGTCATTGACGCGCTGAAGAGCTATGGCGCATGGATGAAGTCGGACCTGCTGCCACGCTCGAACGGCGATTTTCGTTTTGGCGCGGATACCTATCGAAAGAAGCTGCACTATGACGAAATGGTGGACACACCGCTTGACCGGCTGCTGGCAATCAACGACGCGAACATGAAAGCGAACCAAGCCATGTTCGCCAGGATCGCAAAGGAAATCGATCCCAGCAAGACACCGCAGCAGGAGCTTGCCGAACTTGCGACCATGCACCCTGCAGGCAGCCAGTTGCTGCAGGCGTTTCGCGACAGCTTCGCCTCGGAAGTTGCATTCATCCAATCCCACGCGATCATTACACTGCCAAGTGAGGTGCGGCCGGTGCTGGAAGAAACGCCACCGTTCGAACGTGCCACGACGCAGGCGAGCATGGATGCGCCAGGTCCGTTTGAACACAACAGCACGAAGGCCTACTTTAATGTGACGTTACCAGAGCCAGGCTGGACCGCGACGCGCACGGCGGAGTATCTGGCGGCGTTCAATGTTGGCACCATCGTGAGTACCAGCGTGCATGAGGCGTATCCCGGACACTACGTCCAGTTTTTGTGGGAGGATAAATTTCCTTCGAAGATCCGCAAGCTGATTGGCGCAAGTACGAACATTGAGGGCTGGGCCCACTACTGCGAGCAGATGATGCTCGACGAGGGATATCTGCCGCCAAATACCGACGACCGAACCGCGAAGCTGATCCGGCTCGGTCAACTGCAGGATGCCCTGCTGCGCAACGCCCGATTCACTGTCGGCATCAAGATGCACACGGCGGGATGGACCACGGAACAGGCAGAAAAGTTTTTTGTAACAGAGGGTTACCAGTCCCCCGCTATCGCATCGGTAGAAACGCGCCGCGGCACCAGCGACGCGACGTATCTGTACTACACGCTGGGCAAGCTGGAGATTTTAAAGCTGCGGGAAGATGTGCGCGCAAAACAGGGTGCCGCATTCACTCTGCGCGGCTTCCACGATCAACTGATGTTGCAAGGGCCTGTGCCGATCAAGGTTATACGGCATGACATGCTGGGCAATGACACGCCGGTGCTGTAGCGTGGATGTGGCTCTTTGATAGCATGGGCTACCGCCCGTTGTTGCAGCAACTCGTATCAATTTGAAGAAGGTCAAGCGCGACGTGACACACCAGATTCGAAAAGCAGTAATTCCCGCTGCCGGGTTGGGCACCCGTTTTTTGCCAGCAACCAAAGCCACTCCAAAGGAGATGCTGCCGCTTGTCGACAAGCCGCTGATCCAGTATGGGGTGGAAGAGGCAGTGGCGGCAGGCTGCACGCAAATCCTTATCGTGACCGGTCGCGGTAAGACGACGATGGAAGATCATTTCGACCGATCGCCGGAATTGGAAGCGTCGCTGAGCCGGCGCGGCAAAACGGTGCTGCTGGAGACAGCGGTCGCTCTTTCCAGAATGGCGCGAATCACCTATGTGCGTCAGCCCGAGGCGCTCGGCCTTGGGCATGCGGTGTTGATGGCGAAAGAGTTCGTTGGCGATGAGCCTTTCGCGGTCATTTTGCCAGACGACATCGTGGACGCCACCGTGCCGTGCATGAAGCAGATGGTCGATGCGTTTGCGACAGCGAATGCTTCTATCCTGGGAAGTGAGGTGGTCGAAGGCGATGCAATTCAGAACTACGGCTGCCTCGCTTGCACACCGGCCAAGGACAACAGCCGGCTATGCGGGATTCTGGATCTAGTCGAGAAACCGAAGCCGCGCGACGCTCCAAGCCAGAATGCCATCATCGGTCGTTACATTTTGACGCAAGGAATATTTCGTTGCCTTGAGGCCCTGGAGCCAGGTGCCGGAGGTGAATTGCAATTGACCGACGGGATCAAAGCGCTGCTGGCGACCGAGAAGGTGTATGGATTTACCTATGAAGGAACGCGACACGATGCGGGCGACAAACTTGGTTTCTTAAAAGCCAACGTAGCGCTCGGCTTGAAGCGAGAGGATCTTGGACCCGGGTTTCGCGCGTGGTTAAAGACACTGCAGCTCTGAAGCTCGGCTATTAACGTTTCTGTGTTTGGCTGGTCTATGAGAAAGCAGGACATCTGGCTCCGGGGTCAGCAAAGGCATGGGGACGCAAGCATTTGGTTTTGGTGGTACCGCAATCGTGGCGAATGGCGCAACCGGTCTGGGTGCGGTCAAGGTAGAATCGCCGGGGATGGCGAAGGCAGCAGCAGGCCGGACGGGACGTGCGGTGCCGACTGCGGCGCAGTTGGAGGCGCGTGCGCAACAGCGGTTGGAAGACGACGAGCTGATTCGTGAAGCGCAAAAGGGTAGGCGTGAGAGCTTCGACACCCTGGTCCGGCGCTACGATTCCGCCGTGCTGCGGTTGGCACTGCACCTGCTGGGCAATGAGCAGGACGCGCAGGATGTGCATCAGGAAGCATTTCTAAAGGCGTATCGACACCTATCGAATTTTCGTTTCGAATGCTCGTTTTATACGTGGCTTTACCGGATCGTGACCAATCTTTGCCTGGACGCTCTGCGCCGGCGGAAGAGCCGGCGGGAGGATCCTTCGACCGTAACCGATGCAAGCGGTGATGTGATGGATCTGATGAGCAACGTTTCAGACGATCGTGCCGGTGCAAATCCAGCGGCGGAACTGGACAGGCACGTGTTGCATATGCGCATCCAGGAAGCGCTCGGCATCCTTACCCCACGCGAGCGGATGGTCTTTGAACTGAAGCACTATCAAGGCCTGAAACTTCGCGCTATCGGTGAAATTCTGCACACCACAGAAGAAACCGCAAAAAACACCCTGTTTCGCGCGACAAAAAAGCTGCGCGCAAATTTGGCGGACGCATAACACTCTGCGCGGCACCACGGCGTACGGCAAGCAAGACAAGATTCAGCCCACTGAAACATCGGCATACGGCGAACACAGAGTCGACGATGCCAGCATGATTGCACCACCATTCTGGAAGGTCAGTTAAAGGAAGTTACACGCGATGAACTGCACAGAAGCAAAACAACACGTGACACTGCAGGCGTATGGCGAGCTCAACCAGGACGAGCAGACTGCGCTGCAACTGCACATGCATGGATGCCCGGAGTGCATGGAAGAGCGCGATGCCGTAGCGGCTTTTACCGGCGTGATGGCGACGGACGCTCTGCCGGAAGTTTCTCCGAATCTGCTGGCACACAGCCGGTTGCGGCTGGACGATGCATTGGATGAGATACCCACTCTTAGCATTGTGGACCGCCTGCGTAACCTGTGTATCGGAACGTGGCACGCGCTGCGGCATGCTCCGGCCCTGGCTGCGTTATTGGTCGGCATCGGCTTTCTGACTGGTGACACACTCAATCGCTATCAGGTAGCGCATGAGCCACGTCTGCCTGCGCCCGTGGTGATGAGCAGCGCCACGGAGGGTGTAATCGGCAGTGTAAGCGGCGTGGTGCAGACGCCCAATAGCGACGTAGTTCAGGTCAAGTACAACCGAATTACACCGGAGATGATGCAGGGTTCGCTGGATAATCCGCAAATTCGTCAGTTGCTGATGACGGCGGCACAACACGGAACCGACAACGACGTGCGCGAGCAGAGTGTGAGTCTGCTGGCGAGTGAATGCCGCGCCGGGCGTCAGTGCGAGTCGCAGACGGGCAACGGCAGTGCAGGTTTTCGTGACGCCTTGCTGGTAAGCCTGCGATACGACAAGAGCCCTGGGGTGCGGATAAAGGCGCTGGAGGGTTTGCAACCTTTCGTCCGGCTGGACCAGCGTGTGCGGGATGCGGTGCTGGAAAGCCTGATGCGTGATCCCAGCAGCACAGTGCGGACGCGTGCAATCAGCATGCTGGAGCCGGTTCAGGGTGACTCAAGCGTACGGCAGGTGTTGCATACCGTGAGCACGCAGGATGACAATCAGTACATTCGTACAGCGTCCATGCAAGCATTGCAGGGTTCCGATGGCATTCAGTAGGCACACTTCCCTTTCTGTTCTGCTGGCTGTGGTGAGCGGTGGCTCCGCGGCATGCGTGCAAGCGGCGCATACACCCGCCGCGTACATGCTGAGCTATGCAGCTGGTGGGGGTTCCCACGCTGCAGGCCAGGGCTACCTTGGCGTAGCAACGCGCACGCTGGCGGATCCCGCTCTCAGTTCCCTGCACTTGAAGGAGAGCCACGGTGCCTGTGTGGTGATGGTCGATCACGACAGCCCGGCATGGAAGGCGGGTATCCGTGAGCATGATGTTGTGCAGACTGTGAACGGCACAACTATCGAGAGCGAAGACCAGTTAGCCCATATGCTGCGGGAATTGCCGCCGGGGCGCAGCGTGCAGGTTGGTATGAGCCGCGAGGGTGCTATGCAGACCCTGAACGTCGTATTAGCCGACCGGGACGAGATTGGACGGCTCGCGTGGGAGCAGCATTTTGTCGTTCCTGCTCCTGTCGAATCAGGTGACACGGGCGTTCCAAACACCTCACGCACCAGCAAGAGTAGCGGTGTGTTCTCGCACGGTTTGATGGGAAGCCACCTGCTCCCTGGCGGGTCGGCATATACGGGCGCAATGGTTGACGAGATTGGGCCGCAGCTTGCCGACTACTTCGGCCTGAAGACCGGCAAAGGCCTCCTTGTTCACAGTGTCGATGTAAACTCCCCTGCAGCCGCAGCAGGGTTACATGCGGGTGACATCATCTGCAAGGTGAACGGCCAGGGCGTGGCAACACGGAGTGATTGGAACCATGCCCTGCGTGACAGCAAGGGGCACCCGGTTAGTGTGAATGTGATGCGTGAGCACCACGATCAAACGCTCACCATTGTTCCGGATGGTAAGCGGCACAGCCTCGCAGAACCGCCTGCTGTTGCAGAAGGCGAGCATCGCTGGTTGTCCGTGCTGCTTGTTCGTCCATTCAATCGGTAGCTAACCGGCTGTTGAGCGACACGCCCGATATACTGGGCACTCATGCACATACCTGCGCCGCTGCGTCCGTTGCTCGACCACTATCAACTGGATCACGCCTATGATGAAATGTTTGCGGCGGCAGATGAACTGCATGAACACTACTCTCCCCTGATGGAATTTTTTGGCGCTCTGCCGCAAGCGGAGTTGCAGCGAAAGAAGCAAGCCGCGGACCTGTCGTTTTTAAACCAGGGCATTACATTTACCGTGTATGGCAAAGATGAGGGCACGGAAAACATTTTTCCCTATGACCTTTTGCCACGGGTGATTACGGCAAAAGAGTGGTCTTGCGTAGAGCAGGGGCTAAAGCAGCGCATCACGGCATTGAACCTGTTTCTCAAGGACATCTACAACGAGGGCAGGATCCTGAAGGATGGTGTGGTGCCGCGGGAGATTGTTTACTCATGCAAGCAATTCCGCCGGCACATGATCGGGCTGAACGTGCCGCGGAACGTTTATATCGCGGTAACCGGCACGGACCTGATTCGGCTTGAAGGCGGCGCATTTGCGGTACTGGAGGATAACCTGCGCGTGCCCAGCGGCGTGAGTTATATGCTGACAAATCGGCGCGTGATGAAACGTATTTTCCCGCAACTTTTTCGTAGTTACAATGTACGACCGATTGAACAGTACACGCAGATCTTACTCGCAACGCTGCGTTCGCTTGCCCCCGAAGGCCGGCCTGAACCGAACATCGTTCTGCTGTCCCCTGGTGTATTTAATTCTGCCTATTATGAGCACGCCTACCTTGCGCGCCAGATGGGAATTGAATTGGTCGAAGGCCGCGACTTAGTCACTCACGACAATCTTGTGTACATGCGAACAACAAGTGGCTTGCGACAGGTCGACGTAATTTATCGCCGCGTGGATGATGACTTTATCGATCCCTTGAGCTTTCGCGCGGATTCCATGCTGGGCGTAAGCGGGCTGTTCAACGCGTACCGTGCCGGCAACGTGACCCTGGCAAACGCGTTTGGTACCGGCGTTGCCGACGATAAAGCGATTTACGCGTATGTGCCAGATATCATCAAGTACTACCTGAGCGAAGATCCCATCTTGCCGAACGTGGAAACGTATCTCATGTCGCGCGCGAATGAACGGCAGCATGTGCTTGCGAATCTAGACAAAATGGTAGTGAAGGCGGTGGGTGAGAGCGGAGGATATGGCATGCTCATCGGGCCGCAAAGCACGGCAGCACAACGAGAGGAATTCGCAGCGAAGATTCAAGCCGATCCACGAAACTACATTGCGCAGCCGACCATCACGTTTAGTCGTGCTCCGTGCCTGATGGAGGACGGCTACCAGGCGCGCCATGTCGATCTTCGTCCATATGTGCTGTATGGCTCGGACAAGGTATCGATTGTGCCCGGCGGCCTGACGCGTGTCGCCCTCAAAAAGGGTTCGCTCGTTGTGAATAGCTCACAGGGTGGCGGCAGCAAAGATACCTGGGTTTTGAGCGACTAATCTGCATTTGTTTGCCGACTTAGCCTTATCCGTCGCAGCTAATCTTATGGAAGGAGTGGTGCATGCTATCTCGTGTTGCTGACAGTCTGTACTGGATGAGCCGCTATTTGGAGCGTGCCGAAAACACCACGCGATTGTTGGATGTGAATCTCAGCTTGATGCTGGACGAATCCACCGACAGCGCGGACAGGCGATGGCAACGGGTGATCCAGTCGTTAGGATCACCCGCGGAGGTGAAGTGGGCTGGCGATGCGTTCGCACTGGCGCGCCAGCTTACGTTCGAGGCAGACTCGTCGGCAAGCGTGCTGGGCTGCATCATCGCCGCACGTGAAAACGCGAGGCATGTGCGCGAGCAGATTTCGACCGAGATGTGGCAGCGATTGAACAGCCTGTATTTACAGGTGACGCGACCGGAACTGAAAAGCAACATGCATGCGGAAGCGTTGCTCGGCGAGCATGAGGCTCCGACCGAGTTTCTGGCGCAGGTCATGGAGGCAGTGCACCAATTCCAGGGTGTGACCGATTCGACGATGAGCCATGGTGAAGGATGGCAATTTATCCAGGTTGGGCGGTACATGGAGCGAGCATCGGCGATGACGAACCTACTGGAGAGCTATCAGGACGAGCTATGGCGTGAGTATGAGCACATGCGCGATGGCAACGAGTACCTGGAGTGGATGGGATTGTTGCGGTCTGCGACAGCATTCGAGGCGTACTGCAAGGTATATACGGCGGACCTTGCGCCAGAGTGGATTTTGGAGTTCCTGCTGCTTGATGCCGACTTTCCGCACTCGCTGCGTTTCTCTATCGAGGCGATGAATCACGCGCTGAAGGCAATCGAGGCTGTGAGCGGAGGACCGCGGTCGGAGAAGCTGAGCCGCATCTCCGGCAGGCTGCGGGCGACACTGAGTTACAGCAGTGTGGATGAGATTCTGACTACAGGTGTGGTGAACTACCTGCACACGATCCAAGGCATTGCGCAGCACATTCATCTGGCCATTTATGAACTGTATGTGGATTACAGCATTCAGGCCGCGCTTGCGAGTTAACTTATTTATGTTGTGTCTCCGGAGTTGGCCATGTATTACACCGTTCGGCATTTAACAAAGTTCATGTATAGCAAAGCTGTGAGCGAAAGCATCATGGAGACGCGGATGCATCCACGGTCGGACGAGAACCAGCGATGTTTATCGTTTCAGTTGTCGGTTTCGCCTCGGTGCCGGGTATTCAGCTACCGCGATCATCTGGCGAACCACGTGCATCACTTCGACATTCCGGGAGCGCATGACCAGCTTGTGATCGTGGCGGAAAGTCTAGTGGAAATGGAGGAGCGGGAGCCTGTGCCGGCGTTCCTGGCTCCGGACGCGTGGGCGGAGCTGGATGCGATGGTGCAGGCGGAGGACTACTGGGAGTTCCTGTTCCCGAGTGAGTTCACCGGGTCGTCGAGCCGGTTGGAGGCGCTGGCGAACCAGCTCGACCTGCGTCGCAGGGACGATCCGCTGATGGTGCTGCACGACCTGAACGAGCAGCTTTACCGCGCGTTCGACTATGTGCCGAAGTCGACGCGTGTGGATTCGCCGATCGACGTGGCGCTGGAGCAGAGAACGGGCGTTTGTCAGGATTTCGCGCATATCATGCTGGCGTTGGTGCGGTCGCGGCTGCGGATACCGTGTAGGTATGTGAGTGGGTACCTGCACTCGGGGATGGAGAGCGTGGACGGCAAGGTAGACCGGAGCGTGACGTCGGCGACGCATGCGTGGGTCGAGGCGCTGATCCCGCAGATCGGCTGGGTTGGGTTCGACCCGACGAACTGGCTGGTCGCGGGCGAGCGCCACGTCCGGACGGCGATCGGGCGGGATTACGCCGATGTTCCGCCGACGCATGGCATCTTCCGCGGACGCGCGAGCAGTGAGCTGACGGTTGCGGTTCGGGTGTCGCCGAGCGAGGGATCGCCGTTGCCGGATCAGGAGCTGCCGATTCCGGAAGACTGGTCGACGCTGGTGGAGAAGGCGCAGCAGGTTCCAGCGCCGATTCCGGTTGTGCTTTCGACGGTTCGACACATGCAGCAGATGCAGCAGGCGCAGTAGGGGGCTCCGCGTACCCCCTCCCTCCCTCCCCCCCCCTCGAATTTCTAAATTCGTCATTCGATTGGGGTTGGCGATTTCAGCTTTGTAAAATTGTCATTTTATTGGGGTTACGGGCAAAATCGTCATTCGATTGAGGTTAGCTGCGGTCTCCGAAGAAATGGCAAAGCGTCCCCAGGTGCGGGACGCTTGTGAGTCAGGGTTGTTGGCGTTGTCCGCTTGAGGGCAGTGGCATGCGGTTGATAAAAGAGCTATCTCTAGTATAGCGACCTGTCATATATATCGTGCCAACTCTAACTTACTCACACGGTTGGAGATAGGTGGGTTGGGGGCTTGACAGGATTTCAGCTGAGCAGGTAAGTAGAAGGAGGTGAGCGGACAGAGCGGGCTTAGAGAGGGACGGTGAACGAAAGCGCTAAAAGAATAATGGCGGAAAGAAGAAGGGCCCATGTCATAGACACGGGCCCTGTCACTAGGATGAGCGCCGCTATTAGAAGTAGAACTTCGCTCCTAATTGTGTGTTGCGCGCAGCGACTGCTGTAGAAATCTGGCCGGTGCTGCCATAAGAGATGTTACCGGCGGCGGTCGCCGAGGGTGTGCTGCCCGGGTTGTTGAACTGTGTGTGGTTGAAGACGTTATCGCTTTCGAGTCGCAGTTGCAAACGACGTGTACCGTCAGCGCCAACGTTGATGTTCTTGGCAAGGATGAGATTCGTATTGTTAATGCCCGGGCCATGGAACTCATCGCGAGCGGCATTGCCGAACTGGCCGAGTGGCGCGACCGAAAGCCCGGACGAGGCCGCGGTGAACCATGCAGTGCGTCCGTTGGAGAGACGGACACGCGGGCTGACGCGAGCAAGACTGCCTACCTGATTGGGTTCGTCAGGGCAGGCATAGAAGGAATAGCTAGGTGCACACCATAAAGAGTTTGCTGAGCCGCCCCCGTATGAGATGTCAAAAGGGAATCCAGTCGCAAGGGTGAGGATGCCGCTGACCTGCCATCCGCCTGCCGCAAGATTGAAGGGAGAAAACTGCGAACCCGATTGTTTGAACGGTACTTGATAAACGGGTGCGAAGACGAAGCGATGCCGGGCGTCAAAGGTGGAGTTGCCATAGTTAAGCGCGGTATTGTATTGGTTGTAGCCACGAGTAGTTCCGCCATAACCAGAATTTTCGTAGCCGGAGCCGTTGTCCAAAGCATGCGAGAGGGTGTAGCTCATCTGGAAAAAGAGGCCATGCGAGGTCGCTTTATCGATGCTTGCCTGGAGTGAGTGGTAATTGGATGAGCCTTCCGCTGTAACCTCTCCTACGCTGGGGAACGCGGGAACCCCTGTATTTGGGTCTACAAAGCCGTACTGAGTGTGCGAGGAGTAGATATAGCTCTGTTGGTTGCGGTACGCGGTCGTCTTTTTGCTGCCGCAATTGGGGCTTGCCAGACAGGCATCGTGACCGGCCTGGGTGATGGGATTGGCCTCAAACGTGATCTGGTTGTGGTGGGCGAGTGAGCTGACGTAGGAGACGCGGGCGATAGTGTGCGAGGGAAACTCGCGTTCGATGGAGATTTGAAAGTTTTCGGCGTACGGTGCGCGAAAGCCCTTGTTGTATGTGCTGATGCTGAGCGGCTCAAAGATAGAGTAATCGATTGTTTGGCCCTTAACGGGAAAGGTGTACGGGAACTTATTTTTGAAATTCTGGCCGGTGTCGATGTCTTGATACGGGTTGGCGAACGCTGGGGCATTAGCACCGTAGTCCGGCGCACCCTGGGAAGAGATACCGAAAGGTGCAGTCTCCAGGTTGTTCAGCGAAGTTTCTTCTTCAGACCGGTTGTAGTAGATGCCGAAGCCGGCGCGGACGGAAAATTTGCGGTTAGCACCATCGCTCAGAAATCCGAGTGCCGGGGCGTACGCGAATCCGAAGCGCGGTCCCACACCGTTAAAGCGAGTATAAGAGGTTGCCGAATCTGTGCATCCGCGGTCGCCAGGGTAGTTGATGCCGAGGGGCGCCGTGGAGAAGACACCGGACTGCTGACCTGGAAGGAAGCAGGCGATTCCCTCACCGGCATACTGACGATTGTGAAGCGGGGTATCGATCTGGTAGCCGATGCCGTAGGAGAGGGTGAGCGCGTCCGTGGCGCGCCATGTGTCCTGGCCGTAGACATAATTAAGAAAAGCATAGGCCTGAATCTCAGCGCCGGTACCCTGGGCATAAGTCTCTGGATTGCCGAGCAGAAAATCGAGCCCTGGATCGCCGGAACTGAAGGCACCGGTCGCGCTGTAGCCGAACGAGCCGCTGTTGTTGGCGAAGAAGGGATTGGAGACATTGAAGCGGCGGCCATCGTAGCCGAACTTGAGTTGATGCCGGCCAAAGACCTTGGAAACAGAATCGTCAATCTGGTAGACCTGATCGACGCGGGGCTGCGGACCGTTGGTGGAAAAGCCCAACGTGAAATATCCCGTGGAGATGGTTGGGATGCTGGCCGCTGCGGGATCTTGCGGAGTGATGGCAAACCCGGCGCTGGAAGGTTGAATTACGTTTTGGGGGATGACTGCCTGGTAATTGAAGCGGGTGTAATGGAGGGCAAAATCGTTGACGAAGGTGGAGCTGAGCTGGCGAATGTAGTCGAAGGTGTACTGGGAAATGGTCGTAGTATCGAGCTCGCCAAAACCAGGCACACTGGCACCCGTAAATGGAATGATGGAAGTGGTGTTACTGCGCTGGGTCAGATAGAGGAAATTGAACGTGTTTTTGGGGTTTAGGGTGTAGTCCGCCTGCGCGATGTACTGGTTGATGGAACTGGCATTTGTGGATTGAAAGACGTAGCCGTTGGCACCGTTGTTAGCCGCAGGCACGTACTGCTGGGTTAACTTTGCAGCGATGGAGTTGAAGTTAGAGGTATTGAACTTACCGCCATTTTTAGCGACGCAGGCGGCCCAGGTGGTGCCAGCAGGGCAACCGGTGATACCGGTGAGGGTGCCAGGAATGGTGTTGGTGGAGGAGAACTGGTAGCCAAGGCTGCTGCCCGCAACGTCAGCAGAGAAGTCGCCGCCAAGCTGCGCGGCGGAAAACACGGTTGTATTGCCGCCGGTACCGGGAACGCGCTGACGCGTGCCTTGGTAGGCGCCGAAGAAGAAGAGCTTGTCTTTGAGGACAGGACCACCGATGGTGCCACCGAAAATGTTCTGGTGGTAAGCGGGAACGACTTTTTGATTGGTGGTTGTGCTGTAGGAGAAGTAGTTCCCATTGTTCAGGAATGTGTCGCGATAGAACTCGAACGCGTCACCGTGAAATTGATTGGTGCCTTTGGTGATGGTGGCGGAGACGATGCCGCCAGAGTTGCGGTCGTACTCTGCATTGAGTGGACCGGTGATGAGATTGAATTGGCCGATGGCGTCCAGATTAGGCTGGAAGGTGATGGTGTTCAGAGCGATATCGTTGGTGTCAGCACCATTGATGAGAAAGCTCGATTGCTGCGTCTGCGAGCCGTTGGCCGAGTAGCCACCGAAGCGGTCGGATGAGGCCTGGACGCCGGGGAGGATTGTCTCAAGCGCGGTAAAGCCGCGACCGATGAGAGGAAGCTCCACCATCTGCGAGCCGGTGACGATATTGTCCAACTGCATATCAGTTGTGTTGACCTGCACGGGATCGGCGGCGACCTGAACAATTTCAGATGCCTGCCCCAGTGAAAGGTGAGCGTCGACGACATACTCCTGGTCGATGTTGACCACAATGCCGGACGTAGAGAATGTTTTGAATCCTTGAGACTCAATCTGAACGGTGTACATACCGATCGGCAGTTGCGGAAAGAGGAATGCACCATCCTGCTGAGTACTGACGATCGTTTTAACGCCGGTGGCCTGGTTCGTCACAGTGACCTGAGCGCCAGCGACGCGACCGCTCCCAGGGTCAGACACAACGCCTTTGATGCGACCATTCGTTGTGGCAGCATACGCACCAGGTAGCACTGCGCATGAAAGCACGGCAGTGACGGTGAGCCGAGGAAGCCAAGGGGATGCAGTTCTCATTCAGACCTCACAAGCAGCTATGAATACGAAGGATGCGTGCACGCGATAAGCCGCACGGAACGAAGTAGATTGAAAGTATGGTGAATCGTTATGCAATCTACTTGCCAAACCGCACAGTGAGCGATATCGAGCACTATGCGCCAATGGCGTGCCGTTTACTCCGCGTTTCTTCCAATTCTCATAGATTCTTCTGAAATCCTGGAGATCAGGGGCCTGTTCGTAACTCCTAGGCCTGCTCCCAGGGGTTCGTAGAAGCCTTTTAGAGGTTGAGGGTTTTGAAGAGGCGTTCGGGGATGGTGCGGATGACGAACATGATGGGGGCCCACTGGAGGGGGGTGTAGAGGGTGTCGGTGCGGGTGGAGACGGCTTTGGCGATGCTGGCGGCGACGGTGGCGGGGTCGGCGAACTTTTCCGAGCCTTTCATGCTGGCGGTCATGGAGGTGCGGACGGGGCCGGGTTTGACGGTGAGGACGTGGACGCCTTCGCGGTCTACCCGGTTGCGGAGGCCGCCGAGGAAGGCGGTGAGGCCGGCCTTGGAGGAGCCGTAGACGTAGTTGGATTTGCGGCCGCGCTCGCCGGCGACCGAGCTGAGGACGGCGAGGGTGCCGTGGCCCTGCTTGACCATGTAGTTGGCGAGCCAGGTGAGGAGGCTTACCGGCACGGTGTAGTTGGTGTGGAGGATTTGGAGGGCGTGATTGGTGTCCTGCTCGGCGGTGGGCTGGTCGCCGAGGATGCCGACGGCGAGGTAGGCGATGTCGAGGCCGCTGAGGGCTTCGACGGCGCGGGCGCAGAGGGTTGGGTGTTCTTCGACGTTGTCGAGGTTGGCGACGGCGGTGTCGACGAGGGCGGCACCGCGAACTTTAAGGTCTGCGGCGACGGCGGCGAGGCGGTCGGGGTTGCGGGCGACAAGGAAGAGGCTGGCTCCCTGGGCGGCCCAGATGCGGGCGGTGGCTTCGGCGATGCCGGAGGTTGCGCCGAAGATGATGATTTTGCGGGGGGTGTGGGTCTGGTCGCGGCGGACGGCCCGCCCCTGCTGGGAAGGGGGGCGGTGGTAACGCAGCCCGTCGGTCTCGACGACGAGGCCGAGGGTCGGG
>CAXTJO010000027.1:0-20957 GCA_964244665.1 uncultured Terriglobus sp.
CCTGCCGACTCACCTTCGACGAGGTAGAGCTCACATTTGTCGGGCTGGCGTTCGGAGCAGTCGGCGAGTTTGCCGGGCAGGCCGCCGCCGTCGAGCGCGCCTTTGCGGCGGGTCAGGTCGCGTGCCTTACGTGCGGCTTCACGTGCGCGCAGGGCGTCGATAGCCTTGTTGATGATCTTCTTCGTCACCTGCGGGTTCTGCTCGAAGAAGGCACCAAGGCGTTCGTTCACAAACTGCTGCACCTGGCCGCTGATATCGGAGTTGAGCTTGCCCTTGGTCTGGCCTTCAAACTGCGGCTGCGGCAGCTTGACACTGACGACTGCCACGAGACCTTCGCGAACGTCGTCGCCCGAAAGAGCTTCTTTCATGTCTTTGAAGAGCCCAAGCGACTGCCCGGCAGCGTTGATGGTGCGCGTCAGCGAGGTGCGAAAGCCGGAGAGATGGGTGCCGCCGTCAACGGTATTGATGTTGTTGGCGAAACTGAAAACCGTTTCGGAATAGGCGTCGTTGTACTGCAGCGCGATCTCCATCACAAGCTGGCCGCGCGTGGCCTCCATGTAGATCGGCTTCTCGTGCAAGACGGCCTTGCCCTTATTCAGGTGGCGGATGAACTCTTCGATGCCGCCCCTGTACTTGAACGAGGCGGTCTTGGTTTCGCCTTTTGCGTCGGTCGAGCGCTCGTCGGCGAGGGTGATTTCAATGCCCTTGTTCAGGAAGGCAAGCTGCCGTAGCCGCCCGGCAAGCGTGTCGTAGTTGTACTCGTGCACGGAGAAAATGCTCTTGTCCGGCAGGAAATGCACCTTGGTGCCGCGCTTGCTGCTTGTGCCCACCTGGCGGACGCCGCTGATAGGATCGCCCCTGCTGTAGTCCTGCTGGTACGTAAAGCCGTCGCGCCAAATCTCCACATCGAACTCTTCGCTTAGCGCGTTGACGCACGAGACGCCGACGCCGTGAAGACCGCCGGACACCTTGTACGTGCTGGCGTCGAACTTGCCGCCGGCGTGAAGCTTGGTGAGCACAACCTGCACGGCCGGCATCTTCTCGCCGTTGCCTAGGTCCTTCATGTCGACGGGGATGCCGCGGCCGTCGTCGATGACGGTGACGGAGTTGTCGACGTGGATCATTACGTCAATGCGCGTGGCGAAGCCGGCGAGCGCCTCGTCGACGGAATTGTCGACGACCTCGTAGACCAGATGGTGCAATCCCTGCTCGGTGGTGGAGCCAATGTACATGGCGGGGCGCAGGCGGACGGCTTCAAGGCCCTCAAGAACGCGGATATTGTCGGAGGTGTAGCTCTTGGAGCCACCTTTTTCGTCGCCCACCTGGGAGACTTCGGAAGAAACGGATGCGTTGGATGCGTCGGTTTGCTGCAGGTCGAGCAGGGGCGTTTCGGTGGCCATCGTTCTCCCGGAAATTCTTCGGACAAATAGCGGTTTAATGCACACTCAGGGCGAGCGGCGGACGCCAATCTGTACCTGAATTTTAGCATTCGCAGGCGGAACTCCGCGTCTCCGCGCCGAGCAGGGCGAACTCGATGGCCGCGTCCCTGCCTGACGCCGTGGTAGGGTAGGGCTACTTCGAACATTCGGCAACCGCGTACGCTTCAGCGCGCAGCCACTAACCACCATGGCAAATTCTCACTCGGCGCAACCAGGCAAGCTTTGGCAGGGCGTGGCGGTTGGCTTTTGTATTGCGTTTGGGCTGTCGCACCTACTGAACGTGTTTACGGCCGGCGATGGGCTCTGGTACTGGTATGCGGTGCTCTTCGACCGCGGCCAGCGGTTGTACGCGGATCTGCACCTGAACCTGCAGCCGCTATTTATCCTGCTCACGCGGGCATCGCTGCATCTGTTCGGTGCCGGCTGGTTGGGTATTCGCGCGTTCCCATTGATTCAGGTTGTGCTGTACAGCTACGGGCTATACCTGGTCGCCCGATTCTCCGCCCTGAGCGACAGCCGGCGCGCTCTTCTGATTGTGACCGCCTTTGGCGTCACACTCTCCATCTTTTATTACCGCTTCGACGACTTCCACGTCACCACGCAAATCTTTCAGGTGTACGCATTGTGGCTGTTGCTGCGCCTCCAGCATCACCCAACGGGTCGCCGCGCACTTCAATATGCTGTCCCGCTTGGCGCACTTGCCGGGCTTTCCATCTCAAATCGGCTGAACGACGGCGCCGCTCTGCTGGTGGCGGGCGCGGTGGCGCTTTGCGGTATTGCGTTGCAACGTCGGCTGGCGTCGCTGCTGATCTTCTGCGGGTCCGCGCTTGCAGCGTTCTCGCTGGTGCTGTTGCTGACCCGAGACACGCTTCACAACTGGTATGTGTTCACCGTGGTACAGGCTGCAAACATCAAAGGCGGCTCCGGCCACATTCTGCTTTATCCGCTTCTGCTGCCGTTTCGGATGACGGCGGAGATAGGAGCCGATCCTATCAAGCTGTTGGTGCTCTTCTATCCCGCGTGCATCGCCGCCTGCATCGCCGCCGCGCCAGTTGTGTTTGGCAAATGGCGCGGGGCCAAGCGCGTCCTGTTGCTAACGGCACTCGCACTTGCGGTGGTATTGGCGGTGCGGTTGTATCGCAGGAGCGTCTTCCAAAATATCTGGACTCCGATGATGCAGAAGCTTGGCGTCCCTCTCGCCTGTGTCTTGCTGCTCTACATCGCTGCCTGCGCCCTGCGGGCAATGCGGCGGCCAAGCTCTGCAGACTGGAACAGCCGGACTCTGCTGTTCCTTGTTCCCATCGCGCAGCTTTTTCTGGCGGCGGTAACGGGCGGCGGCGGTGTTGTAGAACAACGCCCGCGCTGGCCCTCACCCTTCTTCTGCTACCGGTCGTCTTTCCAGACCGGCTGACGGGTTTTATTCAGAATGGCTTCGTCGTGCTGCTGGTGCTGTTCAGCTTTCCGGTGTACCGCGAAAAGGTTCGGTTTCCCTTTCTCTGGCATCACTTTTACAGTGACGCGATGTTTCAGGATCGTGTCTGGTACCACCACCCGGTGTACGGCCCGATGTACATCGGCAAAAAACACCTGAATCTTATACTGCCGATCTGTACCGAGCTGTCAGAACAACCCGGCAGCCTGCTCTCGTTGCCGTACTCCCACGCCAACTATTTCTGCAATGTGCCGCCGTGGCATGGCTACGTCCAAACGTGGTACGACACATCCAGCCGGGAAACAATTGGAACGCTGATTGCTGAACTGGAAAGCTCGCCGCCCCCATGGATTTTTTATGAGCGCAGCTCGTCAACCCTGCATGCGCACGAGGTGGTATACAACAATGGCCGGGCACTGCCACAACGAGCTCTGGACGAGCTCGTTGTAAAACGGATCGGCGACCGGCAGTGGCAGGTAAAGCGCCGGGACTCATTTGGCGGCGCGGACTGGCTGCTGATACGGACGTCGCCCCCGCAGCCGGGCGAACCGGCACCGCCGGTCCTGCAAGCTCTGCCCTGAAAGTTAAAACCTCTGGGCAAAGGCGTCCCGGCATCGTTCAGTAAGTGACAAGAACCGCGGCGAGTGACAGGACACATGCAGCAAAAAGCAACCCACCAAAACCTTCTGCTGAACCTGACAACCGCCGGCTGCATGCTGTTTGGGTTCGCCCTGGTCTTGCAGGTGCAGGTGGCCGGGGACGGCATGTGGTTCTGGTACGCCCGGCTGCTGCTCGCGGGGCGGCACCTGTACAGCGACCTGCATCTGGCGCTGCAACCGCTCTTCGTACTGGTCACGGCGGCCAACATGCGAGTCCTGGGCGAGGGATGGCTGGTGTCCAAGCTGCCGGCGGCCGCGATGGTTGTGGCCTACGTGCTCTTGCTGCGGCAGATCGCGCGCAGGCTGCCCTTGCGGGATGGCCCACGCGCTGTGCTGCTTCTTGCGGCGTTCGCGTTTCCGCTTCTGTTTGAGGCGGACCGCTTCGACGATTACCACGTGATGACCGACTGTTTTCAGGCAGCGGCGATCGTCGTTCTGCTATCGCTGCCCGGGCTGGCAACGGCGCGTGCCGTGCTGCTACGGGCCGCTCTGCTGGGTGTGTTTTGCGGCCTGGCGATGATGTCGCGGTTGAACGATGGCGGCATGCTGTGGATGGCGGTGCTGCTTGCGGTCGTCGCCATGGCACCGTTCCGACGAATCCTGGCAGCACTGGTGTGCGCCGCGGCAGCGTCGGCAACCGCGGTCGGAACAGTGCTTGCAACGGGAGACGGCCTGGGAGCCTACGCCAGTAACTCGATCTTTCGTGCCGCGGGCGCAAAAGGCGGCAGCAAGCTCCTGTCATACCCTTTTCACCTGGTAGCGGAGACGAGTTCGCACTTCGTGCACGATCCTAACTTCCTCACGCTGGTAGGCCTTTCGGTCGTAGTTGCGGCCGTGGTCAGCGTCGCAACGGCGTGGTGGATGCGTCGACAACCGGTGCGCGGCATCTCCGCGGGGCTGGTAGCGTTTGCGCTGGCGATGGCCGCCTATGTGCCGCTTCTACGAGCGCATCGATGGGCTATCACCACACTGCCCCGCGTCGTGTGCGCAAGCATGATCCTGGTAGGGATCGCGCTCGGCTTGGCCACCCTGGCGCGAGCGCTGTGGGCAGCCACTAAACCGCACGGCACAGCACAGCACGACAGGGGTCCACACCTGCTGCATGGCTGGAACGCGGCGGAAATCCTGCTGCTGATTCCCCTCGGACAGCTCATCAGTGGCTCGCTCTCGTCCGGTGGCGAGTTCCTGCCGCTGAACGCGCCCATCGGCATGCTGCTGCTGCTGCTGCCGTTTGCTTACCCCGGCGTACTTCGGGCCCCGGCGCGAGCGTATGGATTTGCAGCCGTAGTGGGCGTGGCCAGCCTGTGCTGTCTGGCGTTCAAAGCCGGTGATCCATTCAGCTGGCAAACTTACCACAACAAGCCCATGTTCACCGGCCGGCAGTGGTATCGGCACCCGGTGTATGGGCCCATGCTGATTGAAACCGATCTGCTGCGATTTGTGCAGCCGATGTGCGCGCGCGCCGGTGCCCCGGCCACGCAGTCGATGCTGAGCCTGCCGTTCCCCTACCCCAACTACTTCTGCGCCACAACCCCGTGGCACGACCAGGTGCAGAGCTTCTTCGATACCTCCACCGAGCAAAGCGTCGGGGCACTTATGCAGGGCCTTGCAGCCGACCCGCCACACACCATCGTGTATCAACGGCAGATGCTGAACCTGCTGGGCCACGAGCGCATCTTCAACCACTTCAAACCCCTGCCGCACCGCGCGCTGGACACCCTGATCGTGGGCCGCATCCAGAGCGGCGCATGGTCCGTCACACACCAACAATGCCTGGCCGAATCCGACTGGGTCGAGATCGCAACCGTACCGCGCACATCGCTGCCGCCCGGCGGCTCCGTGCCCTTCCTTGCCGACCCATACCGTTGTGTGCGCAAAGCAGACGTGGACGGTCTGCAGAGCGGCGACACACACACAACGGCAGCGCGCGGCGACACCAGATGAAGCCGCACGCGGTCTCACGCAATCAAGCCGCCATCAGCGCACAGCCTCTGCGCACCCGCAACATCACATTTGACTTGCTGCGGCTCGTCTTCGCCTGCATGGTGTTGCTGTCGCATGCACCGGAAATTACCGACGGGAACAACCGGCGCGAGCTGCTCGGCAGCGCTCTGCACCTTCCCCTCACCTTTGGCCTGTTTGGCATCTACGGCTTTTTCCTGCTCAGCGGATACCTGATCGTGCGCAGTTGGATGGGCGCACCGAACCTGCTGGACTTCCTTCAAAAGCGCATGCTGCGTATCATCCCCGGGTATGCCGTAGCTGTCGCGCTGAGTGTGATCGGTGTCGGCCTTCTCGCACCCGCCACACCACATTTCTTTCGCGGCTTGCCGACCGGCCATTTCGTCCTGAGCGTGTTGACCCTGAGTGCTCCGTTGACACCCCGTGTCTTTCCGCGACTGCACAACGCGGGCGTGAACGGCTCATTGTGGACGATTACATACGAGTTCCGCTGTTACCTGCTCGTCGCGCTGTTCGGCGTAACCGGGCTGCTGCGCCGGCGCACACCATGGCTGGCGCTCACAGCCGTGGTATTCGTCATCGATACCGATCTGTTTTTGCAGAGTCCCCTGTCCTGGCGAGGGCACTACCTGCTGTCAGGCGACCCCTACCGTGTGTACCAACTGCTGCTGCCCTTCCTGATGGGCGGGTGTTACGCGCTCTATCGCGAAACGATTCCGTTCCGGCGCAGCCTGGCGGCACTTGCCGTGGGTCTCACGGCGGTCTTCCTCAAAGTGCCTGTCTTCCAGGACGGACACCACGCGCTGTCCAGTTCGGGCTTCATGCTGTGCTTCAGCTATCTCATGTTCTATGCAGGCCAGGTACGCTGGCCGGTGCCGGCCCGCCTGCAGCACCTGCCGGATATCTCCTACGGCACATACCTGTATGGCTGGCCGGTGCAGTGCTTATGGATTTCGGCGGTGGGCGGGTCGCCGTGGGTGACGGTCGCGGTGTCTACGCCGGTATCGATGGCTCTTGGCTGGCTGAGCTGGCAGTGGGTGGAGCGACCCGCGCTCCGGTGTAGGCGTCGCCCCACGGCACCTGCGGCGGGTGCCGATCCTGTGCTCGAACGCGGCGGCACCCTGCCATAAGCCGGGTTCGTTGCCGCTCACCTGCTTTGCATGTATTCTTGGAAAGTTGGCCGGAACCCTCGGTCGGCATTCCAGCAGGGTTGCATCGTATTTCATACGTAGACTCTCTGAAACGAGATCACCATGCCAAAAATGAAAACCCACTCGGGCGCCGCAAAGCGCTTCAAGATGACTGGTACCGGCAAGATCAAGCGGGGCCAGACCAAGAAGCGGCACATTCTCACGACCAAGGACACCAAAACCAAGCGCAAGCTGACGGCAAATGCTTACGTTTCTGACGGTGACTACCTCAAGGTCAAGCGGATGATCCCCTACGCCTGACTTTTAGGCGACAACAGGTTCTCTCCAGCCGCAATCTGTGTTCAAACACAATCCTGCAACGGTCCACGATTCGCGTAGACGGACCCTCGGCGCAGCACATCGCACCGACCACGAGAGAGAACGCAGCAAGTGTGTGAAGAGGTTCTCGACGGAGTATCCGTCACCTGCCTCCAGCCACTGATCTTCCCTACGCCCAAAGGAGAACCTCATGCCCCGCGTCAAACGTGGCACAAAACGCAAAGATCGCCGCAAAAAGATTCTCAAGCGCGCGTCCGGCTATTTCCTCACCAAATCCAAGCTGTATCAGGCGGCGCAGGAAGCCGTCGAGCGCGGCCTGAAATTCGCCTACATCGGCCGTAAGCAAAAGAAGCGTCAGTTCCGCTCGCTGTGGATCGTCCGCATCGGCGCTGCCGCTCGCATTAACGGCCTAAGCTACTCCAAGTTCATCAGCGGCCTGAAGAAAGCCGGCGTTGGGCTCGACCGCAAAATCCTTGCAGACATTGCAGTGCGCGACGCTGCCGGATTCGCAGCGCTTGCCGTGAGAGCCAAGGGCGCGCACGAGACAAAGACCGCTACGGCATAGATCAGGCCGCTAAAGTCTGAAAGGCGCAGCCATTTGGTTGCGCCTTTCGCATTTGTCCGGCCTCAGAGAGAAGGTCGTGCCAGCGGATCGGCGGCAAATATCCCTGCGAACGAAGACCGGTACACAAACAGCAGAAATCCTTCCAGCAGCACCACCAGCAGCGCGACCGGCAAACCGCTTGGTGCCAGGAACAGGTGAAACAGCAGGATGTTTGCGACGACCGGCGCAAGAATTGCAAGGCCGAGCGGCACGAAACGGCCCACCAGCAGCAACAGCCCGCCCACAATCTGGCAGAGCCCAATCAGCTTCATCCATCCCGTGGGACCGATCGCGGCCATGAACAGCCCCGCGTTGCCAGCGACGGGCGGCGTGGGTAGAAAATGCAGGATAATGTTCGAGCCGAACACGGCAAAAACAAGCCCGAGCAGGATGCGTGTGATAAGAACTGCGTATTTCACGAGGGTAAAACCTCCACGCGCAGGACTGCGGTCTGCGGCACGTTCTAGCATGCAGCAGGAGCACCGCCTGAGGCCAGCAAAATGTTTAACGACGTCGCTGCATTTGCCGAACGCACCCGCGCCACGCTGCTCAGCATGCCGCGCACCAGCGAGACCATGCAGTGGGGCGGCCTGCTTGTTTATTGGGTGCTGGACCGCGCTGTGGGCGGAAAAATCTTCGCCATCCTCAACCCGGAACCGACCGACGACGTCGTGCTCTCGTTCGCCGCGGGCCCGGCACGCGCGGCGGATCTGCTTGAAATTGACGGTATGCGCCCCGCGCCGCACCTGGCACGGGCCCACTGGGTATCGTTGACGGACTGGCAGGTGCTGCCGCGCGCGGCAATCACAGCAGAGTTGCAGGCAGCGCACGACTACGTGAGCGGCCGGCTGCCACCTCGGACGCAGCGGCTGTACGAGTTGCCCGTCGCGGAATACCGGGCGCTGGTGCGGGAGCGGCTCGCGGCAGCCAAATCGATGAGTCTCTCACCGGCAAAGCGCACCTCCAGCAAGCCTCCCACCCGCCAGAAAGCTGACAGACCGTAGCCGAACCCTGCCCGGCCACGCCGCCGCCGTTAGCATAGCTGCATGGATTCCCTTCCCACCCAAACCGGCGTCGCACTTTCGCTCGCAGGGCGCACCGCGCTGATCACCGGTGGCTCGCGCGGCATCGGCGCGGCGACAGTCCGGCTTTTTCGTCAGGCCGGCGCCCGCGTCGCGTTCAGCTATCGTGCCGCCACAGACAAGGCAAATGCGTTGGTCTCGGAATGCGGTGGCCCCACGGTCTGCCATGCCCTGCGGCAGGAACTGGCTACGCCGCACGACGGCACCGCGCTGGTCGACGCCGCCATCGTTGCGCTGGGCCGCGTGGATTGCCTGGTGGTCAACCACGGCGTCTGGCCCTCGCATGACCAGCCCGTTAGCAGCATGTCGGACGAGCAGTGGCGCGGCACCCTCGCCATCAATCTGGACAGCGCCTTTGGCCTGGTACGCGCAGCCGTGGCCCACATGCGGCAAAGCACAGGGCGTCCGCGCGGCCACATCGTGCTCGTCAGTTCCACCGCCGGCCAGCGCGGCGAGGCCTTTCACGCCGACTACGCGGCAAGCAAAGGCGCTCTCATCAGCATGACCAAAGGGCTATCGTCAGAGCTCGCGCCGGAGGGCATCTACGTGAACTGTGTCGCACCCGGCTGGGTCGAAACGGACATGAGCCGCGACACCCTGCGCGACCCGGCAGCGTCCAACAAGGTGTTCGGCACCATCCCGCTGCGGCGGGTCGGCACACCGGACGAGATTGCCGCACCCATCCTGTTTCTGTGCACGCCGTGGGCAGGGTTCGTTTCCGGCGAAATCTTCAACGTGAACGGCGGCGCTGTTCTGGTCGGTTGACCCCTGGAGTTTCTTTTGCGTCTTTTCCCCCTCTTCATCCTCTCAATCGCCGCACCGCTCCTCGTCGCGCAAACGTCCACTCCGCAAAAGCCTTCACCGGAAGACGAGCGCATCGTCGTGAAGCAGACCGGGGTGGCCGGCACCGGCGAAGCGCGTGCGCGGCAACTGCTGCAGCAGATGGCCGACGCCATCGGCGGGGCACACCGCATGTCGCGGCAGGACTACCGGCTGGAAGGCCGCACCGCCACGTTCTTCAAAAATAATGCGACCGGCTCGACGGAATACACCCTCTACCACCACCCGCTGGCCGGCAGTACGTATGAGGATCGCGTGGAGCTGACGAAGAAGCGCAACATCGTGCAGATCTGGACGCCGACGGACGGCTTTGAGCTCACCTTCAAGGGCCGGCGCGATCTACCCAGGCCCGACCGCGAAGCCTACTTTCGCCGGACGGAATATTCGCTCGACGCGCTGCTCACAACCTGGATCGCAGACCCGGACGCGCTCATCATGGACAACGGCCAAAGCCTCGTCTCGCGTCGCCAAGCCGAGTCCGTCACCATCATCAACAAGAATAACGAGAGCGTCACCATCGACATCGAGGTCGAAACGCATCTGCCAATACGGCGCGGCTTCAAGGTGCGCAATCCCACGTACAAAGACTTCGACGAAGACGTGGAAGAGTACAGCGACTGGCACACCGAAAGCGGCATCCCGGTGCCGTTCGCAACCACGCGCTTCTTTAACGGCGACATGGTGTCGCAAAGGTTCGCGACTAAGATCGAATTTCAGCCGGTCGACTTAGCCCTGTTTGCACCTGACGCCAAAATAGGCAAGCATAAGTAAGTCACGACGGCATAGAACGGAATCCAGCATCTGTGCCGCCGTCCCAACCGTTCCAATGACTCGATTACAGGTCCCTACTTACTCGTTGTATATGTAATGACCTGCACGCTAAACGGCGGCACCGTATGCTGCGTCTCTGCTTCTGCACCGCGCAGCGAACTTTGCACCGGCACGATGCGCCGTGGATCGGTAATGCTGTTGGTCTCTGCCGGACTTTTCCCGCCCAGTGTCTCCATCGCCGCTTCCTTCGCCACGCGCATGCCGTTCAGGTGCAGGCTGACCGGCTGCGGTGTGGAGGTTGCGTTCACCAGCTTCAGATACAGGTGCGAAGCATCCGTCGTCACGGAGTAGAAGAGCCGGTCGCTGCCGCCGGTTTTCGAAGACTCCGGCACGTCCGTCCCCAACGCCCGCGCAAACAACGCCTGCGCGTAGTACGACGGCGACCCGTAGCTGTTCATGGCGTCATAGCCGATCAGGTCGCCTTCCCACTGCATGCCGCCGGGATTCACGTTCACAAATAGTGGCGCATAGCTCGCCAGCACAATCAGGTCGCTGTTGCGCTCGAGCGACGTCATAAACGCGGCATCGCCAAGCATCGCCCCCAGATTGGTGGTGGGCGAACCCTCACGCGTCGCCCATTCTCCCACGAACACCTTCGGCCCGCTGCGGTCGGCTTTGTCGTATGCCTGCAGCAGGTCGTAAAATTCGCCCTGCTTCCGGTAGTAATGATCGTCGATCACGTCGGGCCGCATCGTGTGGATCGGCGTGGTGGCAATTAATTCCAACTGTGGGTACACCGCTTTTATCGCTTTGTAAAACTGCGCATATCTCGCGCCGTAACTGCCCGACTTATCGAACTCGTCCTCGTTCCCGATTTCGACATAGTGCAGCGGGAACGGCGCGGGATGCCCGAGCTGGGTTCGCACCGCGCCCCACTTCGACTTACTGTCACCCGTCAGGAACTCGATCTCTTCGAGCGCGTCCTCCACATACGGCTTCAGCGTGGAGCCGGCCGCGATGTGCGTGCCGCGCAGCGAATACCCCGCGTACACCGCCAGCACCGGCTGGATATTCAGGTCTTCGGTCCACTCCAGGAACTCCAGCAGGCCCATGCCGTCGGTGGAGGTGTAGTTCCACGGGCTGCGGTGCGTCGGCCGGTCCTCGAGTTTGCCGAGCGTCGCCTTCCAGGCGAAACGCTCCTCGACCGTATCGCCTTCCAGGTAGTTGCCGCCTGGCAGCCGCAGAAACGTCGGGTGCATGCCGGCAAGCAGGCCCATTAGGTCGGTGCGGTTGCCGTTGGCGCGGTTCTTGTACGTGGGCGGAAACAGCGATACCAGTTGAAGATCGACTGCGCCCGGCTGCGTAAGGGTAAGTTCCAGGTGATTGAGCGAGGATGGCGCAATCTTGCCCGTGTGCAGGGTGAACTCGTACTTCTGCCAGGTGCCGGTAAGCGGTGCCGTTGTCGCAGTCGCAACCGCAGTACCCGTCGTGTCGCTTACAAGCGAGACAGTCACCGGCCCGGCAGTCGACGCCGGCGCCGCTGCCTCGTGCGCCACATACGGCGTGTTGACGGAAGTCGCATTTGGATTGGGAAGCTCGCCCCGCCGCGAACCTTGCATCTCTGGCTCGGCGATCTTTGCGAAAAATGACCCGGAGTACGTCGTATCGGGCCGCAGCACCATGCCCCAGTAGCCTTCGTTGCGCAGCCCGGCCGGGTTCTGCACATCCGCAGCCGTCACGTTCAGGCGAAGGCTGTGCGTGATGTCGGCGCTGGGTCCATCGGTCGGCTCGGCCTGGACGGTAGCGCGCCCGGTGCCGGTTTCAACCGTGTCCCAGTGCGCAAACCCGGACCACTCGTGCTCGAACGTGCGATTGCGCACCATCTCCGCGTACAGGCCGCCGTCGTAGGAGTAGTTGATCTCCTCCGTCATCAGCCCGTACAGCGTGGGGCTCACCTTGTGCAGCGGCTTGTCCGCCTGGATCGTGATCGTCGCGGCACCCTGCCCACGCAACGTGCAGGCCGGTGCAGAGACGAGAAGCGCGGCAGTCGTGAGCGCAAGAACACCGTGGCGGAGCGAACGCGTGGCAAAAATCGCAGAAGTCATAGTGTCGTCCATTGTGCGCATGCTACGGCCCGATTGGCAATTGCCGCCGCGACACAAGCTGCGTGGTGCCGCTACACTGTTGGCGTTCGCCACCGGGAGAGTTCTACGCATGTCGTTCCTCAAGCCGCTCCGCTGTGCCCTGCTGCTTTCTGCCCTCGCGCAGCCATGCGCCGCTGTCGTCCACGCACAGGCAAATGCCGCGGCAGCCGCGCCCGTTACGGTCGACCCCGTCCTGCTCAAGCCCGCGGCAAGCCTCACCCCGGAACAGGTCACGCAAATGCAGCAGAAACTCGCCGACTGGCCGCAGCTCGCCCGCTACCGCGACAGCAATGCCACTCTGCCACCGCCCGAACCGGGCCGCGTCGTCTTCTACGGCGACAGCATCACCGACTCGTGGGGCCGCCGCGACAACACAGTCTTCTTCCCCGGCAAGCCTTACGTCAACCGCGGCATCGGCGGCCAAACCACGCCGCAGATGGTCGTACGCTTTCAGCAGGACGTGGTCGCGCTCAAGCCGGCGGCGGTCGTCCTGCTCGCAGGCACAAACGACATCGCCGGCAACACCGGCCTGTCCACGCTGCCCATGATTGAAGACAACATGCGCTCCATGGTCGCCATTGCAAAGGCGAACCGCATCCGCGTCGTGCTCGCCAGCGTGCTGCCCGTCAGCGACTATCCATGGCGTCCCGGCCTGCATCCAGCAGACAAGATTCGCGACGTGAACGCATGGATAAAGCAATATGCCGCGCAGAACGGCTGCGTCTACCTGGACTTCTACACCGCGCTCACAGACAAGGCAGGCGGCATGAAGCCCGGCACCAGCAGGGACGGCGTGCATCCCTCGCCCGCCGGCTATGCCATCATGGCACCGCTTGCACAGCGCGCCATCGACCAGGTGCTTCAGCCCTGACCGCTCGGAACCAGCAGAGATTCCCGGTACCCGCGCGCCACCTGCTAGCGTAGGGCATATGCTCCGCGGCATCAGCACACACGTCTTTCTGCAACAACGCCTGCACGCCGGCCTGCTCGACGCCATGGTCGCCGGCGGCGCGCAAACGATCGAACTCTTCGCCGCGCGTCACCACATGGACTACACCGACCGCGCCGAGGTCAAAGAAATCGCCAAGTGGTTCCGCAGCAACGACTGCCGCGCCACCATGCACCAGCCGTTGTACGACGGCGTGCAGGCACCCGCGCAGTGGAGCAAGCACGTCGCCCCCACGCTGAACCTGATCGACGCCGACAAGGGCCGCCGCATCGAGGCCATGGATGAGACAAAGCGCGCACTCGAAATGGCCGAGCAGATCGACATCGACAGCATCGTGCTGCACCTGGGCACGCGCGACGACGAATGGGGCGAGCGCACGCTCGATCTCGCCATGACGGCCATCGAGCATATCAAGGCCTTCGCACATCCTCTTGGCGTCAAAACGCTCATCGAAACCCTGCCCAGCCCCGTCACCATGCCGGAACATCTGCTCGACATCCTGCGCATCGGCCACCTGGACACCGTCGGCGTGTGCCTCGACATCGGCCACATGAACCTGCCCGGCATGCCGCCGGTCAAAGAAGCTTTTGCCATCCTCGCCAAACGCATCCGCGAAGTACACCTGCACGACAACGGTGGCGAACGCGACGAGCACTGCTGGCCCGGCGACGGCACGCTGGATTGGACCGCGGTGCGTGAAGGCCTCGCAACACTGCCGGACGACGTCCAAGGCGTGCTGGAAATCCACTACCAGCCCGACACCGACGCAAAGACCATGAGCGCCCGCGCCGCGAAAAGCTTCGGCCTGCTGCAGCCGGTTGCCGCCTGACCCGCTGCGGCGACAATGCATACACTAAAGCGCCAACGCATACACTGGACAGGTATGCCCGCCGCCACTGAAACCGCAGCAGCCCCCTTGTCCTCCATCGCCTCCATCGGCCAACACGTAGGCGAAACCGTCCGCGTACGCGGCTGGTTGTACAACCTCCGTGCCAGCGGCAAGCTGCTCTTTCCCATCATGCGCGACGGCAGCGGCACCATCCAGGGCATCGTGCCCAAGGCTGCGGTGCCCGAACGTGTCTTCGAAACGCTCAAGAATCTAACGCTGGAGTCGAGCCTTACCCTCACCGGCAAGGTCCGTGCCGACAGCCGCGCCCCCAGCGGGTACGAGCTTGACGTCGCCGATGTCGAGGTCACGCAGCGCGTGCCGGACGACCAGCCCTTTCCCATCACCCTCAAGGAACACGGCACCGACTTCCTCATGGAGCGCCGTCACCTCTGGATGCGCACACCGCGCCAGAGCGCCATCCTGCGCGTCCGCGCCACCATCATGCGCGCGGCGCAGGAATATTTCGACACCAACGATTTCATCCGCACCGACCCGCCCATTCTGACCCCCGCCGCGTGCGAGGGCACCAGTGAACTCTTCGAAATGAAATACTTCGACGAGGGCAACGCATACCTCACCCAAAGCGGCCAGCTCTACATTGAAGCCACCGCTCTCGCCCTCGGCAAGGTCTACAGCTTCGGCCCCACCTTTCGCGCGGAAAAGTCCAAAACCCGCCGCCACCTCACCGAGTTTTGGATGATCGAGCCCGAGGTCGCCTACGCCGGTCTCGACGACCTCATGGAGTTGGCCGAAAACTTCCTCAGCCACATCGTCCAGGCCGTTCTTGCCAGGCACCGCGTCGATCTCAAAACCATCACCGGCGACGACGAGAAAGCCGCAAAGCTCCAGAACATTCAGGCACCATTCCCGCGCGTCAGCTACGACAAAGCGCACGAGATGCTCGAAGATGCTTTCAGCAAGGGCCTGATCGAGCAGCAACACACCTACGGCGACGATTTCGGCTCGCCCGACGAAACCTACATCTCCAATCAGTTCGACCGGCCCGTCATGATCCATCGCTACCCAGCCGCGGTCAAGGCGTTCTACATGCAGCCCGACCCGGCAGACGCGACCAAGGCCTTGTGCGTGGACGTCCTCGCACCGGAAGGTTACGGCGAAATCATCGGCGGCTCGCAGCGCGTCGACAGCTACGACCTGCTGCGCCAGCGCATCCTCGACCACGGCCTGCCGCTCGAATCCTTTGAGTGGTACCTCGACCTGCGCCGCTACGGCTCGGTTCCCCACAGCGGCTTCGGCATGGGCATTGAGCGCGTCGTCGCCTGGGTATGCGGTCTAGAGCACGTACGCGAAACCATCCCGTTCGCGCGCACGCTCAACCGGATCTATCCCTAGTCACGCCTCGAGACAGTACATACGAGCCGCGGGGAACAACCACCGCCAAAACGGGTAAAGACTCGCCCCTCCGCCTCACGCAGGACCATCGATGATCTCGGCAGGCGTTATCTCCCGCCGCGCGGCTCATCCTCATTCACACGGAACTCAATCCGCAACTCAAGATTTGGCCCATGGAATTCTTTGGGCAGCGGCGGTGCCTGCCCCAGCGCCTTGATCGATCCCCAAGCCGCCCGGTCGATCGCCGTATCCTGCGTCGAATAATCCAGGTGCATCGGCTGCACAATCGTGCCGTCCGGCAAAATCGTAAAGCGCACGCCGGTGATGCCCTTCTTGAACAGCGGGCTGTTCGCCTCTTCGGGAATCAGCGGTATCCAGCTGCGGCGCACATCCGCCAGCAGGCGCGCCAGGTAACGGTTGAAATCAACGCCCTGCATGTCCGACAGTACCTGCACCCCGGCTTTGCCCTGCCCGGTATTGCCGCGTTGACTGCCATAGTCCCCCGGCTCAGCGCCTCCATCCTGCCCGCGTGAGTTCTTCGCATCGTTCGCGATCTGCGATGCGGCACTGCGAGAATTGCTGAAGTTCGGCGTCTTCTGCTGCGACGGCGCGGGCGAGTCGACCAGCGGTGGTCCCGTCGAAGGACGCGGTGCCGGCGGCGGCTGAACCTTGGCAGTCTGCTGTGGTGGGGGCTGCTGCTGTTGCAGCTGCGGTGCCTGCGGCTGCGGTGCTGCCTGTCGTGGCTGGGGCACAGGCTGTGCAGCGCGCGGCTGTGGCGTACCTGCCTTCGGCTCCGGCGGATGCGGCACATTCACCGGCTTCGGCGTTTGCGCCTCCGCGCTCTTCTCGCTCACACGGGGCGACGGATGATTCTTCAGCAGTGTCTTTAAGTTCGGCGGCGTATCGAGATACGTCAACTCGTTCGGATTGCGCTGCGGCACAATCAGCACCGGCCGGTGCGGCAGAAAACGCGGCAAAAACAGGTACGCCAGAAACAGAGTGAGCCACAGGATAACGGCCAGGTACATCGCCTCGCGAAACCGCGCCCGCGCCCGTTCATCGTCCACATCCTCCAGCAGCATGACGAGCTCATGCGTGTCCAGGTAATGGTAGCGATCTCGTCCGATGCCACCGCGCCCGCTCGCCGCATCCGTCGTGGGCGTGCCGGGGGTTTGCTCCTCCGGTGGTGTTTCCAGGTATGGCATCTGCTACGGTGTGACTCACTTGGTGGCCAAAGAGTTTCGTCCCTGGCGGTCCGGGGTCACCGAACGATTTCCCATTCTCTCATTTCAGCCGCATGCACCCACAAACGCGCCGTGCCGGCACACGCCAGACCCGCCAGGTTGCCGTGGGAGAATAAATAGAGATGCACCTTCACCCCATTGCTGTCTTTGCCTCACAGGCTGCCGGAACCGTCACAAAGCACCGGGGGCCGTGGCACGCAGTCACGGGCTGGGTCGCACATGTGGGCGTGCTTGTCAGCAATTTCGCCAAACCGCTCGGCGTGTGGGGCCTGGGGGCGCTGGCGCTGCTCGATTCGGCACTCATCCCGTTGCCGGGCGGCCTCATCGGCTGGGTTGTGTTTTACGTCGCGGCAGACGGCAAAAACTTCTTTCTCTGCGCCCTGGTCACCGCCGTCGCCTCCACGCTGGGCAGCCTTCTGCCGTTCTATGTCGGCCGCATCGGCGGCGAACAATTCCTGCTTAAAAAGATCAACCGGGTGCGCTACGAGCGGCTGCGCGACCGCTTCGAACGGCAGGAATTCCTGGCCATCATGCTGCCCGCCATGAGTCCGCCGCCCATTCCGCTCAAGCTGTTCGAATTCTGCGCCGGCGTCTTTGAAATGCGTGTGCGCAGCTTTCTGCTGGCCCTGTTCGCCGGCAAGTTCATCCAATTCCTCATCGTCGCCCTCTTCGCCCTCAAATACGGCACAGCCTCCAGAGACATCCTGCAAAACGCCTTCCGCACCCACGCGCGCAGCGTGCTTCTGCTGGTCGGCCTGGCCGTCCTCGCGCTACTGGTATGGGTCGTGCGCAAGGTCTTCGACCGCCGCCGCGGCATCCTGCTGCCCATCGAAGAGACCGACGCCAGTCAGCAGACACGCCCGCACATCGTCGAGGAGTAGCCTCCCCGCAACGAATCGAGCCGTTATCGAAGCAGCGCTCCCTCATCCTGCGCTTCCGCCATCCGCCGCGCCAGCGCCGGCAGACCAAACAGCACACCACAAAGTATTAGCGTGCTCACCGCGTCGTTCCGGTAGAACGGCAGCCCCGCCGCATAGCACGCCAACAACCCTTGCGCCGTCCGGGGGTACATCGTCCCGCCCAGCCACACGGCGCCGTTGCTCAACACATAAAATCCGGTAGCCGACGCCACCGCCGCGCCCACCACCCTGCCCACCGTCCGCCGCCGTCCCAGCACCGCAGACCCCATAAAGCACATGGCCACGTACCACACCCACGGAATCACGTAACCGGCCACGTGAAACGGAAATCCATACACCTCTGTCGTCAGGTACCAGTCCATGCCCGCAATCAGCGGCAGCGCCAGCACTGCCATCCAACGGTCCTTCGCTCCCAGGCGCGAGCCGAAAAACAGCAGGCCGCCACCCATCGCCGTCACACCCCACGCTGACGTTCCAAGCAGATGCGGCACAAGGCGACTCAACACCGCAAGCAGAAGAACGATGAATCCAACCATGCCACCATTCTTCCACAGGGCGCGTTCTAGCGACTACGCTGCACCGCGCCACCGAAGCTTTGCCGGATCACCTGCCGGTTGCCGTCCACCCACGCCTCGCCCTCGAGCGTGTGACTGCCGCGTCCGTTGAATCCCCACACGCTGTACCCGAACCGCAAATCGCGAAACCGCACAACGTGCGCCGCCTGCTCCGCCGCCGACAGGTCCATGTCCGGGTAGATCTCGCTTGCCGGCCCCAGATCTTCCACCAGTGGGTATTTTGACCAGTCCAGGTACACATGGCCCAGCCAGCTGCGCTTGGCCGCCAGCGTCTCCAGTGTCGTCGCCGGCTTGGGCGACGGCACCTGGTCCAGCTCCATCGCTGCCATCCGCGTGTCGATCGTGCCGGTGGCGAAATTGTTCGGCGTCTCCACAATCACATGCCACCGGTACGGCGTCACCGGAAACGGGTTCGCCGAAACCCGCAGCGCGGCACCGCCACTCAACTGCTGCTCCCGCGCAACGTCCACCGCGACGGCATGCAGGTTAAAGCGCCACACCCACAGCCCCACCATCGCCGCCAGCGCCGCAACCGCCAGCCCCTGGCCCCGAAACCGTGGCCGCCGCACGCCCATCTCCGCATCCGTCAGCGAAAACACCAGCGGCAACAGCAGCGCCAGGCTCAGCACCACCACCAGCACCGGCTCCACAATGAAGATGAACTCCCCGGCATACCAGCGCGGGTTCCACGGCGCAAACGGCCGCACACCGTAGTTGTTCGTCCAGTCCAGCAGAATGTGGCTCAACAGCGCCAGCAGCGCCATGCCCCCCAGCAGCCATGGCCGCCACGGCACCTCGTCCATGCTTCGCCGACGCCGGCTCTTCCACGCCCGCCGTGCATACCGCCACGCGAACATCAGCCCCACCACCATCGCCGCCTGCAACGGCAGCGACCACAGCGCGTGCGTCCATCCCCGGTGATGCTGAAAATACGTCAGCGGCCCGCCGAGCCGGTACACATAATCGGCATCCGGCAGCTCCGCCGCAATCACGCACGCCAGCGTTGCATGCCGCGCACGCCGGGGAAAGCCGAGCGCCCGCGAAAGGCACGCACCGGTCAGCATATGGGTCACGGGTTCCACGCTTGCAGCATACGTTTGTGCACACGCAAACGGCAAAACTCCGCACGCCCACGCCACTTACAATCTGCACTGTGACCAAGCAAAGTACCCCCGCAGACGCGATCCAAATCCTGCGCCAGGAAATCGAGCACCACGAGCACCTCTATTACGTGCTCGACGCACCCGTCCTCACCGACGCGCAGTACGACAAGCTCATCCACCGCCTGCAGGCCCTTGAAGCCGAGCACCCGGACCTCGTCACACCCGACAGCCCCACCCAGCGCGTCGGCGGCAAGCCAAAGGACGGCTTCGCCAAGGTCCCACACTCCCGCCCCATGCTCTCGCTCGACAACGCCTACAACGAAGCCGAACTGCGCGCCTGGGCCGACCGCGTCACCGCCTCCCTGCACAGCTCCGACACGCTCGAATACGTCTGCGAATACAAACTCGACGGCCTCTCGCTCGCCCTGCACTACGGCCCCTCGGCGTCCGGCGGCGGCGCACGCCTCCTTCACGGCCTCACCCGCGGCGACGGCACCACCGGCGAAGACGTCACCTCCAACGTCCGCACCATCCGCTCCATCCCCCTCACCATCTCAGCTGAAAAACTGGCCGCCGCCGGCCTGCCCCAAACCTTTGAGGTACGCGGCGAATGCGTCATGCCGCAGGCCGCGTTTCTCAAGCTCAATGAAGAACGCGAGCGCGCCGGCCAGTCCCCCGCGGCCAACCCGCGCAATGCCGCCGCCGGTACCATCCGCACCGTCGAGCCCTCCATCGTCGCCCAGCGCCGGCTCGACTTCTACGCCTACTTCCTCCTCACCGGCGAACCCGGCACCAGCGACTTCCTGCTACCCGAGCAATCCACAGCCCTCGAAGCCCTCAAGATCGCCGGCTTCCGCGCCAATCCCAGCACCCGCACTGTCTCCACCATTAACGACGTCCTCGCCTTCATCGCGGAAGCCGAACCCCACCGCGACACCCTCGGCTACGAAATCGACGGCATCGTCGTCAAGGTCAACGCGACTGCCCAACAGCGCCGCCTCGGCTTCACCGGCAAAGCGCCCCGCTGGGCCATCGCCTACAAATTCCCCGCCCGCGGTGCCGTCACCCAACTGCTCGATGTCCTCTTCCAGGTGGGCCGCACCGGCAAGCTCACCCCCGTCGCCGCACTCGCCCCCGTGCCCATCGGCGGCATCACCGTCGCCCGCGCCACGCTCCACAATCCCGACGAGATCGCCCGCCTCGGCGTCCGCATCGGCGATTTCGTCGCCGTCGAGCGCGGCGGCGACGTCATCCCCAAAATCACAGAGGTTGTCGACGACGCGCAGCACCCACGCGGCACACGCGACATCGTCTTTCCCTCCCGCTGCCCGCGCTGCCGTGAAACCGTCGTCCGCGCGGAAGGCGAAATCGACTTCCGCTGCGTCAACGCAAGCTGCCCCGCACGCCTCTCCGAAGAGCTCCTCCACTACGCCTCCCGCGGCGTCATGAACATCGAAGGCCTCGGCGAAGCCATGGTCTCCCAACTCATGGGCCATCCCCTCAACGAACCCACCTCCCTGGC
>CAXTJO010000027.1:21057-41134 GCA_964244665.1 uncultured Terriglobus sp.
GCCACCGAACCAACCCGCAAAGCCCTGGTCCACACCGTCGCCGACCTCTACCGCCTCACCGAAGCCGACCTCGTCGCCCTCGAACGCGTCGGCGTCAAGACCGCCCAGTTCCTCCTCGCACAGATCGACCGCACCCGCCAGGCACCGCTCTACCGCGTCCTGCTTGGCCTTGGCATCCGCCACGTGGGCGACCGCACCGCGCAGGACCTCGCCCAAACCTTCGGCTCGCTCGACAGCATCATGGCCGCCAGCGAAGAAGATCTGCTCAAGGCCGAAGGCATCGGCCCCATCGTCGCCTCGACCATCCACGAGTTCTTCGCCATCGACAAAAACCGCGCTCTCGTCGAAGACTTGCGCGGTGCCGGCCTGCAGTTCACCGCCCAGAAAAAGGTCATCGGCACCGCTCTCGCCGGCCTCACCTTTGTCCTCACCGGCACCCTGCCCACCCTCACCCGCGACGAGGCCAAGGGCCGCATCGAAGCCGCCGGCGGCAAAGTCAGTGGCACCGTCTCCAAAAAAACCAGCTATCTTCTCGCCGGCGAAGAAGCAGGCACCAAGCTCGACAAAGCCCGCGACCTCAACGTCCCCATCCTCGACGAAGCGGCCCTGCTGGCCCGCCTCGCCGGCTAGCCCCTACACCGAAAACTTCGTCCGCTTCTTCTCCGCATACCGTTCCATCGCCAACGCCAGCAGCCGGTCGATCAACTCGCGATAGCCAATGCCGCTCGCCTCCCACAACTTCGGGTACATGCTGATCGACGTAAACCCCGGCATCGTGTTGACCTCGTTCAGGTAGATCTTCGGCGTCTCCTCCCCGTCCGGATCGGCAGCTTCCATCAAAAAATCCACCCGTGCCAGCCCCGCGCAATCGCACGCCTCAAACGCACGCACCGCCATCGTCCGCATCTCCTTCGCTTGCGCCCTCGTCAGCTTGGCCGGAATCTGCGGCTCGCTCGTACTCGCCGCGTCGTACTTCGACGCGTAATCGTAAAACTCGCGGTCCGGCACAATCTCCCCAATCACACTCGCCTCTGCGGCATCGTTGCCCAGCACGGCAACCTCAAGCTCCCGCGCCTTGCCCACTGCCCGTCGCGCCCCCGCCGCACCCACACCCTCTTCAATCACAATCTTGCGGTCGAACTGCGCGGCTTCATCCATCGCCGCCGCCAACTGCGTACGGCTGCGCACCTTGCTGATCCCCACGCTCGACCCCAAATTTGCCGGCTTCACGAACACCGGGTACAGCAGCGCCGCCTCCATCCGCTGCACCACCCTGCGCGGTGTCGCCGTCCACTCACTGCGCAACACCGTCACATGCTTCACAATCGGCAGCCCCGCCGCTGCAAACATCGTCTTCATCGCGGCCTTGTCCATGCCCACGGCGCTGCCCAGCACACCCGATCCCACATACGCCATGTCCGCCAGTTCCAGCATCCCCTGCAGCGTGCCGTCTTCCCCAAACGTCCCGTGCAGCACGGGAAACACCACATCCAACGTGCCCGTCTCCAGCGAAGACATCTCGTCCGCCACCTCGCCGCTCAGTGCGTCCGCTACTGCCGCCACAGCGAGAGCGTGGCCCTGCCTGCCTCCGCGTTTCGGCAGCGCGGGTGCGGCAAAGCTGCCGTCCAGCAGCGCCAGCGCCTTCGTGCCGCCCAGCCACTTGCCTTCCTTCGAGATCCCAATCGGCACCACCGCATACTTGGTCCGGTCGATCGCCTTCAAAATCGACGCCGCACTGCGCAACGATACCTCATGCTCCCCCGACCGCCCACCGAACAACACACCCACACGCAGCTTCTTCGCCATCGTTCCCCATTTGCCGCCAACCCGCCGGCTCCACTGCACAGCATAGCCGCTCCAGCCTCGGCCCAGCCCCCCGCGTACCCTCATCGGTACCCGCGAACTCTGCGAAAATGAGCTACCGCCGCTCTGCCCCAAGCACACCCTACACAGGACACCCATGCCCATCGAGACCTCCCCCTCCTCCCGCCGCACCTTCCTCGCCCACGCATCGCTCGCCCTCGCAGCCACCGTCGGCACACCGGTCCTGGCCTCGGCCCAGGCACCGCAGGCAGCACCGGCACCGCAGGCAGCACCGGCACCCCAAACACCCGGCGCACCGCCCGTCTCCGGCACCGCTCCCCCAGCCGGTCCCACGGTCGACGCATCCACCTTCGCCACCGCGCAAAAGCTCGCCCAGGTCGACCTCTCCCCGGCAGAGCAGGCCCAAGCCGCCTCCAACTGGCGCAACAGCATGGCCGCCCTGCTCGAACGCCGCACCGGCCCCCGCCGTGTCGCCCTCGGCGACGCCGACATCCCCGCCGCCACCTGGAACCCCACCCTGGCCCACCACCCTTCACCCTTCAGCCAGGCATCGCTCGCCGAAGCCGCACCCATCTTCACCACGGTCGCCGCCTCGCTCCCTTCCACAGACGCCGCCATCGCCTTCTCCCCCGTCACTCACCTCGCGCACTGGCTGCAAACCCGCCAGCTTACCTCCACCCGCCTCACCACCATCTATCTCACCCGCCTCAAAAAGTACGACCCCCAGCTCCACTGCGTCATCACCCTCACCGAAAAACACGCCCTCGCCCAGGCCGCGCAGGCCGACCAGGAGATCGCCGCCGGCCACTACCGCGGCCTGCTCCACGGCATCCCTTACGGCGCCAAAGACCTGCTCGATACCGCCGGCATCCCCACCACTTACGGCGCGGAGCCCTTCCGCACCCGCGTCCCCACCGCCGACTCCGCCGTCGTCCGCAAGCTCACCGACGCCGGCGCCGTCCTCGTCGCCAAGCTTTCCCTCGGTGCGCTCGCCCTCAACGACATCTGGTTCGGCGGCCAAACCCGCAATCCCTGGATCCTCGAAGAAGGCTCCTCCGGCTCCAGCGCCGGCCCCGGTTCCGCCGTCTCCGCCGGCCTCGTCGCCTTCGCTATCGGGTCTGAAACCCAGGGCTCCATTCTCAGCCCGTCCATGCGCTGCGGCGTCACCGGCCTTCGCCCCACCTTTGGCCGCGTCCCCCGCACCGGTGCCATGACCCTCAGCTGGACCTGCGACAAACTCGGCCCCATGGCCCGCGGCGTCGAGGACACGCTGCTCATCCTGCACGCCATCCAGGGCAGCGACCCCGGCGACATCGCCAGCATCGACGCACCACTCGCCTTCGACGCATCCACCCCCGCCACCGGCCTGCGGATCGGCTACGTTCCCGCATGGATGAAAGAAGCCCCCGCGACCGATGTCGACCGGCAGGCGTTCGACACGGTCCGGCAACTCGGCATGAAACTCGTCCCCATCTCGCTCCCCGACCTGCCGTACGACTCACTGAACGTCATCCTCTTCGCCGAAGCCGCAGCCGCCTTTGAAGACATCACCCTCGACCACCGCGTCGACCAGCTCACCGCGCAAACACCCGACGCCTGGCCCAACAGCTTCCGCCAGGCACGCTTCCTCTCCGCCGTCGACTTGGTCCAGGCAGACCGCCTCCGCCGCCGCGTCGCAGTCGAGTTCGCAAAGGTCATGTCCACCGTCGATCTCCTCCTCGTCCCCACCCTGCGCGACGAGCCCATGGTCATCACCAACTTCACCGGCCATCCCGCGCTCACCTTCCCCGCCGGCTTCGTCCAGGTGTCGGAGGCCCGCAGCGACTGGGCGCCCGACCCCGCACACCCCCTGCCGAAATTCAGCCCACCCCGTCGCGCTCCGCACGGCATCTGCCTCATCGGCCAGCTCTACGGCGAAGCCACCCTCGCCGCCGCCGGCATCGCTCTGCAGAAAGCCTTCCAGGTGCAGGACCAGCACCCGCCGCAGTTCACCTAGCACCTCTTCCAGCTGCGGATATGCGACGCTGGAGAGGTGCCGCCCCGCTTGCGACAAACAACCGACGAACGCGCCCGCCACGAAGCCGCGCACGCGGCCGCGCGCCTGCTCACCGAGCGCCGCCTCCAGGCCATCGGCCTGCTCGTCCTCGCGGCTATCGTGCTGCTCGTCGCCGTCCTCCGCGCCGGTATCCACAACGTCTTTCTTCCCCACTGGTGGCACCTGTGGTAACCGCCACGCCGCCCCTGCTCGTCGTCCTCGTCGGTAGCACCGGCTCCGGCAAAACAGCCCTCTCCCTCAACCTCGCCCAGCGCCTCGGCGGCGAAATCGTCTCCTGCGATTCCGTCGCCGTCTACCGCGGCCTCGACCTCGGCGCCGCCAAGCCCACAGCCGCTGAACGCACCCGCATCCCCCACCACCTCCTCGATGTCGCCGACCCCTCAGAGCCGTTCACCGCCGGCGACTACAGCCGCCTCGCCCGCCTCGCCATCCACGCCATCGCCGCCCGCGGCAACGTCCCCATCGTCGCCGGTGGCACCGGCCTCTACCTGCGCGCTCTGCTCGACGGCCTCAGCCCCGTCCCCCCGCGCGACGAAGCCCTGCGGCAACGCCTCCAGCGCATCGCCCATCGCCGTGGCGGCCACGCCCTCCATCGCATCCTTCGCCGCATCGACCCCGCCGCCGCCGCACGCATTCACACCAACGACGCGCCCAAACTCATCCGCGCCATCGAAATTACCCTGCTTGCCCAGCGCCCCATGACAGAAGCCGTCGCCGCCGACCCGCCGCAACCCCTCCTCGGCTTCCGCATCGTCAAGCTCGGCCTCGCACCCCCGCGTGACGTCCTCTACCGCCGCATCGACGCCCGTTGCGAACGCATGTTCGCCGACGGCCTCCTCGACGAAACCCGCAGCCTCCTCAACCTCTACGGCAACGGCTGCCGCGCCCTCACCTCCCTCGGCTACGCCCAGGCCTGCGCCGTCCTTCAAGGCACCCTAACCCCCGCCGCCGCCCTCGCCGCCACCCAACAGGGCCATCGCAACTACAGCAAGCGCCAGGGCACCTGGTTTCGCAAAGACCCCGCCATCCGCTGGCTCCCGTCCACCGGCGAAACCTGCCTCGACGAAGCCCTTCACCTCATCGAAACCGAAGCCTGACTACTGCGCCGGCTGCACCGTCAGGTCGTCCTCCAGCCGGAACCGCACCAGTGACTCCGCCGGAATCTCGATGTCCCGATTCCCCGTCAGCCCGCCCAACAGCGTTCCCAGGCCACCCCCGGCAAGCCCACCCACGGCCAGCCCCACGCCGCCCGTCGCCACGCCGCCCACCAGCATGCCGAGTCCCGCACCCGTCCCGATAAACGCTGCCGACCGCTTGCCCTTGCCCTTCTTCGTCCGCGTCAGGCTACCGGTCACAATGGGGTACACCTTGCCCCCGTACGCAATCGACGTCAGCCGCAGCCCCAGGTACGACCGCCCCTTGAAATGCCCGCGCCGGTGCGCCTCCGTCACCACCCCGTTCACTCGTGTCCCGCGCGGCAGCACCGTCTTGCCGTTCTCCTGCACAGTCTCCGCCAGTTCCCCCGTAAACCGTTCTCCCGCATGGCTGTGCTTCGCGGAAATCGTCTGATTGATCCGGATCGCGATCCCCGTACCCGAGCGGATCGTCACGTCCGTCGGCACAAACACCGGGCTCGGCCCCACCTCACTCCCCGGCGCCGCGGAATTCCCCGGCACAGCAGCCGCTGCAGACGAACTATCCAACGACGACACCGTCCCCCCGGGAGGCACCGGTGCGGCGTTTCCCACAGCCTGCGCCGCGGCCATCTTCGGCCCCACAAACGTCACCACGTTCCCCGGTGCCGGACGCGCCCCATTACTCCAGTCCGGCTGCCCCGCCACCAGCGGCGCGCCCGCCGGCGTCACCGTGTTGCTCACCACCGGCTCCGCGCCCACGGTCGCCGGCGGCTGCACGATCGTCACCGTCGTCCTGCCGTCCTTGTCGACCGAAATCACCTGCTGCGCCTGCCCCGTGCTCACCGCCGTCAGCTTCGCGTTCTCCACCTGCTTGTCATACGCGGATTTGCACCCCGCCACTCCCAGCAGCAGACCACTACCCAGTACTGCCCCACGAACGAAACTCCGGTGACCGGCACTCTGAAAAATGGCTCTGCGGCTCATGGCACTCTCCTCCACAACAGGAACAGCCACGTCGGATGCACGCCGGCTTGCAGCGTCGCCCGCTCCCGCGCTGTTTCTTACATCACATTCCCAAACACGGCACGGCCCGCATACACCGTCCACTGCACCCGCCCCACCATCTCCGCCCCGGCAAACGGCGTGTTCCGCGAGCGCGACTTACTCGTCGCCGGATCGTAGGGAAAGCTCGCCTCCGGATCGAACACCACCAGGTCCGCCGGCGCGCCCGTCGCGATGCTGCCCAGCTTCGGCAGGTTCAGCATCGTCGCCGGCGCAGACGTCAGCAGCGCCAGCACCTTTCCCAGCGCCATCCCATGCTCGCGATGCAGAACGCGCAGCGCCAAGCCCAGCGCCGTTTCCAACCCCACAATGCCGTTCGGCGCCCGCTCGAACTCCACGTTCTTCTCCCACGGCGCATGCGGCGCATGGTCGGTCGCCAGAATGTCCACCGTCCCGTCAAGCACCGCCTCCACGCACGCCTCCCGGTCCACCGCCGACCGCAGCGGCGGGTTCATCTTGAACCGCGTGTCGTAGCTGTGCGACCCCTGCGCCGCATCCCCCGCAATCGCCGCGTCCGTCAGCGCCAGGTGGTGCGGAGCCACCTCGCACGTCACATGCAGCCCCCGCCGCTTCGCCGCCCGTATCGCCTCCAGCGCCGCCCCCGTCGATACATGCTGCACATGCAAGTGCGGCTGCAGCCGCATGTCCCGCTCAATCTCCTCCAGCAGCCGGATGTCCCGCTCCACAATGCCCGCCTCCGCCAGCACCGGCATGCCCCGCAGCCCCAGCCGGAACGCCACCGGCCCATGGTTCATGCTCGCGCCCACCGTCAGCCGCGTGTCCTCCGCATGCTGCGACACCGGCACGCCCAGCCGCGCCGCCTGCACCAGCGCCTCGCGCATCACAGCATCCGCAAGCACCGGCTTGCCATCGTCCGTAAAGCCCACCGCACCCGCATCGTGCAGCGCCGCGAAATCCGTCAGCCGCTCCCCCATGCTGCCCACCGTCACCGCCGGCATTGCCAGCACCCGCACCGCCGGCTCCCGGTCCGCCGACTGCACAAACCGCAGCACGTCTAAATTATCCGTAACCGGCACCGTATTCGGCATCGCGACCACGGTCGTCACGCCGCCCGCCGCCGCCGCCGCCGTGCCTGTCGCAATCGTCTCCTTGTGCGTCCCCCCCGGCTCGCGCAGATGCACATGCGCATCGATCAGCCCCGGTGCCACAAACAACCCCGTGCAGTCCACCACCCGCGCTCCCAGCCCGCGTGCCTGCTCCTCCAGCGCACCCGCCGCACCGGTATGCAGCGTCTTCACCACGCCATCGGCCAGCAGCAGCTCCCCCGGCGTCTGCAGGTCGCGGCTCGGCTGCAGCAACGTCGCATTGCGCAGGTACAGGGCCTCACTCACGCGGCATTCTCCTCATGTGTCAGCGCACGATACAGCAGCGCCATCCGCACCGCAAACCCATGCGTCACCTGCCGCTCAATGCGGCTCTGCGGCCCGTCCGCCACCGCCGAATCGATCTCCAGCCCCCGCACCATCGGCCCCGGATGCATCACCAGCGCACCCGGCGCACACCGCAGCAGCCGCCGCTCGTTCAACTGGTACGCCGCGCTGTACCCCTCCACATCCAGCTCCATCCCGCTCAGCCGTTCCCGCTGCACCCGCAGCATCATCACCGCATCCGCGCCCCGCAACGCCCGCTCAAAATCCCGCTCGATCTCCAGCCCCGGCCCCATCTGAAGCGCCTCTTCCGGTAGCAGCGCCTCCGGCCCGCACAGCACCACCCGCGCTCCCATCCGCGGCAGCAGCATCGCATTCGACCGCGCCACCCGCGAGTGCCGGATGTCCCCCGTAATCACTACCGTCTTCCCCAGCAGCGTCGTCTCGCTCACCGCCGCCGGCAGGTCCCACCACTCCAGCATCGTCCGCAGGTCCAGCAGCGCCTGCGACGGATGCTCATGCATCCCGTCCCCCGCATTCAGCACCGGCAACCCGGTCACCCGCGCCAGCACATCCGGCGCACCGCTGTAGTTCGACCGCAGCACAATGCACTCCGCGCCCAGCGCACGCAGCGTCACCCCTGTATCGTGCAGGCTCTCGCCCTTTTCAATCGACGAGCTCTTGTCGCTCACCAGCGTCGTCATCGCCCCCAGGCTCTTCGCCGCCAGCTCGAACGACGTCCGCGTCCGCGTCGACGACTCATAGAACAGCAGCGCCACCCGCCGCCCCTCCAGCCGCCGCACCCGCGCCCCATGCGCCTCCGCCTCCAGCTCCGATGCCAGCGCAAGCACACCGCCCACCTCCGCCAACGACAAGTCCGCCACAGACAAAAGCGACCGCGGATTAACCTGGCTGGAGCTCATACGCTCCGTAGATTGTAGCCGCAGCTCCCCGCCTCCGCGGTCCCCGACATCAGCGGCACACTCACGCCCGTGACCCGCGTAGACACGCAAGGCGACGTCGCTCCGTCCACCTACACCTTCTTCGCGCGCTAACTCTCCGGCCCCTGCAGCACCCGCCCGTAGAACTCCTCGTACCGCGGTATGATCCGCGTCGTGCAAAACCTGTCCTGCGCCGTCTTCCGCGCCGCCTCCGCCATCTCCCGCAGCCGCGCCTCGTCTGTCAGCAGCGCCACCGCTCCCGCCGCCATCGCCTCCACGTCGCCCACCTCGTACAGCAACCCGTTCACCCGGTCCGTCACCAGCTCCGGCACGCCACCCACCCGCGTCGCAATGCATGGCATGCCGCACGCCATCCCCTCCAGCGCCGCCAGCCCAAAGCTCTCCATGCTCGACGGCATCAGCATCAAATCCCCCAGCGGCAGCAGGTCCTGCACACTGTCCTGCTTCCCAAGGAAATGTATCCGGTTCTGGATGCCGTGCTTCACCGCCAGGTGCTCCGCCACTGACCGGTCCGGCCCATCCCCAATCAGCATCAGCCGCGCCGGCACCTCCCGCGCCACCCGCGCAAACACCTCCACCGCATCGTCCACCCGCTTCACCCGCCGAAAATTCGACAGGTGCACCAGCAGCTTCTCCCCCGGCTCCGCATATTGCGGACGCAGCGCGCGCACCGCGTCCTCATCGCGCGTGTACACATCGCAATTCACAAAATTGTGGATTACCTCGATCGGCCGCGTGATCCCAAAATCCCGCACCGTCGACCGCTTCAGATCCTCTGAAATCGACGTCACCCCATCGCTCTGCTCGATCCCGAACCGCGTAATCGGCAGGTATCCCGGGTCCTGCCCCACCAGCGTAATGTCCGTCCCGTGCAGCGTCGTGATAAACGGCAGCCGCACCCCCCGCGCCGCCAGCATCTGCCGCGCCAGCAGCGCACTCACTGAGTGCGGAATCGCATAGTGCACATGCAAGAGGTCCAGTTCGTAGAACTCCGCCACCTCCGCCATCCGCGACGCCAGCGCCAAATCGTACGGCGGATACTGAAACAGCGGGTAGTTCGTCACCGCCACTTCATGGAAAAAGATCCCGTGCTCCCGCCCCGTCAACCGGAACGGCTGCTGGTACGTGATGAAGTGCACCTGGTGCCCGCGCGCCGCCAGCTCGATCCCCAGCTCCGTCGCCACCACCCCACTGCCGCCATACGTCGGGTAACACGTCACACCGATCTTCATGCGGGCCTACTGGCTTCAAACAGCGTCATGACGAACTCCGGCTGGGCGCCTTGCCGAACAGGTATCCCAGCAGCAGCGCAAGGATCGGCAGCACCGTTCGCGTCACCAGCAGGTCGAACACATCCGTCAGCGACTGGCGATACTGGTCATACAGCGCCTTCTGCGTGTCCAGAACGTCCTTTACCTGTGCGGCAGAAAGTCCGGCAGTCGACGGAATGGGAGGTAGGTGCTGCACGTAGTACCAGAGCAGCACGGTCGTAACACACAATATCCAGAACAGACCGGCAGCCACGAAAATCGTATTCCAGCGCTCTAGGTAAGTTGCGGGTTGCAGCTTTTCCAATTCCCCGTTTTGCTCTGGCTCAATATGCTCAACATGGGGCGAAAAAATCCGCGGATCGCTCATCGTCAAGGGAGAATGACGACCTGTTGCACGACGCCTTCATTGTTTGAAATCGCGACATTATCCGAGCTACCCGCCGGCACCTTTGACTTCAGGTATTTATAGGTTGCCACGGCATTGCGGATCACGTCAGCCTTGGAACCGCCTTTTGCCAGGTCGCTGAGCGTTTGCTCAAACTTCGCGTCCATATCCATCGTGTATGTGGTCATGGTGTCTCCTGCCCGTCTTTACGATTGTACTGTGCAAGTCGGCTCTACTACTTTCATTCATGATCCAATCTACAAATCTGGGGGAGTTCATCACCTTTGCCACAGCATGCATCGTGCCGTTGTAGATGGCTTCAATCAGCAAAATCCACCACAGCCCTGCGCCGAAGAGAATCAACGCAAGAGCGATACCGCATAGTTCGAATCTTTGTTGCCATGGCCGGGAAGGGATTTTTCGAACGAACACTAAAAACCGAAGAAGTACTACAAACAGCCAGAGACTGATAAGAAGTTCGGCATTCTTGTTCTCAGTTTCGTCAGTCGTTGCGTTCCACCAGCAACACCTGGTCGAAGCCGTCGATTTCGGAGAGTTTTACTTCCACAATCTCGCGTGCGCTCGTCGGCACCACCCGTCCCACAAACTGCGCCTCGATCGGCAGCTCCCGATGCCCCCGGTCGATCAGCACCAGCAGCCGCACCGACCGCGGCCGCCCATGGTCGAACAGCGCATCCAGCGCCGCGCGTATCGTCCGCCCTGTGTACAGCACGTCGTCCAGCAAAAGTATGTCTCGGTCGGCAATATCGAACCCGATCGCACCCGGCGTCACCGTCGGCCGCGGCCCGCTCGTCGTCAGGTCATCGCGGTAAAACGAAATATCCAGCGACCCCACATCCACCGGCAGCTTCTCGATCCCCTCGATGATCCTGCCGATGCGTTGCGCCAGCGGCACGCCCCGCCGCTTGATCCCCACCAGCCCCAGGTTCGCGCCGCCGTTATGCTTCTCCACAATCTGGTGTGCCAGCCGCACCAGCGTCCGGTCGATCTCCGACGCCGACAGCAGCCGGCCCTTCTCGCGCATCGTCGCGGCTGCCGCAACACCCGCTTCGTCCAACCCGTTCGACATAGCGGTCATAATACGGACGCCACACCCGCTCCGCAACCGCCATACCTCCGCGCGCCGTCACAAGCCGTGCCGGGCACCACACCTACCCCCGGCTCCGCCTCTGCCGCGCACCCAGCAGCACCCCCGCCACCGCGCCCGATACCGCGCCCACCACCACCATCAGCGCCGACGTCACACCCTCCATCAACAAAAACGCCCCCGCCCGCACCTCCGGCCAACGCGTCACCGTGTCCCACTCCGGCGGCAGCGTCGTGCCGCCCGCGTGCATCTGCGCCGTCATCTGCTGCACCGCGGCGTCCAGGCTCGCCGCCACTGCGTGCGAGTGCATCCCGTACCGCAGCACAAATCCCCAACCGCCGCTCAGCATCATCAGCGTCACCGCCACCAATATCGCCAGCGCCGTCCCCAGCCGCGCCCCGATGGCCGCCGTAAACGCGGGAAACGGCTTCCGCCGCAGGTACGCCGCACCGCTGCCCAGCGTCAGCAACGGCAACAGCAGCAATGTCAGCGCGCCCACACCTCCGGTCGCCACCGCGTCGGGCCGCACCGCGCACGGTAAGACCGCCAGCACCGTCGCCACCGCCAGAATCCGAAACGCCAGCGACCACTCCACGCCGCCCGTCACCTGCCTGTCAGCCGCCGGCGTCCCACTCCCCTCCGCCTGCAACGCCTCCAGCGGCACCCGCAGCTGCCGCAAGCCGCATGCCGCGCAAAATTTCGCCTCGTTGCCCTCCAGCGTCGGCAGTACGGCGTCGCATCGTGGGCACAGGTCTGGCATCGCTCTCCTAGCACGCTACCCTACCCCGGCGTGCCTGCGCAAAGCACGCGCCCCGCCGCACCCCCCACCGCCAGCCCCGTTGCCCGGGGCGGACAGCAATCCGGCACACGCCCTTTACGGCGAAATGTTCGTCTCACTCAAGCTTTTCCCGGCAGTGCCCGATAGGGCAATAGCACCTGCCGAACAACGCCTGCAAACGCCAAAACGTCCACGCCGCTGTGGTAGCCTCAGGATTATAGGACCTCCGTGGAACACCCGTAGATGGGCGGTTCCGGCCAGTCTCCACTCCCTTCGCGTCGTGCGATCCTTACCGCTTCACCACCGAAAAAGGCAGCACACCCGTGACAAGTAGCCCAGCACCCAGCACGGCCTTCGACCTGATTGTGATTGGTTCCGGCCCGGCAGGCCAGCGAGCGGCCATCTTCGGTGCCAAGCTCGGCAAAAAGGTCGCGCTCGTCGAATCGCGCGAGGTCGTCGGCGGTGCCTGCATCAGCACCGGCACCATCCCTTCCAAAACCATGCGCGAAGCCGTGCTGCACCTCTCCGGCTACAACTACAAGTCGATCTACGGCATGAACTACCGTGTCAAAGAACGCATCACCATGGCCGACCTTGCCTTCCGCGTGCAGCACGTCATCAAAACCGAAATCGACGTCACCGAAGCCCAACTCAGCCGCAACAACATTGAAATGCTCACCGGCATCGCCTCCTTTGAAGACGCCAACCACGTCCGCGTCACCAATTCGCGCGGTGCCGCCATCTACGAAGGCAAAAACATCATCATCGGCACCGGCACCAAGCCGGCGGCCAGTGACAAGGTGCCCATCAACGGCTCCACCATCATCAACTCCGACCTCATTCTCGAGCTCAAAAACCTCCCCAAAACCATGATCGTCGTTGGCGGCGGCGTCATCGGCGTGGAATACACCTGCATGTTCGCCGCCCTCGGCGTCCGCGTCACCCTCATCGAGCGCCGGCCCCGCCTGCTCGAGTTCGCCGACCAGGAAATCGTCGAGGCCCTCAGCTACCACCTCCGCGACTCCCGCGTCACCATGCGCATGAACGAGGAAGTCGAAAGCGTCGTCGAAAACGAAGACGGCACCGTCACCGCTGTCCTCGAATCCCGCAAACGCGTCCAGGGCGACGCCCTGCTCTACGCCGTCGGCCGCCAGGGCAACGTCGACGAACTCACCCTCCAGAACATCGGCGTCGCCGCGGACAACCGCGGCCGCATCCCCGTCGACAAGGACTTCCGCACCAAGTGTCCGTCCGTCTTCGCCGTGGGCGACGTCATCGGCTTCCCGTCCCTCGCCTCCGTCTCCATGGAGCAGGGCCGCATCTCCGCCGCCCGCGCCTTCGGCGACGAGACCATCCTCTCCAACCCCAGCTACTATCCCTACGGCATCTGGACCATACCCGAGATCAGCTTTCTCGGCAAAACGGAAGAGCAGCTTACCGAAGAAGACGTCCCCTACGAGGTCGGCGTCGCCTACTACCGCGAGATCGCCCGCGGCCAGATTCGCGGCGACACCACCGGCCGCCTCAAGCTCATCTTCAACCGCGAAAACCGCTCCATCCTCGGCGTCCACATCATCGGCGAAGGCGCCAGCGAACTGCTCCACATCGGCCAGGCCGTCATGGCCCTCGGCGGCACCGTCGACTACTTCGTCGACACCGTCTTCAACTACCCCACCCTCGCCGAATGCTACAAAGTCGCCGCCTTCAACGGCCTCAACCGCCTCCGCAAAGACTAAACCCCAATCCCACACCGCACCAACCCCACCGCATCCGCCTTTGGGGTTGCGCACTGTATTCGCCGTAGCGCATAATCCGGCGCACAGGCCGTTTCACCCCGTCACCACGGCGGGCGACGCCCGTACGCCGTGTCAGCACGACACGCGAAGGAAAGCAGGCGCGCCATGGTGGGGATGAAAACAGTTGGGCTCACGCTCTCAAAGCGCATCGTCGCCGGCCTCGTCGACGAGCACGGCGTCGCCGGCCAGCTTCGCGGCTTCCCCTTCCAGAGCGAAGATGTCGACGACGCCCTCATGGAAATGCCCCGCGAGCGCCTCATCGAAGCCATGTGCGAGCAGATCGTCGCCGTCATCCGCGGCCTGCCTAACGAAGGCGGCACCAGCGAAGGCATCGGCCTCGTCCGCGACGGCTCCGCTGCCTCCCCCTCCCGTGAAACCGCCGGCACCATTGACGCCGTCGGCGTCGCCCTCCCCGGCATCGTCCGCAACGGCGTCGTTGACGACGCGCCCAACCTCCCCCAGCTCAAAGGCGTCCGCGCCGCCGCCGAAATCGCCGCCATGCTCAAGGCCCACGGCATCGACGTCCCCATCACCGTCATCAACGACGCAGACGCAGTCGCCGCCGGTCTCGCGGCATCCCAGGGCAAGCTCGCCCAGATGATCCGCGTCTGGACCCTCGGCACCGGCATCGGCTTCGGCCGCTACCCCCTCACCGAAGGTGTCGGCGAGGGCGGCCACACCACCGTCACCCTCGACGAAAAGGAAACCTACTGCGGCTGCGGCGGCCGCGGCCACATCGAGGGCATCATGGGCCACCGCGCCATGCGCCTCCGCTTCCTCGACATGGAGCCCGAGGACGTCTTTGAGTCCGCAGCCCAGGGCGACACCCGCTGCCTCGACTTCAAAAAGCTCTGGCACCGCGCCCTCGCCGCCGGCACCGCCTCCAGCGTCCACGTCGGCGGCCCCGGCAAGTTTTACGTCACCGGCTACAACGTCCGCTTCGTCGACGTCCCCATGCTCTACCACTACATCGAGCAGATGGTCCACATGAGCCCCCTGCAAAGCTTCTCCATCGAGACCCGTCCCGAGGACCCCCGCAACGAGGTCGTCGGCGCCGCCGTCATCGCCCGCCAGGCCGCCGCGCAACTCGCCGACACCCAGCTCGCCGATACCCTCCCCGTCGCCGTCGGTGCCTAAAACCACACCCGCCATGCACCGCGCCCGCTACACTGAAACGGTATGGCGGCGACCCAAACTCCGGACCAACCCGACAGCTTCGAACACCGCCTCGGCTACCACTTCCGCGACCCCGCCCTGCTCCATCTCGCCCTCACTCACCGCTCCGTGGCAGAGGAGCAGGGCCGCAGCGAAACCACCGCCGACAACGAACAGCTTGAATTTCTCGGCGACTCCGTCCTCGACCTCATCGTCACCGAGCTCCTCCTCGACCGCTTCGCCCACCGCCGCGAAGGCGATCTCACCCGCATGCGTGCCCTCCTCGTCAGCCGCGAAAACCTCGCCGCCGTCGGCCTCGCTCTCCGCCTCGGCGAAGCCCTCCACCTCGGCCGCGACCTCGAACTCTCCGGTGGCCGCGCCAAAACCTCCCTCCTCGCCAATGCGGTAGAGGCCGTCCTCGCCGCCGTCTACCGCGACAGCGCCCCCCACGGCCTGGGCACCACCCGCGCCCTCGTCGACCGCCACATCTTCGCCCCGCAGCTCCAAACCCTCGACGCCGCCGCCGAGGCCGGCGCAGCCTTTGGCGTCATGGGCGATTGGAAATCCGCCCTCCAGGAACTCCTCCAGGCCCGCGGCGACGGCGTCCCCATCTATCGCAACGCCGAAACCCTGGGCGACACCCAGGCCGACCGCCGCTTTATCGAAGAAGTTCTCCTCGGCACCACCGTCCTCGGTCGCGGCGAGGCCCGCAACCGCAAGTCCGCCCAAAAAGCCGCCGCCGCCGAGGCCTACCGCATCCTCACCTCCGAGCCCGCCGGATGACCACCGAACCGGCCCCGCCCATTCTTCCCCCGTCCATCCCTCTTCCCGCCGCCTCCGGCCTCCACCCCGTCGCCACCTTCCGTCCCCGCACCCTCACTCACGCCCTCGCCGAAGTCGCCACGTCCCTCGCCCGCCTCACCACCGTCGCGCTCTTCATCGTCACCTTCCTTCTCCAGCCCTTCCAGATTCCTTCCGGCTCCATGGAACGCACCCTCCTTATCGGCGACTTCGTCCTCGTCAACAAGCAGGTCTTCGCCCCCGCCGGCCACTGGCGCTGGCTTCTCCCCTACCGCGACCCCCGGCCGCAGTCGCTCGTCGTCTTCCACTACCCCGTCCAGCCGGACGAGCTGCTCGTCAAGCGCATCGTCGGCATCCCCGGCGACCGGCTCCACCTCCGCGACAACCAGCTCTACCGCAACGGCCAACCGCAAACCGAGCCCTTCGCCCAGTACCGCCCCGCCGGCCGCTCCAGCTTCCGCGACCGCTTTCCCAACCTGCAGGAAGCTGACCCCTCGGTCGAGGCCGCCTGGTGGACCGAGCTCCGCCGCCGCATCCACGCAGGCGACCTCCCGATCCCCCCTGGTCGCTACTTCGCCATGGGCGACAACCGCAACAACAGCCAGGACAGCCGCTTCTGGGGCTTCGTCCCCCGCCCCAACATCGTCGGCGAACCCCTCCTCGTCTACATCTCCCTCGACCACTCCCCCGGCACCCGCCCCCATCTCCGCCACGACCGCCTCCTCCGCATCCTCCACTAGGTAGTGCCTGACGAATGTAGATAGGCGAATCTGGATCGGCGAATCTGGATGGGCGAATCTGGAGGGGCGAATCTGGATGGGCCGGCTTTTTCGGAGGGGCACGGCTTTAGCCGTGCCATAAAACACTCAAAACGGCGGGGCTTTAGCCCCTGAGGTCGCTTTTGCTCACCCGTAAGCCAGAGCCAATTCTTCAGACACTGCACCAGACCTTTTTCATTGAGCTAGAACTCTGTCCACGTACACCAGACCTTTTCCGCTGAGCTATCGCTCCGTCCACATCCTGCACTAAGCCTTTTTGGCTGAGGAACCAATCAAGGGCTTATCACACGCTCTTTCAGGGCCAAAGGCCCGTCGCATAACAGCCTGCGCCGAAGGTCCAGGCTGGCCTCACAACCAAACCTCAAACGCTGAAGGCGCGGCGCACGGATTCGCCTCACACCCTTCCAAACAACAAAACCCTCAAAAACCTAACTGGAAAATCCAAATGGGCCGGCTCCTCCAAAAGGCACGGCTACAGCCATACCATCCAAACGCTCCAACAATTGGGCTCAGCCCCTAAGGTCAGCTTCTCGACAACACCCGCATCCCCACCCGCTCAAGTACACTGGTCGCTGCGGAGGGCTTCAACGGTGGCAACGGTGGAAACAAACGATCCAGTGGCAACGGGAACCGACGTCGCCGTCCCGGAAGAACGCGCCGAGACCCTGCCGGAGTCCCTCGCCGGCACCGCTTTTGTCTTCGTCATCGGCCTCTTTCTTACCACCTTCCTTCTGCAGAACTACATGATCCCGTCGGCGTCCATGGAGAAAACCCTCCTCATCGGCGATCACGTCATGGTCGACCGGCTCACCCTCGCGCCGCAGGGCTATCCCCTCGGCCTCGTCCACTACCGCGACATCAAGCGCGGCGACATCATCGTCTTCGTCAAGCCCAATCCGGAAGAGCCGGACCTCGTTCTCGTCAAGCGCGCCATCGGCCTCCCCGGCGACCGCATCCACCTCGAGCACGGCATCCTCTTCCTCAACGGCGTCCGCCAGGCCGAACCGCAAATCAGCATGCCCGGCCAGGACGGCGACTTCGGCGAAGACGAGTACCGCGACAATTTCCCTCGCGGCACGCTACGTTCCCCCATGACGGAACTCTGGATGGTCGACCTCCAAAACTACGTCCAGAACGGCGAACTCGTCGTTCCTCCCGGTCGCGTCTTCGCCATGGGCGACAACCGCATCGGCTCCCTCGACAGCCGCTTCTGGGGCTTCGTCCCCCGCGAAAACATCATGGGCCGCCCCATGTTCGTCTACTGGTCCTTCATCACCCCCGCCGACCAGATCAACAAGACCGGCGCAAGTAACACCGTCGCCTGGATCGTCCACGAACTCACCCACATCGTCAGCGACACCCGCTGGAGCCGCACCGGCCACGTGGTCCGCTAGCGCATGACGCCGGACGAGCACAACGCCGCAGGTCCGGCACGTGGCGAGCGGCGCGAGCACGGGCAGCAAACCCACGTCGCCGCCGCGGATGAACGGCTCGCCCAACAGCACCGCTGGAGCGACGCCGCTCTCGACCGCGAACCCGTCCTTGGCACACGCGTCCTGCGTCGCCTCGCGTGGGCCACCCTTGCCGCGCTCACCGTCGTCCTACTCGTCACCCTGCCGCCCCTGCTCAATATCAACCGCTACCAGCACCGCGTCGCCTCCTCCATCGCAGGCTCGCTCGGCCGTGCGGTCCGTTTCGACAACATCACCCTCCACATGCTGCCGCTGCCCGGCTTCACCATCGACAACTTCGTCGTCTACGAAGACCCCGCCTTCGGTGCCGAACCCGCCATGCGCGCCAACCGCGTCATCGCCCGCATTCGCGTCGGCTCCCTCTGGCGTCGCCGCATCGAAGTCTCCCGCATCCGCCTCGAATCGCCTACCGTCAATCTCGTCCGCAACGCCGCCGGCTTCTGGAACATGCAGGGCGTCGTCACGGAAGCCGCCCAGGTGCGCAGCGCACCCACCGCCCAGCCCAAACCCGGCAGCGCCCCCCGCTTCCCCTACATTGAAGGCACAGACGCCCGCATCAACGTCAAACTCGGCGACACCAAAACGCCCTACGCCCTCGTCGATACCGAATTCGCTCTCTGGCTGCCCACCGAGCAGGAGTGGCATCTTCGCCTCGCCGGTCGCCCGCTCCGCTCCGACACCGACGCCAGCGACGTCGGCCTCCTCCGCGCGGAAGCCACCCTCAGCCGGCAGGGCGGCAACACCGCGCACGCCCCCTTCACCCTGCACGCCGTCTGGAAGCCGACGCCCATGGGCGAAGCCGGCAAGCTGCTGCTTGGCCGCGACACCGGCTGGCGCGGCCAGGCCAGCGCCGAGGCCACCCTCCAGGGCACACCCGCCTCCATGCACATCGTCTCCGACCTCCACCTTCACGACCTGCGCCGTGCTGAGTTCGCCCCACCGGACACGCTGCAACTCGATGCCCACTGCGAAGCAGACTCCCTCGGTCTGCTGCACCAGATCTCCGCGCTCCACTGTGCCCTGCCTACCGCCACCGGCTCATCGCTGCTGGATGTCCTGCCGTTCACTCGCTCTCCCATCACCCTCACCGGCACGGCCACCGCCATCGCACCCGACGTCCTCCGCCTGGACGCCGCAATCCCCAACACGATGGACCCACGCACCGGCACCGTCACCGTCGAGCTCCCCGGTGCCTCTCCCCTTTGGGCCCTGCGCTGGATGCGCCTCTTCTCCCGCCGCATGAGTCCTGCCACAGACGTCGGCGGCACCTTCTCCCTCCGTCTGCAGCACACGCCCCTCGCACCGGGCGACTCCACGACCGGTACAGGCAACGAGCAGCGCGGCGGCATCCCCAGCCATATCGGTACAGGCAATGACGGAACCGGAGACAGCACCAGCTGGATCGGAGACAGCACCAGCTGGATCGGAGACAGCACCAGCTGGATCGAAGGCAGCACCGGTTGGACCGGCTCAATCGTCTGCCAATGCACGCTGCCCTTTTCCTTCGAGAAGCAGCCCGCACAGCCCGGCCCCGCAGGCCCACACCATTGGCTTCTGACCGCAGATAGCTCTCCAGCCGGCTCCTCGGCCAGTTCCCCCACCGGCATAGCCCCCACAGTCGGCATCCGGCTCAGCGCCTCTCTCCAGACCCCGCACCCAGACCTCTCCGCTGCGCCCATGCAGGGTCCCGCACATCCCAACGCAAAGCTCGACCCCGCTGGCAGCGCCACCGGACAACTCGACGCACACGGCCTCCAACTCCAGTACAGCACCGCTCAACTCGCCCGCAACTTCGCCACCATCCTGCCCGCGCTCGGCGATAACCTGCCCCCCGACGCCACGGGACCGCTCACCGCATCCCACACCTGGGGCACGGACCAGACCTGGACCAGCAGCCTACCTCCCCCAGCCCCCACCATCAAACATCGCGGTAAGTACCAAAAAAAGCACGGCAAAGTCTAATCTTCACTAAAAATAAGTGGCAGCACCAGAACTTGTGCATCAGCCACTAACCCCAATGCTTTGACGAATTTACGCGCAAGCCCAATCGAATGACGATTTTACGCCCCAGCCCTTTTAGAATGACGAATTTAGCGCGGGGGGG
>CAXTJO010000028.1:0-38522 GCA_964244665.1 uncultured Terriglobus sp.
GGGCGAAGGCTTTGAAGATGGCTTCGATTTTGTGGTGGTTGCTGCGGCCGTACATAGTTTTTACGTGGACGTTGGCTTTCGCGCCGCGGGCGAAGCCGTCGAAGAAGTCGGTGACGAGTTCGGTTTGCAGGTCGCCGACGACCGGGACGTTGACCTGGTCGTCGACGACGTAGCTGACGCGGCCGCTGAGGTCGACGGCGGCGACGGCGAGCGTCTCGTCCATGGCCATGACGAAGTAGCCGGCGCGCAGGATGCCCTTCTTGTCGCCCAGGGCCTTTTCGAACGCCTCGCCGAGCGCGATGCCGACGTCTTCGACGGTGTGGTGCTGGTCCACGTCGAGGTCGCCAGTGCACTCGAGGGTGAGGTCGAAGCCGCCGTGACGGGTGAAAAGCTCGAGCATGTGATCGAAGAAGCGGATGCCGGTGGAGACGGTGTACTGGCCGCGGCCGTCGAGGTTCAGCGTCAGGGCGATCTGCGTCTCGGTCGTGTCGCGGTTTACCGTGCCGATGCGGGCTGCGGCGGTAAGGGAGCGACCGTCTTCGCCGCCGGCCTGGAAGGTGGCGCGCTCGGTGGCTTCGTTCCAGCCGGAAGTGGGAGGTGTGTCGGCGCGTTCGGCATCCGCCGACGCCGGGTCCGCTCCGTCTGCGTTGGCGGACGTGTGCAGGGCGGCTGCAATGAAGTTGGCGGGGGAGAGGGCTTCAAGGGCAAGATGGAGGTCGCCGGCGTTGTCGGTGATTTCCTCCGGCGCGACATTTGGGCTGGCAGCGGCTCTGGCCGGGTCGTTGCCGGTGGTGGCTTGTTGCGCGGCCATGCCTGTGCTGGCTGCGGCGGGTTTGGAGGTCTCCTCGTTGCCGGCGTCAAGAGTGGTGCGCCGGTTGGCGATGCTGGTGCCGCGCGGGGAGCTTTGGGGGGTGCTTTGGCCGGTGGGGTCACTCATACTCGCGGGCTCCTTCAGTCGTCTGTTTAAGGATAGCGGCAGCGGGGGTAGGGTCGCCGGGGGTGGCGAGGTCGGCAGGTGTCCAGCCGATACTGGCGAGCGAATCGCGCAGAGCGGCAATGCCGGTGGAGACCTGGTCGTGGATGCCGACCGTCATTCGGATAAAACCGGCGAGGCCGGGGTCGGCGGAGCGGTCACGCAGAAGGACGCCGCGGGCGCGCATGGCATCGACAAGCAGTTTATGTTTGGGGCCGATGCGAAAGAGGACGAAGTTGGCCTCGCTGGGCCAGCGGGGAACGCGCATGTGGTCCAGCGCCTTTTCAATGCGGGCGCGGCCTTCGCGCATCTCCCCGACATACCAGTCGAGGTAGTCGGTGTCGGCGACGCAGGCCGCGACGGCGAGAAGGGCGACGCCGTTGACGTTGTACGGAGAAGCAGCCTTGCGGATGGGAGCGATCAACGCTTCGGGGCCGGCAAGGAGACCGACGCGGAGGTTGGCAAGCCCGTACGCCTTGGAGAAGGTGCGCGCAACGATGATGTTGTGGGGGTCGGCGGCGGTGACGATGTCTTCCAAGACGGTTTCGCCGAAGAAATGAAAATAGGCCTCGTCGACCATCACGACGGCGTGGGGCGCGGCAGCAGCGATTTGATGGATTTGAGCGCGGGTCATAACGGCGCCGGTCGGATTGTTGGGCGAGGCGAGGATGATGAGCTTGGTACGCGCTGTAATGGCGGCGAGGAGTTTCTCGTGGGGGAAGGCGAGGGTTTCGTCGGCCTGGATGCGGATGACGGTGGACCCCATGGCGACGGCATTGACGTCGTACATGAAGAAGGATGGGGTGGCGAAGAGAGTTTCGTCACCCTGTTCCAGGTAGGTGAAGCAGACGAGGTGGATGGCTTCGTCGACGGCATTGGTAAGCAGGACCTGTTCGGGTTTAAGGCCGAGGGCGGCGGCAACGGTCGCTTCAACGGGGGCGCGCTCGGGGTAAACGGTAAGGCCTTCCAGCGTAAGGGTTGAGAGGGCCTCGCGGACGCGGGGCGAGGGCGCGTGGGTGTTCTCGTTGAAGTCGAGGCGAAGGGCGGTGCGGCCGGCGAGGGGCGGGTGGTACTCCGGCATGGCCTGGATGGCGCGGCGGGGGGCGATAGCTGGGGCAGCAAAATCCACCGTGGCCGACGATGGAGCAGCGTGCGAAGATGCGGCAACCGGGTTTTGCATGACGACGGTCGGTTCTGCGGCAAGGGTCATCGCTGGCCTGCTTTCATACGAATGCGGACGCTCTCGGCATGGGCGGTGAGACCTTCTGCGGTGGCGAGAGCGATAGCGTGGGGCCCAAGGGTACCGAGGCCCGCCGAGGTGTAGTTCTGGACGGTGATGACCTTCAGGAAGTCGACGACGCTGAGGCCGCCGCGCATGCGGCCGACGCGGCCGGTGGGCAGCACATGGTTCGGGCCGCTGATGTAGTCGCCCATGGATTGCGGTGAGTGGTCGCCGATGAAGACGGAACCGGCGTTGGTGACCCAGGCGAGGTCGGCAACAGTATCGACGGTGAGGTGCTCGGGGGCGAGGCGGTTGGTCAGCGTGCGAGTCTCCTCAACCGATCCGCACAGGAAAACGGTGCCACGGGCCTTCAGGGAAATCCGGGCGAGCTTGTTGTGCTTGGACTGGCGTTTCGTTTCGTTGACGACCTGCCTGGCGAGCTTCTCGTTGGTGGTGACGAAGACAGCAAGGGTCTCGGGATCGTGCTCGGCCTGGGCAACGAGGTCTGCGGCGATGCCGGCGGGGTCTCCGGTTTCGCTGGTGACGGTAATCTCGGTGGGGCCGGCGGGCATATCGATACCGCAGACGGTGCTGGCGATAATCTTCGCGGCGGTGACGTAAAGATTGCCGGGCCCGACGATTTTGCTGACGGCCTGAACGGTTTCGGTGCCGTAGGCGAGGCCCGCAACGGCCTGCGCGCCGCCAATGCGGTAGAACTCCGTGATGCCGGCGAGGTACGCAGCGGCAAGGGTTTCCGGCGCAGGCTTGGGGCTGGTGACCACGATACGCGGCACGCCGGCAACCTGGGCGGGGATTGCCGTCATCAGCAGGGTGCTGGGCAGCGGATACCGCCCGCCGGGGACGTAGCAGCCGACCGAGTCGAGCGGGCGGACGATCTGGCCGACGGTAACGCCGGGTGTGTTCTCCGTGGTCCATTCGTCGGGCTTTTGCTGCTCGGCAAAGTGGCGGATGTTGGCTGCGGCGGTTTGCAGCGCGGTACGCAGCGATTGGGGAATGCTGTCCCAGGCGGCGTGCATTTCTTCGCGGGTGACGCGGAGTTGCTGGTGCCTGGGCAGGCCGTCGAACTCCCTGGCGAGCTGGGTCAGGGCGCGGTCGCCATTCTTGCGGACGCTGTCCATGATCCTGCGGACAGTCGGCTCGACTTCCGCGGTCTTTGTGGCACCGCGCTGCTCAAGGGTGCGGAGGAGTTTTTCGGCGTCCTTTGCGGACTTGCCCGTGGTCTTGACGATCTTCATGCCGGCTTGCCTTTCGCGGTTACAGCACCACTTTGTTCAGGGGATATTCAACGATGCCGCTGCCGCCCGCGGCCTTGAGCTTGGGGATCACGTCGCGCACGGTGGTCTCGTCGAGGATAGTGTTGACTGCGACCCAGTCGGAATCCTGCAGGTGCGACACGGTGGGTGAGGAGAGCGCGGGAAGCACGGCGAGAACGGCGTCAAGCGAGGCCTTGGGCACGTTGAGCATAAGCCCGACCTGGCTCAGGGCGTTGATGGCGCCGTTGAGCATAAGGGAGATGTTGGCGATTTTTTGGCGCTTGAAAGGGTCGGCCCATGCGGATTTATTGGCGATGAGCTGGGTTTCGGACTCCATCAGCGTTTCAATGATGCGGAGGCGGTTGGCGCGAAGGGAGCTGCCGGTTTCGGTCACTTCGACGATGGCGTCGGCGAGCATGGGGGGCTTGACCTCGGTGGCGCCCCAACTGAACTCGACTTTGACCGGAATGTTTTTGCTGGCGAAGTAGCGCTTCGTGTACTCGACGAGTTCGGTCGCGATGATTTTGCCTGCCAGGTCTTCAGGCCGCTGGTAGGGCGAATCTTCGGGCACGGCGAGAACCCACTTGACGCGCTGGCGCGATTGCTTGGAGTAGGTGAGGGAGGTGACGCGCTCGACATCCGCAAGGTTTTCCAGCACCCAGTCGTTGCCGGTCAGCCCGACGTCGAGCGCACCGGCCTCCACGTAGCGGGCCATTTCCTGGGCGCGGACGAGCATGCACTCGATCTCCGGGTCGTTGATGGCGGGGAAGTAGGACCGGCCGTTGGCGAGGATCTGCCAGCCGGCGCGGGCGAACAGGGCGACGGTGGCGTCCTGCAGGCTGCCCTTGGGAATGCCGAGTCTGAGTGTGCGCTTCTTCTCAACTGTCACGTTATCCGCGATCACGGTGTCCGCTGGCACGTTATCCGCTGTCATGTTGTTCGCTGTCATGCGTTGCTGCCTGTCTCTTTCATACCGATGGGTTTGGTGAAACAACTGACGGTGCCTTCGTGGCAGACCAGGCCGTCACCGTCGACAGTGACGCGGAAGAGCAGGGCATCGGTGTCGCAGTCGGTGCTGGTTGAGACGATGCGCAGGCGGTTGCCGCTGGTTTCGCCCTTCATCCAGAGCTTGTTGCGGGTGCGGCTGAAGAACGTGACAAAGCCGGAATCGAGCGTGTGGCGATAGCTTTCCCGGTTCAGAAAGCCGAGCATAAGGACCTGGCCCGTGGTCGCGTGCTGCACGATGCCGGGGACCAGGCCGCCCATCTTTTCAAAGTCGATGGCAAGGTCGGTGGGTACTGCTGCCTGTGGCATGGATCGTTTCTCCTGCTGGCTGTGCTGGGCGGGATGATGGCGGACACAACAAAGCCCGCCGGCATGGAGCGCATCAGCGGGCCTGTCTGTTAAAAGTCTGGGTAGAACCTAGTACAGCCGATACCCCGACACAGCCCCCGACGCACTTAGCGCGTGATGATGGTGGCCGTGATGGTGCTGCAGCGGCATACAGCCTTGAGGCTATCGGCAACCGCGAGCCGTGTCAACCGCCGGTGTACCGTGGCGCGTTCCGGCGAGATTTGCTTTGACGGGCGCGCAGTGGGCAGCTAAGGTCAAAACGCGTCACACTCGTTCGATGGAAGGCATTGCTCATGAAGTTTGTTCGTCTCTCCCGCCTGCTGGTTCTGGTTCTCTCGCTGCTGCTGAGCGCGCCTGTGTTTGCGCAGACGGGGTCCGCAGCAAAGCCTGCCTCGGGGTCCGCGTCGAAGCCCGCGTCGGGGTCCGCGTCGAAGCCTGTGTCGGGGTCCGCGTCGTCTGCTGCAGCAAAGCCCGCCGCCGGCACTCCGCTTGACCTGAATACCGCAACGGCGGATCAGCTTAAGGCGCTGCCGGGGATCGGCGATGCCTACGCGAGCCGCATCATCGCCGGCCGGCCCTACACGATGAAGAACCAGATCGTGCAGAAGGGCATTGTGCCGCAGACGACGTACGAGAAGATCAAGGACAGCGTTGTCGCAAAGCGGGCTGCAAAGCCGGCGGCGAAATAGCCACTGTCCGGCATAGCCACTGTCCAGCATCACCGTCCGGCGGCTGCTCTGCCGTAGCTGAAAGGCCACTAGCCGGTGCGCCCGGCAATCTTCGCGCCACACGGGGACGCGGCCATCCGGCGTTCCATTTAGGGCAGGCCTGCGAACCAGGACAGCGTCGCTGCCGTGCGGATAGGACGCCGCCTGCCGCCGCGGGTTTATGGTTGAAGGGACGCGAACGCGCCGGTCGTGGGGTCTTCGGGGAAGCGCATCGGCAATCCCGTTGCCAACACCCTCGAGCTGTGCTGCCGTGGATCGTTGCTGCCCGATACTTATGACCTCTTCCTTGCGGCCCCGTATGTTTAGGCCACCCACGTTTCGCGCCCACCAGCGGTCCCGCCGCCAAATGTTGCTGCTGGCCGCTGCGGTCGTCGCATCCGAGCTTTTGGGCTGCGGCAATGTGAACTCCTCAACACGTCAGGTTGCGGCGCTGCGCATCATCGATGCGTCGCCGGATGCGGGCGGTCTGGACGTGTATGGCAATGCGACGGCGCTCACCTACAACGTAGGCTTCGGCACGGTGAGTTCGTACATCTTCTTTACACCGGCAACATACACGTTTGCGGCAAAGCAGGCAGGCACGCAGACGGTGCTGACCTCCGCGCACGGGTCGCTGCTGCAGAACACGCAGTACACGCTGCTGGTGGGCAATGTGGCTGCCGGCCTGCAAACGCTGCTGCTCACGGACCAGAGCCAGCCTGCACCGTCGGGGCAGGTGGCGCTGCGGTTCATCGACCAGGCAACGCGTGCCGGCGCGGTCGACGTATACCTGGTGGTGCAGGGCGGGTCGCTGCCGGCGTCGGTGCCTATCGCCACCGGCCTGACATTCAACGGCACGGCGAGCGCGCCACGCTACATCAACGTGCCGGGCGGCGTGTATTCCATGGTGGTGGTGCCGAGTGGAACAGTGCCGGTTGCCACGACCGTGACGAGCTACACCGGCGCAATGGTCAGCTACCCTGCCGGCAGTGTGCGCACCCTGCTGATTCTGGATCAGCAACTGGCGTCTGCTCCCGGCGTGCAAGTGGTCACGGCAAACGACTACGATTCGGCTGCGGCAGCCTCGTAACGCTGCGCAATCACGCTATTTACCTGATCCAAAGGAAAAAATGGCCCCCTGATTTCAGGGGGCCTCTTCTCCCAGGTCTGTGTTACGTAAGACTGAGCCTACGCCAAGAAAACTCTGTGCGTTGGCCGACTCAGTCATCCAGCGCACAATGTAGAGAAGCCGTTCCTTGAGTTCTATGACATGAAGGTGATCGCCCGGATATTACTTTCGTACGGTAAAAGTCACATTGTGGTTACCACCGCAGACGGCGCGAATTGGTGATTTTGCGACGGCTCATGACCAAACAAACGGCTCCCACTGCCGGGAGCCATTGCGTTCGGTAGAAAACGTTGCCCTAGTAACGGTAGGTGTCGGCCTTGTATGGGCCATCGACCGCCACGCCGATGTAGTCCGCCTGACGGCTGGACAGCGTCGTGAGCTTAACGCCGATCTTCTCCAGGTGCAGGCGCGCAACCTCTTCATCGAGCTTTTTCGGCAGCACGTACACCCCGATCTTGTACTCGTCCTTCTTGGCCCACAGGTCGAGCTGCGCCAGCGTCTGGTTCGAGAAGCTGTTACTCATCACGAAGCTGGGGTGTCCGGTGGCGCAGCCCAGGTTCACCAGGCGGCCTTCAGCAAGCACGAAAATCTGGTTACCCCCCGGAAAGGTGTACTGGTGCACCTGCGGCTTGATCTCGAGCTTGGCAATGCCGGGGGCGCTGTTGAGCTTTTCCATCTGGATTTCGTTGTCGAAGTGGCCGATGTTGCACACAATCGCCTGGTCCTTCATCGCCCGCATGTGATCGAGCGTGATGATATCGACGTTGCCCGTGCAGGTAACGTAAATGTCGCCGCGGCCAAGCGTGTCTTCGAGCGTGGTGACCTCGTAGCCTTCCATCGCGGCCTGCAGGGCGTTAATGGGGTCGACCTCGGTAACGATAACGCGTGCGCCCATGCCGCGGAGCGAGTGCGCGGAACCCTTGCCCACATCGCCATAGCCGCAGATAACGGCAACCTTTCCGCCCATCATCACGTCGGTGGCGCGCTTGATGCCATCGGCCAGCGACTCTTTGCAGCCGTACAGGTTATCGAACTTCGACTTGGTGACGGAGTCGTTCACGTTGATGGCAGGGATCAGCAGCTTGCCCTCCTCCATCATCTTGTACAGGCGGTGCACGCCGGTGGTGGTTTCTTCACTCACGCCTTTCCACTCGGACACGACGTTGTGCCAGCGTTGCGGCGAGTCTTTCAGGACCTTGGCGAGCAGCTTCTGGATCACGCCTTCCTCTTCGCTGCCGGGTGCGGCATCCACAAAGGAGCGGTCGCCGTTTTCCAGCTCGTAGCCCTTGTGGATCAGCAGCGTCACATCTCCGCCGTCGTCGACGACCATCTGGGGCCCGAGGCCGCCCGGAAAGCTGAGCGCCTGGTCCGTGCACCACCAATATTCCGAGAGGGTTTCGCCCTTCCAGGCGAACACCGGCGTGCCTGTGGCTGCGATGGCTGCGGCGGCATGGTCCTGCGTGCTGAAAATGTTGCAGCTTGCCCAGCGCACGTCGGCGCCGAGAGCCTTGAGGGTTTCGATCAGAACGGCGGTCTGAATCGTCATGTGCAGGGAGCCGGTAATGCGCACGCCGGCCAACGGCTGCGACGGCGCATATTTGGCTCGAATGCTCATGAGGCCGGGCATCTCCTGCTCGGCGATGTTGATTTCCTTGCGGCCCCAGTCCGCGAGCGCAATGTCCGCCACCTTATACGGCAGGGTTGCCGGTGCGTCGGTATCGGTCATGTCATGCGTCAGAACGGCAGTAGCCATGCGTCTCTGTCCTCGTGTGTTGGCGGTGAAAGATGTTGGGCTGTGACCCACACTAAAGGCTACCATTCGCGGGCTCTGTCGGCTGCGGGCTGGCGCGGCGTGGCCGTGCGGTCTGGCCGCGCGCCCTGCCACACGCTCAGTCCAGCGCCCGCTTTGCCGCAGGACGCAACGGCAACGGTAACGCGCAGTTCCAAAACCGTGTGCGACACGAAACAGCACCGCAGGATTTTGACCCAAAAACTGCCCGCCATGTAGCATCCCTATACACGGACAGGTGAGCCGAAACGAGTCGCAGACCCGGCCACTTCGGGCAGAAGAGACGACGCAGCATGCGCTTTGGGGATGGGCTGAGAGCAGAGCGGGAGCGGCGCGGCATTGCGCTCGACGACATTGCCGTGGGCACGCGGGTGTCTCTGCGCAACCTGGCCGCCCTGGAGTCCGAACGCTTTGCCGAGCTGCCCGGCGGCATCTTCAATCGCGGCATCGTCCGGGCATATGCGCGCTTCTGCGGCATCGACGAGGACGAGACCGTAACCGCCTACACCGATGCCCTGCGCCAGCATGGCGTGGACCCGGAGGCGGAAGGTGCGGACTGGACGACATTTGCCGAAAATGTGCGCCGCAACCGGGAAGCGTTGCGGCCGCAGCGGCGGCTGCGCTGGGCTGGCGTGGTGGCTATGATGGTTGGGGTTGTGGTGCTGGCGGCGGGCGTCTTCGGCGTTCTGGTTCACCGGGGCGTGGTGCCGGCGCCGGATCGGCTGCAGCGGCTGGTGCACCGGTATGACCATCAGCTTGCCCTCTCGCTTACCCCGCCAAGGCTTTCCCTGACCGGGTCAAACAGGTAAACTTCTGGAAACACTTTCCCCGCACAAGCCTGTGCCGTGAAGTCACCATGGAGGAGTATTTTGTCCAATCGCGATCGTTTCCTGTTCACGTCTGAGTCCGTTACCGAAGGCCATCCCGACAAGATCGCGGATCAGATCTCGGACAGCATCCTGGATGCCTGCCTGGAGCAGGACCCCTATAGCCGCGTGGCGTGCGAAACGCTGACGTGCACCGGTCTGGTTGTAATCGCGGGCGAGATCACGACCAAGGCCTACGTGGACTTCCAATCGCTGGTGCGCAAAACAGTGGCGGAGATCGGCTACACGCACTCTGAATACGGTTTCGACTCGAATACCTGCGCCGTGATTTCAACGATCAACAAGCAGAGCCCGGACATTGCGCAGGGCGTGGACACGGGCGGCGCAGGCGACCAGGGCATGATGTTCGGTTATGCGACGAACGAGACGCCGGAGCTGATGCCGTTGCCGATCTCGCTGGCCCACCGCCTGGCGGAAAAGTTGAGCGAGGTGCGCAAGAACGGCACAATGCCGTACCTGCGGCCCGACGGCAAATCGCAGGTCACCGTCGAGTACGCCGAAGTCGGCAAGCCGGCGCGCATTGACGCCGTCGTGATCAGCACTCAGCACGACGAGAACGTGACCAACGACCAGCTTCGCGCCGAAGTGCAAAAGAACGTGATCGAGGCTGTGATTCCGGCGGAACTGCTGGACGGCAACACGAAGTTCCACATTAACCCGACCGGCCGCTTCGTCATCGGCGGACCCATGGGCGACTCCGGCCTGACCGGGCGAAAGATCATCGTGGACACCTACGGCGGCATGGGTCGTCATGGCGGCGGCGCGTTCAGTGGCAAGGATGCAACCAAGGTCGACCGCTCGGCCGCTTACATGGCGCGCTATGTGGCAAAAAACATCGTGGCCGCCGGCCTGGCAGACCGTTGCGAGGTGCAGCTTGCATACGCCATCGGTGTGGCAGAGCCGGTCTCCGTCCTGGTGGACGCGTTCGGCACCGGCAGGCTGGAACCGCAGCAGTTAACCGAACTCGTGCGCTCTACCTTTCAACTCACGCCCAAGGGCATTATCGACACCCTCCAGTTGCGCCGCCCTATCTTCAAAAAAACCGCGGCGTACGGCCACTTTGGCCGCAACGGCGACACGTTTACGTGGGAGTCGACGGACAAGGCGCAGGAGTTGAAGGCCGGCGCGGAGAAGTTCGAAACCGTGGGCGCTGGCAAGTAGGCCGCTTCAGGCGAGCAGGGTCGTTGCAACTCTATTGAAGCGCCACGCCGGCAGCGACCTCGGCGTGGCGTTTGGCTTTCATTCCATATCCGGCAACTTGTGCTTGCGGCAACGGGATCGGCATCCATGCCGTCCCATGGCGAAAGGCGGAACGATCCATGCTCATTCGCAACACCTTCGACATCCGGTTCTTCATGCCGTGCGACACGGCCATGATCGCGCTCCTGCACCTCGATCCGTCGCATGACACACAGCTGCGCTCCGCGGACGAACTGGTGGTCGAGCATGTGAATACGAACGGCGTCGCGCAGTTCATCACGCCGCGGCAGTATACCGACGGGTTCGGCAACCGCTGCGAGCGGTTCATCGCGCCATGGGGCTCGCTGAAACTGACCACAAACAGCCTGGTTGAAATACCCGACACGCAGGACGCGCAGCCGTGGCCGGCCGAGCAGCACCCTATCGACGACCTGCCCAGCGACGTTCTGCAGTTCCTGTTGAGCAGCCGCTATTGCGAGGTGGACCGCTTCGCCGGCATCGCATCCGACCTGTTCGGCAGCGTGGGTCGTGGTTTTGTTCTGGCGGCCGCCATCCGCGACTGGTCGCACAACAAGGTGCGGTTCGACTACAGCAAGGCCCGCCCGACCAAGACGGCGATGGATGTTTTCACCGAGCGCGAGGGCGTGTGCCGCGACTATCAGCACCTGGCCGTGACGCTGAGCCGCGCCATGAATATTCCGGCGCGTTACGCCACCGGCTACCTGGGCGACATTCGCCTGCCGTATGCCGGTGCCGGCGATTTTTCCGCGTGGTACCAGGTCTACCTGGGCGGCCGCTGGTGGAACATGGACGCCCGCCACAACATACCCCGCTATGGCCGTGTGCTGATGGCCACGGGCCGCGACGCCGCCGATGTGGCAATCACCACGTCGTTCGGCGCGGCCAACCTTACCGGCTTTACCGTGGAATCGTACGAGGTAACGCCCGGGGGCGACCGCGTACCCCTGCCGACCGGCTACCAGGCCGCATGAGCGATCGGGCGGGTTTGGTAAACTGCCTGCAACGGTGACCATCCCCTTTCCACGACGGTTCCCCTATACCCCTGCCACCATCGTGTCGGCGTTGTTCAGCTTTGTGCTGCTAGGCGAGGGCAATCCACCCACCATTTGCCTGACCATGTTCGCTCTGCTTATGGTGGGCACGTTCGCCTTCAACTCCGCCGGCGGCATGCCCAACCCGGTCGGTGCCTACGTGCTGTTCACGGTGCTGTTCACGGGGGTAGCGGGCGCTGCCACAAAGGCCCTGCTCAACCAGCCTTTGCTCGACAACGTGCCCAACGCTGACCACACCCTGTTCGTGTATCTGATCGGCACCTGCAGCATGGCGGTCGCCGTACTCGTCAGCAAAAGGATCGCGCGCAAAACGGCCCTGCTTGAAAGCAAGCTCACCAGCGAAAATACCTCACGCGTGGTGGTGGGCTGCCTGGCAACCGGCATCCTGCTGCCCTACGTGCTGTTTTACCTACTGGGTACGGGCGGCGGCGCCATTGTGAGCATCATCCACCAGTTGAATGTTGCCCTGCCGCTCACGGTGCTGATCGCCGTGTACCAGCGCACCCGTGCCACCGGTGGCCGCTCGAGTTTTACATGGCCGGCGTTGATCGCGGCACTGTTTTCCACCTACGTGGGCATCGTCGGTTTTTCGAAAGAGGCGATCTTCAGCCCGTGGCTTTCGTGGGTTGTGGCGGCGGCCGCGGCGCGCCTCCGTGTCACCATCCCGCAGGTAGTTCTGTGTGCCATCGCGGGATTCACGGCCGTTTATTTTCTTGTGCCCATCGCCCAGTATGGGCGCAATTTCCGCGAGAACGGCGCAAACGTCAGTGTTGCGCTCGACCTGCTTTCGCGCCCGCGTGAGATCCGGGCTCTGGTCGATCAAAAAATCGCCGAAGCCCCCGAGGAAAAGTTCCACTGGTATCGCAAGCCGGAAGGCATTATGGACCGGCTTACGCTTGTGCCCATCGACAGCGCGCTGATCTATCGCACCGATGTTCTTGGCCCCATTGGCTTGAAGAACATCGGCGATTACTTCATCAACATCGTGCCGCACTTCATCCTGCCCGACAAGGCATTTCTGAACACCGGCAACCAGTATGCGCACGAGATCGGCATGCTGGCGGGCGGTGACAATGTGACCGGCATCTCCTTTTCGCCCTACGCCGAGGCGTACCACGTTGGGGGCTGGCCGGGCATCCTGTTTGTGCTGCCGGGCGTGCTGATTTTTCTTTTTACGATGATTCAAACCGTGTCGGGCGACACCGACCGGTCTCCGTGGTCGCTGTTCTTCATCGCCGGGTTCGGGCATCTGGCGGCGGAAGGTGCATTGCAGTTCCCGGTATACATCGGCTCGTTCGGCTGCGAAGCCCTGCTGGCCACGGCCTATCTCATGGTGTACGTCACGCCGATCGTGGGATCGCTCATCATCGGTCCGGGTCAAACGCCCATGAAGCGTGTTCGGATCGTGAGCTCAGTGCAACGCCGCCGCGCGCCCGCGGCCAGCTAGCGTCCCCAACCAGGCGGACCGGCTTCGCCCCGTACAATGGGGGTCTATGAACTCCCTCGTCGTCGGCAACTTGGTGCACCGCCCACTGCGCTCCTTTATCTCCGCGCTGTCCGTCGCGATTGAGGTCATCATGATCCTGTCCGTGGCGGCCGTGATGCTGGGCAAGGTCAACGGCTTTCACACGCGTACCAGCGGCATCGGCGTCGACCTCTTCGTGCGGCCCAGCAACGTCAACAATTTCGTCGCCCTGAGCGGTGCCGCGGCTTCGCTCAAGCTCGCACCCATCCTGAAGCAGGTGCCCAACGTCGACGTCGTCGCACCCGTCAACATCCAGGTCACCAGTTCGCTCGACAGCATCTACGGCATTGATTTCGCAACCTTCAACGGCCTAACGCCGTTCCGCTTTCTGCAAGGCGGCCCGTTTACCGGGCCAGACAGCGTGATCCTCGACGACTATGTCGGTAAGGGCCACAAGATCGGCGACCCCATCCAGCTCCTGAGCCATACCTTTACGCTCACCGGCATCGTCGAACACGGCCGCGGCGGTAGAAAATTTATCCCGCTCGACACCATGGGCACCCTTACCGGCTCTGAAGGCAAGGCCTCCGCCTTTTACCTCAAGACCCACGATGCTCCGCTGCACCAGGACGAGGTACGCACCGCCATCCATGCCATCGACGGCATGCAGAACTACGACATCAAAACGCTCGACGAGTTCCTGTCGCAGATCACGCCGGAGAAGCTGCCCGCACTCACCACCAGTCTTTACGTCGTCACCGGCATCGCCGTGATCGTCGGCTTTCTTGTGATCTTTCAGTCCATGTACACGTCCGTCATGGAGCGCACGCGCGAGATCGGCATCCTAAAATCGCTCGGCGCGTCGAAAAGCTACATCGTGCAGGCCGTGCTGCGGGAAAGCCTGCTGCTGGCCGCGGTGGGCATCGCCATCGGCGTCGTCTTCAGCTATGCGCTGGGTGCCGTACTGGCCAAAGCCGTACCCACGCTCGACTTCCAGATCAACGGCCCGTGGGTTGTGCGCGGCGTGCTGCTGGCCTTTGCCGGGGCTCTGCTGGGCGCGCTGTATCCGGCGTGGAAGGCTGCCAGCAAGGATCCAATCGACGCCCTCGCCTACGAATAAGTTTGCGTGCGCGCAGTCCGCCGCACTCGCATCCGGTCGCGCAGCCATCGCTTGAAGCCGTCGATGGGCACCGCCGCCGCAGTGCACAGCACCACAATCACCACCAGCACCAGCACCTTGTCCAGCGTGCGGTCGGGCTGGAACAGGTGCAGCGCACCGGCAAACATCAGCAGCGGAAAGTGGAACAGGTAAAGCGTGAACGTGCCTTCCGCCGCGAAGCGCACCGCCCGTGCCGCGCGCGTCTGTTTTGGCAGGCGCACCAGGTCCGTGGCGCACAGCAGCAGCAGCAGCGCCGCAAAGCTCAGCAGGCCGGCGCTGATTTCGTACATGGATGCACGCACCGGGAACTGCCGCAGCAGAAAGAGCGGATTCGGCCAGCGGCCCACGCGGTCGAAGCCGGAAACCCCGTCCACCGGCAGCCACAGCAGCAGCAGCGCCGCCATGGCAGCACTCACCACCGCGCACCGCGCCCGAATGGTGCGCCGTGGCGACCGGAACCACTGCCACAGGTCGTAGAGCCAGATACCGCTCCACCAGATCGGCAGCAGCAGCAGCACCTGCGGCCCAAAGACCATGCCGCACAGCACCAGCAGGATCGCACGCGATACACCGCGGCGGTACAGCGCCACACCGAACAGCACGTAGTACGGCACCTCGTACCCCAGCGACCACAGCGGCGTGTTGCTCAGCATCAGCACGGCGTGGCCCCAGCTCTGCGTCAGGAACAGCAGGTTCAGGCCGATACGCAGCGGCACCTCGCCCCACGGTGTGGGCCGGAACACCGAGCGGTAGAACACCGGGTCCACGTGCCGCGCCACGGCGTCCAGCACCACCGTCAGCGCAATTGCGGGCAGCACCACGGAATAAATGCGCGACGCCCGGCTCACGAAGTACCCGCGCGCGTCGCGTTCCCGCGTGGTCGTCACATACCGGATCACAAACCCCGACAGCACAAAGAATCCGGGCACCGCGCTGTTGGCCCAGACCATCAGGTTCGGCCAGTTGGTGTTGAACCAGCCCTCGCTGATGTGGCCGACCACCACAGCAAGGCACAAACCGAACCGTAGCACGTCCAGCAGCAGCGACGCCGTTTCCGGCAGCGGATCGGCATCGCGCGTCGCAGCGGAAAGGACGGACGAACCTGCGATACGGGGCGTCATCTCGCCAGCCCTGCCGCATCGGGCAACGGCACCGCATCGGGCGCCGCCGGCACTGCCCGCAGCGGACGTGCCCCGTACACCATTCCCAGCAAAACGAAGAGCATCGCAAGCCGCACCTCCGCCCACAGGAACGTCCACGTAAAGTGCGGGTCGACAAAGCGCTGCACAAACCAGCTATACCCGATCAGCACCAGCACCACCGCCGCCGGCCAACGCTGCCATCGCCGCAGCGCGTAGCACAGCGGGTACAGGAACACGACCTCGTCGTACGGATGATGCTTGTACAGCACAAAGCTCATCGTTGCCACAAGCGCCAGCAGCCAGCCCCGGCCATCGGCGGAGTGCGCCAGCCCCGCCCGGCGCAGGTGCCGCAGCGCCCCCAGCAGCACGCCCGCCGTGATCGCAATCGCCACCGCGAAGCTGATCGCCGTGAGCCGTGGCGTCGCAACAAGATGACCACCCAGCAGGAACTCCAGCAGATCCATCATCGTCTGGCCCGGATCGGCGGTGGGCTGATACCCCGCCTTCGCCACCTGCAGCGGCGCCACCGCCTGGCGCAGCAGGTGGGGCACGTCATGTGGCTGATCGATCCACAGCCACACCAGCACGGTCGAAACCAGCGCCGGCAGCGCCGTCCACAGCAGCCGGCGCACGCCCGTGCGCAGCCCGTTCCGCAGCAGCAGGTAGAGCGCCACCGCCGGCGCAAAGCTGTACTTCAGGTATGACACGCCGACCAGCAGCAAACCGCCTATGCCGGGCCGGCTGGCAGAACGTTCCGCCGCGACCGGCCAAAGCAGCGCCACGCTCCACAGTGCCAGCACAAACAAACCCTGCTGGCCGTTGCTGATGCTGGTGCGCGTCGGGTTTGCCGCCAGCAGTATCCCCGCGACCACCATGGCCCAGCCCACACCGCGCAGCCCGAAAAACCGCGCCGCCAGCACCGCACTCCCCACCGAAAACAGCACATTGCAGCAGGCCCACGCGGAGTTCGCAATCGCCATCGGCAGCAGGCCGAACGGCACCAGCAGCACGTACAACACCGGCAGATAGTTCGGCACCTGCGTGCCGATCAGCGCATGACCCGGGTTGCCGGTAAGGTAGACCTGCCACGGATCGACGTGCCGCAGCAGCAATCGCTCCCCGGACCACTGAAAATCCTGCGAACGAAAAACAGCCGCATGCGCTCCAGCCCATGCAGACACAATGCCAAGCAGCGCCACCGCACACACCAGCACACCCACGGCGACCCGGTCGTACGCTGCTGCAGGGGCTTGAAGGCTTTTGGGCACTCCCGCCCATTCTAGCGGATGGGCACCACAGGCCTAGCGGGTAGACACGGCGACCCTTGTCTCTTCCATGGTCTCTTCCATATGCACCGGTGCCGCCCGCTCTGCTGCCATCGGTTGATGGTGCGTCTCCGGTGCAAGCCGGTCGCCCAGGTGAAACCGGTGCAGCGGCAACGGACGCGCCGCAGCCTCGCCTTCCACCACGGTGTACGCGGCATCCGCGGGCAGGCCGCGCAGCACCTGCTCCGCCTTGGGTGCCGCCGGCCAGCGCAGCCGCACCTCGTCCACCACCGTCGCGCGCCCAATCCCGATGTGCTGCAGCATCGGGCTCCCTCCAAACGAACTCACCGACCCCACCGTCCGGAACACATGCCGCCGCAACGGCCTGCCGGCACCATCGCGATCCGTAAACACCACCTCGACCCGCGTCCCATACGCCGCCCGGTTCGTCGTTACACCCTGCAACCGCAGCGTCACCGCGTGGTTGGTTGGGCTGCCCGCGCCCGGGTCGGGCAGGGGATTGCGATACAGCGCAGACTGGTACGGATCGCCCGGAAACGCTCCGCCCATCAGCTCGAAGATGTCTTCCACACCCCGGTTTTCCACGTCCGCAAACGCAACGGAGTGCCCCTTCTGCAAATGTCCCAGCCCCGTTGCCGACGTCACATCGTCGAACCGTTTGCCGCCCGCGTTGCGGAACATCCGGTTCGGCAACAACGCCTCGTACGACGGCTCGCCCGTGCCCAGGTACACATCCAGCCAGCCATCGTTGTCCAGATCGCCGAAGTTCGCGCCCATGGTCAGCATGGCCCGGTTCAGGTGCATCGCCGCGGCCACATCCGTAAACGTCCCATCGTGGTTGTTCCGGTACAGGTGCGGCATCTCCGCGTCTGCGGGGTGGCCCGCCTCGAAGTGCCCCACATCCTGCATCGACCCGGCGGAATACCCCGCCGCAAAAATGTCCGGCCAGCCGTCATTGTCGAAGTCGAAGAACCACGTCGCAAACGTGTGGTGCGCGCCGCCCAGCCCCGCCTGCTCCGTCACATCGGTAAACTTCCAGTGCGCCGCGTCCGCCCCGCCGCCACCCGGGCCGTCGTTCCGGTACAGCCGGTTCTGTCCTTCGCGCACCGACACATACAGGTCCGGCCTGCCGTCGTTGTTGAAGTCGCCCCACGCCACGCCCTTCACAAACCCCTGCTCCGCCAGCCCCACCTGCCGCCCCACGTCGGTAAACGTGCCGTCTGCATTCTGATGAAAAAGCTGCGTCGGGTAGTGCTCCTTTGCCCCCGGGTTGTTCTCATGGCCCACCAGCAGGTCCAGCCTGCCATCGCCGTCGAAGTCCGCCCATGCCGCCGTCTGCGTCGGCCCAAAGCTCAGCAGGCCGGCCTTCACCGTCACATCCTCAAACGTGCCGTTGCCCCGGTTGTGCAGCAGGCTGAACGGGTACTCGCCAAACTTGCCCCACCACGCGCCGCGCAGCACCAGCAGGTCGGGGTGACCGTCGTTGTCGTAATCCGTCACCACCAGGTTCAACCCGCCGACCTCCTCACTCAACCCCGCCGCCGCCGTCCGGTCCGCAAACGTGCCGTCGCCGTTGTTGTGGAACAGGTGCATCGCACCGGTGGGGTTCGACGTGCTCGCCGCCACGTCCAGCAGACCGTCGCCGTCAAAGTCCTCCACCACTACGCCGCCCGACCGCGTCGTCAGGTCGATGCCCGCCAGCGCCGCCATGTCCGTCCACTCCGGCAGCGCTTCTTCTGACGCAAACAGGTTCGGCGGCAGCAGCCACGCCCTGGGCACGTCCGCCGGGTATTTCCCCAGTTGCATGTACGCCACGTTCAGCAGCCAGCGCGCCAGGTCGTCCTTGCTGTCGCCCTTCAGCAGCGTGGTCAGGTCGCGCACCGCGCCTTCCGCACCGCGCGGCTGCGTATGCACCCCGCCTGCGCGAATGGGAAACACACAACTGTGCTGCCCATGGTTCGCCAGGCAGTTCTCCGTCTCGCCCAGCCGCAGAGATGTAATCGCGCGCAGGTGCAACAGGTCGCGCATCGGCGTCGGGGGCAGGTGCACCGTGTCTGCCAGTGCAAACGCCGGTTCCAGCGCACGCAATGCGGCCTCGGCATCGCCGCTGCGTAACTGTTCCGTCGCAAGCTGCTGCCGCACGGCAAGTTCGTCTGCCGGCGAGAGCGCATGCTCGCGCAGCAGACGGTCGTAATAGGCGGCACGCTCGGCCGTCTTATTTGGGTCGCGCTGCCAGTCCGATGCGCCATAGATCGCACGCAGTCGCTGGCCCATGGCTGCATTGCTTTTCGGCGTTAAGCTCTGTGGTATTGAGCCCTGTGGTGTTGAGCCCTGCGGTGTTGTCTGTGTAGTCGCCTGCCCACCGGCAGGCAACAGCGCTGAACCAGCCATCGACAGCAGCGAACCGGCAAGCACGACACTACGGAACAAACGCATACAGGGAGGGTTTACCCATCCAGCATGCTCCTGGAACGCGACATCTGTACAGCCTCGGCATCGCTTCCTCTTCATCCGGCGAACGCCGCACCGCCCGGCATGGCATATCGCTCGAACGAAATAGCCGAAAAGCCGTATAACACCTCTGTGCCTCAATTAGGTGACGAGACGTTGGGAACGGCAGCAGATCAAGGCGTCGCGGCCCCGGACGCGTTTGCCGTACCGCGCTGGTGGCACCGGCTGCTGTGCTGGACGGCACTCTGCTCGCTCCTCAGTACCGCCGCCGTCTTCCTCGCGCTGCACCTGGTACACCTGCGCGCCGACTTTCCCAACGGCAGCCCCTGGAGCGACTGGGCAAAATACACCGACGAAGGCTGGTACGGCGACGCCGCCATTCGCCACTACCTGCGCGGCACCTGGCACCTTCCCGGTGACTTCAACCCTGCCGCCGCGCTTCCTGTCTGGCCGTTGCTTGAAGCGCTCATCTTCCGCTTCACGGGTGTTGGCATCGTGGCCGCCCGCGCGCTGACTGTGGTCGTCTTCATGGGCATCGTCGCCTCCGGCGCACTGCTGCTGCGCAAACGCCTGCCCGTGCGCGAGCCTCTCAGCCGCTGGACACTTCTGCTCTCCGCCGCCGCCGCCGCGCTGCTCATGGCTGTCAGCCCGTACTTCTTCGTCTTCAGCCGCATGGCCGTGCTGGAACCGCTGCTTGTCCTGCTCACCCTGCTTGCTTTGCTCACCGCCGCGCACATTCGCCCATCGGTGCCCCCTCTGCGCAACACCGCCAGGCAGGTCGCGCTGGGCGTTCTGCTCGCCCTCATGATCGGCACCAAGACCACCGCCGTCGCGCTCGTACCCGCCATCGCGTGGATGCTCGCCGACGCCTGCCGCTGGCGCATCCGTCCCATGGTGCGCGCCGCTGCTGTGGCCGGCGGCACCACGCTCGTGCTGTGGGCAACGTACTATCTCGCCTTTATCCGCCCGCGCTACCTTCAGGACTTCCAGTATCTGTTTTCCGCCAACAGCTACACCGGCATCAACGCCGGTAATGCTGGCGACGTCCTGCTCGGCGCCTTTCGCGACGGTTTCTGGATCGGCCACGTGATCTATCCGTTGCTTTTTACTGCCCTCGCGCTCTCCCTTGTGCGCCCCCGGGTCTGGCGCGACAGCGTCTTCGTCTCCCTTGTGCTCTGGATGGCCGGCTACTTTGCCTTTCTCATCTACCACGCCAACCTGCAGCCCCGGTACTATCTCGTCATCGCCGTCCCCATGACGCTGCTCGTGGTCCGCGGCGCGCAACATGCGCTTGCATGGAACAGGCGCGCGGCCTGGCTGCTGGCGCCGGCCATGCTCCTTCTGGCGGCGCACGACGCCCGCGGCACCCTGCACTACCTGCGCCACCCCGACTACACCTTCCAGGATGCCGCCATCGAGGTGGGCAAAATTGTCGAAAGCGAGCCCAACCACTCCCACACCGTGCTCTCGATCTCCGGCTCCGACCTGTCGCTCATGACCGGCCTGCCCTCCATCTGCGACGACTTCGGCACCATGCAGCTTGAAGACCGCATCGCCGCCTACAAGCCCGGCTGGTTCGTCGCCTGGAACTACGTCGAAGACGACAAGATGGACGCCCTCGGCAAGTTCTACCAGCTCACCCGCGTAGCCGAGTTTCCCGCCATGGACGATCCCGAACGCAACCTCATGATCGTCTACCGGCTCGATCCGAAACGCGGTGTGGAACCCCGGCGCAGGCGCACCCGCAAGCTCTCGCCCCTTGCGGCACCGCGGTCCCCGTCCGCTAGCCTGGCCCGCACGCTCTAACCTGCACACCGCATGTGGAACGGTTGACTCCCCCTCTCGTCTTCGATATGCTGAGGACTCGCGCAGACCTCTGTCTGCCGCCCTGTGCTGCAGTGTTTCGCAGCCGGGTAGCGGTGGGGGTTGGTGTGGTGGTTCAATGCAGCAATCGCCGGGCAGGGCTTGCGTACATCGCGCTGCCGCCACGGAACGGTTCGCACCAAACTTCCACTCTGAACAAGCCGCACCTCCCCAAAAGGGAACCGGTGCCTGCGCCCAGGTTTGTTAAAGATTTGCTGAAAAGTGGAGTGTACGATGTCGACGTTTGTTCCAAACTCGAAAGACCTGAACCGCAAGTGGTTCGTGGTGGACGCCAGCGGCAAAACGCTGGGCCGCTTCGCCAGCGGTGCCGCCCGTATGCTGGCCGGCAAGAATAACCCGCAGTACACCCCGTATATCGACACCGGCGACCACGTAATCGTGATAAACGCCGAAAAGATCGTGCTCACCGGCATGAAGTCGTCGCAAAAGCTCTACCGCCGCTACACCGGCTTCCCCGGCGGCCTGCGCGAAGAAGAGTTCACCAAACTCCTCGTTCGCCGTCCTGAAGCCATTCTGGAGCAGGCCATCAAGGGCATGTTGCCCAAGAGCAAAATGGGCCGCCAGATGGCGACCAAGCTCAAGGTCTACAAGGGCGACAAGCACCCGCACGACGCGCAGATGCCCGTGGCGATGGACTTCAGCGCGGCAACAGGCGACAATCGCGCCGGCATCGCACCCGGAACCGCAACGCACGACAGGATGGAAGGATAAGCATGGCAGATCTGGTGCAGTATTACGGAACGGGCCGCCGCAAATCGGCGATTGCGCGTGTGTTTCTTCGCCCCGGTTCGGGCGGCTTTACCGTCAACGGCAAGGGTTTTGAGGTGTACTTTGTCACGCCCGCACAGCGCATCGCCGCCAAGCGCACGCTTGAGACCGCCAGCATGAACGGTGAATTCGACATCGTCACCACCGTCAAGGGTGGCGGCGTCAACGCCCAGGCCGACGCGGTCAAGATGGGCATCGCCCGCGCCCTGCTCGAGTTCAACCCTGAACTGCGTAAGGTCATGAAGGCTGACGGCCTGCTGACCCGCGATGCCCGCATCAAGGAACGCAAGAAGTACGGTCAGAAGGGCGCCCGCAAGCGCTTCCAGTTCTCTAAGCGCTAATGTTTGGCTTGTCCTCCATGTTCTGCGACGCGTGGCCCTCACCGGCCACGCGTCGTTCCGAAACAATCTCCAGGGATTCGAATCTCCCGTTTACCTTCCCAGTCGAACGGGATAAATCCCAGGCCTGATCCGCCTGCGGATGTGACAGCAAGGAGCCACATATGGCATCGATCACAATGAAGGAACTGCTGGAAGCCGGCGTCCACTTCGGCCACCAGACCAAGCGCTGGAACCCCAAGATGAAGGAATACATCTTCGGCGAGCGCAACGGCATTTACATCATCGACCTGCAGAAGACGCTCAAGATGTTCAAGGAAGCGTCCAAGTTCGTCACCGATCTCACCTCCTCCGGCAAGCTCATCCTCTTCGTCGGCACAAAGCGCCAGGCGCAGGATGCGGTGGCCGAAGAGGCAAACCGCGCCGGCATGCCGTATATCAACTCGCGCTGGCTCGGCGGTCTGCTCACCAACTGGATCACCTGCCAAAAGTCCGTCAAGCGGCTCGCCGAATTGGACGAAATGGCCGTTGACGGCCGCTTTGAGTTGATGACCAAGAAAGAAGTTATCAAGCTTGAGCGCGAGCGTAAGCACCTCAACACCAATCTCGCCGGCATCAAGAATATGCGCCGTCTGCCCGACGCGATCTTCGTCATCGACTCCAACAACGAAGCCATCGCCGTATCGGAAGCCCGCAAGCTCGGTATTCCGGTCGTCGCCGTCGTCGACACGAACTGCGATCCGACCGTCGTCGACTACGTCATTCCTGGCAACGATGATGCCCTCCGCGCCATCCGCCTCTTCACCACCAAGATCGCCGATTCGGCCTTCGAAGGTGTTCAGATGATCGGCGACAAGAGCATCGCGAACGAGTACCAGGACGTTACGCCCATCGCGACGGAACAGCACTTTATCGGCCTTGAGGACGAAGAAGGCGCCACCCCCGACGTGCCGGAGACCGCCACCCTCGCCGCCTCCACCGCAACCGATCCTGCGGAAGAGACCGTCAACCTCGAAGCAGCCCTCGGCGGCGGCATCAAGCACATGCTCGACACCACCGTCGAAGCAGAGCCCGCCACCGAACCTGCCACCGTCTAGAACAAATATTCGGCAGCGGCCTTTGCGCCGCTGCCGTTTACACTATCCGTGGTGAGCCTATGACGGACGTCCAACTTTATTTTGCGATCGGAATACCGACCTTCACGGTTCTGTGTTCCTTGATGATCGGCATCTTCCAGTTGAACCATGCCGTTAACCAAATTAATCTGCGCTTCACCAGCCTCGAGAGTCGCTTCGCCGCAGGCGAGTCTCGTCTCGGCAGCCTCGAAAATCGCCTCGACGCGCGCATGTCTGTCATTGAGAGTGATTTGAAAACTCTTGTACGCCTCATGGGTGATCTTAACACACGCATCGCCCGGCTCGAAGAACGCAGCGTCCGCTAGCCATCTCACATACACGACGCCCGGTTGGGCAAAAGGGAAGAGTCATGTCCGCAACAGCAGAAGCACCGTTCAAGGTAGACGCAAAACTCGTCAAGGACCTGCGCGAAAAGAGCGGTGCCCCCATGGGCGACTGCCTCAAGGCCCTGCAGGAAAGCAAGGGCGATATGGAAAACGCCTTCGTCGTCCTCCGCAAACGCGGTATGGCGTCCGCCGCCAGAAAGGCTTCCCGCACCACCAACGAAGGCGCGGTCGGCACCTACATCCACCAGGGCGGCAAAATCGGCGTCCTGCTCGAACTCAACTGCGAGTCCGACTTCGTCGCCCGCACCGAAGACTTTCAGGAACTCCTCCGCGATCTCAGCATGCACATCGCGGCGACCGATCCGAAGTACGTCAGCAAGGAAGAGGTCACGGAAGCCGACCTTGCCCGGGAGCGCGACGTGTTCAAGGCCCAGGCGCTCGCCACCGGGAAAAAGCCGGAGTTCGTCGAAAAGATCGTCGACGGCAAGATGAGCAAGTTTTACGAGGAGGTTTGCCTGTTGGAGCAGCCCTTCGTCAAAGAGCAGTCGCAAACCGTCAAGCAGGTCATCGCCACCAAAATCGGCAAGCTCGGCGAAAACATCTCTGTCCGCCGCTTCGCCCGCTTCAAAGTCGGCGACCCCAACTTCACCGTCGCCCAGGTACCCCAACCCCCCGAATCCTCCGAAGAACCGCAGGCGTAAGCCCTTCCACCTAAAACCGAATACGTAAGAGCCCGGGCCACAGCCTGGGCTCTTACGTTGGCGCGTGAAATGGGTGATGCATCCTCTACTCAGCACAAAGCGCATCCGCTACCGCGCCAGCTAACCTCATCCACAAACCCGCCAAAATACCGCGCCAACGCCGTCCGGTACGCCTGTCCGCGTCTGTGCCTGCATAAATGCCCAAACGCAGCGCCCACCGCCACCTGCCTTATTTCAGCAGCACCGGTTGCTGATCGATCTTCACCCGAAACATCGTGTACGGCTTCACCCGCTCGTCCACGCCGTTGTGCATCGTCGGCTGCCGGTTCAACTGGTTCGCATTCACATACAAATAGCCGTCGCTCGCAACGGACATCGTGTCCGGCCAAAGCAGCCGCGGGTCGTGCACAATCGTTTCGATCAGCCCCGTCGACGGGCTCCACCGGTGAATGCTGTTCGTCACCGGATCGCTCAGGTACACGTTGCCCGCAGCGTCACTCTCCAGCCCGTCCGACGGCATCTTGCCTGTCACCACGCGCACCGTGGCCGCCACCCGCGCATCGCTCTTCGTCCGGTCGCGCAGCATATCGGTCGACACGGCATACAGCTTCGTCCCGTTGATCGGGCAGTAGTACAACGTCTTTCCATCTGCCGAAATTGCAATGCCATCCACTGCAAAGTTCACAGCCTTCGGCGGATACCCCGGCGTCGTCATGTACACCGGCTGCCCCTCCGCAAACATCAGGAACTGCTCCTCCGACAGCACGCTCGCATCCTGGTTCAGCCGTCGAAAGCTCTTACCTGTCGCCAGGTCCACCACCACGATCGCATTCGGCCCCTCCGACGACGAATCCGTAATGTACGCCGTCCCATGGACATCATCCCCGCCCGTTGCGGTCCCGGCACTCCGCGCCGCCAACGGATGCATCCTATCTCCTGGCGCTACATCCGCGTTCGCCGCCGGCATGCTACCCACGGCAGTTATCGGGTCCTGCGGCCCGCTCTCGCCCACACGCAAATCGAACCGCACGTCGTTCATGTAGCTGTTCGTCCCCGCCGTTGCGGGCGGCAGCAAAATCGTCTTCACCACCCGGTTCGTCTTCAGGTCGACGCACACCAGCTTCGCCCCGCCCGGCACCACGGTCTTCAGCATCGGCGCGCCCGTATCCAGCGCCCACAGCCGGTCCATTGGGTCCACCACCACCGACTGCACATTCACAAAGTGCGTCTGGTTCTCCCGCTCGTCCAGGAACGCGTTCGGATTCGCCTTCTTCCGTCCCGCCCAGTCGTTCACCGCCGCATCCGGAAACGCCACCGCCTTGCCCTTCACCATCTCCGCCACGGTAAACGGCACATCGTCGCCCCACCGCGGAAAATTCACAAAAATACGCCCCGTCTGCGACACCGTCACACCCGTCGGCATCGGCCCATTGAACGTTGCCACCGTCTCCAGTTGGCCCACGGCACGGTCCGTCGCCACACCCTTCTGCGCTTCAAGCGATGGAACGGCACAGGCAAAACAGCAACACGCGAGTAATGGCAACAAAGATTTCCGGTTCATCCTCGCTCGGATGCATCCCGCCGCGCCATCTCTGTCCGCCGGGAAAGCCATGTCACTCTTTGGCGCTGCCGTCGTGCTGCGGCCCGGTGGAGCATTGTTGCGACAGGTTCGCCGGCCTCAACTCCAGCACCGACCCCGCCGGCAGCGCCGCTCCAAAGCGCCCAAGCTCGTCCAGCAAACGTGCCTGGTCTCCCAGCGGCGTGGCATAAAACACCACCCGACTCGCCGACGCGCTCAGCTTCGGGTCCACATCGCGCGCGCACAGCTTCGCCAGCGGCGTCCAATCGCCCGGCACTGTTTTGCCGAACCACTCCGGGTAAATCATCACCAGCCCCACCCCATGCCTGTGCGTAATCGCGCCCAGCCATTCTGAACTGCGTTCCCCCGCTCCAAACGCCTCGTACGATCCCAGCCCCACCAGGTCCAGCGTGTACTGCCCCGGCGTGCGCAAAAAGCTGACCCATCCCAGGTCGTTCAGCGCCACCGGTCCTGTCTCGAACTGCGACGCAAACCGCCCCAATTGTGCCTGCTCCTGCCAAATGCCCGCCGCAACCTTCGGCACGCCGATCTGTGCCCGTGCGTACAGCACCGCCAGCGCCCCCGTCGCAACCAGCAGCAAACGCGGCACGGCGCGGTGTGCGCCCGGCACCCGCACACCGCGTATACCCGCGTCCGCGCCGGTGGTTGCACCCATCGCCTGCAGCCGCGCGAAAGCCGCAATCGCCACCGGCAGCGTAAACGCCAGACAGTAGATCTCATACCGGTAAAACCACCCCACCGGCCCTAGAAATACCTGCACCGTCCCTGCCAGCGCAGCCCCTACCAGCACGGTGCATGCCGTGCTGGTCCGCCGCGTCCGCCAGATCAGCCATCCCAGCAGCACCACCAGCAAAAACTGCGGCATCCGCTCCGGCTCTTTCAGCGTTGCCACCAGCGTGTCCGTGACCAGCCGCACTATCCGCACCGGCAGGCTGCTGTGGTCGTGAAATTTATAGCTGCTCTTCACCAGCACACTCAGCGGAAACACCGGTAGCCCCAGGTGGTGCAGGTACCCGCCGAACACTGCTGCCGGCACCAGGCTCGCCGGCACCAGGGCCACAGCCGCCCCGCGCCGCCGCGCCGCCCACAGCACCACGGCCACGGCAAACGTCACCAGCACGCCCTCGTACCGCACGCTCGGCAACACGGCCGCCGCCACCACTGCCCACCCCGGCACACGCTCGCCATCCAGCACTGCCAGCGCCGCAAACGCCGCCAGCACGCACAGCAGCACCTCCAGCGAGTGCTCCAGCCCGGTATACACCAGCCCCGGCAGGTTCAGCCCCACGGTCAGCAGCAATCCTAGCAGCACCGATCGCCACCCCGGCTTGAAGTACCGCTCCACAAATCGCCCCAGCAGCCAGGCCGTTGCACCACCGCACATCACGTTCAGCACCAGCGGCACCCACGGCATCAGTGCCGTCCCCGCAAACGGCACCAGCAGCAACGGCCACACAATGCTTGACGACGGACTCGCCGGCTCGCCCGCATTGATGCCGTACAGCCCATGCCGCAACCGCTCCGCCAGCGCCATGTGGATGTATGGATCGTCCAGGCAATACGAAAAATGCCCCTGCGTGCGCCGCAAAATCAACAGAAGCAGTGCCAGCGCTGCTCCGGCAAAAAACACGACGTTCACCACCGCGCTCGAACGCAGGGAGAAACGATGTGTGCTGGGCGCTGCGGGCAAGCAAGCTCCTGGTCAGGCAAAGAGTTACGGCAGAGTCTGAGCGTGTCCCTTCAGAGTAGCGCAGCACCTGCATGCCCCCGGGCGCTGTGGTTGCCCAAGCACCGTTACAGCCGCACTTCCTCTGCGAACTGAGCCAGGATCGCCGCAACTTCATCCGCCTGTTGATACGGCGTCAGGTGCGCGGCGTTCGCCAACAGGTGCATGCGCCCACCACTCGCCTCCACCAGCGGCAGCGTCTCCTCTGTCTGCACCGTCAGCGCAATCGCCTTGTCGTGCTCGCCCACGATCAGAATCGTCTTTACCCGGAACGCCGTCACCCGGTCCGTCCACACTTCCCGGCTGCCGTGCAGCGGCCAGTCGTGAAACGCCTCATCGCTTCCCGCCAGCACATCCTCCACGGCCTGCTCATACTGCTCCGGCAGTGGCGTGCCATAAAACCCGGCGTCGGTAAACGCTTCAGCCCGCGCCCGCGTGGTGTTCGCCACCGTCATCGTCTCGCGTTGCGCCTCCGTCATCGGCTCACCTCCCAGCGGCGACGGCGCCACCAGCACCACACCCCGCAGGTTCTCCGGCGGGTCTGTCGCCACCACCATCGCCGCCTTGCCCGGCATGCTGTGTCCCACCAGCACCACCGGTGCCGGCGCAACGTACTCCACCAGCGTCCGCACCCGGTCCGCCAACGCCTGCACGCTCAAACCGTCCAGCGCCTTGGCATCGCCAAACCCCGGCAGGTCCGCCGCAATCGTCCGGTAGGTCGGCGAAAGCCGCGCCACCACACCATCCCACTCGCGGTGCGACCCCCCAAAGTAGTGCAGCAGCACAAACGTCATCGGCGCATCCGCGGATCCATGGTCTCGAAAGGGAAGCATGCGCATTGGATGCGCGAACCTCCACGCGCAGCCGAAGTGGAAGTACCACATGTCTCCTTTGGAAAAATAAGTTGCTCTGCGCCAGAACGATGCCACGAATCACGCCACGACGCGCACCCTGTTGTCCCGTCGTAAACCACCCCACTCCCCAACCACGCCAAAAAACCCGGCCAGCTTTTCTCCCAGCGGCATGAACCCGCTTCGCCGCCCTTCGCGTCCTATCGCCAAATGACTTCGCCCGACCTCAAAATCCTGCAAAACCCCGACGTGCTCGAGCGTGTCTCCCCCGCCACCCGCCGCGCCCTCGAGCAGCGCGCCTACCCGGCGGCCCGCACCACCCGCTTTCTCTCCGGCGAGGAGTTCACGCAGCTCCAGCAGCTCGTCGACGTCATTCTGCCGCAAGGCGTCGCCGGCACGGCGATCGACATCGCCGACACCATCGACCGCCGCCTCGAAACCGGCAAGACCAACGGCTGGCGTTACGCCGTGCTGCCGCCCGACGGCGACGCCTGGCGGCAGGGTCTGCACGCCCTCTTCGGCATGCTGCAGCACACGCCCGGCAAGACCTTTACTGGCATGCCGCTCCCCGCGCGCGAAAGTTACATCCGTTGCGTCGTCAACGGCGATGTAGATGACGCTGCCCAGTTTCCGCTCTCCACCTGGATGAAGGCCGTCAAAACCGAAGTCGTCCGCACCTGGGTCAGCCATCCCGACGCCATGTATGCCATGGAGTTCTACGGCTTTGCCGACGGCATCACCGGCGGCAACGAACCCAACGAAGGCTGGACAAGCATCGGCCCCAACTCCGCCGCGCCCTTCGAGTACAACGGCGGCGGCGAGCATGGCGGCCCACTTACTCCGGGTCCAGCCAGTACCGCCATCTCCGGCAGCATGGGCGATGGCTCGCAAGACAGCCCCTCCGCCGGCACGCAGACCGAAGCAGGGGGTGCCCAGTGAAAAAGCCCGCAGACATGCAGCGCTTCTCCACCGACACCGTCGTCGATGCCGTCATCATCGGTACCGGAGCCGGTGGCGCACCTCTCCTCTTCAAGCTTGCCAAAGCCGGTCTGCGCGTCGTCGCCCTCGAAGCCGGCGAGTGGTTCGAAGATCCCGCTACGGAGTTCCCCACCGACGAAGTCGCCGCCAGCATCTACTGGACCGACGAACGGCTCAGCGGCGGCGCCACCCCCACCGCCTTCGGTTCCAACAACAGTGGCCGCGGCGTCGGCGGCAGCATGATCCACTGGGGTGCCTACGTCCCCCGCCCCGCCCCGCGGAACCTCAAGCTCAAAACTCACGACGGTGTCGCGGTCGACTGGCCCACCGATGTCGAAGAACTCACGCCCTATTTCGAAGAGCTCGAGACCTTCCTCGGTGTCTCCGGCCCCGCCAAATACCCATGGGACCCCACCCGCACCTACCCGCTCCCACCGCTTCCCCTCAACAGTTCCGCCATCATGATGGCCGTCGGTGCAGAAGCCCTCGGCATCCGCGTCGCCCACGCGCCTATCGCCGCCATCTCCCAGCCCTACTCCCAGCCGGAATACGGCGAGCGCAACGCCTGCATCAATCGCGGCTACTGTCACCAGGGCTGCCGCAACGGTGCCAAGGCCACCATGGACGTCACCTACCTGCCCGCCGCCCTCCGCCTTGGCGCGGAAATCCGCGAGCAGAGCTTTGTCCACGGCGTCGAGCAGGATTCGACCGGCACCATCACCGCCGTCCTCTACACCGACCACGACGGCAACGAGCAGCGCCAGCGCACCAAAAACGTCTTTCTTTGCGCCGGCGGTATAGAAACCCCCCGCCAGCTTCTCCACTGGGGCATCGCCAACTCGTCAGACCAGGTAGGCCGCAACTTCATGGCCCACATTTCCACCCAGGTCTGGGCCACCCTGCGCAAAGACACCCGACCCTACAAGGGCTTCCCCGCCTCCCTCATCACCGAAGACTTCATCTACGCCAAAGACACCGGTTTCGCCGGCGGCTACCTCCTCCAGAGCTACGGCATCCTGCCCGTCAGCTGGGCAGAGCAGGTCGTCGCGGGCCGCGATCTCGTCGGCCAGGCCCTCGTGGATTACCTCCTCCAATACAACAACGTCGTTGGCATCGGCATGCACGGCGACACCCTGCCCAATCCCGACAACCGCGTCACCCTGTCCGGCGAGCTCGACAATCACGGCCTGCCCAAACCCCTCATCACCTTCTCCCTCGGTGAGAACGAATACAAGATGAGCGACCACGCCGAAGATAAGATGCGCCGCATCCTCATGGCCGCCGGCGGCACCGACCTCTGGTCGTCGAAGCGCACCGCCCACACCGTCGGCACCTGCCGCATGGGCACCAGCCCCGCCGAGTCCGTTCTCGACCCCTGGGGCAAATCCTGGGACGTCCCCAACCTCTGGGTTGCCGACAACTCCGTCTTCCCTACCTCCCTCGCCGCCAATCCCGCCCTCACCATCATGGCCCTCTCCCTCCGGACCGCCGACAAGTTCCTCTCGCTGTAATCCCGAAACAGGATTTGCATGTGACCGCGCCCACACTTTCGGCGCGGTCACTGCCTCTACTTAGCTCGCCTGCTTGACACACCTGTTATATTGCTCTTAGTGGCAATTTGATCCGCCACTCTTCGCTGCGGGAACGACCCGGTATGGATTGGGTTGGCCAGAGACCGCAACGCAGTACTCCTTCGCCGCATGCCATCCTCGAACAAATGAGAGGAAGCGCAGGTTGCTCTGGCTCGACCGGTCTCGAACGCGAGATCTCGCCACGCAGCAGCGCGTACCCTGCACCTCGCAGGGAACAAGCTGATCCCGGACGAATCCGGATGCCACGCTCCAACGCCAAGGGAGCCCTCGTGCATCACTGCAACCCAGCAGCACTTGGCAGGCAGGCCCGCATACTGGCGCGCCGCCCCACACACGAAAGAAAGATTCTCTTGACCTCCAGCAATTCCGCAGTCCTGAACGAAGCGAACACCACCCCCCAACCTAAAAAGCACACCGAGCCCAAGCAGCACGCCGAGCCCAAGCAGCACGCCGAGCCCAAGCAGCACGCCGAGCCCAAGCAGCATGCCGAACCAAAGCAGCGCGCCGAGACAAAGCGCACGCAGCCTAAACCGAATGTCGAACCGAAAGACAGCGATGCCGCCCCCACCCCCCAGGCCGCAGCGCCCGCAACCCTCGTCGACGACCTCACCTTCGACGACTTCGACCTTTCCGACAAGCTGAAAGACCGCCTGCACGCGGCAAAATACATCACCCCCACGCCCGTTCAGGCCAAGGCCATCCCGCCCGCGCTTGAGGGTCACGACGTCCTCGCGACCGCCGCCACCGGCACCGGCAAGACCCTGTCCTTTCTCATCCCCATGATCGAAACCATGGACCGCCACCCGCTTGCGGAGCAGCCCAAACCCGCAGCGCTAGCCCCCCAGCAGGGCCGGCAGGGAAGCCGCTCCCCACAGCGCCAGCCCCGCAGCAACTCCCCCATCCGCGCCCTCATCCTGCTGCCCACGCGCGAACTCGCCATGCAGGTGCTTGAGGCCTACAGCAAGATTCAGCCCCAGGCCAAGCACGATTCCGTCCTCGTCTGCGGTGGCCTCTCCGAGCACGCGCAACTTGAAGCCCTTCGCCGCGGCCCACGCCTCGTCGTTGCTACCCCCGGCCGCCTTGAGGACTACCTCAAGCGCCGCGAAGTCTCCCTCGGCCACGTCGAAATGCTCGTCCTCGACGAAGTCGATCGCATGCTCGACATGGGCTTCCTCCCCGCCATCCGCCGCATCGTTGGCGCGTTGCCGAAGGATCGCCAGACTATGTGCTACTCCGCCACGCTCGACGCCAACATCACCGAGATCGTGAAGGATTACGTCCACAAGCCCGTCCGCATCGAGATCGGCACTACCTCCAAGCCCAACGAGCGCGTCGAACTCCGCGCCTACATGGTCATGCAGGATCAGAAGCTCTCCCTGCTCAACAAAATGCTCGGCGAAGGCGAAGGCACCTACCTGGTCTTCAGCCGCACAAAGCACGGCGCAGACCGCATCGCCAAGAAGCTCGAGAAGTTCGGCCACGAGTCCTCCGTCATCCACGGCGACCGCTCGCAGGGCCAGCGCACCGCCGCTCTCAAGGCCTTCGCCGGCGGCAAAAGCCGCATCCTCGTCGCGACGGACGTCGCCGCGCGAGGCATCGACATCTCGCACATCGCGAACGTCGTCAACTACGACCTTCCCGGCACCAGCGAAGACTTCGTCCACCGCATCGGCCGCACCGGCCGCAACGGCAAATCCGGCATCGCCACCACCTTCGTCATGCCGCAGGAAAAGTCAGACGCCCGCCGCATGGAGCGCGAACTCAAGATGAGCTTCGACTGGCAGGTGACCGACAAAAACCTCGCCAAGGAAGAGCGCAACGCGCCCATCGACACCGCCAGGGCAACCGACCTGATGCAGATGGAAACCCGCAGCTGGAAAAACAATCCCGGCAGCGCAGACGACAGCAACAACGCCCCCAGCCGTCCCAACACCGGCCGCCCCTTCCAGCGCCGCAGCAGCGCTGGTGGCGGTGGCAGCCGCAGCGGCAGCGGCTCCGGCGGTGGCGGCGGACGTCGTCGCTACTAACAAACAGACAGGTGGGTGGCACAGAACAACATCAGCCGAGCCTTAGTCGCCGAGGTCGACCTCGATGACTAAGGCCGCTTTTTGTCCATGAACCATAGCTGCCACTATCTGAAATGCTGACAGGTTCTGTCGGTCCGCAGTAGAGTCTATTCCTCGACCTGCATCTCCAGCCCAAACCCCATCTCCGCCGCAAACTCATTCCAGATCGCCACCGGCAGTGCACCTCCGCTTGCCTGGTCATGCCCTCCGCCAAACGATCCATCCGCCCCCGCCGGCGTATGCTCCCGCAAGAACCGCAGCAGGTTTACCCCGGTCGGAGCCCTGCCGGAAAAGTGCACATACCCTGGGCGAAATCCGGTATTCACTCCAAACACCACCGCACCCTTCAACTGCCCGCGCCACGTCTGCGCCACCAGCGGATGCACCTGGCACGGCGTGCTGATGCACACCATCGCCATGTCCGCGCCCAGCTCCTTCTTCCACTTCGTGCTGAACTTCGGCGCGGTCTTTCGTGCCTCCGCCAGCGCCGCACTCGTCTCCGCTTTGGCCGCCCGCAGCGCTGCCATGGCGGGGTCGTTCGACTTCATCACCGCTTTCGGCGTCTCCGCCCGCAACAGCAATTCAAGCGCAACCGACGCGTCGCCCTCCGCGCTGCGGCGAGGCGCATTCAGCAGCGCCGTCAAGTCCTTCAACGCCGTCGCACCGAACCGTGTTTTGCTCTCCTCCAGCTCCGCAAACGGCGCCTTGTCGCCCAGGTCGCTCAGCAGGGAAATGCCTGCCAGCCATTGCAACTCGTGCGCCGCCTCCGGCGCAATCGCCGCCACGCACCACAGCGCCAGCAACCCGCTTGTCGCCGTCGGCTCCGTGCCGTAGCTCGTCAGCAGCACCGCGTCCGGTGGCGTCCCGAACGGCGCATGGTGGTCGACCAGCAGCGTCGGCACGCCCGGCAACACCGCATCGGGCCGCGTTCCCAGGTCCACCAGCAGCAGCGCTTCCGGCTCTCGTGCCGCCAGCCGCGCGTGCACCTCCGGCATCCACGCGTTCTCAAATTTTCGCCGCGCCTCTGCCGTCACCTGCCCATACCCAGCCGCCTGCAACCCCCGCGCCAGCAGCGCCGCCGCCGGCAGCCCGTCCGCATCCGCATCCGTAAAAATGTGGATGCGCGTCGCCTTTCCCTTGGGCAGCCCCGCCAAAAACTCCGTAAACACCCGTCCCGCTTCCACGCTGTCCATGCCCGTTCGATGCACGAACTCCTCCTGTCCGCCGCGCCAAGCCCAATCCCTCCTTTCGCGCAGAAAACATCCCGCATCGGCGGCACAGACCACCGTTCGCGCATCCAACCGGCGTATCTTAGGCTCACACGATCCACCGAAAGAGGAACCACGCATGGCTGCACCCGGCACGGCACCGCAACGGCACGCGGCATGGAAGGCGCTCGAAGCGCACTATGCCGACGTCGGCACCGCAACCCTCAAGGACATGTTCGCGGCAGACCCCGCCCGCGGCGAACGCATGACGCTCAGCGCCGAAGGCATCCTGCTCGACTACAGCAAAAACCGCGTCACCGACGACACCCTCAAGCTCCTTACCGCCCTCGCCGAAACCGCCGGCCTCCAGCCCTCCATCGAGGCCATGTCCACCGGTCAAAAAATTAACATCACCGAGAACCGCGCCGTCCTCCACGTCGCCCTCCGCGCGCCCAAAGACGAAGTCATCGAAGTGGACGGCAGCAACGTCGTTCCCGACGTCCACGAGGTCCTCGACAAAATGGCCGCCTTCTCCACAAAGGTCCGCACCGGCCAGTGGCTCGGCTCCACCGGCAAGCGCATCAAGACGGTCGTCAACATCGGCATCGGCGGCTCCGACCTCGGCCCCGTCATGGCCTACGAAGCCCTCAAACACTACTCCCAGCGCGACCTCAGCTTCGTCTTCGTCTCCAACGTCGACGGCACCGACTTTGCCGAAGGCGTCCGCACCCTCGACCCCGAAACCACCCTCTTTCTCATCGCGAGTAAAACCTTCACCACGCTCGAAACCATGACCAACGCCCACTCCGCCCGCGAGTGGTTCCTCAAAAACACCGGTGGCGACGAAGCCGCCATCGCCAAACACTTCGTCGCCATCTCCACCAACGCGAAAGAAGTCGCAAAGTTCGGCATCGACACCGCCAATATGTTCGGCTTCTGGGACTGGGTCGGCGGCCGCTACAGCATGGATTCCGCCATCGGCCTCTCCACCATGATCGCCATCGGCCCGGATCAATTCACCGAGATGCTCGAAGGCTTTCACGCGATGGACGTGCACTTCCGCACCGCTCCCCTCGCGCAAAACCTGCCCGTCCTCATGGGCCTGCTCACCGTCTGGTACACCGACTTCTTCGACGCACAGACCATCGCCGTCCTGCCGTACGACCAGTATCTCAAGCGCTTCCCCGCCTACCTCCAACAGCTCACCATGGAGAGCAACGGCAAGCACATCACCCTCGAAGGTGAGCCCGTCCACACTCAGACCGGCCCCGTCTTCTGGGGAGAGCCCGGAACCAACGGCCAGCACAGCTTCTACCAGCTCATCCACCAGGGCACCCGCCTCATCCCCTGCGACTTCATCGGCTTCTACAAAACGCTCAACCCCGTCGGCCACCACCACGACATCCTCACCGCCAACGTCTTCGCCCAGGCCGAAGCTCTGGCCTTCGGCAAAACCGCCGAGCAGGTCAAGGCCGAAGGCACGCCCGACAACCTCGTCCCGCACCGCGTCTTCGAAGGCAACCGCCCCTCGAACATCCTCCTCGCCGACACCCTCACACCGCGCCTCCTCGGCTCCCTCGTCGCCCTCTATGAGCACTCCGTCTTCACCCAGGGCTGCATCTGGAACATCGACAGCTTCGACCAGTGGGGCGTCGAGCTCGGCAAAGTCCTCGCGCAAAAGATCGTCGGCGAACTCGAATCCCCCACCGGCCCCGACCTCCAGCACGACAGCTCCACCAACCACCTCATCCGCCTCTATCGGCAGAACAGGGCCAGCAATGGCTAACGCCCCCACGCCTCCCACGCACTTCGCCATCAACCCCGCCCTCGTCACCACCGCCCTGGAGCTGCCGGGCCACCGCATCGTGCGGTCGCTCGGCATCGTCCGCGGCATCGTCGTCCGTTCCCGCTCCGTCTTCGGCTCCATCGGCGCCAGCTTCCAAACCCTCGTCGGCGGCGACATCACCCTCTACACCAGCCTCTGCGAAAAGACCCGCGAAGACGCCTTCGCCCGCATGTCCCAGCACGCCGCCGAACACGGTGCCAACGCCGTCATCAGCTTCCGCTACGACGCCAACGAACTCATGCCCGGCGTCACCGAAGTCCTTGCCTACGGCACTGCCGTCTTTGTCGAAACGGTGTGATAAAAAGCTCTACCAGGAGGGACACACATGGCACGTGTGACAGGTATCGGTGGAGTGTTCTTACGGGCGCGCGACCCCACGGCGCTCAAGGCGTGGTACCTGGAACATCTCGGCATCGTACCCACAGCCTATGGAGTGGTGAAGTTTCTAGCCTCCGACGCCGTTCCCCCCGACACGGGAGTAACCACCTGGAGCACCTTCCCGGGAGACACCAGGTACTTCGGCGAACAGAGCCAGCAGACCATGGTCAACTACCGCGTCGACGACCTGGCCGGCATCCTCGCGCGTCTGCGTACCGCGGGCGCAACGGTTGACGACAGCAATACCGACGAGACTTTCGGCAAGTTTGCCTGGGCGGTCGACCCCGAAGGCAACCGCTTCGAACTCTGGCAGCCCCTCGCCGGCTAGCCGGGCGTTTACCATCGAACGATGCACCCGGCACCCACCCCCGGCGTCCTTGAGGTCATCACCGGCCCCATGTTCTCCGGCAAAAGTGAAGAACTCATCCGCCGTCTCAAGCGCGCCCGCATCGCCCGGCAGAGCGTCGCTTGTTTTAAGCCAGACATCGACCTCCGCTACCATCGCACCAGCATCGCCTCCCACTCCGACCAGACCCACGAAGCCGCCGTCGTCACCCCCACCGCCGACCGCCTCCGCGAAGCCCTCTTCAGCCCCGGCGTGGTCGACGGCACCAGCGTCGTCGACCACACCGACGTCATCGGCCTCGACGAAGCCCAATGGTTCGACCCCGCCATCCTTCCCCTCGTTCTCGAGCTCGTCGCCCTCGGCAAGCGCGTCGTCCTCGCCGGTCTCGACACCACCTTTGCCAACGAACCCTTCGGCCCCGTCCCCGCCCTCATGGCCCTCGCCGACAAGGTCACCAAGCTCAACGCCGTCTGCATGACCTGCGGCGCCCCCGCCATCCACACCCAGCGCCTCGGCACCAGCACGGAACTCGTCGTCGTCGGTGCCGCCGGCATGTACGAAGCCCGCTGCCGCGCCCACTTCCAGCCCTACATCGAGCAGCCCGCCGCCCAACAACTCGAACTCCCCGCCACCTGACCGCACCGCAATACCTGGCAGCTCCCGCCGTCACCCGGGCCGGCCCGCGTAAACACCTCCTCCGGGCACCCGTCTCACCGACCTGAAAGCAGGAAACCCATGCACGTGTGGTCCCGCCGCAAGCTCCTCACTGCCGCATCCGCGGGTCTCGGCACTGCCGCCCTCGCCAACAGCTTTGGCTCTTCCATTTGGGCCGCCGAACAAGTCGTCGCCTGCACCCTCACACCGGAACTTGAAGAAGGCCCCTTCTACTACCCCTATCAACTCGTCCGCCAGAACATCCGCGAAGACAAGCCCGGCCTCCCCCTCCGCTTCGCCCTTCAACTCCGCCACGCCCGCACCTGCGCGCCCATCCCCAACGCCGCCGTCGACGTCTGGCACTGCGACGCCCTCGGACTCTATTCCGCGTTCACGAAGACCTCCCTCGGCCCACCTCCCGGCGGCGGCCCCGGTGGCCCGCCCGGCCCCGGTGGCCCACCCTCATCCGGCTCCGGCGGCTCACCGCCCGATCCTAACCAGCGCCCCCGCATCGACGCCGGCCCCAACGGCCCACCCCCCGGCGGCCCCGGCGGTCCAGAGGGCCGCAACGGCCCGCCCCACATGCAGCCCACCGACGACCAGACCTTTCTCCGCGGCATCCAGCTCACCGATGCAAAAGGCCAGGTCGAGTTCGCCACGGTCTTCCCCGGCTGGTACCAGGGCCGCGACACCCACATCCACATGGAAATCCACATCGACGGCCACGCCGCCGGCACCGCCAATGCCCACACCGGCACCGCCTCGCCCAAATACACCGGCGGCCACATCTGCCACACCGGCCAGATCGCCTTCCCCGACGAGCTCTCCGACGAAGTCGCCAAACTCGACCCCTACCGCCGGCACGATCTCCGCCGCACCCTCCTCCGCGAAGACCACGTCTTCATGGGCGATCCCCGCGACTACATGATGCAGATCCACCGCACCACTCCCGCCACCCTCCAGGCCGGCCTCACCGGCACCATCACCGTCTTCGTCGACCCAGTCGGCACACCC
>CAXTJO010000029.1:0-8862 GCA_964244665.1 uncultured Terriglobus sp.
AGGTGCACCGTCGTCCCATCGAAGTCGAACTCCCCCCGCCACCCGTCATCCAGCATCGCCAGCGTATTCAGCAGGCTGCTCTTGCCCGCCCCGCTCGGCCCCATCACCGTCACAAACTCCCCCGCCCCAATCGTCAGGTTCACCCGCCGCAGTACAAAATTCTCCGTCGGCCCCGTCCTGTAGCTCCGCTCCAAACCCCTCAACTCAATCATCGTCCTGCTCCATTCACTCCGCACGCAACGCGTGCGAGGGCTCAATCATTGCTGCACGCCGTGCAGGTAGCAGGCTTGCGCCCAACGAAATCAGCAGCATCACCAGCACAGCCGTGCCGATCGCCACACCCTCCTGCTGCAATGTTGTAGCCGTCACGGTTGGGCTGCCGCTGTACACCACGTCCGCAATCACACTGTCCAGCAAGCGCGGCAGCAGGGCAGACGCTGCAACTCCCAGCACCGATCCCGCCGCCGTCACCACCATGCCCCGGCCAACCACAAGCCGCAGCACATCGCGGCGGTCCGCGCCCAGTGCCATGCGCACGCCAATCTCCCGCGTTCTCTGCGTCACCGCATAGCTCAGCAACCCAAACAGTCCAATTGCGGTAATACCCAGCGCAAACACCGCAAAGCCGCTGGACAACCACGAAAAGAATCGTGGCGCGGCCGTCGTCCGATCGATCACCGCCTGCATCGTCGTCATCTTGGCCAGCGGCATGTCCGGGTCGACGTTCCGAATCGCTTCGGTCACCGCCGCCGTCAGGTCGTACTCGCCGGACAGTCGCAGCACAAAACTCGTCGGCGACCAGCCGTTCTCGATCGCCGTCAGTCCGTCGTTCAGCTGCACCACCGGCACGTACACCATGTACTGCGGGCTCTCCATCAAGGAGTGCGCGTGCGTGTCGGCCGCTACCCCAACCACCTGGAAGTTCTGCGCATTACCCACCCGGACGGTGTGCCCCAAAGCCGATTCATCCGGCCACCAACCCCGTGCCGCGGCCTCGCTGATCACGGTCACGAGCGGTGTGTGTGCCGTGTCCGAAGGTGCAATAGTGCGTCCTGCCAGCAATGGAATTTCCAGCGTTCGCAAATACTCCGGCGTCATCGGCCGCAGCTCGATCATGTGCCGCACATCCGGCCGCTCCGGCAGGGTGCCTCCCAAATTCACGCCGTGCTCCAGCGGCAACCCGTTCACCGCTCCGGCATGCACCACCCCCGGCAGGCGGCCAAGCTGCTCCAGCACGCGATCGTTGAACTGCGTCGTTTGTTCCGCCGAGTCATACTTGCTGCCCTTCAGGCTCACCTGCGCACATACAACATGCGTGGTCGCCACGCCGGGCGATACCGACCGCAACCGCAAAAATCCGTTCAGCAGCAGGGAAGCACCTGAAAGCAGCAGAAGCGCACAGCCGACCTGCAACAGGATCAGCACATTCCCGCTGCGAACCACGGCCGGCGACTGCCCCTGCGCACCGCCCTCCTGCATCCCCGACCGAAGCCCCTTTCGCAGGGCAAACGCGACGGGCACCAACCCCGCGAGCAGCGTCACCGCGCACGAAAGGCAAAGCGCAAACAGCGCATACATCTGCCAGCTCTCAGCCCCATGCAGCCTCGGTACGTCCAACGGCGCTGCTGCCAGAAACAGCGCAGCCCCATCCCGCGCCAGCACCGTCCCCAGCAGGCCCCCTGCAACGGCCAGCACGGCGATCTCCGCAAGCACCAGGCGCACCACCGCCGCCTGTGACGCGCCCAGCGCGCTGCGAATGGCGATCTCCCGCGTCCGTGCCATCGTTCGTGCCACCAGCAGGCCTGCAAGGTTCAGGCATGCAATCAGCAGCACCGCCGTTACCGCGGCCAGCAGCAGCAACAGGCTGCTACGCACGTTGCTGGTAATCGCGTCCTTCAGCGGCCACACGCGAAATCCACGGACGAGCTTGCCCTGCGCCGTCCACCATAGGTGCGCCGGGGACTGCGCGTAAAACGGCTTCTCCAGCGTCGCGACCTCCGCCTGCGCCTCTTCCGCCGTCACGCCGTCCCGCAGCCGCGCAATCATCCGGTAGTTGTCTCCTTCATAGCCCGGGTCCTTCGCGCTCAGCTTCATTGGCTGCCATAGTCCTGCTGCCTCCGTCGTGGACGAAGCGCCCTGCAAGTCCGCCGCCGCGCCGCCCGGCAGCACGCCCACCACCGGCACGGACGCACCATCCACCTGGATCACCCGCCCCACGATCCCAGGGTCCGCCGCAAACTCCGACCGCCACAGCTCCTCGCTCAAAATCACGGCGCGCGGGCCGCCCGGCGTATCCTCTTCCACCGTAAATAACCGCCCCATCGTTGGCGCAATCCCAAGCGTCGGCAAAAACCCGGCAGACACACGAAGCTGCTGCACCTGCCGCGCGTGACCGGCCCCGGCATTACCCGTGGCAGTCACCAGGTTCACGGGGGACATTCCATCGTCCGCGATGCCCACTGCCTCAAAACTGCGGCTGTGCCTGGCGATGAAATCCGCGCTCGCCCCGGCCTGCTCCGCGCTCGGCTTCTCCCCCGCAAACGCAAAATCGACCCCCACCAGCCGGCCCGCATCCCGGTAGGGCAACGGCGCAAGCAGCACCTCCCGCACCACGCTGAACATCGCCGTCGTCGCCCCAATACCCAGCGCCAGCGTCAGCACCGCCGCCACCGCAAACCCCGGCGACCGCCGCAGTTGCCGCAGCGCGTAACGAACGTCCTGCCCCATCGTATTCATCGCTGTCTCCAAAGCATCGTTCCGTCACCCACTCGTTTTCCTGCTATCCACCTCTGCGTTCACAGCTCTGCCTTACTCCGCACGAAGCGCCACATTCGGGTCCACGTGCGCGGCACGCCGCGTCGGCAACACCGCCGCCACAAACGCGACCGCCACCATCAGCACCAGCACCAGCACCAGCGTCAACGGGTCTGCCGCCGATACACCATACAGCTCGCTCCGCAGCGTCCGCGCCAGCAACAGCGCGCATGGCACACCTGCCAGCACGCCCACGCCCGTCAGCCGCAGCACATCCCCAAGCACCAGCCGCGAAATCGCCCCACGCGACGAACCCAGCGCCATCCGTATCCCGATCTCCCGCGTCCGCTGCGTCGTGCTGTACGCCAGCACCCCATACAGCCCCACCCCGGCAAGCAGCGTCGCCAGCACGCCGAACGCACCCGCCAGCACCCCCACAATGCGCTCGTTTGAAAGGTTCTGCTCAATCTGCTCGTCCATCGTTCGTAACGACTGCACGGAAAGCTCCGGATGCGTCCGGTGCATCAACTGGCGCACATCCGCCTCCATCGCAGCCGGTGCCCTCTCCGTCCGTAGGTAATACGACAGGCCGTCCACTTTCTCCACCTGTGCCACCGGCCTGAAATCTGTCATCTTCACGTCGTCCCGCAGGCCAACGTGTCGCGCATCCCGCACCACGCCCACAATCTGCATCCACGCAATCTTGTTGCCCGCGCCCCGCGCCATGTGCCGGTCTACCGCCGCCGCGTCACTCCCGAAATAGTGCCGCGCAAAGCTCTGGTTCACCACCGTTACCAGCGGATGCTGCAGGTCATCGGTCTCCGTCAGCGCACGCCCCGCCACCATCGGTTCCTTTAGCGTGCTGAAGTACCCTGGCATCACGTCGATGATGCCGATATCCAGGTCCTCGTCCGGCGGCGCCGTATACCCCTCCACCGTCACGTTGCTTCCACTGTCTGAGCCCGCCAGTTCTGCGCTGTCCGTTGCCGTCGCCGACTGGACTCCAGGCAGCGTCCGCACTGCCTCCAGTAGTTGCCGGTACAGCGGCTGCACCCGCTCCTTCGGCACGCCCGCCAGCCCCGGGTCCACGCCAAACGTCAGCAGGTTCGTCGTGTTAAAGCCCACATCCGCATGCCGCAAATTCTCCAGCGTCCGCACCAGCAGCCCCGCGCCCACCAGCAGAACCACGCTCAGCCCCACCTGCAGGCACACCACGATCCCACGAAAGCTCAGCCGGTTCGCCGCCGCCGTGCTGGTCTGCTGCTTCAACGACGCCACCAGGTCCGGCTTCAGCAACTGCACCGCGGGCGTCAGGCTGAACAGCACACTCACCCCTACCGCCACGGCAAAGCTGAACCCCAGCAGGCGCGCATCCAGCCCCGTCTTGAACAGCAGCGGGTCGCCTGCTGACGTCATCTCGCGTGACAGCATTCCGATCGCCGGCACTGCAAGCACCGCGCCGGCAGCGGCACCCACCACGCCGATCAGCAGCCCCTCCATCAGCAGTTGCCCCACAATCCTGCGCGCCGTCGCGCCCACCGCATAGCGCACGCTGAACTCCCGCGTCCGCGACGCCGCGCGCACCAGCAGCAGGCTTGCCACATTCACCGCCGCCATCAATAGCACCAGCCCCGCCATGCCCATCACCACCAGCAGCGGCGTTTCCAGCCGCTCCCGGCTGTACGACAGCCCACGCGCTCCCGGCAACAGCTTCAGCCGGCTGTTCGTCACAAAGTCATCCGTAAAACTCCGCGACCGGCTCCCCAGCGCCTTCAGCTCTTCCGCCCGCAGCCCATGCCACAGCGGTGCCACCAGCGCTTCTGCCTGTCCCGGCGAAGTGCCCTCCCGCAACCGCCCCACCACGTTCAGCCAGCGGTCCCTGTGATTCGACAGCGGAGTATCCGCGGCCTGGTACGGGTCCACCTGCACCACCGTCGATAGCGGCACAAACAGCGCCGGCGTCTGCCCCCACACCGCGCTCCGAAAGTTCGGCGCCGCCACGCCCACAATCGTGAACGGATGTCCGCTCACCCCAATCGTCTCCCCCACCACACCGGCCTCCGCGCCCATGTGGTCGCACCAGTACTCATGGCTCAGCACCGCCACCGGAACCGTCGCCGTCACGGCATCGTCGCTCGCCGTCAGCAGCCGCCCCAGCGCCGGCCTCACTCCCAGCACCTCGAAGTAATTGCCCGTCACCAGCTCCGCATCTTCCGTGCTCGCCTCGCCCTTTCGCAAAATGCCCACCTGCGAGGTACTGGTCGCAACCAACCCCCGCAGGGAACTCGCCCTGTCCCGCAGATCGCGATACATCGGATACGAAAACAACAACGTGTTCGATCCACCATGCCCGCTCGTGTGGCCCTGCCACGCCTTCCCGGTCCCTTCCAAAATCACCAGCCGCTCCGGCTCCTGCACCGGCAACGAGCGCAGCAGCGCCTGGTCCAGCATTGAGAACACCGCCGTGTTTGCGCCGATACCCAGCGCCAGCGTCACCACAGCCGCCGCTGCAAAGCCCGGTGACCGCCGCAGCTGCCGCAGCGCAAACCGCACATCCTGCCAAACCGTCATCCCTGGCCTCCTTCCGCCGCCATTCCCCTACTCACTCCGCAACGCCCGCATCGGCTCAATCCCACTCGCCCGCCGCGCCGGCAAAATCCCCGCCAACAGCGCACTCAGCCCCAGCAGCACCACCGCTCCCATCAGCGACACCGGGTCGTACCCCTTCACCCCAAACAGCTCCGCCTGCAGCAGGTGCCCCACCAGCAGCGCCGCCGGAATCCCCAGCGCCAACCCGATCCCCGTCTGCGTCATCGCACCCCGCAGAATCAGCCGCAAAATCCCCCCGCGATCCGATCCCAGCGCCATCCGCAGCCCAATCTCCGGCACCCGCCGCGCCACGTTATACGCCGTCACCCCATACAGCCCGATCGACGCCAGCACCAGCGCCAGCACGCCGAACAGCGTCGTCAGCCGCACCACAAGCTGCTGCTGCGTAAAGCTGTTGCCCACCTGCTCGTCATACGTAATCAACTGCGCAATCGGAATGTTCGGGTTGATGCTGTTCAGCGTCCGCCGCACCGTGCTCGCCATCGCCCCCGGGTCGCCCTGGTAGTGCACTACCAGGTTCGACGCAAAGTGCGCAAACTGCTCGCCCTTCCTCGCCTGCTCCTTCAGACTCGCACTCGCATCGATCCCGTCGAAGCTCGTCGTCTGCGTAATAGGCCGCAGAAACATCGGCCGCACGTCCTCGCTCGGCGAACCGTATTTCGTATCGTCCACCACGCCCACAATCTCGTACGAGTTCGTCAGCCGTCTGTCCTCGCCAAAGTGCATCCCGATCGGGTTCTTGCCCTTCAGGTACTTGTTCACGAACGTCCGGTTCACCACGGCCGTGTGCACACTCGTCGCCGTGTCGCTTTCGTTAATGCCCCGTCCCAGCAGCACGCGCGTCCCCACCGCCTCCAGGTAGTGCGGGCTCACCAGGCTATAACTCGCATTCTTCTTCGCATTCGGATCGTCGCCCGCAAATGAAATCCCCGTGCCCCAGTTGTTGAACGCCATCGGCGTATACGTCCCGTACGCAATGTTCTCCACCCCCGGCAGCGCCGCAAACTGCTGGTCGATCTGCCGGTACAGCCCATCCAGCTGCTCAAACTTCATCCCTGCTGCCTGCAGGTTGATGAACGCGATCAGCCGGCCCTCCGGCTGAAAATCAAAGTCCTGCGTCCGCATGTTCCGCAGGCTGCTGATCAGCAGCCCCGCCGTACTCAGCAGCGCCACCGAAAGCGCCGCCTGCAGAATCACCAGCACCCTCTGCGGCAGAGAGCTCGCATCGCCCACGCTCCGGTTCGCGCCCCGCAGCGCATCCGCCGGGTTCGCCCGCGACGCAATCCACGCCGGCGCCGTCCCAAACAGCACACCCGTCACCAGCGACGTCCCCAGCGCAAACAACAGCACCGGCACCGACGGCCGCGCGCTCAGCGGATCGACCTGCACATTCTTCATCGCCAGCGCCAGCATCCCGCTCACCCCGGCATACGCCACCACCACCGCCGCCGCGCCCCCCATCAGCGACAGCACCATCGCCTCCACCAGCATCTGCCGGATCAGCCGTGACCGCGGCGCGCCCAGCGCCGTCCGCACGCTGATCTCCTGCGCCCGCCCCACCGCCCGCACCAGCATCAGATTCGCCAGGTTCGCACAGCAAATCAGCAGCACAGCACCCGCAATCAGCAGCAATAGCGTCAGGCTCTTCCTGTACTGGTCGCCCAAATCGTTAATGCCCGCATTCGCGCTCACCAGCTCCGTCGTCTGCTTCGCAATGTCCGCATCCGTCTCGTTCTGGTTCGGCTCCCGATTCGCGCGAATCCACTGCACCAGCCCAAGCTGTATCGCCCGCTGCACCTTCGGCACATCCCCCGCCACCGGTATCCGCACCAGCACATCCAGCCAGTGCGCATTGGGCGACTTCAGCAGCTCGCGGTCCGGGTCCAACACCGGCTCCTGCGACAGCGGCATCCACACCCCCGCCGGGTCGCCCGTGTTCCGTTCCCCCAAAAATCCCTCCGCCGTCCGCCCCACCACCGTCACCGGGTGCCCTGTCAGCAGCACCGTCTTGCCCACCAGGTGCGGGTCAGCATGGAACTTCGCCTGCCAGATCGCGTGGCTCACCACCGCCACTGGTGCCGCACCCTCGCGGTCGTCGTCCGGCGACAGCACCCGCCCCTCCACCGCATGCACGCCCAGCAGCGGAAAGTAGTTGCCGCTCACCACACGCACCGCCACCGGCGTCGTCGCCGTCTCCCCTTCCACCCGCGCCGTCGTCAAAATGGCGGCAGAATCCACCGCCGCCATCCCCGCCGTGCTCGGCGTCCCGTCCCGCAGGCTCTTATAAAGCGAGTACGAGAACAGCATCCAGTCGTCCTGCAAACCGCCAGTCACGCAGCAGTTCACCTCCTTGCCCACCTTGAACAAATGCCGCGGGTCCTGGATCGGCAACGACCGCAGCAGCACCTGGTACGTCAGCGTAAAGATCGCCGTCGTCGCCCCAATCCCCAGCGCCAGCGTCAGCACCGCCGTCACCGCAAAGCCCGGCGACCGTCGAAGCCCGCGCAGCGCAAACCGCAAATCCTGCATAAGTGTGGACATGGTGGTGCTCCCGTGTTCTCTCTGCTGCCGGCTTCAACCGGCCACTTACCGCGCCGCGCTGTATCCCGTGCGGTACTCTTCTTCCGCCGCCGCAAGTAAGTGCTGTAACTCGCCCTCGGCCACTATCTTGCCGTCGAACAGGTGCACCTGCCGGTCCGCATGCGCCGCAAACCGCGGGTCGTGCGTCACCATGCAAATCGTCGATCCCTCCGCATGCAGCTCGTTCAACAGCCGCATCACGGCCTCGCCGTTCTTGCTGTCCAGGTTGCCCGTCGGTTCGTCCGCCAGCAAAATACTCGGCGACCCCGCCAGCGCACGCGCCACCGCCACCCGCTGCTGTTGACCGCCGCTCAACTGCGCCGGGTAGTGCCGCAGCCGGTGCGCCATGTTCACCCGCTCCAGCGCCTTCACCACACGGTCCTTCCGCTCGCTCGCCGCCATGCCGCTGCGGTATGTCAGCGGTAACTCGACATTTTCGTACACCGATAAGTCGCCAATCAGGTTAAAGCTCTGGAAAATAAATCCGATCTCCTGGTTCCGGATACGCGACCTGTCCGCGAAATTCAGGTTCGCCACCGCATTGTTGTTCAGCGTGTACTGTCCGCTCGACGGTGTATCCAGCAGCCCCAAAATCGATAGCAGCGTCGACTTGCCGCAACCCGAAGGCCCGCTCATCGCCACATACTCCCCGCGCGCAATCGACAGGTGCACACCGCTCAGCGCATGCGTCTCGATTTCATCGGTGTAAAACACCTTCGTCAGGCCTTCGATATGAATCAGGTTGTCTGTCGCATTCGCCATCGCACTCTCCCTCACCCTCTACGTAAATCGCAGCCCACTCGTTCCGTACCCAGCTAAAACCATAACTACCCACACAACTCACTTAAGGTCGTGTCTAACATATCCAAAAGGCCCGATCCTTCGGAGGGGCACGGCTTCAGCCGTGCCATAAAACCC
>CAXTJO010000029.1:8872-38448 GCA_964244665.1 uncultured Terriglobus sp.
ACCGGGGCTTTAGCCCCTGAGGTCGGCATTTTGCCTCCGCAAGCAGCCGGCATCGATTCACCACACCCACTTACTCATCCACAACCCACTTACTGCTCCACACGCACATGATCCGTGTTATCCCACTTACTCATGTCAGAAAGAATCACCACATCGCCCTGCGTCAGCCCATCCAGAACTTGAATGTTATTCACTGAAGCGCGCCCCACCCGTACCGCCGCGCGGGCAGCGCTCTTCCCATCCGGCGACAGCTTGAACAGGCTCAACGTGCTGTTCTCGTTCCCGCTCGCCGGCCTACCCACATACAGCACGTTCGTCAGCCGGTCCAGGTCGATCGTTCCATCCACGCTCAGGTCCGGTCGCGCCCCCTGCGGCAGCGCCCCATCCAGCGCCACGTCCACCGTCACCGTGCCGTTCTGCACCGCCGGATCGATCCGCTGCACATGCCCCTGGATCACACCGTTGTGCGTATCCACCGCCGCCGGCTGCCCAATCTGGATGTCCCGCGCCTGCGTCTCCGCAATCTTCAGCGCCGCCTTCAACTGGTCCGGCTGCACCACCTTCGCCAGCGTCGCGCCGATCGCCACGTGCTCGCCCACCTGGTGCGGCAGGTCCACCAGCACGCCGTCGATCCCCGCCCGCACGCTCAGCGCCCCCTCCTGCTTCTGCTTCAGCGCCAGCAAAGCCTGCGCCTGCTGCACCTTTGCCTGCTGCACCGCCACCTGCGTCGCAATCGCCTGCTGGTTCAGCGTCAGGCGCTGCCGCTCGATGTCGTTCCGGATTCCCAGCTCATCCGCCTTGCCGCGGCTCTCGTTGTACTTCAGCCCGCTGATCACACCCAGGTCCAGCAGGCTCTTGTCTGTCTGCGCCTGCAACTGCGCCTGCTTCTGGTCCGCGCCCACCGTTGCCGCGCCCGCCCGCTGCGTCATCAGGTCGCTCTGCAGCTTGGCCCGCGTGTTCTGCAGGTCGGCCTCCGCGCTCTTCAACTGCAACTGTGCGTCCAGCATCTGCTGCTGCGTCGCCGGGTCCACCAGGTCCATCAGGATCGTGTCCGGGTGCACCTGCGCCCCAGGCAGCACGCGGATGTGCACCACCGTTGCCTCCGTCTGTGCCGGAATCAGCAGGATCTTGTCCTCCCGCGGCGTCAGCGTCCCCGGCCCGCGCACCTGCCGCAGCAGCGGCCCCCGCTTCACCGCATCCGTGTACAGCGGCCCCTCCACCGTCGGCATCGCCGGCTTCAGCCGTAACAAAAACACCGTGGCCACGGCTATCGCCGCCACCACGCCCACGCCCAACAACACGGCCCGCTGCCGCTTCTTCTTCTTCAGGTCCGGACGAACAATATCCATGCACCGCAGACGAATGCACGATCCCTGCCAAACCCGCTGTTCCCCGCACTCGCCGCAAATGGCAGGCAAACTGGTGTTTCTCAGGCCGTTCACCCCGCCGCGCCATCCGCCATTCCACCCCGCCGTCCACCCGCAATGTCCGCATCTGTCGCATAGTGTCCAATAATGAACATGGGATGCAGACATCCAACCCCGGCGTCGGCATCCCTGCCGCCACGTGACTCCGCCGAACTATCCTTGAACTCTTGACAAACCCACACCGCCCGCACGGCCACAAACGGCCAGGGACGCATCCCGCCGCACGTAAGTCCTTTCATAAGAGGATTTTGGCTCTAACCCCAAACGAATGAGGATTTTAGCCCGCCTCCAAACCTAAGTCCCCTGCAATGACGATTTTGGCCGCCTGGGGAGGGGGAGGGGGGGTACCCTCTGCACCGCCCAAACCGCCCTGCACGCACCATGACACAGTCACAAACCTCTACTTTATTTTTCGCCAGCTCCCGATTTCGAACCGCGCGCTACTTCGAGCCCTTTCCGAATCCACCGCCACCGGTCTAGCCTCTATATAGGGGCTACACCTGCTCCCGGGAGAACGCCGTGCGCTCTGTTGACAGCACCATCCAGTTGATCCGCATCCGCGAACAAGGGGGAAGCCAGCCAGCGCCCATCGCAAGCACCTGCTCCTCCAGCCTCGCGGAAGCACCGTGGGAGTTCGACACCCCCGGCGCAGGCTACGGCCCGGGTGCCTCCATGGCCGACATCCTGCCACCCACCGCACCCCGCCAGGTCGGCCTGCCCACCGAATACCGCCGCGTCTCACCCGCCGAACTCAACCTCCGTATCCGCGCCGCCAAGCACACCCTCGGCAAGCGCCTCGTCATGATGGGTCACTTCTACCAGCGCGACGAGGTCATCCAGTATGCCGATTTCGTCGGCGACTCGTTTCAACTCGCGCAGGCGGCCAGGTCCCGTCCGGAAGCCGAAGCCATCGTCTTCTGCGGCGTCCACTTCATGGCCGAAACCGCCGACATGCTTTCCGGCCCAAACCAGGCAGTCATCCTGCCCAACCTCGCCGCCGGCTGCTCCATGGCCGACATGGCCGACCTCGACTCCGTCACCGACTGCTGGGAAGAACTGACCGCCCTCTTCGGCACCGCCCCCGGCGCGGACGGTCGCGTCCCCGTCATCCCGGTCACCTACATGAATTCATCCGCCGCCCTCAAGGCCTTCTGCGGCCGGCACGGCGGCATCGTCTGCACCTCGTCCAACGCGGCAGAGGTGCTCCGCTGGGCCTTCGCGCGCGGGGAGCGCGTGCTCTTCTTCCCGGACCAGCATCTTGGCCGCAACACCGCCAAAGCCATGGGCATTCCGCTCGACCAGATGCCAATCTGGCAGCCTGAGTTCACCCTGGGCGGCAACACCGCCGACGCCCTGCGCCACGCCAGGGTCCTGCTCTGGCACGGCTTCTGTTCCGTGCACAAGCGCTTCACCGTCGAACAAATCAGCATGGCCCGCGCACGCCACCCCGGTATCCGCGTCATCGTGCATCCGGAGTGCCCCATGGAAGTGGTCGACGCCGCCGACGCCGCAGGCTCGACCGACTTCATCGTCAAGGCCATCGCGGCGGCACCCGCCGGCTCCTCCTTCGCCATCGGCACGGAAATCAACCTGGTGCAGCGGCTCGCCAACGACAACCCGCAACACTCCATTCACTGCCTTGACTCCATCATCTGTCCCTGCTCCACCATGTATCGCATTCACCCCAGCTACATCGCCTGGGTGCTGGAAGCGTTGGAGCGCGGCGAGATACTCAACCGCATCACCGTGCCCGAAGACATTGCGGTTCCCGCACGCGTCGCCCTGGAACGCATGCTCGCCCTGCGGCCCGGCTCGGCAGCCATCACGAGCGCCGCATGAAGCGGATCATCGTGGTCGGCAGCGGCATTGCGGGCCTCATTGCCGCCTTGCGGCTCAGCGAACAATCCGATGTTCTTCTGGTGACCAAAGCCGAACTCGCTGAAAGCAATACCCGTTGGGCACAGGGCGGCATTGCGGCGGCCATGTTCCGCGGCGACAGTGTGGCAGAGCACGTGGCCGACACGCTGCGTGCCGGTGCCGGCCTCTGCGATCCCGCCGCCGTGCAGGTCCTGTGTGACGAGGGCCCACGCCGCATCCGCGACCTCATCCGTCTCGGTGTCGCCTTCGATACGCGTGATGGTGAACTTGCGCGCGGCCTGGAAGCCGCCCACTCCCACCCTCGCGTGCTGCATGCGGGCGGCGACGCCACCGGTCTCACCATCGAAACGGCGCTGGTCCAGGCTGTCCGCGCCGCAAACATTACCGTGCTGGAGCACACCTTCGTCTGCGACCTTGTGCTCGACGGCCCGCGTGTTTGCGGCATCGATGTCCTCGACGAAACCGGCCAGCCGCAGCGCCTGTCTGCCGACCTCGTCATACTGGCCAGCGGCGGTGCGGGCCAACTCTACCGCCACACCACCAATCCCGCCGTCGCCACCGGCGATGGCGTTGCCATGGCATTGCGCGCGGGTGCGCTGGTCGAGAATGCCGAGTTCTACCAGTTCCACCCAACGGCGCTTGCGGTGCCCGGCACGTTTCTAATCTCGGAGGCGGTACGCGGTGAAGGTGCCGTCCTGCTTGACCGGCATGGCCGCCGCTTTATGCAGAGTCTGCACGCGGACGCCGAGCTTGCACCCCGCGACGTCGTGGCACGGGGCATTGCCATGCAGATGGCTGCACAGGATGGTGTCCCCGTCCTGCTGGATGCGACTGCACTCGGCGCGGAGTTTCTGCAAACGCGCTTTCCCACTATCGACGCCGCCTGTCGCCGCTACGGCCTCGACTGGGCACGGCAGCCCATCCCGGTCACACCCGCCGCCCACTATTGGATGGGTGGCATCCGTACCGATCTGGATGCGCGCACCTCACTGCCCGGCTTGTACGCTGTCGGCGAGGTCGCCTGCACAGGCGTGCACGGCGCGAACCGGCTCGCCTCCAACTCCCTGCTCGAAAGCCTGGTCTTCGCATGGCGCTGCGCGGAAACCATCCTCGCAACAAGCGCGGACAGTCCGCCCTGGCCGGAGACTTTCACGCCCTCGCCAGAAATGCCGGTCGTCCACGCCGACATTGACGAAGCCGCCCCCGCAACCGTCGTCTCCCGTGCGGCACTGCAGGAGCTCATGTGGCAGTCTGCCGGCATCGAGCGTTCCGGTCCGGCACTGCAAGCCGCTGCCGCGACCCTGCGCTCCTGGCGAGGCGACTGGACCACGCTCGAACAGCGTGAGACTGCCAATCTGCTCACGGTCGCGCGCAGTCTCATCACCGCAGCCATCGACCGTGAAGAGTCGCGTGGTGCCCACTTCCGCACCGACTTTCCCGATACCTCCCCAGCCTTCGCGCACGCACTCAGCGTGCAAGTGGGTTCGAGCACAGGAATGCTCTCCGCATGCTCCTGAAACCGCCCGGAAGTGCGATTGACCCCATCGTGCATGCCGCCCTGCTGGAAGACGCGCCGTGGGGCGACCTCACGTCGCAGATGTTTCTGCCGCCGGGCGCAACGGTCACCGCAACCCTCGCTGCACGGGAGCCGGGCGTGTTGTGCGGCGAGGAGATTTTTGCCTCAGCAATGCGACTGACCGATGCGGCCATCGCGGTGAGCTTCCAGGTCCGCGACGGCGAGCCATTCGAACGGGGTGCTGCGCTGGCGGAGATTACCGGACCAGCGCAGGGCATCCTTCAGGCGGAGCGCGTCGCATTGAATTTCACCCAGCGTCTTTGTGGTATCGCTACCCTTGCAGCGGCCTTTGTCGCAGAGACGGCAGGCACGCATACCCGCATCGTGGACACCCGCAAGACCACGCCCGGCCTGCGTCTGCTGGAGCGTTACGCCGTGCGCTGCGGCGGCGGCCACAACCACCGGTTTTCCCTGTCCGACGCCGTGATGGTCAAAGACAATCACCTCGCCGTGTTGGCTGCCAATGGCGGAGATATAACCAAACACCTGCTGCAGCTGCGCGCCCGCCTGCCGCATACGACCCACATTGAGGTCGAAGTCGACCGCATTGACCAGATTGAAGCCATGCTCGATGCCGGCGTCGATACGATCCTGCTCGACAATTTCACCACGGAACAGCTCTCGGCGGCGGTCCGTCACATTGCCGGGCGTGCCCTGGTCGAAGCCAGCGGCAACATGACCCTCGCCCGCATTCGAGAGGTGGCCGCGACAGGCGTCGACATCATCTCCGTCGGAGCTCTAACGCATAGCGCACGCGCACTGGATCTGGGGCTGGACATCTCTGCCGGGGACTCGATCTAGCCCCAATCGAGTGACCGTATCCTCTCCCGGTCCGCCGAGCGCATCGGACAGTCCCGTCAAGTTGTGCTTTTTTCTGCCGATACAATCGGCATGCGTCGCTTTTTATTTGAGCAAGCCGGCCCCCGCAACATATCTCCCGCACTCCGTTCGCGCTCGCTGCTGCGCAGGTTTGCCGTGGCAGCACTGCTGGGCACCACGCCGGCAATCATTGCACAACATATCCAGAGCGCTCCGGGAACGACTTCGGTGGGCAACACGGTGCCGTTCCTCGCGACAGTAACGTTCACTGTCGGCGGCGCGGCAACAGCACCCCAGGCCGTTACGGGCGGCGTGCCCAATCTCGATTTCAGCGTTACGTCCGCTGGTAGCTGCACCACAGCCAACTACAGTGCCGGGGACCAGTGCACCGTGACGGCGGCTTTTGCGCCGAAGTACCCGGGCAGGCGGCTTGGAGCCATTCTCGTCAAAGATGCCGCGGGCAATCTGCTGGGTACGGCAATGGTCGGCGGCAACGCCTCCGGTGCGCTGCCAGTGCTGGTGCCGGGGCGGATTGACACCGTCGCCGGCACGGACCTGTGGCCGTACAGCGGAGACAACGTTGCCGCAACATCCGCCACTATCTATACGCCGCAGGGTATCGTCATCGATCCCGCTGACAATTTGTACCTGAGCGACACCGGCAACAACCGCATCCGGCGAGTGGATGCGCAGTCTGGCACCATCACGACCATCGCCGGCAACGGTGTTCAGAATTATTCCGGAGATGGCGGCCCTGCAACGTCTGCCAGTATCTCTTCACCTGCTGGTCTCGCTATGGACGGCGCCGGCAACATCTACTTCGCCGATGTTCAAAACAACATCATTCGCCGCATCAACGCGCTCTCGCACGTCATCACCACCATTGCCGGAACGCCACAAATAGCCGGTTACAGCGGGGACAATGGCCCGGCGACCGCATGCCGGCTCGATCTGCCGCATGGTGTATCGCTGGACCTAAGCGGCAACATCATAGTTGCCGACAGCGGCAACAATGCGATTCGGCGTATCGACATCACTACCGGCAACATCACTACGATTGCCGGCGACGGGACTGCCGGGTTCGCCGGCGACGGACAGCTTGCCGGCACCGCACGCGTGAATGATCCATTCGCCACGCTCAGCCTGCCGGATGGATCGTTGCTGATCGCCGACACCGGCAATCACCGTGTGCGGCGCATCGATGCCGCTGGCTTCATCAACACGGTCGTTGGAACGGGTTCGCCAGGCTTCTCCGGTGACGGGGCGAGCGCCGCCCAAGCCATGCTGCATCGTCCTATCGGTCTTTCCTACGATCCGGTTGGCAATCTTTATATTGCCGACTCTGGGAGTAACCGTATCCGCACGGTGAGCGCACTCACTGGCAATATCACGACGCTTGCGGGTACAGACAGCGAAGGGTTTACCGGCGATGGCGGTCCGGCCAACCTTGCCAGCTTGTACGGTCCCTTCGATGTACGGTTCACGCAGAGCGGCGACCTGTACCTAACGGACATGTTCCACATGCGAGTCCGCCGCATCAGCGGTTCGACGACGAAGCTTACGTATCCCACAATCCGGCGCGGCAAGGTGTCTGCACCGCAACTGCAAACCTTGGCGAACTATGGCAGCGCGCCGCTGCAGCTCAGCACGCCACAGGACGTGTACAGCGCGCTTGATACCGCAACCACCACCTGCAGCACGACCAGCACGGTTCAGCCGTCCGCAACCTGCGTTCTCGGCGTACAGTTTGCACCGACAGTGATCGGTAACGACGTGGTCGGCACGCTGACACTGCCCTCGAACGCGACGAACGTCACGCCCGTAATTACCGTCGACGGCCAGGTGCTCGACGTAAACCCGACTTCCGTTGCCGTCCTTTCCAGCGCCAACCCAAGTGTGTTCGCATCGCAGGTTATCTTTACCGCAACGGTCACCAGCGACGATCATGGGCGCACGGGTAACGTCACCTTCACCAGCGACGGCGCGACACTTTGCACCGTTCCTCTTAGCACAAGTGGGACCGCTTCCTGTACCACCTCAACGCTGGCGCTCGGCTCGCACAATGTCGTGGCACAATACGCCGGCGATCCTCAAAATGCAGCTGCCACATCAGCCACGCTGGTGCAGGTCGTTAAACAGCAAACGACCCTTGCCCTTACCTCGTCGGTAAACCCGTCGACTGTCACCAACTCGGTCACATTCAATGTGGCTGCAAGCGCGGCGACGGGCACGCCCACCGGCACAGTCAATTTTGCAGACGGCGGTCAGACGATCGGTTCCGCTACGCTCAGCAGCGGCCAGGCGAGCTTTACGATCTCGAGCCTTGCCATAGGTACTCATCCCATCACAGTGCAGTACAGCGGTGACGCCGGTGATGCCGCCGCAACGTCCAGCACTCTTACCCAAACCGTCCAGCAGGCAATGTCGACCACGACTCTGGCGACGAGCGGATCCACCGTTATTGTCGGCTCAGCAGTTACGCTTACCGCGACGGTAAGCAGTGTGAGCGGGCCCGCGCCTACCGGCAACGTTCGCTTTGCAGAAGGAGTTACGACCTACGGCGCCGCCCCGCTGCAGTCGGACGGCACGGCGGCAGTGACTTTTACAAATTTGTCGCCGGGTGTCCACGCACTTACCGCAACGTACAGCGGTGACACGAATACCAGCACCAGCACTTCTGCCGCGCTTACAGAAACCGTTCAACAGATTGGCACCACGACCACGCTGACGCCAAGCAGCAACCCGTTGAGTGCCGGCGCGGCGCTGCACCTGACTGCGCAGGTGGCCATGGCCCCAGGCGCAACAGCATACGGCGTGCTCGGCGGCCAAGTGGTCTTTGCAGATGGAGGGCACACGCTCGGCACCGTGGCGCTTGACGGCAACCTTATTGCAGTGCTCGATGTGCGCGGTGTTGCCGTTGGCACGCATGGGCTGACTGCCACCTACCAGGGCAGCACCAACTACTCCCAGAGCACCGGTACCGTGAGCGAAGTTGTGACCCAGACAGCCACAACCACGACGCTAAGCTCTGCGGCGTCGCCCACGCTGGCCGGCCGTACTGCCACCTTCACCATGACGGTTACGAGTGCCACGGGTGTTCCCACAGGATATGTCACGCTTCGCGACGGAACGGCTGTGGTCGGTACTGTCGCCTTCAATGCACAGGGGACGGCTACGGTAGCCACAACCTCGCTTGTAGCGGGGACGCATACTCTCGTTGCCACCTACAACGGTGACAGCAACTACACTGGCAGCGCCTCATCGCCTCTTACGCAGAGTGTCAATCTTGCGGCGGCAGCGGTTACGCTCGACGGTCCCACCAGCCCGGTCAATGTCAGCGCCACCGCTGTCTTTCACAGTGTGCTCAGCACACCCGGCGTGACACCAACCGGCACGCTCACCTTGCAGGAGGCCGGGCAGCCGATCGCGACGCAACCTGTCAGCAACACGGGCACGTTCAGCTTTACCCTTTCTACCCTGTCCTTTGGCCAGCACACCCTGGTCGCTGCTTACAGCGGCGATGCTAGAAACGCCGCCGCGCTTTCACCGGCCTTCACCGTAACGGTGCAGCAAGCCCCAACGGCAACCGGACTCACCGGCAGCGGTAGCCCCGCTATCCTGGGCTATGCCGTGACACTCACAGCAAGTGTGACGTCACCGACGGTAGGTCTGTCCGGCTCGGTCAACTTTATGGACGGAGTGCATCTGCTTGCGACCGTGCCGTTGGTCAATGGCAGTGCCGCGTTCTCCACTTCGTCTCTGCAGTTCGGCGTGCATGGCCTCACTGCGGTGTACAGCGGCGACACAAACCACGCCACCTCCACTTCGGCGTCGCTTTCGGAGTCGATTGTGCAGCAGTCCGTGCTCAACGTGACCGCGGACCTGAATCCCTCGATCAGCGGACAGCTTGTGACATTCATCGCCACCTTGCCTGCAATCGGCAACAACACGCCTACCGGTACGATCGCTTTCACTAACAATGGTGCGCCACTTGCCCTGGCAACAATCGACGCTGCAGGCAATGCCCGCACCCAATCGGCTTCCCTTACCGTGGGTACGCACGCAATTACCGCAATTTATACCGGCGATGCCAACTTTGCCGGGACGACCGCTTCCACGACACAAATCGTGAAGAACGCCGCGACCAGCACCGCGGTCACTGTGAGCGCAGATCCCTCGATTTATGGCACGCCGCTTACGTTCACTGCCGCTGTACTCAGCAATGGGGGCGCGGCAACCGGTACTGTGGCATTCGTCGAGAACGGATCGACCGTAGGCAGCGCCACGCTGAGTTCCTCGGGTATCGCCGTTGCGACGCTGAGTACGCTGAGCCCGGGCCGCCACACCATTTTCGCCAACTACCTGGGTGACGGGAAAGCCAGTCCTTCCACCTCGACAGCCGTGAGCTTCCTCGTTCGCCAGCGCACCACGCTCGCGCTGACGAGTTCCGCAAATCCGTCCCTCACATTGAGCGGCGTCGCCATTACAGCCGAACTTGGCAACAGCAACGCTGCCGTGGCCACGGGCACCATCGTCTTCACTGAAGGCGCAGCCACCCTGGGTACGGTCCCGCTGGACGGTAGCGGAAAGGCTACGCTCACTCTGGCGCCACTCACCAGCGGCACGCACACCATCACTGCCGCATATGCCGGCGACGACGCAGACTTTGCTGCCACGGCCACACCGCTCGCCCAGGTTGTACAGCAGCGTTCGACGACTACCGTGCTCACCAGCTCTGCAACCAGCGCGGCTGATGCGCAGCAGGTCACCATGATTGCCGTCGTGCAATCACCTGCAACTGCAGCCGGTGTCCCGCCCTCTGGTCTGGTCACTTTCAGCAACGGCTCCGTGACTATGGGCACCGCAAAAGTCGACGCTGCGGGAGTCGCGACACTTACGATCCGGCTGCAAACCGGTGCCACGCAAACATTGATTGCCGTGTACGGTGGTGACGCCTCCTACAGTCCGTCTCAGTCCGGCAAAGACTCTGTCACCAGTGGCGCAGCACCTCAATTTATCTTGTCCGTCAGCAACCAGCAGGTGCAACTCAAGACCGGCAACCGTCTCACGGTGAACGTTACCGTGGCGTCGGTGAAAGGCTTCAACGACACGCTAAAGTTTGGTTGTGCCGGCCTGCCCTATGCCGCAACCTGCACCTTTACCAAAACAGCCATGCCGCTTGTCGCGGACGGCACCGGTAGCCTTCAACTCACCATCGACACGGGCGACCCACTCGGCGAAGGCAGCGCAACGGGCAGTGCGTCTCTGGGTTCTGCGCTGGGCCACCATGGGGCGGCACTCTGCCTTCTTCCCGCAGCCGTGCTGCTGTGCTTCAGGCGTCGTCGCTCGTTGAATCTGCTCGCCGCCATGCTGGTGCTATGCGCCGCGACCCTTGGTACAAGCGGTTGTGCCGGCCTGAAAATGAGCAGCACCCCGGTCGGCAGCTACAGCTTTCAGGTGACCGCGCTCGGACAGAGTACGGGTGCCACCGAAGCGCAAACCATCACGTTGCAGGTGACCCAGTGAAATTACGCTTCTTGCTTCTCGCGCTTGCCTTCCTGCTGATGATCGGCCACGCGCAGGGCCAAGCCCTACCGACCGCCAGCGGACCCGGCAGCAACGTCACAGTTGGCGGCGGCGTGAGCTGGTTTCAGCAGGACTATGGTCATCGCCAGATTGGTGGCGGCTATAGCTACATCGAACTTCATCCGTATTGGCGCATCGCCCTGGATGGCGAAGCCCGCCTGCTTCGCTTCAATACCGGCCAGCAGGTTACGGAAAGCAGCTACCTCGCTGGCATCAAAGCTTCCCTACGCCCCCGCCCGGCACGTATCGAACCGTACGCGAAGATTCTTGCCGGCGCGGGCCGTATCAGCCTGCCGTTTAACTACGCCCACGGCACCTTTTTCACTTACGCCGTCGGAGGTGGAATCAACTACGACCTTAACGACCGGCTCACATTACGCGTCGTGGATGTCGAGGTCCAACGCTTTACGCATTTTCCTTATGGAAACTTGCAACCCTACGGTTTGAGCACCGGCCTGAGCCTGCGCCTTAATCCGTTGCGGCGCTACCCGCGGGGCGGCTCTCATGCTTATTGAATAGGTCTTACGTCATTCGGCTTTACCGAATAGCAGCAGATGTAGAGTCGATCCGCGGCATCGCTCATCAGATCGAACATTTTTTAAAAGCGGTGAATTGAGCAGTTGGCGGAGGGAGAGGGATTCGAACCCCCGTTGGACGTTAGCCCAAAGCGGTTTTCAAGACCGCCTGTTTCAACCGCTCACACATCCCTCCGCGGGCGCAGGCTGGAAGCCCGGTGTCGGTGACACTGATGCTAGCAGCTTTGGTTATGTATGAAAAAAGCGCAACCGCGCCGCCTCTGTCGCGTCTGAGATGGCAGGGATGAGTACCAAACGAGGTAGCATCAAACCAGTGGCAACTAACACTCATGCGGGCGCGGAATCTGTCGGCGAGGTGCAACAGCGATCCTCCGTGCGGTCCGGTAATAGCCGCAGCTTTGAGCGGACTTTAAATTCGGCAAAGACGACGATGGTCTTTTCTGAAACTCTGCATCTGGCCATGGACAGCTTTCGCGCGAGCAAGGTGCGCTTTCTACTGACCATGCTTGGGATGGTCATCGGGTCGGCGTCTATCATCCTTGTGGTTACGGTGGGGCTCACGGGCAGGCAATATGCTCTGGATACCATTAGCAGTCTTGGACCGAATCTTGTAGAAATGCAGTACAGCGGCGGAAGCACAACCGGACCAAATAATACGTCCACACCCGACTATATGACACGCGAAGACGAGGCCACCGTGGACGCGCAGGTACCTGGCATTGCCTATTCATCTCCCATGCTGGAGTCACATTCTTCCATCAGTATGGGTGATGGAACGTCAAAAGAAGCGCTGCTCCTTGGCGTGTCACCTCGTTACAAGGAGGTGCGAAACCTGGCCGTTGTCGCAGGCCGCTTTTTCGATGATGAGGACGCGATGAGTCATGAAAAGGTCTGTGTCCTCATTGAGCCGTTTGCTCTGGCGCTGTTTGGAACGAGTAGTGCGGCCATCGGTAAAAGTTTCGCCATCCATGGAATTCCGTTCACCGTTGTCGGTGTAGCGAAGCTGCGCATCACGGATTTCGGCCAGTCCGAGCTTTCAGACCAGACGGCGTTGATCCCGTACCCGGTCGCCCGCTACTTTACCGGGAGTGACGCCGTAAAGGAGATATTCTTTACGATTGCCAATCCGCTTGACGTCGTTCACGATTCCGCGCATATCACGTCAATTATTCAGAGCCGCCACAAGCCCAACAGTGTGTATCACGCGCAGACGCTTGTAGATGTGCTGGATGTGGCGAACAAGATCGCCATCGGCCTGACGTACGTGTTGTCGATCGCTGCTTTCATTACGCTGGTTGTAAGCGGCGTCGGCATTATGAATAGCATGCTGGCGAACGTCTCAGCGCGTATTCGGGAAATCGGTATACGCAAGGCCCTGGGTGCCACACGGCGCGAGATCCGACTTCAGTTTCTGACCGAAGCTATCTTTTTATCGCTCAGTGGGGGCATTGTGGGTACGGCAGTCGGCCTATCGTTGCCGCTTGGTGTCAACCTGCTTACACCGTTCCACATACCGATTTCTATCTGGTCTGCAACAATTGCACTCAGCACAAGCATGATGGTCGGCGTAATTTTTGGCACCGTGCCTGCCAACCGCGCGGCGTCTCTTGATCCGGTGGAGACTTTGAAATACGAGTGAGTACGCGCTGCACAGAGCAGACGCGCTACATCATAAGCGCCATTCTGCCCAGCTCATGTCGCATGCACTCAAGCGAACAACTTTCCGATTCAATTCGACTGGCAATAGTCCGTGCATCGCCAGCGGACACCCCGTAGCCTCGAGTAGCGAGAAAGCTACTAATCAGCTCGCCCGCTTGCCAGATATCCAGGCCCGATTGCAACAGTTCGCTGCGCAGGGTTTGCAGGTCGGTGCAGTCGAAGTCCGTCGTAAGCGAAGGTGGCGGCGCAAGATCTTTCTCGTTGAAACTGCTCATCGATAACCTCCCTGCAGCGCCACGCGAACCGCAGCTTGTGCTCGTTAGACGTGACGGGTCTCCACGCGTTGTGCGCCAGGTATGGACTGCAGCTTGTTGACACGACATTCTCCGCCGCCCGGTCTCTGGATACCCTAGATCGTGGGCTTGTATCCTGATTAAGATGAGCGCACAAATTCTGAACGGGGTGCAGATCGCCTCCGAAATCAATGCCGAGAGTGCAGCTGCTGTACGCCGCATGGCAGAGGCTGGGATGCAACTCGGTCTAACAGTGATCCTTCTCGGTAATGACCCTGCCTCTGAAGTTTACGTGCGCAACAAGGTGCGTAGCTGCGGCGAGCTCGGCATTCGGAGCACTCTGCTCACGCCGCCAACCACCACATCACAAGCCGAATTGCTGGCTCTGATCGATGCTCTAAATAACGACGACTCAGTGGATGGCGTTCTTGTCCAGCTGCCATTGCCCCCGCACATCGACACGCGTTGCATTCTGGAAGCAGTGTCGCCGCAAAAAGATGTAGACGGCTTTCACCCGATAAACGTGGGACGTTTGCAGATTGGCCAATCCGCGCTGGCGCCTTGCACGCCGGCAGGTATTCTCGAAATTCTGAAGCGTCGCGGCATTCCCATTGCGGGGGCAGACTGCGTAATGGTGGGACGTAGCGATATTGTTGGCAAACCGTCATCGACCATGCTGCTGAACGAGGGAGCGACCGTCGCTGTATGTCATAAAGGAACCCGCGACTTGCCGTCCTATACGCGCAGGGCAGAGCTACTTGTGGTGGCCGTCGGCGTGCCTGGGCTGATTACCGCTGACATGGTTCGTCCAGGTGCGGTGCTTATCGATGTTGGTATCAACCGGCTGGACACGCTGGAGCAGTTGCAGCGCTTCTTCCCGGACGATGCAAGCCGCCGTGCCGCATTTGAAAAGCGTGGGTACGTGCTGGTGGGCGATGTCGATCCGGCGGCGTACGCGGTCTGTTCGGCGTATACCCCGGTTCCCGGTGGAGTTGGAGCGCTGACCATCGCGATGCTGATGCAGAACACCATAAGAGCCGCCACGATCCGGCGCGGGTTTGCGGTGTAAGCGATGCTACGTGTTGCACTGACCGGAGGAGCGGCAAGCGGCAAGAGCACCGTTGCGGCGATGTTGCGGCAGTTGGGTGCCTTCGTCTCTCAAAGCGATGAAGTTGGCCGAGCCATGATGCAGCCCGGTCAGGCGGTCTATGCGCGTATCGCTGCACAGTTCGGGCCTTCGGTTGTGCTGGCGGATGGTTCGCTGAACCGCCATGAGCTTGCGCGGTTCGCGTTTGAGCAGGGCCGTGTCGACGAGCTGAACGCCATCGTGCACCCTCCGGTAATCGCAGCACAGTCGGAATGGCTGCGCACCCTCGGGGTGAAGCACCCTGAGGCGGTTGCCGTCGTGGAATCCGCGCTCGTGCTTGAGACGCGTTACGGTGCAGACGAGGGTGGCCAACCCCTGCCATGGCGCGCACGGTTTGACCGCCTTGTGCTTGTTACCGCGCCTGAAAACCTGCGCCTGGATCGTTACGTTTGGCGCGTTCTGGCGTCTGACCCTGAAGCGCAGAGTGAGGTGGTGCGAGCTGACGCGTGCGGCCGCTTTGCCGCTCAAATACCGGAGGCGCAGAAGCTCGAAATGGCAGACATCGTGGTGGAGAACAGTGGGTCGAAAGCGCAACTGCATGACCGGGTAAATGCGTTGTACCGGCAGCTTCGGTCGGAAGCGGGAGCGAATGTGCGGTAACGGTACAGCCCGGGGTGATGGAAGAGGATGTTCGGCGCATCGAATAGCATAAGAACAACGAAGACGGAGACGAATGAAGGTACGCAGGCTCTTGCTGGTGGTGTTGCTGGTGGGCGGTTTTTACACGCTCAGCGCGCGGTTATGGCCGGTGGGTACCATGGCGTCGCTGGTGCAGCGCCTTTCCCCTGGCCACGCGCTGGATGCGGCTGCATCGTTGGTCACCACGCACGGTCCCTTGGGCAATTTTCAGCTGAAGACCGCCGAGGCCGAACCTGCTTACGACGCGGAAGAGCAGAACAACATCGCGGTGTACAAGCGGCTGGACCCAAGCGTCGTGAACATCACGTCCACTGCCGTTGCCTTTGATTTTTTCTACGGGCAGGTTCCGCAGCAGGGTCAGGGATCGGGCTTCATCCTCGACAAGCAGGGCCATATCCTGACGAACAATCATGTGATCGACAATGCACAGCGCGTGGAAGTGCAGCTGAGCGACAAGCACAAGTACAAGGCCCAGGTGATCGGCGTCGATAAGGCACACGATCTGGCGCTGCTGCAAATCAACGCGCCCAATCTGCAGCCGGTGGAACTGGCCAACTCGAATGCCTTGCAGGTAGGGCAAAAGGTGTTTGCCATAGGCAATCCGTTTGGCTTGGCAGGTACCATGACCCGCGGCATCATCTCGTCCATCCGGTCGGTACGAGGTCCAAATGGGTCTGCGATCGACAACGCCATTCAGACGGATGCGGCGATCAATCCTGGCAATTCCGGTGGCCCGCTGATGAACTCGCGCGGACAGGTTATCGGCATCAATACACTGATCGCATCGAACAATGCGGACCAGAGCGCAGGCATCGGCTTCGCGATTCCTATCAACACCGCAAAAGCGATGCTTGAAGATTTTGCGAAATATGGGCATGTTCGCCGGCCGTCTTTGGCCATTACACCGCTTGAAATCGGTCCGGAACTTGCCGAGCAGATCGGCGTTCCAAACGACTATGGCGTGCTGGTGCAACGTGTATTGCCCGACGGCGCAGCGGATCGCGCGGGCCTGCGAGGCGGCACGCAGAAGGCTTACCTGGGCAATACGCCCGTGATGCTGGGTGGCGACTTTATCGTCGCCATCGATGGCCAGGAAATTACCAACGTCCAGGATATCCAGAGCGCGATGAACTCCCACAAAACGGGTGACACGGTGACGGTGACTTATTTCCGGGGGCGCAAACGAATGGATGCGAAGGTCACGCTGACCGAAGCTGGCCAGCAGTCCGCATAGCCCGTTTCGGTGCTATCGCAAATTTCATCTATCCACATTCAGACCAGCACAGCCCGCTTCTTTCGCAGCGCGCTATGCCCGATGGTGTTGCGGCAAAACGGCTTAAACATCGCATCCGTTTTCATACATTTGTAATCTTGCAAACGGGAGCGTGAACGTGAACAGAGGTATGAACGCCGCGGTTAGATCACGGCGAGTTGCCGCCAGTACACAGCGTGGTGCATTGCTGGACAGGCGGCGCGTGATGAAGATGTCCGAGTCGGCACATGCATATGTTCGCGGCAACACTGTGCAGTTCTACGAATGGCTGGCCAGCCCAGAGGTGCACGGCCGCATTCCGCATGGTCCCTCCGTTTGGATTTGCGGCGATTGCCACACCGGTAATCTTGGGCCTGTAGCAGACAAGACCGACGCCGTTGAAATCGAAATTCGCGACGTGGATCAGACCGTGATCGGCAACCCAGCGCACGATCTGTTGCGCCTTGGTCTGTCCCTCGCCATGGCTGCGCGCAGCAGCGATCTGCCGGGAATTACCACTGCGCTGATGCTTGAAGAAATGATTGAGGGCTATCTTGCGCGCCTGCAGGGACATAGCGCCAACATCACACCCCAGGAGATCGATCCCATCCGGCGTGTGATGCGGCAGGCGCGCACTCGGCGTTGGAAGCATCTCGCACAGGAGCGAATCAACGGCGTTACGCCCGAAATCCCTTTGGGCAAGCGTTTCTGGGCCTTGGAACCGCCGGAGCGTGTCTCTGTTGATGAACTATTCGCTTCTTCCGCAACTCGCAAATTGCTCATGGGCGTGCGCGGCGAAGGTCAGGCGCCCATGAAGGTTGTGGACGCAGCGTACTGGATGAAGGGTTGCAGCTCTCTTGGGCGACTGCGTTACGCTGTGCTGGTCCGCACTGGCGAGAAGCATTGCTATCAGCACCACCTGGTGGATGTGAAGGAGGCCACGGAAGCCGCGGCCCCTCGCGACACGGCGGTCCCTATGCCGGTCGACTTCGCAGAGCGCGTGGTCTGTGGGGCGCGTGCACTTTCACCTTTTCTGGGGGAACGCATGATGTCCGGCATGTGCGGCGGCAAGTCCGTTGTGATGCGTGAACTCAGACCGCAGGACATGAAGTTTGAACTCGACGGCCTTTCACAGAAGCAGGCCATCGGGGTCGCACGTTTAATGGCGGGTGTGGTGGGCCGTGCTCATGGCAGGCAGATGAATGCAGCGGATCGCAAGGCGTGGGTTACCGCCCTGCGATCGCAGCATTCCAAAGGGTTGGAAGCACCGCGATGGTTATGGAGCAGCGTACTTGATCTGGCTGCTCTGCACGAAGCAGCCTACCTGGAGCACTGCCGGCGTTACGCCCTGGGCCAGACCGCCTAGCGTCTCCGGCTCAGAAGTCCCCTAAGGCCGCTTGCGTAAGTGTGGCGATTGCCTCCGGATACGCGAGGTGCTCCTCGCGCAGGATGCGTTCGCTCAAACTTTCTTCAGTGTCGCCGGCAAGCACCGGCACGGCGCGCTGCAGCACAATCGTTCCGTGGTCTACCTGTTCGTCGACAAAGTGCACCGTACAGCCGGACGTGGACACGCCAGCTGCGAGCGCCTGCCGCTGCGGGTGCAGCCCCGGGAACGCGGGGAGCAACGATGGGTGAATGTTCAGGACACGTTCGGAGAACGCCGTGATAAACGCGGGAGTCAAAACGCGCATATAGCCTGCCAGAATCACCCAGTCTACCTGTGCGGCCCGTAGATGCTCTACCAGACGTGCGTCGTGTTCCTCTCGCGCAACACCCTTTGAAATTTCAGCCACCGCGGAGAACTGACGTTTGCGCGCAATCTCAAGCCCGGGTGCCGAGGCGACGTTGGACAGGACGAGCACAATTTCGGCAGCAGGGATGCGACCGGCTGCGATGGCGTCGGCAATGGCAACAAAGTTCGAGCCGCGGCCACTCAGCAGCACACCAAGGCGCTGCTTCCGCCTGTCGCTCGTTTCGGTCGGGGTCGCTGAAGTTTCCATCACGGGAAGTGCCTAGACGTACTGCACACGCCGCTCGCCTTTGACGATGCGGCCGATCATGTAGAAGCGTTCGTTCGCGCGGTTCAGGATTGCCTTCGCCTTGCGAACCTGCTCCGCGGGAACCACCACAATCATGCCGATGCCCATGTTGAACGTGCGCAGCATCTCGTCCTGTTCGACATGGCCCAGTTGTTGCAGGTGGACAAATACCGGCGGCACTTCCCAGGCGCTGAGTTCGATCTGGGCTGCCAGGCCCCTGGCAAGAATGCGAGGCAGATTTTCTGTAATGCCGCCGCCAGTAACGTGTGCCATGCCATGCACAATGCCCCCCGCAATAAGCTTGCGCAGAACGGAGAGATAACTGCGGTGCTGCCGCATCAAAGCCGCACCGGTCTTGTCCTTCAGTTCGTTGACGTACTGGTCCGGACCGTACTTTGCCACATCGAACAACAGGCGGCGCGCCAGGGAATAACCGTTCGTGTGCAAACCGTTGGAGGGAAGCCCGATCATGCAATCGCCGGCCTCAATCCGCTCCCCGGTGATGATGTCTTCGCGGTTCACAGCGCCCACGATCGTCCCGGCTAGGTCGTACTCCCCATCCGCGTAAAAACCGGGCATCTGCGCTGTCTCACCGCCGATCAGGGCGCAGCCGTTCGCTTTGCAGGCTTCACTTATACCGCTGACCACTGTCTCTGCGACGGAACCTTCAAGGCGGCCGGTGGCGAGGTAATCCAAAAAGAACAGCGGCGTTGCACCCTGCACGGCAATGTCGTTCACGCAGTGATTGACAAGGTCCGCACCGACGGTATGGTGGATCCCGAGCTCGAAGGCGACCTTGAGCTTCGTGCCGACGCCGTCGGTCGAACTGACGAGAACCGGGTTTGGGAATTTCGCGAGATCCAACGCAAACAGGCCGCCAAAGCCGCCAATCTCACTCAAAACCTGCTTGTTGAAGGTTTTGCGTGCCAGCATTTTGATACGCTGCTTCGTGCGATCGCCCTCGCTGATGTCAACGCCGGCGTCGGCATAGGTGGCGGGCTTGACGGCACGAGACTTGGCGTCAGACTTCGGTGTCGCGCTGAACTCCTGGGCGTGCTCGGTCAACGGATGGTGTCCTTCGGCTGGGATCGCGGATGCGCCGCAATGGGAGACTTGAGGATAGCAGGCGGGGTTTGCACGCTGTGTAAAGCCGGGCCGACGCTCCGGGATATCAGGCTGCGATCTCTGCAAAGCTCTCACGTGCCGCTGCCAGGGTCGCTTCCACCTCAGCGTCACCATGGGCCGCGGACACAAACGCAGCTTCAAACTGAGAGGGCGGCAGCCATACACCGCGTTCGAGCATGGCCCGATGAAACCGTCCAAAAAGGGTGGAGTCGCTTCGCGCCGCGTCCTCAAACGTGCGGACCACCGTATCGCGGGGCTGAAAAAACCAGGTGAACATCGAGCCGATGTGGTTGGCCGTGACCGCCACGCCAGCTTGCCGCGCCGCTTCCACAACGCCGGTGACGATGCGTTCCGTCGTGGCGGCAAGGCGGTCGTAGAAGTCTTTGCCGCCATGATGCAAAGCGGTGAGCTGGGCAATTCCTGCCGCCATCGCGAGCGGATTACCGGACAATGTGCCCGCCTGGTACACCGGGCCAAGCGGAGCAAGCTGATCCATAATGTCGGCGCGCCCGCCAAAAGCCCCTACGGGCAGGCCGCCGCCGATGATCTTGCCGAGCGTCGTAAGGTCGGGCGTAACGCCGCAGAGTGCCTGTACGCCGCCGAGCGCAAGCCGAAAACCCGTCATCACCTCGTCAAACAGCAGCAGTGCGCCTTCGCGCTCCGTAATGCGGCGCAGCCCTTCAAGGTAGCCTGGATCAGGCAGAATTGTTCCGGCGTTGCCGACGACAGGTTCGAGCAGCACACACGCGACCTCACCCGGATATTGTGCAAAGTAGGCCTCTACTGCTTCCAGGTTGTTGTAGGGAAGTGCGGCGGTAAACTGCGTCGTCTCCTGCGGTATGCCGGCAGAGCCGGGTATGCCGAGCGTCGCAACGCCAGAGCCGGCTTTGACCAGAAGAGCGTCAGAATGGCCGTGGTAGCAGCCTTCGAATTTGACGAGCCGTTTGCGGTTGGTAAACGCACGTGCAACGCGGACGGCGCTCATGACCGCCTCGGTACCCGAAGAGACAAAGCGAAGCTTTTGCATGGAGGGCATCGCATCCTGGATGAGCTGCGCGAGTTCCGCTTCTGCCGGCGTGGATGCGCCGAAGCTGGTGCTCAGGAGCGCCGCTTCGCGTACTGCTTCGATTACGGTCGGCGCGGCGTGGCCAAGGATCATGGGTCCCCAGGAACCGAAGTAGTCGATATAGCGATTTCCATCCGCGTCAAACAGATATGCCCCCTGCCCGCGAACCACGAACGGTGGTGCGCCACCCACGGCACGAAAGGCGCGGACCGGCGAATCGACGCCACCCGGGATTAGGCGCTCGGCTCGGAGTTGGAGATCGCGAGAACGGTCGAGATTGAGAGGCATAAGTGCAGTATAGAAATTATGCTGCGAGTGAGAGATGTGCCCCGCCAGTTGCATGCGGTATTCGAGGCGGAGTACGTTGCCTACAGGAGAGCACCATGCGTCGTAAGCGCTGGAGAAGCAACCTAAGCTGGGCGGTGTGTGCGGGGGGAGGCATCGGTCTTCTCCAGTTGTCGGCGGTGGCACAAACTTCAACCGTTGCGCCATCTGCAGGTTCAGAGCCGTCGCCAACTGTACTTCGCGTCACAACGCGCGTGGTGGCAATTAGCGCGGTTGTAAAGAGTCACGACGGCACGCCTGCAACGGGGCTTACCAAGAGTGACTTTGAGTTGAAGCAGGACGGCAAGCCTGAGGAGATCCGCTACTTTGCGCAGGGTGCAGACCTGCCGCTGACGCTTGCTCTGCTTGTGGATACGAGCGGCAGCCAGCGCACCTTCATCGGCGATGAGACGTTGGCGAGCGACATATTTTTGCAAACCATGCTGGGCCGCCCGCAGGACCGTGCAACCGTTGTCCAGTTCGATAGCCACGTGCGTATGCTGGGTCCGGTGACGAACAGCCCGGGCGTGCTGCATATGGGGCTGATGGCTTTAGGCCGCGACCAGAGCCCGAACGGCGGAACGCTTTTGAACGACACGGTTTCTGTAATCGCGCAGAAGTTACTGGCAAATGAAACCGGACGAAAAGCCATGATCCTGCTGACGGATGGTGGTGACAACGGCAGCCGTGCGACGGTGGACCAGGCCGTGGAGCAGGCGCAACGGGCCGATGTGCAGGTGTACTCGATTCTGTACAGCACAGCGCGCGAGGGCGGAGCGCGTGCCGGTGGGCCGGCGGCACCGGCAACGATGGATGACGGCCTGCGTACCCTGCGCAGATTGTCTGACAGCACGGGCGGCCAGGTGTTTGAAGTGACGCCCGGCCACGGCCTGCGGCAAATCTATGCGGAGATAGCGCAAGATCTGCGGCTGCAGTACCAGGTCAGCTACACACCGCCGCCGGACCTGAGGCCCGGCAGCTATCACCGGCTCGAATTGCATGCCAAGGACCACGCGCTAACGGTGGAAGCACGCAAGGGTTTTTTCGCAAAGCCTTAGCGGCATACCGCAATCGGACCCTACTTGAAGGTGTCGCAGCCGCGACATGAATGTGTTTTCTGCCGCGAGATGCCCGCCGATCCGTTTAAATCGGCGGGCTCCTTATTGCATGCAGATGGTTAGCGCTGTGGCAACACCATCAGCTCGATTCCGCTGGGGCTTTCCAAATTCGTATAGACGGTTTCCGTAGCTTTTACGAACTGATCCGGTGTCGCGGTTGGAATATTTGTAAAAGTCTGCGGATTACGGTCGACCAGCGGGAACCACGAGCTTTGCACCTGCACCATGATGCGATGGCCCTTGCGGAAGGTGTGATCGATGTCAGGCATGGTGAAGTTCACTGCTGTGACTTCACCTGGTTTCAGCGGTGAAGGATCGGTCCAGCTGGTGCGGAATTTGGCGCGAAACGGCTCGCCGCGCACAAGCTGCTGGTAGCCGCCCATGAGTACGGGCGCGGCACCAAGGATGCGCTTGCCCTGAGCGACATCAGGTGAATCGTTGTTTGGGTAATCGAAGGGATACACGTCAATCAGTTTGACAACGAAGTCTGAGTCCGTGCCCGTCGAGCTGATGTGGAGTTTCGGCGAGATGGGTCCGGCGACGGTCACATCCTCAGTGAGCGGCTCGGTCTGGTAGACGAGTACGTCGTTGCGTCGTGCGGCAAAGCGCTGGTCGTCTGTCATGTAGCGCTGCGGTACGGTGTCGCTGGTGTAGCTGATAAAGGGCACGGGGTGCATGGGATCACTCACGTAGCTGTCCTGTGTACTGCCGCCGGCACCGTGGCCGTTGGCACCACCAGCCTCACCCAGCGTTGCGTTGCCGGTGGCTTCTGCGCCTGCAGGTTTGCCAAAGGTCAGCTTGCCGTTCGGGCCGAAATACAGCATTTGCGCCGCCGCCCCTTTTGGCGGCCACTGGTCGTACTTGCGCCAGGCGTTGGTGCCGGTCTCGAACATATAGGCTTTTGGGAGAGGCTCTCCGGCTTTCCCGTATGGTACGTCTTTCAAGTAGTGCTCGAAGAACGGGAACTGAATCTGCTGGCGGAAAAACTCACCGGTCCTGGCGTTGAAGGTCGCATCGCCTAGCCTGTCGCCATCGCCGCGTGCCCAGCCGCCGTGTACCCATGGCCCTACCACGACTGTGTTCATCGCGCCGAGCTTCGGGTTGAGGCGATCAATTGCGTTGTATGTCTTGAGAGGACCCGTAAGGTCTTCGGCGTCGAACCAGCCGCCCACGGTCATCACGGCAGTGTGCACGTTCAGCATGTGAGTGGAGAGATTGCGCGGCTTCCAGTAGTTGTCGAGCGTGGTGTGGTTGATCTGGTCGGGCAGCAGGCTGGGGCCGCGGTTCTCCAGCAGTTTCGTCAGATTCGCCGTATTATCGCGCAGGTAGAACTCGTACATGTCGTTTGTGCCAAAGTCGAATCGATTGTTACCACGCGCGCCCGCCGATGTGACAGGATTGTTCTGCGGCGTAAAGCTGGCATAAAAGCCATAGCTTGCGGCGAGCATAAACGCGCCGCCGTGATAGCTGTCGTCGGCACCCAGAAACAGGTCCGTCATCGGTGCCTGCGGGCTGGCGGCCTTGATCGCCGGATGCGAATCGATGATCGATGCCGACGTGTAGAAACCTGGGTAGCTGATGCCGGTAATGCCCACCTTGCCGTTGTTGTTCGGCACGTGCTTCAGCAAAAATTCGACCGTGTCATACATGTCGCTGGCATCATCCACGTCCTGTGGGCCCTTCTTTACGTCGATATGTGGCCGCATTTCGACGAAGGTACCTTCCGATGCATAGCGTCCGCGCACATCGCCGCACACAAAGATGTATCCGCTCGCAGCCAATTCATCGGAGTATGTGGCTGCTTTCGGATACTGATCTTCGCCGTAGGGACCGCAGGAGTAGGGCGTGCGTGTCATGAGAAACGGATAAGGCCCGTGATCCATAAACGCCCCGGGCTGTGGAACAAGCGCATTCACAAAGAGCTTTGTGCCGTCGCGCATGGGGATGCGGAACTCATACTTCGTGTAATGCGCGCGTACCCAGGCCTCGCTGTCCACGGCGTCTGACTTGGCTGCGGGTGCTTGCGCACCCCCAGTGGCAACACTGGCGAACGGCAGCAGAAAGGTGGCAAGCAGGAGCGTACGTGTCGTCGACAAAGGCAAGGCGGTCGTTTCCTTTTCCTAGAGCAGTAGTGTGCTGCGAGTGTATCGCGAGTGATCACGCAATAGGCTTCTGAGGCTTGCCTTTAGGGTAGGGCCAGCAACAACCCTCCGGAAACGACCAAGACGTACCCGTTACGATGCACGCGACACAATCGACAGACGGCCCAGGGTGTCCAGCCCGGCGCTCGCAACCACGCGGTTACGGCCCGTCTGCTTGGCGCGGTACAGGGCATCATCCGCAGCTTCAATCAGTTGCTGAGAATCCATGCCCGCCACGGGCACCGCGGTTGCAACGCCACAACTTACCGTGGACCAGCGCTCGTCGCCGGTAAGCTGTGTTTCGCCACGCATCGCCGGCGATCCGGCGACCTGCACCAGCAGCCGAATGCGTTCAGCAACACGCATGGCGACGTCTGTGTCCGTCTGCGGCAGCAGCACCACAAACTCCTCGCCACCCAGGCGCGCAACGAAATCCTCTTCTTCCCGCAGCGCCTGCCGCATCAGCAGGGCGATGCGACGCAGTACGCGATCGCCGTAAGGGTGACCGAAGCTGTCATTCAACTGCTTGAAGTGGTCGACATCGATCATGATCGCCGACACCGGGCTCGCGCCGGCAGTGGCTGACGCCCACAACTCGGCCATTCGCAGGTCATAGCCATAGCGGTTGCTCAACCCGGTAAGCCGGTCCGTTGCAGACAGATTCACCAGCTCCGCGTTCGCGTGAGCCAGCAGGTGCCGCTGCACGCGGCTGTGCAGCTTTTGCAGCCAGGCCAAGCGCCGCTCGCGTGCCAGGCTGTAGTTGGCCACCAGCGTCAACACCGCCACCCAGAACACCCGGACGCCAATGGTGAAGCGGTTACCCGTAGTCAGCAGGCTGGAGGTGTAAAGGAAGTAGCATTCGGCGGCTAGGCAGAGCAGGGTGCCAACGGCAGCGTACGCAAATTCCACTCGCAGGATCACACTCATGCATAGCAGCACCATCAGCAGTCCCGGCTCGCTTTGCACTGTGCTCGAAAGGTCTGAACGCCCGTGCATCAGCAGGATGCTACAAAAGCCCGCAAAGCAGAGCAGCACCGTGCTGCCCTCGCGCACTGCGGCGCTGCGCGGCTTCTGGAGCCACCACGCAAATACAAGCACCAGCGGTGTTATAACGCCGAGTCGGATTGCCATCGCCGTGGCGAAATGCCGGGGGTACATCAGATAATCGCCGGCAAGAAAAAAGTCGTAGATTACAAGCGCACCCAATCCATACCGCGTCAGGTGTTCCCGGCGCTCCGGTGCGGTTTCGCGCTGAAAATGCTCTTCCATCGGCGGTGGGTGTGGCAGCGTCACAAAATGATGAGCGTCAAACCGCTCCGTTTCGATCTCCACGTCGTGCAGGCTCGTGTTACTCAATTCCATCTGGCTTATATCGCTCATGCAACTCAAAGGTTAGGCTTGCGTGGTACATCTGGCTACACCCCTTTCGGGCATTTCCCATGGTTCCTTCGAGCAGCTAGTATGCCTCGCTTTGCAGCAGGCAGCCGCACGGATTGTTACAATCAGAATCCCGGGCAAAGTGCTTTGGTGGAGAAGACATGCTTCGATTTGCGACAGCGGGTGAAAGCCACGGCGAGGCGCTGGTAGCACTGCTCAGTGGCATGCCGGCCGGCATCCCGCTCGACGAGGCATTTATCGCACGGGAATTGTGGCGGCGGCAGCAGGGCTATGGCCGGGGCGGACGCATGCGCATTGAAAGCGACGCAGCCCATATCCTTAGCGGCGTGCGACATGGTGCAACCATCGGCGCGCCTATCGCGCTCACCATTGCGAACCGCGACTGGAAGAACTGGGAAGATATTCTGCCTGTCGGTGCCGGCAATCCGGAAAAGCATAAAGCCGTTGCGTCGCCCCGACCAGGTCATGCAGATCTCGCCGGTGCCCTGAAATTCAATTTCTCCGACGCGAGATACATCCTTGAACGCGCATCGGCACGTGAGAGTAGCGCCCGCGTCGCCGCCGGTGCACTGGCAAAGCTGCTGTTGCGGGCTCTTGGCGTGGAGGTGCTCTCGCATGTGGTGAGGGTCGGTGCCGTGGAGTTGACACGCACCTATGCATGGCCAGAACTGGTCGTTTCGACGGGACGGGAAGCCGTGCTGTTGAACTGCATCGACCCTGAGGTTGAGCTGCAGATGAAGGCCGAAGTGGATCGCGCTCTGCGCACCGGCGACACCGTCGGTGGCATGTTCGAGGTAGTCGCACACGGCGTGCCGGTAGGCATCGGCACCCATGCAAACTGGGACGAGCGGCTGGACGGGCTGCTGGCACAGGCGGTCATGAGCCTGCAGGCGGTGAAGGCCGTGGAGCTTGGGCGCGGCGTTACCGCCGCAGAGTCGCTGGGCTCTGCGGTGCACGACGCGATCAGCTACGCAGACGAAGCGAATGGACACGCCCGCGACACCCGCTTCACCCGCGAGCGCAACAACGCCGGCGGCATCGAAGGCGGCATCTCCAACGGAGAAGACGTGACGGTCCGCGGATACCTGAAGCCGATATCGACTCTCCGGCGCCCGCTCGGCAGCGTCAGCTTCGAGTCGCGCGAACCGGTCAAAGCGGCGTATGAGCGATCGGACGTCTGTGTTGTGCCGGCAGCCGGAGTCGCCGCAGAAGCCATGGTGGCCCTGACCTTGGCACGGCTCATGCTCGAAAAGTTTGGCGGCGACAGCCTGCCAGAGACCCAACGCAATCTCGCGGCGTACCGCGAGCAGCTTCGCGCCTATTAGGGCAGCTTGAGAGAACGATGATCTATCCCATCGTGAAGTATCCAGACCCCGTTCTTGCGCAGAAGGCCGCGCCCGTGACCGTGTTCGACAAGGAACTGGAAGCCTTGGCCGACGACATGTTCACCAGCATGTACGCTGCAGAGGGCATCGGCCTGGCGGCACCGCAAATCGGTATCCTGAAGCGCATTACCGTAATTGACACGTCGTTTGGCAAAGACGCCGACGAAAAGTTGGTACTCATCAACCCGGAGATTGTGGCAAATGAGGGTCGCCGCATCGAAGAAGAGGGCTGCCTCTCCTTGCCCGATATCCGTGACAAAGTTGCGCGCCACGCCACCGTTACTGTGCGGGCGCAGGACGTGCACGGTGACTGGTTCGAAGTGGACGGCGAAGACCTGCTCTCCCGCGCCATGCAGCACGAGATGGACCACTTGGATGGCGTCCTGTTTATTGACCGCCTGTCGCGGTTGAAGAAGGACCTGACGATTCGCCGCATCAAGAAGCTGATCCGCAACGGCGAGTGGTAGGCGTGAGAAGGACCCGTTTGCGCCTGGTGTATTGCGGCACGCCGTCGTACGCAGTTCCTACGCTGCGGGCGCTGGCTGAAGCCGGCCACGACCTGGCGCTTGTATTTTCCCAGCCGGATAAGCCGGTCGGCCGCGCCGGGCTCGTTGCCGCCACGCCTGTGAAGATTGCGGCGATGGATCTTGGTATCCCCGTCGCACAACCCGCGACGCTAAAACGCAATGAGGACTTGCGGGCGCAACTCGAAGCCATCAAGCCGGACGCCATCATCGTCGTCGCGTACGGGCGCATCCTGCCGCAGTGGATACTCGATCTGCCGCGGCTCGGATGCGTGAACGCGCATGGCTCGTTGTTACCTCGATGGCGTGGCGCGGCACCCATCCAGTGGGCCATTGCAAGTGGCGACGCGGCAACCGGTGTGACCACCATGCAAATGGACGCCGGCCTGGACACCGGACCGATGCTCCTGCGCCGCACGGTGCCGATCCATGGCGAGACGACCTCCCCGGAGATGTTCCTGAGGCTTTCGCAGGAGAGCGCCTCGCTCATGGTAGAGACCCTGGACGCGCTCGCCGCAGGACGATTGACGCCGGTGCAGCAGGAGGGCGAGCACGCAACGCTTGCGCCTTTGCTGACACGCGAAGACGGCTCCATTGACTGGACGCGCACTGCACTGGAGATCGAGCGCAGGTTTCGTGCGTTTCAGCCGTGGCCGGGTGCCTTTAGTTTCCTGCGTGGCAAGAAGCTTATCGTGCACGCGATGCATGTGGCCGACGTTGCGGCTCCGCTCCCGCCCGGAACTTTGGCTCTGCAGGGGGGCAATATGCTGGTCTCCTGTGGAGGTCTCTCAGCTGTCGCACTTGATGAAGTGCAGAGCGAGGGCAAGAGGCGGATGCAGACAGCAGATTTTCTACGCGGCCTGCAACTGCGACCTGGAGAGTTGCTGGGCTGAGCAGGCTGAGCAGCACGCCACCTCTGAGGTTTGCTTCTTACCTGGTTGACCCTGTTTCGAAGATCTCGTCCGGCTTCGGTCCCAAAAGCCGGAAAAGGGCAAACTGTCGCGACGCACTGCTACGCACCTCAAACAGCAGGGATGCGCGATTGCTGGCATCGGCATCGACCGCATCCACCAGACGGTAGCGCGGTGTGCGGTCCAGGTGCGCGCTGTCTGTCGTACTGCGGAAACCTACCTGCAGCTTTGCCGGATTGTCAGGACTGGGTTGCGCAATGACGGTCACAAAGTGCAGCGGCGCGGCCGCATCCGCGGTATGCGCCGTGTAGATGTACGTGACAGGCGCACCGTAGTTGAGCTGGAAGGCTGCAAGATGCTCGTCGGCCAGCATTAGCGCAGTGGGTGTGGCGGCAGCTTTGCGAACAGCCGCTGCAGTGCGACGCGCGGCGGCGCGCTGGGCCGGCGTCTGGTGGGCCAGGGTCACCGGCGCGGCACCTGTTGACTTTGTGCTGGGTGATGGCTGAGCAGCGGGTGCGGCGGCGAGCGATCGATCCGTGCCGGGCTTTACGTCGCGTAGAAATTCGGGTGCGTCGGTGGCGACCGCGGGACGGGCGAGCACCTCGGCTGCCAGCGCCTGCATGCTCTTCAGGATGGAACTGCGTTCCGCGTCCGAGGCGAAGGCGTGGGAAAAGTCGTGCTGTGCCACGTCACGTATGTCGGAAACGGCGACGGCCTGCTTCAGGTCCGACAG
>CAXTJO010000030.1:0-35422 GCA_964244665.1 uncultured Terriglobus sp.
GCGCCTCGACCGGGCTGTTACCAGCCGGCGAGGCGCGACGGCTTTGCGCGGCGTTACCGGATCATTGCGATCGTATCCTGCGTGACGGTGTCGAATGCGGTAACGGTTTTGGAGTTGGCCTCAAACGCTCTCTGGGCGACGATGAGTTCCGCAAACTCGGTCGAGATGTCCACGTTGGATTCCTCAAGAGCGCTGTCGTCGATTGCTCCCCGGCCACCGGTGCCTGCCGTGCCAACGGTGACAGGACCCGATGCCAGACTGATGCTGTAGACGTTGTCGCCCCTTCGCGTCAACCCGTCACTGTTGGCGACAGATGCAACAGCGACCTGACCCAGAGTCTGCGTTTTACCGTTACTGTAGGTGGCGCTTATAAGGCCATTCGCGGCTACGGCAAAGCTTTTGTAGGTACCGCTGGCATAGCCGTTTTGAGCACTGGTGGCGACAGAGGTAGCCGCAGAAGTTTGCGTGAGCAAGCCTCTCCCATTGCTGTCATACAACTGCCAGCTGAAATTGAGGTCTGCGCTGTGATCGCTGATGCCGGTAAATTGAATGCCGGAAACGTTCGTTGCCGGCGTAGCCAGTGTTCCATCGTCGTTAAAGGTAAGAGTTCCGGTGGTGTTATTCGACGACGTGCTGTCACCGGTTGGCAATGCTGCGCTATAAGTCCATGTATTGGCCGCGGTTTTTGTAAATGTGATGGTGACCGCATGGCTGGTACCCAACGAGTCGTAAATAGCCTGCGACGCCGTTGCCTGTGTGCCGATTGCGGATGCCGAGTTTAGCCCCGCAGTAAAGGAAAAGGAGGTCGTAGCCTGAGGCAATTGCGTGTCTCCGGTAGGGATGTTGATCGGTACCAGCGAAGCATTTGTGTTCACAACACCACCCATGGCCGGATATCCCATTACATTGAGCCCGCCGCTTGTGACCAGGTTTCCATTTTCGCTGACGGTAAAGCTCCCATTTCGCGTCAGTTGCTGCTCTCCGTCGTTTTGAACGACAAAGAAACCGGCGCCGTTGATCGCCATGTCGGAGCTGGAACTCGTCGTGCTCAGGGTGCCTTGTGTGTAGTCGGTGTCGATGGACGAAACGCGTGTGCCCGTGCCGACCTGCAACTCCGCATTACTGCCGCTGCTGCCGATATTCTGGTAATACAGGTCGGCGAAATTGGTTTGCTGCTTTTTGAACGCCGTGGTATTAAGGTTCGCAAGATTGTCGCCGATAGTATTCAAAGCGACCGAGTTTGCTTGAAGGCCGGTAAGTGCAATGGAAAAGGAAGGCATACTGTTCTCCTGAAAATTGGTACGCTATGCGGCGTGGTGCTAACCGGCAATGGGGGTGGGTGTAGTCGATCCTGAGCCCTTAAGAGAGGTGACGCCATTGTTGATGTCGATCAACTGCTCAAGGCTATTGACCTGCACAAGCTGTTGCACATACTGCGTGGGATCTGTGGGCTGCGTGGGGTCCTGATTCTTCATTTCGGTGACGAGCAGCGTAAGAAAATCGTTTGACGAGATTGTGGACGAACTGCTTGAGCTGCTGCTGCTGGTGGAAGTTGTTGCACCGGAACTTGGGGTGGCATTTGGCTGCAAGCCATTCAGGGCAGCGCTGAAGGCACCTATCCCACGATCAATTGCTACGCTCATCGATGGTCTCCTTTTACTTTCTCGAATTGTCCGTACGGTGCGGTCAAATGCGTACGCTTAACAGCGACGTGCCAGACTGCTGCGCCGATGCGATGCCAGGGAGCGCAGTGTAGTCGGTGGGCCGCTCCCGAATGTGCAGGGTTCCCTCCCCTGCCCATGCAGCCTGGGGCCGGTCGCGCTTCGAGTCCGCTTCGGGGTTCGCTCCGGCACCCGCCTGGCCTGAGGTGTCGGCGGGAAGACCACCGCCGCTGTGGGACATCGACGCACCGGAACCACCTGCAACCAACGGGAGTGCCGCACTGGGACTTGCCGTTGAAACGTTGTGGATAGAGATGTTCTCCTGCTGCAGAAAACGTCCAAGTGCCGGCAGCATGGTGGAGACTGCAGAGGTTGCAGTCTGACTGCGGCTGCCGACCGTCGCGGACAGATCGCCTGCGTTATCGATACTGGCACGAATGCTGAGCCACCCCAGAGTCCCGTCATGGAAGCCGACCTCAAGACCGCCACCGCGTGCATCGTGAACGGTGTGAGCTGCATCCACGCCGAGCAGATTTGTGGCAGACGAGATCGCCGGTTGTAAAGCAGCTGAGCCCTCAACCTTGACCGGTGTTGCCATTGGCTGAAAGCCACTATTTACAGCGGGGTGCACCGTGGCGGGTAGCACAGCGACGTGTGCGGACGGTAACAGGGTGAGGGCTGCCCCGTTGAGGTTCTGTTGCGTGTCGGAGGAGGTAGAGGGGCTGCGCTGGTCGGTGGACGGGGCTGATTTCACCGGCTGTAAGGCTTGCGTCGAGCCGATACTGGCTCCGCTATCCGCACGCGACGCACGGGCAAGCTCCGGAGGCTGGTTCAAAGGTTGAGACGGAGAGGCCGGTTTGCTTGGCGGGGACACGCTGTCGGTCAGATCGGTGGTCGCGCGGAGAACCGTGACGGAGGCCGTAGCGGTGGTAGCAGCCGCCTGCGCGGCAGGCTTGTCGGTTTGGGCTGGAAGAAGAGTCTCAGAAAACGCAACGCTTCGCGGTGGAGTTGAGGTCACCTCCGTGCTCTGCAATCGCGGGCGTTGGGCTGCGCTCGCGAGCGGCGGTGCATTCCTGCTTTCTGTCGCCGGCGTCGTCCCAACTGTGCCGTCTTGGACGGGGGCCGGTTTGCTTGGCGGCGACACGCTGTCGGTCAGATCGGTGGTCGCGCGGAGAACCGTGACGGAAGCCGTAGCGGTCGTAGCAGCCGCTTGCGCGGCAGGCTTGTCGGTTTGGGCTGGCAGTAGAGACTCAGAAAAAGTGACGGTTTGCGTTGGAGTCGAGGTCAACTCCGCGCTCTGCACTCGCGGGCGTTGGGCTGCACTCGCAGGCGGCGGTGCAAGCCTGCTTTCTGCCGCCGGCGTAGTCCCAACTGTGCCTTCTTGGACGGAGGACGGTTTGCTTGGCTGCTGTGTGGTTGCGCTCTGTGGCAACTCAACCGGGGCAGAAGTAGCCGGTAGCATAACGTCAGCAAATGCCGGGCTCTGATTGCCTGGGGGCGCGATGCCTGAGGGCGCGATGCCTGGGGGCGCGATGCCTGAGGGCGCGATGCCCAAGGCCTTTCCTTTACCGCCGCTTGCCTTGTCTGCACCTTCTTTTTGCAGCTGCCCCCCAGAAAGATCTTTTCCATTCTTTAAAGACGCGCCGATGGGAATAGACCGCTGATGGACGTCACTGACAAGAGGTGGCGACAATGGGGCTGCGGTGACATTTCCCGGTGCTGCCTGCGCATCGTCGCTGGCTGCGGGTACGTCGGTGTCCCCCGGCGACAACAAGGCCGGTGAGTCTAATAAAGCTTTGCTCGCAGACCCAGATGTCTGGGTGGTGCTCGTCGGTCCGCTGAGTGGGTCGCTGTTCTTGTCCGGTGTCTCACGCGTGATGCCAGCGGAGCCTGGCGCAGCTTCTCCGCCGGTCTGGCCATCTGCCTGTGCGAGCGCGTGGGCAAAGCCGTTGCTTTCGGAGTCGGAGCTTCGAGAACTTGCGGCGGCAACGCCTTTCAGTACGGGCGCGGTCGCGGATGCGGGAACCGGCAGGGCGGCGATCATGGCTAACTCTGTTGCAGTCAAGTTGCCAACCAGCCTGCCCTTCGATTAGGAACTGCCAAGCTTCAACAAGTGCCCGTGCAGGGTGGCCTGTATGCTATCGTCCGAGTCGTCGCAGGCGTGCTGCATTGAAGAGTTCATCAAGCCGTGCCTGCGTGCTGCGTTCTTCCGCAACGCGCGACTCTTGTGCGGTGCGGTCGCACAACCGCTTGGTCTGTTCGCGCGTTTGACGACGCAATTGCTCCTCTGCCGCATGCGCCGCAACAATCTCGGCCTGGAGCTCAAGCTGTTGGAGAAGTCGCTGGGCATGCATGCTGGCGAGTTCCTGCTCGGCGCAGCCAAGGAGCCACTCCGCATGAGCAGAGTTTGTCGGCAAGACGGTACGCATCTGCTGATGGCAGCCCTGAAGTTCTTGCCGGAGTGCTTCCTGCTGGCTTCGCAAGAGACGGAGTTCTACCGCGGCCAGGTCAGCTTCAAGGGTGCGCACGGCGAGCAGACGGCGTTGCCGGCGTTCACGCTCGGTCATACGAGTGCATCGACCCAGGCGAATGCCTCCAGGCTTTCTGCGGAAGAAAAGCGAGCGGAAGCGGATTGTTGAAGAAGTTCGCGCAGCCGCGGGCGATGCTGTACTGCAAGGTCGAGCTCAGGGTCGGAGCCGGGCTTATACGCACCCACGCGCAACAGATCTTCAGAACGTGCATATGCCGCGAGAAGGCGGCGCACCGTGCGAGCACGCTGTTGGTGCAGCGCAGTGGTGACTGCCGGCATAAGGCGGCTGAGCGAGCGCAGAACATCGATCGGCGGGTACACACCTTCACTTGCAAGATCGCGTGAAAGAACGACGTGCCCGTCGAGAATAGAACGGGCTCCGTCCACGACAGGGTCCTGCTCGTCATCACCTTCCATCAGCACGGTGTAGAAGCCGGTAATGCTGCCATGGGCAAAGCTGCCGGCACGCTCGAGCAAACGCGCGAGCTTGGCAAAAACGGACGGCGGATAGCCTTTGGTTGCTGGAGGTTCGCCGGCCGCAAGACCGACCTCTCGGGCAGCCATGGCGAAGCGCGTGAGAGAGTCGAGCACCAGGAGCACATGCTTGCCCTGCGAGGCATAGAATTCAGCGGTGGACGTCGCGGCCATTGCAGCGCGCAAGCGCATCAGCGGCGATTCGTCGGACGTGGACACGACGACAACGCTGCGGCGCCGACCCTCCTCGCCGAGAGAATCTTCCAGAAATTCACGCACTTCCCTGCCACGTTCGCCGACCAGGCCGACAACTGTAATGTCTGCTGCGGTGTTGCGTGTCATCATACCGATGAGCGTGCTTTTGCCGACTCCAGAACCACCGAAGATGCCGATCCGCTGACCGCGGCCCACAGTAAGCATCGTGTCGATAGCGCGCACGCCGACGGGGAGCGATTCGCGAATGATGCTGCGGGCGAACGGTTCGGGACCAGGGCGGTCCAGCGGGAGGCGGGTGTCGAACCGGGGCTCGCGTAAACCGTCAAGCGGCTTGCCGGAGGCGTTCAACACGCGGCCAAGCATGCCACTGCCCACGGGCATCTGAGCCAAGCCGTCGCGCCGCTGCAGGCGGTCGCCGAAGCGAATGCCTGCGGAGGAGACCAGGGGCATGGCGAGTACCCGGCGACCGCGAAAACCGATCACCTCGGCGGGGTGGCGCGTTCCGTCGCTGCACACGATATCGCAGCATTCGCCCAGCCCACATGCGAGGCCATCGGCTTCAATCGCCGTGCCATTTGCCTCCACGATGCTGCCGAAGCCGCGCAACGAGCGGCTTTGCGCCAGATGATCCAGGTACGCCTGTAGCACAGCAACTCCGACTTAGACAGCCATGGCAGGATTGCGGTTTAGTAACTCAAAAAAGCCATGCTCGATTTCATTGAGCTGCGCGCGGATGCCGAGTTCTACGCTGCCGCTGGCCGTTTGCAGCAGGCATTCCCCTTTGCTCAACCCAGCATCGGCAAGGACTTCGACCACGCGGCCTTCGCGCGCCATGATCGCAGCCCATGTGGCGACATCTTCAACGGCCACGTGCAGCACGGCATCACGATCGTCTTTCACCTGTTCCAGTGCGACATGCGCGGCACCTGCAAGTAACAGCGGGTCCATCCCGGCCTCACGGTGCAGCACACGCTCCGCAATCGCGAGTGAAAGGCGTACAACCTCTTTCTCAAGGCCGGCAAAATAACGCTGCTTCTCGCGCACAAATTCTTCGAGTGCCGCCGCGATGCCTTGCCGTTCCTGCTGGAGAAGCTGTTGCATTTCGGCTTCATTCTGGCGCACGCCTTCCAGCATTCCCTGCTGCCGTGCGGCATGAGCGATCTCCGCCGGATTCGGCTGGGTCTCTTCGGCCTGGGCTTTGGGCAGGACAAGAGCCGAACCGTGATCCATGCTGCGGAACTGCAGGGGCGCTGCCTGCTCCCCCTGTGCGTTGCCGAACTCATCGTTATGCGGCAAATTCATTCTCCACCTCCACCTTCAGCACCATCTTTCCCTCTGCTTCCAGCTTGCGTGCAATGCCCAGCAACTCCTGTTGTGCTTTTGCAACGTCGCTGCCCTTCACGGGTCCCATAGTTTCCATGTCTTCCTGCATCATGTCGACGGCACGCGAGCTCATGGCCCGGAAAAGATGTGCACGCAGATTCTCATCGGCGTTTTTTAACGACATCGCGAGTGTCTTTTTATCGGCCGCACTCACGAGTTCTCGAATACTTCCGGGTGGGACGGTAAGTAAATCGTCGAACGTAAACATCAGGTTGCGAATGCCGACAGCAAGCACCGGTTCGCGTGTTTCAATCTGCTCCAATATGCTTTTGCTGGCCGTTTGGTCGAGGCGATTGAGCAGGTCCGCAACAGCCTTAAATCCGGCATAGCTCTGACGACCGTTCACGCCCATCGCGTGGATGCGTTTGTAAAGAATGATGGCTACCTTCTGCGCCATCTCCGGTGAGAACTGCCGCATCTCTGCCAGGCGGCGAACAGCTTCCACGCGCAGATCTTCACGCAATAGCATGAGCACTGTCGAACCGCGTTTCGCGTTCAGGTGGGCAAGTACGAGCGCCACAGTCTGGGGATGCTCCCCTTCAAGAAACTTCGCGAGCTGAGCAGGATCCATCTTTTGCAGCGCCGCCAAATCTCCGCTGTTGCGAGTCTGCAAGTGGGAAATCTCACGCAGAAACTCCTCGGCCCGCTGCCGGCCAAATGTATCGGTCAACAATTTGCTCGCGTATTCGGGCCCACCGTGCAGCACGTACTGCTGTGTCGCCTGCAGGCCGTAAAACGCCATCAGAACTTCGCTCTGTTCTTCCGGCGTAACGCGGGTTACGCGCGAAACTTCTTCGGTAAGTCGCTGGACATCACCCTCACCAAGGTTGCGCAGTAAAACCTTCTTAGCTTCATCCCCCAGCGTCATCACAAGTATGGCTGCCTTCCGCAGACCTGGCATGGCCCGCACGGCGGCAGCTACGCTGCTGGATCTGCTGCCCGCGCCGCCGCGGTCTTGTTGCGATAGTGTCGCCAGGGCACCCATTAGTCCGCATCCTCCGCGCCACCGATCCATGCCTGCACGAGCCGTGCGCTCGCAGCGGGTTCGGTCTGGATGTGCTCGGTTACTCGATCAAAAACATTCTGCGCATCAGGAGCCGCCGTGGACGCCAGGCCAAGTATTGCAGCAGCGGGCCTGGTTTCCGGCTCGCCCGTGGACGGATTGATACTGGCGGCTATCTCCGTTCCGGGAGCCAAAGCGAGCGATGCTCTGGCGGGCAGCGGCGCTTCCAGTAACCGGAGCGTCTGTTTCCCGAGCGGACGCAACACCATGAAACCCAGAACCAGCAGGCAGATGCCCATTCCGGCGGTGCGGAGGAGCGAGGGTTGCGATCGCAGAAGCTCCTTTGCCTGCGATCCGACACGGTCCATGAGCGCTGCCGGCCGCTCGTCCGTATTGTTCGAAAAACTAAGATTCTCCAGCACGACGCTGTCGCCGCGCTTGCTTTCGAAGCCGACCGCGGCTTGAGCTAATTGCTCCATGCGTTTCATCTCCTCGGGCGAGCGGGGCTTCCAAATCGTGCGCGTCTGCTTGGCGCTGCCGTCGGCGATCATGCGGTCGTTGATGACGACTGCGGCGGCGACGCGGCGCACCCGGCCAGGACCCTCCTCGGTATGTGTCACATGTCGGGTAATTGCATAACTGCTGGATTCCTCACGGCTGGTCTGCTGTTGCGCCGGTGGCGCAGCGGGTAGCGGTGGCACCCCGGCAGCTGGGCCTGCGGGTTGAGTGTTATTCACGACAGCAGCGGCGGGAGTGTTGCTGGCTGTTCCCGCGATGCCGGCGATCTTGGTCGTCAACGCACTCTGCTCGGTCTTTTGCGTTGAGACCGGCACACTCTGCGACGGATCGTAGACTTCGTCTGTGTGCTCCTCCGACCCGGTAAGGTAGCTGAGATTGACGGTGGCGTGAACGTTCCCGGCACCGGCAAGTGGCTCCAGTACCTGGATCAGCTTGGCTTCGAGCGCCGCCTCGTCTTCACGCTGGGCACCATGGCTTGCATGCGGCAACAGGTCGACACGACCATCCGCATCTACCAGTGTGACTGCCAGCGGCTGCAGACCCTCTACCGCCCCGGCAATCATGGTCCGGATAGATTCCGCTTCGTCACGCGGCAAGCTGGATCGTCGAAGTTTGAGTACGACCGATGCCTTTGCCGGCTGGTCCTCGCTGCTGAACGCGCCCTGCTTCGGCAAAACCACATGCACACGCGCGGAGCGTACGGCGTCCATGGTCTCAATCGTGTGTTCGAGTTCTCCTTCAAGCGCCCGCTGGTAGTTGACCCGCTCGTCAAATTCGGAGCCGACCCAATTCGGTTTGTCGAACAGCTCAAAACCGAGGCGACCTGATTGCGGCATCCCCTTTGCGGCGATCGCCACGCGAGCCTTATCCAGATCCTCTGCGGGGACCTGGAGTGCACTACCGTCCGGCGTTGTTTGATAGGTGATGCCAGCGGAGGAGAGCTGCTGCTGCACCTGGGCTGCATCACGAGCTTCAAGGCCGCTGAAGAGCGTTCGCCAATCTGTGCGCGTGCTCCACCAGGAGGCGATTGCGGCCAAGCCGAAAAAGGCGAGCAGCGAAAGGACCAACACCTTGCGCTGCGAAGCGGCCAGTGCGGACCAGCGTAGGTGCAGCGTCTTAAGCCCCGATTGCAGCTTGCCTGCTTCCGCGCCCACCTGTGCCTGCTCCGCCATTCCGCTCCCTATGCCAAAATTGCCTGAGTCGCTACTGAGGCGGATTCGACAACGCTTCTATGTCAGTGGGAGTGCAACTGCTTCGCCAAAGACTCGGGTCAATTCTTAGAACTGCATCTGCATCATGGTTTGGTAGGCTGACACGGCTTTATTGCGAACCTGAAGCGCAAGTTCAAAGGCCAGCTCAGACTTCTGCGTGGCGATGATGGCGTCGTGCACTTCGACACCCTGTCCGCTCAACAGCCCGGTCACTGCGCTCTGTGCTGTCGTGTCCAGCTTCGAAATCTGCTGCGCCGCCGAGTGAAAAAGGTTTCCAAAAAGGTCGCCGTTGCCAGTCTGAGCGGGACTTGCCTGAGTATTTGCAGCAGGCCCGGTGCCCATTCGAATCCCCAGGGCTACAGCATCGATTGGGTTCATCCCGGTATGTCTCCTATGCGCATGGTTATTTCAGCAATTCAAGCGACGCGGTCAGCATGCCTTTTTCCGCCTGCAGGGCGCCGGCATTCAAACTGTAAGCACGGCTTGCGCCCACAAGGTCGACCATCTCGGTGATCGGATTGATGTCGGGATAGGACACATAGCCGTTCGCGTCAGCATCAGGGTGCGATGGATCGAAGCGAAGAAGAGGCGGTGATGTACTGTTGACCACTGCCGCGACCGACGCACCGGCAGCTTGCGGACCGCGCTGAAAGCCGCTGGTCGTAAGTGCTCCGGCGAACGATGAATCAGCCTGCACCAGCACTTGCCGCCGTTGGTACGGTGTGCCGTCTTCTGTGCGGGTAGTTTCTGCGTTGGCCATGTTCGCGGCACTCACCTCCGCACGCTGCCGCTGAACGGCAAGGCCCGAACCGCTCACGCTCATGACACCGAACAAGTTCATGCTTCTACCTGCCTTCCGACTTAATTGCATCCGACATGCGGGTGAATTCGTGCTTCAACAACTCGATACCGGCACGAAACTGCAGCTGCGTTTGCGCCATGTTCATCGCTTCCCGATCCATGGAGACATTATTGCCATCCGGCCGAGAGACAAGGCCCTCTACCTCGGTAAGGGACACCGGAGCGGCAGGGCCGGCTGTGCCAAGAGCATGTGAAAACTCGGAAGCAAAGTCAAAGCCGACGGCGTGGTACCCGGGTGTGTCGACATTGGCCATGTTGGCCGCAGTGGCGCGCATGCTGCCGGTCTGCAGGTCCAGATAGCGGGTCAGGGCGTCGGCTACTGGAAGCTCAATCACGTAATCTCCTCTAAAGGTTTCTGGCTGCTCGCCGATAGAAATGCACGCAAAAGGCCAAAAGAAAAGCCGCTCCTGAGAGCGGCCTAACCGTCGTGCTGCCCACCAGGCGAAACTAGCGCGATCCGCTTCGCAGGCGAATGTGCTCGGGAGAGATTTCTGCGGAATCCCCGGTCAATATGGCTCCACGCTCAAGCACGTGCATCAACTCGCGAACATTCCCTGGCCACTCATAGCCCTGTAGCAGGGCAAAGGCAGCCGCGGCAATGCGTCGCTGTGGCATGCGCTCGCCAAGCCGTCGTAGCAGAAAAGTAACGAGCATGGGCAAGTCCGCAGCGCGTTCTCGCAAAGCCGGGATATCGACCGGAAAAACCGCGAGCCGATGGTACAGGTCAAGCCGGAATAGACCTTCTTTCGACCGCTGTTCGAGCGGCTGGTGGGTGGCGGCGACAATACGCACATCGACGCGTGACATTTCGTTTTCACCGATCTTCTGCAGCTCTCCTGTTTCCAGAAACCGCAGCATCTTTGCCTGAAGCGCAAGTGGCATTTCGCCGATCTCATCAAGAAATAACGTCCCACCATGTGCCGCTTCTATGCGCCCGGTACGCGACGTTACGGCTCCGGTAAAAGCACCACGGGTGTGACCGAACAGTTCGGCTTCCAGCAGCTGCTCCGGAATCGCGGCGCAGTTCAAAACCACGAACGGTTTGCCCGCGCGGTCGCTCAGGCGGTGCACGGCTTTTGCGATCAGCTCCTTGCCTGTACCCGTCTCGCCCTGGATAAGTACCGTAGCGGACCGCGGCGCAACCAGCCGCACCATGTGCGCCAGTTCACGCATGGCAGGCGTGTCACCGATGACCTCCGGCAAAGCGAAAACAGGTTCGATTGAGGGCGCAACTTGCGGCTCAAAAGCCATTGCGTGTGTCAGGTCGGCAAGTTCCGCCACGACGGGTGCAACCGTTCGCATGCCCTCTTGCCGGCGAAGGCCTCGATCTGCAGGATCCCCGGCAGCGGACGCGCGCGGAATCAGTGCGGGCATACGATCCGGCACATGGGTCGGCGCGCTATCCCAGGCAGCGCCGTCACCCATGCTGTCCTGCACCTCACGCAAGGCATGCAGCAGTTCGTGGCGGCGTGCTGCTTTCGTCGTTCCAGCGGCGACGGTACCATCGAGATGCAACAGGTCCATGGCAGGAAACTGGGATCGAAGAGCACGTGCAAATTCAGCGGCCTCGAGGTCCGGCAGCCACCCATCCAGCAACACCGCCGCTGGCAGATGCGCGTCCAGCAAAAGCATAGCCTCCGCCCCGCCCGCAGCTTCCAGCACAGTCCAACGCATCGCCGCAAGTTGCCGACGCAACCGCTCACGCAGAAAGGTGTCCGGCGAAACCACTAAAACCGTGCTGCTGGAAACGGTCGGTTGCGCGCCGCGACCAGAAGGACCTGTCATCGAAAATAGTTGTGGCGCGGTCATGCCTGCTCCTCTTTCATCTTGTTCATCAACAGCAACAGGCTGCCGGTTTGCTGACGCAACTCGGTCAGATCGCGCATCAGACGCTCGCACTCCACACGAGCTGCGTGCAGCATTTGGCGCGACACAGCTTCGTCCTCCTCATGCGCAAGCAGTTCCAGTGCAAGCGCGATCGAAGTGAGCGGCTGGCCCATGTCATGCAGCGTGCGATTGATCGACTCGAACGCATCCTGCTGCAGATCGACTTCATTTAGGCCGACCGACACCGTTTCAAAAAACATAGTCGCTGCCGTCATGCCGCACCTGCCAACATTGCGCCAAGGCGTGTGAAGTCCGCCAAACCGGCCGAGGTGGCGGGTCTTTTTATAACCGGTTCCGGCGCCGTTGCAAAAGTTAGCGGTACGGGCCGGATCGTGTATCCTGCGCCGCGCACTGTCTCCACGACGTCGGTATCGCTGGTCATTGTTTGTAGCTTGCGCCGAAGGTAGTTCACATAAACGTCGACCACATTGGTCCCAGCGTCAGGCGACATCTTCCACACGTTGGCCAGCAACTCCGGGCGGCCTATCGCACGTCCCCGGTGCTGCAGCAGGTAGTCGAGCAGCGCGAATTCTTTGCTTGTCAGGTCGACCGGGATGCCTCCGCGCGACACGATCCGGCTCACTCGATCCACGTAGAGATCGCCATGGACGACGACACTGCTTGTGGATCCGGCTCGCCTGCGCGCGATAGCACGACAGCGCGCCAGCAACTCATAAAATGAAAACGGTTTTAGCAGATAGTCGTCCGCGCCAAGATCGAGGCATGACACCCGGTCTTCGACAGAACCACGGCCTGTCAGCACAAGGATAGAGGTCGACTCCAGTTGCCCGTGCAAGCCTCGGAGTACGTCGATACCGTCCCGCTTGGGCAGGTTCAAGTCCAGAACGATCAATTCCGGCTGGTAGGCTGCAACGGCTTGAAGCGCCTCCTCGCCGTCCCGCACCGTCTCAACGGTGTGGCCCTCCAACTCGAGTCCCTTGCGCAGAAACAACTGCAGTGCTGCATCATCTTCGACAATCAGAACCCGCATGTAGTTCTCTCCCTCATCTTTGTGGAAACGACCTGGGCTGGAATTCGCAAGTGTTACAGGGTGTTGCTCGCGTGTCATTTGTGCCGACACTTCTTTGGACTGAGGCCCCACTTTCGACCACTCACATGCATCAAGGCAATTACCCCCACAGAGAAACTGCTCCCAAAGTGTTCAAAACGGGAAGATAGCTCCGCGTTGGCGTGGCGGGTACCTCAAAGGCGACCTAGAGAATAGATTTGCAGTTCGCTTTTTATTCGCTACAATTCTGAGCATGGCCATCACGCGGCGTCAAAAAGAAGTTCTGGACTTTCTTACCGGGTTTACACAGCGCAAGGGGTACTCGCCATCGTATGAGGAGATTGCCGCCGGCCTGGGGCTGAATTCTCTAGCAACAGTGCACAAACACATCACCAATCTGCACAACAAGGGCATGTTGCAGCGCTCGCACAACCGGAGCCGCTCGATTGATGTCGTGTCGCAGCGTGCTCCGAAAAGATTTTCAGACCGGCTGCCGCTGATGGGCCGTATCGCCGCAGGAAAACCTGTTGAAGCGATCGAAACGTCAGAGACGATTTCGCTTTCGGAAATTATCGGCACACGCGAGGTCTTTGCGCTTGAGGTGCGCGGTGACTCGATGCGCGATGAGCACATCGTGAACGGGGATTACGTGCTGGTAGAGCGCACGAGTTCCGCACGCGAAGGCGAGATCGTGGTCGCGTTAGTGGATGGCGCGGACGCTACCCTGAAACGGTTCTACAAGGAGGGTACGGTCGTTCGGCTGCAGCCATCCAATAGCGAGATGGCACCCATTTTCGCTCCCGCAGACAGCGTTCTTATTCAGGGCAAGGTGCTGGGTATGTTGCGGAAGTATGCGTGAAGTCGAGGAAGTGCCGGGTCGCTCGAAAGCCGCAGGATGCTACGCCTTTTGATTCGAGAGCTTGAGAATTCCTTGCCATCGCTCTCCATCACAGTGTCAAACAACCCTCTCCAGCTTGGGCTCGTCCAGGACCAAGGGTCTTTGCATACAGCGAACGATCTTGCACAGGCAGGGTTAGAGTAAACGCGACGGCTCTCCTGTTGTATGTCCGGTGGGTGACTCACGCTTGAACTGATCCGGATGAACCGATGCGTAGCCTCTCATGTCACCGGACCGCTCCGGTGCCCACTGACGGCGGAACCGTCGTCTCCGTGCAGGCGGAAAAACCCAAACAGGCTGAGGCCCGCAAGCAGGCCCATACACGTGAACGCAAGGCGAAAATCACCATGCGGTGCGGCGCGATCCGTTGTGAACTGCAGAACAACCGCAGCCAGCGCGATACCAACGCTCACAGTCATCTGCTGAATCATGGTTGCCACGGTGACACCAGAGGCTGTAAGCGCCGGCGGCAGATCGGCAAATCCCAATGTCGTGAGCGAGGTCAATTCCAGCGACCGACCAACACCTCCCAGGAACAGGATCGCGAGGACGAGCCAGGTTGGGGTCGACGCTTGCAACCATCCACATACGACGAGAAGCCCTGCGGTCACCACTCCGTTCCACAGCAGCACGGTGCGAAAGCCGTACAACCGCAGCAGCGGAGAGGTGAGCGGTTTCATGGCGATGTTGCCGGCGAATACTGCCATCGTCAGCGAGCCAGAGTGCAATGCGTCCATGCCGAATGCGATTTGGAAAAGCAGAGGTAAGAGGAATGGCATGGAAAATACCGCCATGCGGAACAGTGAGCCACTGACCACGACCGTGCGGAAAGTCGGAACTGCCAGCACCTGCAAGCTGAAGAGTGGGTGACTTTTACGCTGGAGATGACCCTTGGCTAGGAACGCCGCTGCTCCGCTGCCAATGATGATGAGAAGGGCGGGACCAACGGCACTCCACTGAAAGTTGCTCGTCGCCGACGCAAGCCGTTCCAGGCCAAGAACCAGCAGCAGACAGGTGCTCCCGACCAGCAGAAATCCTTGCACGTCCAAGGGAGTCCGGTCGCGGTCCGGTGAATCTTGTACCAGTAACAACGACAGTACGAAAAGTATGACGCCGATCGGGGCATTTAGTAGGAACATCCACGGCCACGATGCGAAGTGGATAATGTACCCGCCCACAACCGGGCCAAGCACAGGGGCCGCCAGGGCCGGCCAGATCGTGTAAGCAATGGCTTGCATCAGTTGCGGCTTTGTCACGGAACGCACAACCATAAGGCGACCCACAGGCACCATCATGGAGCCACCGACGCCCTGCAGAATACGCGCAGTCAAAAACATTGGAAGCGAACGGCTTAAGCCACAAAACACAGATGCAACCGTGAACACCAGCACGGCCGAAGCGAAGGTGCGTCGCTCGCCGAAGCGATTCGCCATCCATCCGCTCACCGGGATCAGCACCGCCAGCGTGAGTAGATATGCCGTGATGCCGACGTTAAGCGACACAGGAGAGATGCCAAAGTCTTGCGCCATCACAGGCAAGCCGGTTGCCAGGATCGTGCTATCGAGATTTTCCATGAAGAGAGCCGTGGCAGAGAGAAGAGCGATGGCGATCGCGCGCCCACGCAGGGTTGTGTCGGGCTTCTCTAGAGAAGGGTTAGGGTGCACATGTGCCAAGGCATCAAGTGTAGACGGTTCAATCAGCAGACTTCCGCTTTTCCTTCGCCAGCGGTATCCTTCTCGGATGGACTTTCAACTCGCCACTGACTACACGCCGCAGGGAGACCAGCCTCGCGCGATTGCCGAGTTGACCGATGGCCTGCTCCAGGGTGAGCAGCACCAGGTACTTTTGGGAGTCACTGGATCAGGCAAGACATTTACGATGGCGAAGGTTATTCAGGCGAGCAATCGACCGGCGCTGGTGTTGGCGCATAACAAAACGCTTGCGGCTCAGCTTTACCACGAGTTCAAGCAGTTCTTTCCTACCAATGCAGTCGAGTATTTCGTCAGTTATTACGACTACTACCAGCCTGAAGCGTACATCCCGTCGGGCGATCTCTATATCGAGAAAGAAGCGACAATCAACGAAGAGTTGGACAAGCTGCGTTTAAGCGCGACACGGTCCCTGTTTGAGCGGCGCGACTGCATTATTGTTTCTTCTGTGTCGTGCATTTACGGTTTGGGCTCGCCAGAAGCCTATTACGGCATGTTGATGCTTCTCGAAAAAGGGCAGAAGATTCGTCGCGAAGACATAACGAAGCGACTAGTTGAAATCCTGTATGAGCGCAACGATGCCGATTTTCGTCGAGGGACGTTTCGAGTGCGCGGGGACGTAGTAGAAGTCTATCCAACCTATGACGAAAACGCGTACCGGATTGAGTTGTTCGGCGACGAGATTGACTCCCTGGCGCAGATCGACCCTCTCTTCGGTACGGTAAAGCAGAAATATGCGCGTTTACCTATCTATCCCAAAAGCCACTACGTGGTGCAGCCTGAACGTAAGTCGAGCGCAATTGATTCCATCGTGCACGAACTGTCAGAATGGGAAGCGCAGCTTGAGAAGGAAGGCCGCATGGTGGAGGCGCAACGCATCCATCAGCGCACGCGCTTCGACCTTGAAATGATCAAATCGGTCGGTTACTGTCACGGGATCGAGAATTATTCAAGGCATTTTAGCGGACGGTTGCCAGGTGAAGCACCGCCTACGCTCTTCGATTATTTTCCGCGCGACTTTTTAATTTTTATCGACGAGTCGCACGTGACGGTTCCCCAGTTGCACGGCATGTGGCACGGGGATCGCTCACGCAAAGGCAACTTGGTCGACTATGGATTTCGTCTGCCGTCGGCAATGGACAATCGTCCACTTAAGTTTGAGGAATTTGAATCGCGCACGAACCAGATCGTGTATGTGAGTGCAACACCCGGACCCTACGAATTGACCAAGGCAGCAGGCGTCGTTGTAGAGCAGATCATCCGGCCCACGGGGCTGATCGATCCACCGGTAGAGATTCGGCCGATTAAAGGTCAAATTGACGACCTGCTGGCCGAAATACGGGAACGCGCAGAACGCAACGAACGTGTTCTGGTTACAACTCTCACGAAGCGGATGGCAGAGGACCTTTCCGGCTACTACACCGAGGTTGGCGTGAAGTGCCGCTACATGCATTCGGAGATCGAGACGCTGGAGCGTGTCAAGCTGCTTCGTGACTTACGGCGCGGGGAGTACGACGTACTGATCGGCATCAATTTATTACGAGAAGGATTGGATTTGCCGGAGGTTTCGCTTGTCGCTATTTTGGACGCGGACAAAGAAGGCTTTCTGCGTTCGCAGGGTTCACTTATCCAGACAATCGGGCGCGCGGCGCGGCATATTGAAGGCCGGGCCATTTTATACGCGGACAACATGACGGACAGCATGCGCCGCGCCTTGGATGAAACAGATCGACGCCGCGAGAAGCAGCGGGCCTACAACGAAGAACACGGTATTACGCCGATGTCTGTGGTGCGTCCGATCGGCGAAGCACTTGTCGGCATCGCCGAGGCAGATTACGCCACGCCTGCGACGGATGATACCGTTCCCGAATTTGAAACTCAGCAGGCACTGGATAAGCATATTGCCGGTATGGAAGCCGAGATGCGCGAGGCGGCAAAGAAATTTGAGTTTGAACGAGCAGCCAAACTGCGGGATGTAATTAGGGAGCTTCGAACGAAGGAATTTTTATTCGCTTGATCACACTATCGCCATTGGATGCACAAGACAACACTGTCTCGCTATACTAAACACCTCGCAACCCCGACGATCGGAGCCGCAGAGTTCCGGCGTGAGTGATACTTTCTCTCCTAAGTGTTGTGCTGCGCACGATACGATGCCAGCATTCGTGAGATGCCGCAGTTCTGCCGGACCCTGCTCGCCGCGAGTGACGGGAATCTTTCGTATCGCATGCTATAAAGCGCATCGGTTGCTGAAACGCTCTTCGGCCTGCAACCGCCCAATACTCGTCGGCGGCATATGTCTTTTGCTATTTGTGGGTGGCGGGATATTGCCGGCGCAAGATGCCGTGCTGGTGCTCTCCCCCGCGCCGACACTCTCAACACTGGCGGGCACGGGTGCAGTCGGCACCAGCAGCGAAGGAGTATCGGCTTTGCAGGCAGCGCTGGCGTCACCGTCCGCCCTGGTGTATGACTCGGCAGGCAATCTTCTATTCTGCGACACGCACAATCACCGCATTCGTCGTATTTCTACGGCTGGGATTATATCGACCGTCGCAGGAAATGGAGTGCAGGGCTTCGGTGGGGATAACGGGCCGGCAATTGCTGCGAGCCTGGATAGCCCTATGGGACTTGCGATTGCTGAGGACGGGACACTTTATATCGCGGACACCCGCAATCATCGCATTCGCCGGGTAACAACCGACGGCACAATTCAGACCATTGCAGGGAGCAGCACAGCCGGATTCAGCGGCGACACGCGTCAGGCAGCCGATGCGCTGCTCCGTAGCCCGTCCGCTGTTGCCATCGGCTCTCTAGGCGAAATCTACATTGCTGATACTGGCAATCAGCGCATTCGCAGCATAGCGCTTGACGGTACGATTCACACGGTCGCTGGTAACGGCAGAGAGGATGCTAACGGCGACGGCGGCTCCGCCCTCGCAGCTTCACTCGACTCGCCGTCCAGCCTTGCACTTCGAGCGTCGGATGGTGCTCTGTTGATCGCGGACCGGCTTAACAGCCGTGTTCGGGTGGTCACACAGGATGGATTGATCCACTCGATACCGACGTCGACGGTTCCCCTTCGTCGGCCGGCCGGTGTGGCTGCCGACGGCAGCGGGACAGTTTACATCGCAGATACCGGTAATTTTCGTCTAGGCGTTGTGAGTGCCAACGGTAGCGGCCTTCTACTTGGATCGGGCGAGCAGGGAGCACCAGAAACGACCGCCGCCTACAACACAACACCCCTCGGGATGCCCCGTGCCATAGCGCCGGATGCAACAGGCGGCGTTGCATTTAGCGATCACGACCACCACGCGTTGCAACACCTTGCGCTGCCACGGCTTGCTTTCGGCAGCGTACCTGTGGGTTCCGTGAGCCTCGCGCAAAACCTGCTGCTTAAAAACGGCGGGACCGAAGCGCTGAGTGTAATCTCCTTTGACGCACCGTCGGGGTTTACACCTATTGCTGGCGGTACCTGCGCCGCCGTCCCGTTCAGCATCCCCGGCAACGGAGAGTGTACAGTCGTGCTTGGCTTTATACCGACGACCGTAGGGCCGCACACAGCATTGCTTGCAATAAACACAGCTGGCGCGCCACAAAGAGTCTTGCTTACCGGCACAGGCGTTGCTACGGGGACTCTACTCAGCTCGACAACGGTGTTGCGAAGCAATGGCGGCCTGAGCTATGCAGGAACTCCGGTCACTTTTACGGTGCAGATCCTCACTGGCAGTTCGGCTACGCCCACCGGCCTGGTTCACCTGCTGGATGCAGCAACCGAAATTGCCGCGCCTGCACTGGACACGAACGGCGCTGCCAGCGTAACGACCGCCGCACTTGCGGTGGGCCAGCACAGCATTTCCGCGCGGTATGGCGGGGACACACACTATTCTTCAAGTATTTCGGCGGCACTCCAGCAGACCGTAACGCTTACGCCGGATTTTTTGCTTACGGCTGCAGCCTCGCAAACCTCGGTGTCTGCCGGTGGCACAGCATCGATGGCTCTTACGCTGCAGCCAATCAATGGCATCCTGAACCAACCCGTAGTGTTTACCACAACCGGAGCGCCAACAGGAGCGAATGTTGTAACCGATGCGCCCACGCCGCTCGTGCTCGCCAGCAACGCGGTCACTGTAACAGTGATGGTCAAAACCGTTGCGCCCGCGGCAATCTCCACGCACGCGATCTTCTTTCTGCCGATGCTTGCATTGCTGACATACCGGCGTAACAGCAACAACCGGCGTTCACATCAGAGCTGCTTTTCCGTCCCTCTCGCCTACCTGTGCGGAGCCACTCTCTGCTGCTTAGCCGGTTGCGGAGGCGGCTATCTGAGCGGCTCAAATGCATCTGTTAACGCACAATCCGCCTCGCGCGTTTATCCCATTACTGTAACAGCCACCACCACAGGCGTGACCGGCTCACCGCTGGTGCACACCGCCAGCATCACGCTGGTAGTGAACTGAACTGGAGTCTTGTGCGTCTACTTGCTGGCTGTTTAATCTTGCTGAGCGTACCAAGCTTGCGCGCCCAAAGCCGCCCTGGCCTTCCTTCAACCCGATTGCCGCTTGCGGTTCGTTTTTCCGCGACAGAAGCCAACTCTCCACCCGGCTCGTGTGGCTGCTTCTTCCTTTTAGGGGGCGCGGCGGACCTGGCACTGCCGCTGCCTCGCGGCTTCGCCATTGACATGGAGCTTGCGGGAGAGCACGCGGGCAACGTGCCTGGTACGGCACGTGGTCTCAGCACAATTACGCTGATGGCCGGCCCACGATACCGCATAGGTTTACCGGGATTGCAGAGCGTTTTTGGGCAAGCGCTCTTCGGTGCGGCGCGCGGCTTCGATGCAGATTTTCGGCGCAACGCGAATGCCGTCGATACTGCCACGGCGTTTGCCTACGCCGTGGGTGGCGCATACGAATTAACTCTGACACGCACACTCACACTGCGCCCCGTGCAGGTAGATTATCTGCAAACAAATCTTCCGAACGGCAGCGACAATCGGCAGCGAAACGTCAGAATCGGGGGCGGATTCGTCATCCAGCTCTCAACTTTTTCGCTCCATCGATGAGACGTAGTGAGGGAGCCGCCGGCGTTGATTAAAGTATCAAACGTCAGGCCATTACGCTGCCAGACCAGAGTGCGCTGTCTTTCTGATCTGCGTCGGGAAACTCGGCTCGGGGCTTTTTAAAGAGCTGCGCTTATAGTCACGTGTTCGTCGCCACGCAGAGAGGTAGCAAACCTCTCTGCGTGAATCTGGCGCTTGATGACTAGAATTGACCCCATAACAGCTGGTTGTACACGTCGTGATGAAACTGTATTTCCGGCGCTTTCACCACAGTTCCAAGCAGCCGCGCGCAGCGATCGGCAGATGCCTGCTTCAGGTCGGAATACCGCGCCTTCACATCCTCGCCCAGCAGTTTGCCAGTCCACGCGGATTTCCGGAAGTCTTCGAGGGCCGAGTAGATGTTATCCGGTAGATAGCGCTCTGCCTGACGCAGGTTTTGGATTGTCGAGGTTTCGCCGTCAAGACCAGTCTTGAACACGGAATACAGCACAGCGTAGGGGTTCGCGTCGGGCCCAACCGAACGTACTTCGACGCGAGCCGACTTCTCATTTCCGAGTGGAATACGAACCATTGAACCACGGTCGGTGGCGGAGGCTTTGATCTGGTTCGGCGCTTCAAAATGTGGATCAAGCCGCCGGTAGGCATTCACACTGGCATTCAGCAGCAGGCACAGGTCGTTGCCGTGTGTCAGGATGCGATCGATAAAGTCCCAACCCATCTTCGACATTTTTTCTTCGCCCGCAGCATCGAAAAACAGATTCTTTTTGTCTTTCGTGATGGAGACGTTGGTGTGCATACCGCTGCCATTCACGCCCGTAACTGGCTTCGGTAGAAATGTGGCAGTCATGCCCATTTGCGTGGCTACCTGGCGGCAAATCAGTTTGTACAACTGAATCTGGTCCGCAGCCGTAACCACCTCTCCGTAGGTGTAATTGATTTCAAACTGCGAAGGCGCGACCTCGGGGTGATCCTTTTCGTTTTCAAACCCCATCGCCCGCTGGATTTCAGCGGAAGTATCGATGAATTCGCGTAGAGGATCGCCGGGCAGCGAATGATAATAGCCGCCACCGTTCACATAGTCGAAGGTGCCGCTTTTAACAAAGCTCTGCTCTGCATCCACGCCGTCGAACAGAAAGCCTTCAATTTCATTGGCGGCGTTCAGCGTATACCCGTTGCTCTTGAATTGCTCACCGGCGTACTGCTTCAAGATGCCGCGAAGATCGGCCGCATAGGGGCTGCCATTCTTATCGATCACTTCACCGAAAACGATGACTTTGCCGGCGCCGAACACATCCGCGGGCGTCCAGTAGAAGGCGCTCCAATCAAGACCAAGGCGCAGATCGCTCTCTTTCTGCGCCGTAAAGCCGCGAATGGAGGAGCCATCGAACGTCAGGTTGTCGTAGCTGCCCACAAGAAATTTGCGGTCATAGTCCAGCATGTGCAGGCGACCTTCCAGGTCGCTGAACAGCACCGTGACTGCCTTAATGCCCTTGGTATCGGTCAAATCCTTCAGGCGCGCTTCCTGCAGCTTACCGACATCCACGCGTGCTTTGCGAGCATCCTTCAAAGCAAGGTTCTTCTCTTCGAGTTCTTCATATGACATCTCGAGAAAGTCACGGTACATGCCTGCCATCGTTGGTCCTCTTTCTAAACACAGCCCGGCTGCGCCGAGGGTGCCGGGTCAATTGGGATCTGATTCTGGATAATCTGAACGAAACAGGCCGTAAACGGCGCGAATCGCTGCACTAAAAATAGCAGATGAATTCCTGAAACACCGCTCGTGTGAACGGGGCCGTTTAAACGTCGCATATGACAAATTCACACAATGCGGTCGGAGATCGTCTGACCCGGTATGATATTTTGTATCGGGTGCCAGGGCTTTGGCACCGATCCGCAGAAAGCCTGCGCTGGCGCCGTTCGCAGGGCCTTCGACGCAGTAAGCCTGCAATAACCGCATCCGCCGCAACGCCAAACCCCGGGCTCGCACGGCTCATCTGCCAGGATTTCGTCTCCTGCGCACTCCTCTGGAGGACCACCAAGTTGGGCATGAATATGGTTCCCAAGCGCCTGTTTTTTACCAAGGGCGTCGGTAGACACAAAGAACGTCTTACCTCCTTCGAAATGGCGCTGCGTGATGCCGGTATAGCGGCGCAGAATCTCGTACGCGTTTCCTCCATCTTTCCGCCAAAATGCAAAATGATCACACGTAAGGAGGGTTTGAAATACCTGAATCCGGGTGAAGTCGTGTTCGCCGTCGTAGCGGAAAACAGCACGCGCGAAGCACATCGCCTGGTCGTCTCGTCAATTGGTGTCGCAATTCCTACAGACCGGAACACCTATGGGTATCTGTCGGAGCACCATAGTTTCGGTGAGACGGAAGAACAAGCCGGCGACTACGCGGAAGAGCTTGCAGCTGAAATGCTGGCGACCACGCTCGACGTGGAGTTCGACCCAGAGAAGAGCTGGGACGAGAAGAAGGAGATCTATCGCATCTCAAACAAGATCGTCCGCACGGCAAATGTGACACAAAGCGCAGTGGGCGACAAGAAAGGCCTGTGGACGACGACTATCGCTGCAGCCATCCTGATCTTCGACGACGACGAGAAATAGAGTGTATTTACAGCCTGACAAGGGCGCTGGCTTTGGTCAGCGCCCTTCCTCTGCGCTTGAGCAGTGCACCATGCATCTGAAAGGCATCATGCCTCACCGTTCCACCGACATCTCGCAGCAGTTCGCCAGTGACAACTACGCCGGTATCTGTCCCGAAGCCATGGCCGCAATGGCTGAGGCGAACTCAGGCCATGCCACAGCCTATGGCGAAGACCCGTGGACGACTCACGCATCAAACGCCTTCCGCGATTTCTTTGAAACAGAGTGTGAGGTCTTCTTCGTCTTCAACGGGACAGCCGCCAACTCGCTTGCACTAGCCTCCTTATGTCAGAGCTACCACTCCGTCATCTGCACGCAATCGGCGCACGTGGAGACGGATGAGTGTGGCGCGCCGGAGTTCTTCTCAAACGGTTCCAAGCTACTGACCGCAGCCTCCGCGGATGGCAAACTGACGCCGGATGCGCTGCGAGCCCTTGCAACCAGCCGCACGGACATACACTTCCCCCGCCCCAAGGTTGCAACCATCACGCAATCCACTGAGACCGGCCGCGTTTACTCCCCGGCGCAGGTGCAGGATCTTGCCGAGGCTGCACGCGCACACGGGATGCATCTCCACATGGATGGCGCACGCTTCTTCAATGCAGTCGCTTCACTTGGCTGCACGCCAGCCGAAATTACGTGGAAGAGCGGTGTAGATGTATTGTGCTGCGGTGGCACCAAGAACGGCATGGCAATCGGCGAGACAGTCGTCTTTTTCGACAAAAAGCTGGCGCTCGATTTCGACTATCGCGTAAAGCAGGCTGGCCAGCTTGCCAGCAAAATGCGCTTTTTGAGTTCACCGTGGATCGGCATGCTGGAGAGTGGCGCGTGGCAGCGTAACGCCCTTCACGCAAATGCATGCGCGCAACGACTTTGCTCGGCGATCCAGAATGTGCCGAACGTGAAGATCATGTTTCCGGTCGAGGCCAATGCCGTGTTTCTGCTGACATCGGAAGATCGCCTTGCCGCTCTGCGTGCACGGGGCTGGCGTTTTTACACCTTTATTGGAGGTGGTGCGCGCTTTATGTTTGCGTGGGACAGCAAAGTGGAGCGCGTGGATCAGCTTGCGGCAGACATCCACGCGGTAATGCAGTAGCAGCCTGTGAGAGCGGAAAGGAGTTGGACATGAGTACCACTCGCGTTGCGCTCGTCCAAATGAGCTGCGAACCGGACATCGCCAATAATCTTGCAAAGGCATGTGAACGCGTAGCAGAGTCGGCCAAGGCTGGTGCCACGCTGATCTGCCTGCCTGAGTTGTTTGGTGCGCAGTATTTTTGTCAGCGAGAGGATCACGCGCTGTTTAGTTTGGCGGAGTCGATTCCGGGGCCCACGACGGAGCGGCTCGGGGGGATGGCGCGGGAGCATCGGGTAGTGGTGATTGCACCCTTGTTTGAGCGCCGCGCGCCCGGTTTGTATCACAATACCGCAGTGACACTGGAGAAGGACGGCAGCATCGCGGATGTGTACCGCAAAATGCACATTCCGGACGATCCCCTCTATTACGAGAAGTTTTATTTCACGCCGGGGGACCTGGGCTTTCGCGCATTGCAGTCGACCGCGGGGAATATCGGCACGCTGGTGTGCTGGGACCAGTGGTATCCGGAAGGTGCTCGGATTACTGCGTTGCGCGGGGCGGAGACGCTGTTTTTTCCGACAGCGATCGGGTGGCATCCAAGCGAAAAAGCGGAGTTTGGGCAGGCGCAGTACGATGCGTGGCAGATTACGCAGCGGGCGCATGCGATCAGCAATGGCGTGTGGGTTTGTGCGGTGAACCGCGTGGGGCATGAGCAAGGGGACGTGTTGCTGAACGGCGAGGTGCTGCGCGGGCCGGAAGGGGCCGGGCTCGAGTTCTGGGGTGGGAGCTTTATTGCCGATCCGTTCGGGAGGATTGTGGCGCAGGGCTCGCACGACCGGGAAGAGATTCTTTACGCGGAGCTGGATTCAAAGCTGGTCGAAACGACACGGCAGCACTGGCCGTTTTTGCGCGACCGGAGAATTGATGCATACGAGGGCGTGGGGAAGAGGTTTCTGGTCGGATGAGTGAGACACGGGAGACGCCACGGAGCCTTGGGTATCGTATGCCGGCGGAGTGGGAGCGGCATCGGTCGACGTGGATTGCTTGGCCGCACAATGCGGAGGACTGGCCGGGCAAGTTTCAGCCGATTCCGTGGGTGTACTCGGAGATTGTGCGGCACCTGTCGCAGGTGGAAGAAGTAAATATCCTGGTGAATGATGCGGGCGCGGAGAAGAGAGCGCGACGCGTGTTGTTGCGGGCTGGTACGAACCTGGCGCGGCTGCACTTTCACTATTGGCGTACGGATCGCATCTGGTTGCGGGATTCGGGGCCGATTTTCGTTCGCAATGGTGAAGGCGATTCCACGCTGACGGACTGGAAGTTCAATGCGTGGGCGAAGTACCCCAACTGGCACAATGACGACCTAATTCCGAAACATGTTGCGGAGTTGCGGGGGGCACGGCGATTCGAGCCGACGGTGACGCTGGGTAGCGAGGAGCGGCGGATCGTGTTGGAAGGGGGCAGCATCGATGTGAACGGTGCGGGCGCGCTACTGACGACGGAGGAGTGCCTGCTGAGCGAGGTGCAGCAGCGAAACGCAGGGGTGAGCCGGGAGCAGATGGAGGGGGTGTTGCGGGAGTACCTGGGAGCGGAGCAGGTGGTCTGGCTGAACCGTGGGTGCGCGGGCGACGATACACACGGGCATGTGGACGACATAGCCCGGTTCGTGGCGGCGGATACGATTTTGCTGGCGACCGAGCACAATGTGGCGGATGAAAATCATCTGCCGTCGGCGGAAAACCTGGACCGCTTGCGGACGGCGCGACAGAGCAGTGGGGCGCCGTGGCGGGTCATCGAGCTGCCGATGCCCGCGCCGGTGGTGTTCGATGGCGAACGATTGCCGGCGAGTTACGCCAACTTCTATATTGCCAACGACTTAGTCCTGGTGCCGACGTTCAACGATGCGAACGACAGGGTGGCGCTGAACACTATTGCGGAGCAGTTTCCGGAGCGGCGGACGGTTGGTATCCACTGCGGTGACCTGATCTGGGGTTTGGGTGCGCTGCACTGCCTGACGCAGCAGGAGCCGGAGTAGCTCCCCTCCCCTCCCCCCGTGCTAAATTCTTCATTTTAAAGGGTCTGCTTGGTAAAATCGTCATTCGGTTGGGGTTACATGCAAAATCGTCATTCGATTGGGTTTAGGTGATGTTGCACAAGTTTTGTGGCACCCACTTATTGCGTCGTCGACGATCGATAGAGGCGGGCAAGTAGACTTGGCCTGTGAGCGATGTGGAGGCGATGCGGCTGGCGATGGGGGAGGCGGAGGAGGCGGCGGGCCTGGGCGAGGTGCCGGTCGGGTCGGTGGTGCTGCTGGATGGCGAGGTGGTGGGGCGTGGGCAGAACCGGGTGATCCGGGACAGCGATCCGACGGCACATGCGGAGGTGGTGGCATTGCGGACGGCGGCGCGGCGGCTGGGGAACTACCGGCTTACAGGGTGTGAGCTTTTTGTGACGCTGGAGCCGTGTGCGATGTGTGCGGGGGCGATCCTGCATGCGCGGGCGGGACGGCTGGTATACGCGGCGGCGGACCCGAAGGCGGGGGCTTGCGGTTCGGTGCTGGAGGTGATGAACCATCCGCGGTTGAATCATCGGGTGCAGGTGGAGGCGGGTCTGTTGGCGGAGGAGTGCGGGGAGATGTTGTCTGCGTTTTTTCGGGTGAGGCGCGCGCGCGGGGTGTAGGGGTGAGGGTGGAGACCCATGTCCCAAACGCGGGACATGGGGCACCCGGCAGAGGATGGAACCATGTTTTAGAAGTGAGAAATGGGGCATTACGCGGCGTGGACGGGCACTGTTGGCGAAGTTTCATGGGGTGGTGGAAACACCTGTGTATTGGCTGCGCATCAGACGGTGGCATGAGTGATGGGAAGCTGGCAGGTAAGGTTGCGATTGTGACGGGTGCGTCGTCGGGCATTGGGCAAGGGATTGCTTTACGGTTTGCGGCGGAGGGTGCGGCGGTGGTGATCGACTATTTCGGCAACGATGCCGGGGCGGTGAGCGCGCAGCAGCAGATCGAAAAGGCGGGTGGGAAGGCCATTATCAACGCGGCGGACGTGAGCAAGCCGATGGAGGTGGCGTCGCTGGTGGACGCGGCGTGGACGGCGTTCGGCAAGGCGGACATTCTGGTGAACAACGCGGGTGTGGAGAAGGGCGGGGACTTTGCGGATGTGACCGAGGCCGACTATGACACCGTGCTGCAGGTGAACCTGAAAGGGCCGTTTTTTACGACGCAGGCGTTTGTGCGGCGGCTGCTGGCGGCGCAGATGCCGGGGCGCGTGCTCAACATGAGCAGCGTGCACGAGGACATGGTGTTTCCGCATTTCTCGACGTACTGCGCGGCGAAGGGTGGGCTGCGCATGCTGATGCGAGACCTGGCGGTGGAGCTTGGACCGAAGGGGATCACGGTGAACAATATTGCGCCGGGGGCGATCAGCACGCCGATCAACGCGAGGATGATGGCAAATGGGCCGGAGTTGAAGGGGCTCCTGGCGAACATACCGCTGGGGCGGATGGGGACGGTGGAGGATGTTGCGAATCTGGCGACATTTCTGGCGAGCGATGAGGCCGCGTACGTGACGGGGTCGACATACGTGATCGACGGCGGACTGATGCGGAGTTACCACGAGCAGTAGGAGCCGAAGTACAATGGACGGTATGAGTTTGACCGTGTATACCGCAGGCTGGTGCCGTGATTGCCGTGAGGCAAAACGCTTTCTGGATAAGTACAAGATCGCGTATAGCGAGATCGATATCGAGAGGACGCCGGGCGCGGCGGACGAAGTGCTGGAGAACGTGGGAAAGAAAGCGATTCCGCAGTTTGTGTTGGATGGGAAGTGGATTCAGCCGTACCGGCCGGGGCAGGGATTTTTGCATCGGGAGATGGCGGTTTTATTTGGGGTGGCGGAGTAGTGGAGGGAGGCTGAGTCTTATTGCTCCGGACAGATTACGTGTTCGTGCGGTTTAGACCGGTTTACCTCCAGGTGTATTCCTAGTCGATGAGGAAAGCAGGTTTCTCCGCTGCACAGGACGGTAAAGCTGTCCTGCTCCGGTTGAAATGACAAAGCTATACCTTAACGCAAAAAATTTAGGTTCACCGCCGGCCGGACTTGCGGTTGGTGTTGGCAAAACGCGGCTGCCGTATACTCTAGCCGACCGAGGCCGCACTCATGAGCAATGCACTAGCGCTTGCTATCAGCTTGTCCACTGCAACAGCCTCCCCGGTTTTTGCCACGTGCAAGTCGATACCTGGAGCAGCGGAGCTCTGGTCTCGTACTTCGATCCGCTGGGTGTGGCTCGGCGAGACGCATGGCACTGTCGAAACTCCTGCCGTATTCGGCGATTTGGTGTGTGATGCTCTTGCTCATGGCCGCCAGGTCACAGTGGCTCTTGAGCGACCAAGCACAGAGCAGGCTGCCATCGATGCCGTGGTGGGCTCTGAAGATCAAAAGGCAGCCGAGCATGCCCTGCTCGAACAGCCAGACTGGCGCGGGAGTTACGATGGACGCACCAGCCAAGCGATGCTGGAACTGCTACTTCAGTTACGTAAATTGAAGGCACAGTACCCCGCGTTGCGAGTAAAGGCGATCGTCGATCCTGATGCCTTTGCCTCTTCACCAGCGGCGGATGATGAGGCAATGGGTCACGCTCTTTTGACTCTGGAACGCACACAATCCGAAGATATTGTCTTGGTACTCACCGGCAACGTCCATGGCTTGAAAGATCCTAAGTTAGGTCATAAAACGGCGGCGATGTATTTGGCTCCTAACCAGCTGTTCTCAATCCAAGTGACGAGTGCGGGAGGGCAGGCTTGGATAATGAACGATAAAGGCTGCGGCGCATTCTCGGGAGGAGTTCCGGACAAAGATAAAAATCGTCCATTCGGCATCTACCCGGATCCGAGCCTTGCGCGGTTCGGCGTAGTGGACGGGATTCTAGCCCTAGGTAAACCTACCGAGGCTTCTCCGCCCGCGAATACTGCAGCCTTGGCGGTAGCGGCTTGCCGGAAAGACTTTCTTTCTCAGCATCCAGTCCATTTATAGGAACGTTGTACACTGAACAGCCGTTTTCAGGCACGTAGGCTGTTCGACCACCCATCAGTGGTGAGCTTTCATTTGCGCTGAACTGGCTGTCTACGTTGCAGCGCTGGCTACGTTCGTGGTGTAAACACTCTGCGGTGACTCAACCAGACCCAATAGCCGGCGCTGCATTTCGGCAAGTTCTCCATCGTTGCAGGGTAGGTGGGCAGCGACGGATTGCGCTGCGCTTCAAGGTAGTTCTGATGAGTGGAAATGCTGTGGCGATGGAAAGGGAGCTTACCTCAGGGGCTAAAGCCCCGCTGTCCAAGGAGGTTTGTGGCACGGCTGAAGCCGTGCCCCTCCGAAGAACCCGGCCCATTTGGGACACTGCCTAAAGCCCTGTCATTCTGAAGAGGTTTATGGCCTGGCTGAAATCGTGCCCGTCCGAGAACGCCGGCCTTTTTGGATTTTGTCAGACGCAGCCCTAAAGCCATCGGTTTTGACGGGCTTATGGCACGGCTGAGCTGTGATCCTTCGAGTATGAGTACCCTGTCGATTCGTCAAATAAAACGAACTTCTGTTTTGAACGTTTTGTAGCACCTGAGGTTTTCGCTGGTGTGGAGCGAATTGTTGCGCCGCGCTTTCAGCGCTTGATGTTTACTCCACAATGCCTACCTGGGCCTTCGGCCCAGGCTGTTATGCGACGGGCCGTTGGCCCTGAAAGGGCGCTTCCATGGCGAGGAGGAAGCGTGCCCTGCCGAAAGGCCCGTCTGTTCTGGATTCGTCAGACACTGCCTACAGTCTCGCTGCACAGGACGGTAAAGCTGTCCTGTGCCGGTCGAGATGACAGAGCTATCTCAACAGGAAGGTCTAGTTGGACGGGGGGATGGGGGTGGGGCGGCGGAAGGGCCAGCGGGCGGTGAGGATGCGGGTGCGGTTCCCTTCCCGTGCGGCGGTGTGGACGCGGGCCTGGAGGAGGTCGGAGACGGTGAGGATGCCGGCGAAGTGGCCGGTGTCGTCGAGGACGGGGTAGGCGGTGAGGCCGGAGGTGCCCATGGTTTCGGCGGCGGAGCGCAGGGTGGCGGAGGCGGAGAGGGCGACGGGGTCGGGGAGGCCGTAATCGCGGAGGGGGAGGACGAGTTGCTGCTGGTCGAGGGTGGGGTCAAGGCCTTCGGCGGCGGCGATCATCTGGGTGCGGGTGAGGAGGCCGAGGAGGTCTCCGGTGTCTGACAGGATGGGGAAGATGCGCTGCCAGTGGTCATGGGAGCTGCTGCCGCGTTCGTTGATGGTTTGGAGCCAGAGTGCGGCGTCGAGGCGGGTGGCGTGCTGGGGGAGGGCGTAGACGGAGGTGTGCATGGCTTGCTGGACGCTCATGAGTTCGAGGGGGTCGACGCCGTACTCGCGGGAGAGGTGGCGGCCGTGGCGGACGAGGCCGGCGGTGAGGAGCGAGCGGCGCTGAAGCAGGACGGAGATAGCGTAGCCGGTGGTGCAGGCGAGCAGGACGGGCAGAAGGAGGCCGCCGTTGTGGGTGAGCTCGACGGCGAGCATGGCGGAGGTGAGGGGTGCGCCGATGGCGGCGGCGAGAAGGGCCGTCATGCCGACGACGGCCCAGCCGCCGGGCGGGAGCTGGGGGAGGAGGTGGGAGAAGGCCGCGCCGAGGGCTCCGCCGATCATGAGGAGCGGGGCGAGGATGCCGCCGGCGGTGTTTGAGGCGAGCGAGACGATCCAGACGAGGACCTTGATGACGAGGACGCCGGCGATGAGCTTCCAGGTGAAGGTGTCGTTGGTGAACTCCCGGATGACGTCGTAGCCGGTGCCGAGGGCGCGGGGGAAGGCGAGGCCGCCGAGGCCGACGAAGAGGCCACCGATGGCGGGATACCACATCCCGTGGATGGGCAGCTTTTCGTAGAAGTGCTCGACCCAGTGGATGGCCTGGCTGAGGCCGACGGCGACAAAGGCGCAGAGAAGGCCGAGGAAGACGGCGCCGAGCATGCTTTCATGCAGCATGGGGGCGGTGGTGTAGGCCATGGGGAAGATGGGGCCGGGGCCGAGGAGGAGGCGTCGGGCGGCACCGGCGGTGGCGCAGGCGAAGGCGACGGGGACGAGGGAGCGGGGACGCCACTCGAAGAGGAGGAGTTCGACGGCGAGCAGGACGGCGGAGAGGGGGCAGGAGAAGGCGGCGGCCATGCCGGCGGAGGCGCCGCAGACCATGAGGACGGAGCGCTCGGCTTCCGTGACGGGGAGGAACTGGCCGATGAGGGAGCCGATGGCGCCGCCGGACGCGATGACGGGGCCTTCTGCGCCGAAGGGACCGCCGGAGCCGATGGAGATGGCGGTGGCGATGGGTTTGAGGAGGGCGACGCGGGGCTTGACCTTGGCGCCGCCGAAAACGACGGCCTCGACGGCTTCGGGCATGCCGTGGCCGCGGATGGCGGGGGAGAGGTAGCGGGCGATGAGGCCGACGAGGAGGCCTCCGATAGCGGGGGCGAAGGGGGCGAACCAGCTATGGGGATGGTCGCCGGCTTCGACGTCGAGGAAGGCCCAGCGGTGGAAGTAGAAGAGGTTGGTGCCGAGGGCGATGAGGCGAAGGAGGATCCAGGCGAGGACGGCGGAAAGGGTGCCGATGAGGATGGCGACGGCGGAGACGAGGAGCATGCGGCTGTCGACGGAGTAGTCGCCGAGGAGGGTGGTTTTGGAGGCGAGGGGGGCGTCGGTGGAGCCGTTGACGGCTTCAGGCTGCAGGGTGCCTGCAGGGGTTTGTTCGGTGACGGCGGCGGGGGTTGGGCCGTTTGTGGAGGAGCCTTCCATTAGACTTGAGCTTACGCCGTGCCTGGAGACGACCCGCTTTGATCGATCGCTACACCCGCCCCGAGATGCGTGCCCTTTGGTCTGACGAGACACGGTTCCGGTGCTGGCTGGAAGTGGAGGCGACGGCGAGCGAGGTGCTTGCGGACGCAGGGATTGTGCCGGCGGAGGCAGCGCGGGCGATCCGGGAGCGGGGTGCGTTTTCAGTGACGCGAATCCGGGAGATTGAGCAGCAGACGCGGCACGATGTGATTGCGTTTACGACGAATGTGGCGGAGAACGTGGGGCCGGAGGCGCGGTGGCTGCACTTTGGGCTGACGTCGACGGATGTGGTGGATACGGCGCAGGCGTTGCAGTTGCGGGAGGCGTCAGAGCGGATTTTGGCGGGGCTGGAGGCGCTGGCGGCGGTGTTGCGGCGGCGGGCGGTAGAGTTTGCGCGGGTGCCGACGATTGGGCGGACGCACGGGGTGCACGCGGAGCCGACGACGTTTGGGATGAAGCTGCTGCTGTGGTGGAGCGAGTGTCAGCGGAATATCAAGCGGTTTAAAGCGGCTGCCGAGGATATGCGGGTTGGCAAGCTGAGCGGCGCGGTGGGCAGCTACGGGACGATTACGCCGGCGCTGGAGGAGGAGATTTGCCGGCGGCTGGGGCTGGAGGTGGCGCCGATCAGCACGCAGGTGTTGCAGCGGGACCGGCATGCGGCGTATGTGGGGGCGCTGGCGCTGGTGGGGTCGTCGTTGGACAAGATTGCGACGGAGGTGCGGCACCTGCAGCGGACGGAGGTGCGGGAGGCGGAGGAGTTTTTCAATCCGAAGCAGAAGGGGTCGAGCGCGATGCCGCACAAGCGGAACCCGATTACGGCGGAAAATATCTGCGGGCTGGCGCGGGTGATGCGGGCGAACGCCCAGGTGGCGCTTGAGGATGTGGCGCTGTGGCATGAGCGGGATATTTCGCATAGTTCGGCGGAGCGGGTGATTTTGCCGGACCAGACAACGCTGGCGGATTACACGCTGGCGAAGGCGACGGATCTGATCGACCGGCTCTTGGTATATCCGGAGCGGATGCGGCGGAACCTGGACGCGACGGGGGGACTGGTGTTCAGCGGGCAGTTGCTGCTGGACCTGGCTGAGGCGGGGATGAGCCGGGAGGACGCGTACCGGGCGGTGCAGACGGTGGCGATGCGGGCTTGGACGGAGGACCTGGTCTTTCGGGAGCTGGTGGTGGCGGAGCCGGAGATTGCGCAAAGGCTGTCGCCGGAACGGATTGCGCGGGCGTTCGATGTGGAGCGGCGGCTGGGGAACGTGCCGGCGGTGTTCGAGCGGGTGCTTGGGGAGCCGTTGGCGGCTGCTTGAGGGAGGTGTCTGTGGGTGTCGAGCCGAGCCTGCTGGTGTGGACGGACGCGGGATTTCTGGCGGCGGTAGACGCGGCGTTTGTGGACGCGAAGCGCCGGGGCGGGGCGTACCTGGCGTGCCGGGCGGGATGCAACCAGTGCTGTACGGGGACGTTTGCGATTTCGATGCTGGATGCGGCGCGGCTGCGGGCGGGGTTTGCGGCGTTGCCCGGCGATGCGGCGGAGCGGATGCGTGCGCGGGTCGTGGCGTCGCAGGGGCGGCTGGCGGCGGAGTATCCAGGGGATGTGGCGACGGGGTTGCTGGCGGAAGATGCGGAGGCAAAGGAGCAGTTTGAGGAGTTTGGGAACGAGGAGGTGTGCCCGGTGCTGGACCCGCTGACGGGACGGTGCGACCTGTATGCGGCGCGGCCGATGACGTGCCGGGTATTTGGTCCGCCGGTGCGGACGGAGGAAGGGCTGGGGGTGTGTGAGCTCTGCTACCAGGGGGCGACGGCGGCCGAGGTGGAGGCAGGGGAGATGTTTCTGCCGGAGCCGGAGGTCGAGGAGCGGTTGACAGCGGAGCTGGGCGGCGGGAGGACGATTGTGGCGTTCGCGCTGCCGGAGTTGGCCGGCGGTGCGGACAGTATGCTGGTGGGGTGAACGCGCCGATGCAATTTGAGGAATTTCTTGGAAACCGGGCGCAGGTGCAGCAGTTGCGGCGGGCGATTGCGGCGGGGCGGTTGCCGCATTCACTGATCCTGGCGGGGCCACGGGGGGCAGGAAAATACACGCTGTCACTCTTGCTGACGATGGCGCTGCTGTGCGAGGTGCAGCCACGGGCGGCGTCGGCGGAAGGCGAGATGGCGGACTTTTGCGGGCGGTGCCGGAACTGCGTGCGGATTGCGGAGATGTTCGACCTGGAAACGCGGGTGGCCGAGGCGGTGGCGGCGCGGGAGGAGATGCGGGACGCGGACAAGAAGGAGACGCGCATCCTGCTGCAGACACACCCGGCGGTGCTGGTGATTCCGCCGGACCCGCCGCAGTTGCTGATTAAGCTGGGGCAGGTGCGAAGCCTGATTGCGGGCGTGTACCGCCTGCCGGTGGAGGCGATGCGGTCGGTGACGATTTTTACGGCGGCGGCGTTTATGAAAGAGGCGGCGAACAGCCTGCTGAAGGTGCTGGAGGAGCCGCCGGCGCATGCGCACTTGATGCTGCTGGCGGAGCATGTGGGCGAGCTGCTGCCGACGATCCGGTCGCGGTGCGCGGTGGTGCGGTTACACGCGATTGCGACGGAGGAGCTGGGGCAGTTGCTGGCGGAGCGGAGGCCGGAGTTGCGACCGCAACAGAGGGAGCTGGTGGCACGGCTGGCGCAGGGTGCGGCGGGACGCGCGTTGGGATTCGATCTGGAGGAATACCTGCGGGCGCGGGCGGATGCGCTGGTATTGCTGCGGCGGGCGGTGGACGATACGGAGCACACCGAGCTGTTCAAGATGACGGAGACATACCGCGCCGGGGCAGAGGGGCAGGCGAAGACGACGGCGATGCTGCGGGCGCTGGCAAGCCTGTTGGAAGATGCGCTGCTGCTCTGTGAGGGCGCGCCGGGGCTGGTGCAGAATATCGATGTGCAGGCAGAGCTGCAGCGGATGGCGGAGCAGGTGAGTTTTGAGTGGGTGGAGGGTGCGGTGCGGGCGCTGGACGGGGTGTACAGCGGGATGCGACGGAATCTGCTGCGGTCGCTGTCGCTGGACAGCCTGGCGGAGACGATGGCGGGGGCGGGGCGGTAGAGTAGGCAGTGTCTGACGGATCGGCTCTGGCTGTTGCGGAGTTCTAAAGCTAACATCTATGGGGCTGAAGCCCCGCCGTATGGAAGAGCTTTATGGCACGGCTAAAGCCGTGCCCCTCCGAAAGAACCGGCCCGTTTGGATTCATCAAACACTACCTGGAGTCCTGCCGTTTTGAGGAAGTTTATGGCACGGCTGAAACCGTGCCACCTCCGACAAATCTGGGCCATTTGGATTCAGATAACTACCTAGAGCGCTGCCGGCGGGTCTGGTGGGCGGGCGGCTTTTTGGAGGCGGTCGCGAAGTGCGGCGAAGAGGCCGGTGTCGCCGGAAGGCAGGGGGACGCGGATAGT
>CAXTJO010000031.1:0-35030 GCA_964244665.1 uncultured Terriglobus sp.
CGGGGTGAAGCGGTTGGAACCCATGTCCCAGAAGCGGGACATGGGGCACAGGGTGATGGTTGGTGGGGTGAAGCGGTTGGAACCCATGTCTCAGAAGCGGGACATGGGGCACAGGGTGATGGTTGGCGGGGTGAAGCGGTTGGAACCCATGTCCCAGAAGCGGGACATGGGGCACAGGGTGGACGCACGGTGGCGGGGCGGGGCTTGCCGGGATTTGGGTTGTGGGGAATTAGACCGGTTTACCTTGAGGTGTAGTTCTCCTCCGGGAGGAAACAGGTTTGTCCGCTGCGCAGGACGGTAAAGCTGTCCTGCTCCGGTCGAAAGTCAGAGTTATACCTCAACGAAAAAAGGTCTGGGTAGAGTGTGATGAATTAAGAATGCCTTGGCAATGGCAGAGAAAGCTGACCCTCAGGGGCTGAAGCCCCGTCGTTCTAGACGTTTTACGGCACGGCTGAAGCCGTGCCCCTCCGAAGTATCTAGTCCTCTGGATTTGTCAAACACTACTTCGTGCTGCCGTTACTTCGCGGCGGTGGTGGTGACAGCGGATTCGATTTCGGCCCATTCTTCGTTGCTGAGTTCGAGGTTCTGGGCGGCCCAGTTTTCTTCGAGGTGGGCGATAGACGAAGTGCCGGGGATGGGGAGCATGACGGGGCTGCGATGGAGAAGCCAGGCGAGTGAGAGCTGGGAGACGGTGGCGTTGTGCTTTTTTGCCGCGGTGTCGAGTGGTCCTCCCGACTTCGCGAGCTTGCCGGCAGCGACGGGATACCACGGGATAAAGGCGATGCCGTGCTGCTCGCAGTAGTTGAGGGTGGCTTCGCTTTTGCGGTTGCCGATGTTGTATTCGTTCTGGACGGAGACGATGGGGAGGATCTGGCGGGCCTGCTCGATCTCCGCGACGCTGACTTCGCTGAGGCCGACGTGGCGAATTTTGCCCTGCTTCTGCAGCTTGACGATGGGCTTGAGGGAGTCTTCGACCTTGACGGTGGGGTCGATGCGGTGGAGTTGCCAGAGGTCGATGCGGTCCTGCTTGAGGCGGCGGAGGCTCATGAGGACTTCCTGCTCGAGGTAGTCGGGCTTTCCCATCATGCGCCAGATGTTGGGGCCGGTGCGGACGAAGCCGGCCTTGGTGGCGATGACGACGCCTGGCTTGTACGGGCTGAGGGCTTCGCCGATGGTTTCTTCGCCGATGTAGGGGCCGTAGCTGTCGGCGGTGTCGATGAAATTGACGCCGAGCTCGACGGCGCGCTGGAGGACTTTTTTGGCGTTTTCAGGATCTTTGGGGGGTCCCCAGATGCCATCGCCGGTAAGCCGCATGGCACCGTAGCCGAGGCGGTTGATCTCAAGATCGCCGCCCAGCCGAAAAGTCGTTTCGCGTACTGTCTCGCTCATGTGCGGTGAGATGCGGGTTGTTGGAGGGCGGATTGCACCGGCGGAGGACCGCCGGGAAAAGATGCGTGACACTGCACAGCACGCGGCGTGGGTTCGATGCGTCTAACGGTGCGTGAGAGCGCTGACGCAGACCGTTGCCGTTGCCGTGTGTGCTGCCGTGTGCGCCGGGGGGCTGTGCCTGCCGGCGGTGGGGCAGACGCAAAAGCACGAAGCGCTGCCGACGGAAGCGGACGCAGGCAACGGGCTGCACCGGAGCCGGCTGTACCTGACGGACGGGTCGTACCAGGTGGTGCTGAACTACCGGGTGGAGGGGCGGAACGTGGTGTACCGGTCCGCCGAGCGGGCGGGCGAGGAAGAAAAGATTCCGTTGAAGTATGTGGACCTGGCGGCGACGCACCTGTGGGAGCAGCGCAAGGCTGCCGCGGCGACGGGCGGGAATGTACCGGAGCTGGACCCGGCACTGGTACGCGAGGAGGCCGAGCGGGCGGCGCGGAGCCCGGAGGTGGCCAAGGATCTGCGGTTGCCGGACGAGGATAGCGTGCTGGCATTGGATACGTTTCAGGGCCAGCCGCAACTGGCGGTGCTGCAACAGACGGACGGCGAGCTGAACCGGCAGACGACGCACAACGTGGTACGGGCGGTGGTGAATCCGCTGTCGACGTCGCACCAGCTGGTGGAGCTGAAGGGCGAACGGAGCGCGGTTCAGCTGCATGTGCCGGACCCGGTGCTTTACCTGCGGCTGGACGACGACACAGGGCCAGCGGCGGACGAGGCACCCGCCGGTGCGCTGCAGGTGGACACGCATGGAGCGCGGGGCCTGACGCCGACGAAGGTGTCGAAGACGAGCAGATATGCGATTGTGCGGGTGGACGAGCGGCGCGGCAGCCGGGTGGTGACGAGCTTTTCCATTAACCTGCTGGGTGAGCAAAAGCGGCAGGCGGACGTAATCAACACGACGACGGCGACGCTGCCGGGTGGGCACTGGATGAGCATTACACCAGCACAATCGCTTACGTTTGGCGAGTATGCGCTGCTGGAGGTGCTGGACAGCAAAAACGTGAACCTGGGGGTGTGGGATTTTGGCGTGCACCCGACGGCGGGGCCGAACCGGGACGCGGTCGTGCCGGAGCCGCGCAAGGCACCGTCGCTGGAGCGGCGGCGGGGCGGGGCGGGTTCGGAGTAGGGATGTGGCCTGACAGGTGCCAGGGTGTCCTGGTCGTACGAGGCAGGGTCAGAAGAGATCGCCTGCGAGTGCTGAGGGCGGGCGGATAGTGGAGGTACCACCGACGTCGTTTGCCGGGGTCGATGACGGGGCGGGCGGAAAGCCGGAGACCGCATCGGCGGTGTCCTTGGCGGGCGGGGTAGCGCTCTGAGTTGGCGGGGCTGTGTCTTCGCCGGGCAGGGCGGGTTCCAGCTCTGCGTCGATGGTGCCGGGAGAGAAGAGGGTGCCGTGGCCTGCGACCGCCAGGTTGTCGCGGGTGGTGCCTTTGACGTGGTACATCATGTCGTCGGCCGATTTGATGATGCGGTCGATGGTGGTGCCATCTTCCGGGTAGGTGGCCATGCCGAACGATCCGCGTAGTTCGAGGTGGAGGTGTTCGTCCGCGAGAAAGCGCGCTTTGCGCAGGGAGCGGAAGAGCGACCGGGCGACGGCTGTTCCGCGTTCCTTATCGTGGTCGGGCAAGAGGACCACGAACTCGTCGCCGCCATAGCGAAAGGCAGGGTTGTCCGCGCCGGCCCAGGATTTGACGAGGACACCGATCTCCGCCAGCAGGCGGCTGCCGACGAGGTGGCCGTAGACGTCGTTGATGCGTTTGAAGTGGTCGATATCGAAAAAGAGGAGCGAAAAGGGGTGGTCGGTGGCGGTTTCAAGCAGCTCTGCGACAGAGGTGTAGAGGTGACGCGCGTTGAACAGGCCGGTGCAGTCGTCGGTGATGGAGAGCTCGTGGATGCGCTTCATGTCGGCGGCGTTGCGCACAGCAATGGCGGAGAAGTCGCACAGGACGCGCAGGAACTGGATGGAGGTGTCGGAGAGCAGGTCGATTTTGGAGTTGAGCAGTTGGATGACACCGACGACACCCTGCGCGGACCGAACGGGCAGGCAGGCGATGGAGCGCACGTTGAGACCGGGATGCTTGCGCTCGAACTCGATCCATTTGGGCTCGACCGTGGTGTCTGGCACGACCATGGGATTGCCGGTGTGGGCGACCCATCCGGCGATGCCCTCGCCCATGGGGACGCGCAGGCCGCTGAGCGAGGTGGAGTCTTCGCCGACCGCGATGACGTAGTACAGCTCGTTTTTTTCCTTGTCGACGAGCATCATGGACCAGCGTTCGTTGCCGAAGAACTGGGCCATTTTTTCCATGATGTTGGTGAGGACATCTTCAAGCTTGAGGGTGGAGGTGAGTGCGCGCGCGACGTCCACGAACAGCTGGGTGTAGTCCTGCTGCAGGGCCTGCGTGATGGCAAGTTCACGCTGCCGCTCTCGCTTTGTCGTTCGTCCGATCATCGATCTCCGCCGACGGGCCCTGCTCTGTAAGGTGCGGCCCCGCTCGATCTGCTTGTTCCGGCACCAGTTGCCGAAGCAATCCTCTCACTTAAACGTTAGATCACTGTGTACAGATCTTCTGTCCCACAAAAGGGCAATGCCGCTGGAAGATTTCCAGGCTCATTATGGAATGCCTTTCGAGAACACTATCCACCGATGTGTACCATGCTGCGGGACGGCTTGAGAAAACCCGGCTCGCCGATGTGGTGGCGCAACTCCTTCTGATCGACGACCTGCCGAATGTAGTGCTGGAGCGCCGCGTCGGCCATGCCGCGAGCCATGCGCCCGTGGAGGTCGTGGTCGGTCTGCGAAAAAAGGCACGTCCGCAGCTTGCCGTCGCTGGTAAGCCGGATGCGTGAACAGTGGCCGCAGAACGGCCGCGAGACGGGCGCGATGACCCCGATCTCGACGGTGCCGTCGGCAAAGGCGTAACGGCGCGCGGTTTCGCTGAGCTGGTGGGGCGGCAGGGCGACGAGCGGTGCAACGCGGTTGAGACGCTCAACGATTTCCGCCTCGCGGACGACGATGTCCGGCGACCAGATGCGATCCTCACCCAGCGGCATGAACTCGATAAAGCGCAGCACTACACGCTCGCGGCGGGCAAACTCGCCGAAGAGCTCAATCTGGTCGTCGTTCCAGCCGCGCAGCAGCACACAGTTGACCTTGACGGGACCCAGGCCGGCATCCTGCGCGGCGTGGATGCCGTCGAGCACACGGTCGAACGACCGGGGAACGCGGGTGATGCGTGCGAAGGTTTCGGGGTCGACGGCGTCCATGCTGACGGTGACGCGATCAAGGCCGGCGAGCTTGAGGTCGCGTGCCATGCCGGCCAGCAGGTGGCCATTGGTGGTGAGCGCGAGTTCGAGGGGTGTGCCGGTCGCGCTGTCTTCGTTGGAGGGTGTGCGCAGACCGCGCAGGTGGCGCACAAGGTCGACGAGACCGCGACGCAGCAGCGGTTCGCCGCCGGTGAGCCGGACCTTTTCAACGCCGAGATCGACCATGAGGCCGATCATGCGGGCATAGTCGGCGATGGGCAGTTCGGCGGGCTGGGAGCTGTCCTCGCCGGAGCGGCAGTAGACGCAGCGAAAGTTGCAGCGGTCGGTAACGGAAACGCGCAGATCCGTGATGGCGCGGCCAAAGCGATCGCGCAACCGACCCTGCGATGCGATCGGCATGATGGATGGCAGGGGGACCGGGCGCAATTCTCCGACCGTGTCCAGCGCCGGGCTTACCGCGAGTGTCGCCAACGTTTCCTTTCCGTCCATGGATTCGATGCGCAGGAAACGTATTTGTTGCGCGGGCCGCGCGGCGCGTCTGCGAGGTAAACGAAACAACCCGCGCCGGGAGCACGGGTTGTTGCAGTTGGCCGCGGTTGCGCGGGAACCCAGAAACGTTTCGCGGGTCAGTAGCTCATAAATTCGTGCTTGCCGCCGCGGACCGCCAGACCATATAAAAGGCTGGTGACAGATACGCCGCCGGTGATGCATGCCCAGAAGAAGATTGGCCGGTGAAAGCCGGGCGAGTAGGTAAGGTCCTGGCCGACCCAGAGGGAAAGAACGCCCGTGATGAGCAATGTTTGCAGGCCGATGACAAGACTGAGTTGGCCGCGGCGGCTGCGCGCATCCAACGATTCCACCTGTTCCGGTGTCAGGTTACGCTCTTCCGCCGGTATCCGAAGATTCGCCATGGCTTGTATCGACCTCGAGTATTCGTTTACTGCTTCACCGTTAGTACATCACAGCTTGCTGTTGCGGAACATAGCCGACGGCTGAAAGTGCCGGGAATGTGGCGTTAATCGAGAAAGGCCATGGTCTTGAGGCCGGTGAGCTCAAAGCGCTTGCGGCAGCGGATGTTGGTGCAGGTGGCCATGTCGTCGCGCAGCACCATGTAGCTTTGCGCTTTGGCAAAGCGGGCGCGGTCCCGGTCGTCGGCGCGACCGGGGACCTGCTTCTTTTTGCGGCGGACGAGCCAGCTCAGCGAGTAGTCGCCGGCGGCGCCGCATTTTGTGCAGTTCAGCGTGTGGATTCGCTGCTCGGTCTTTTCGTCGAAAAAGTCGCGTTCTTCCATGCGGCATTGCCCCACTCGCGATTTTAGACCTGTGTGACAATCGTTTGCATTCTGCCTGCTGTGCGCGTGCGATGCTGTGGGGTGGGAGGTTTCCATGCCGAAAAAGAGACGGCCAACGAAGAGACGGCCCACGGTCTTTAGTGTGACGAAAGCCGTGAAGAGCAACGCACGCGACCGGGTAGGCACGCCGCCGCCGAGCCATCCACTGCCCGACGAGAAGGCCAAACGTGCGCACCGTGCGCGCAAACACCCGGAAACGCTCAGCCGGCTGCTGCACGCGGCTGAGCACGACCCGCTGCGAGGTGTGCGATGAGCCGGCTCCGTTTCCTGATGCCGCTTATTTTTGGTGCCGTCTGCGTGGCCGTGCAGTGCCAAACGATCCAGATCAACAAAGACAACCGGACGGTCGCGATTACGACCAGCGGAAGCGCGTCTGCACTGGCCGACACCGCTGTGGTGAGTGTGGGATTCGTGGTGTACGGTGCCGACAGCGACGGGACGTTTGCCGAAGGATCGCGGCTGTCCAACGCGATTGTGGCGAACATATGGCAACGGGCGTAATGAAGGACGCGATCGCCAGCCGCAGCCAGAACCTGCAGCCGATCGGCGATGACGACAAGCGGTACGGCAAGGGGCTTCGGTTTCAACTGACGCAGACGTGGCAGGTGACGGTGCCGGCCGACCGCGCGGCAAGCCTGCTGCAGGTGGCAATCAGCGCCGGCGCAAACAACAGCGGCGACGTGCAGTGGAGCCTGGAGAAGCGCGACGCATTGCAGGCGGAAGCGGCGGAGAAGGCACTGACAAACGCGCAGCAGATTGCAGAACGGATGGCGAAGGGGCTGGGCGGAAAGCTGTCGGAGCTGCTGTATGCCAGTAATCAGGAACCGGTGCAATATAACCAGCGCTTTACGTGAACACCTCGTCGGCCTCCCTGTCCGTGACGGTGAAGCGCAAGGCCGAACCGCTGGCGATTGTTCCGGACCGGGTGACGGAAACGGCGAAGGTGTATGCGGTATTTGGGCTGGACTAGCGCTTTACCAGATGCGGCGGACGCCGAAGGTGTCGAGGCCAGTGTCCAAGCTGAGAACAGGCACGTCCAGGTGAAGTGCCTGTGCCGCGATCAAGCGGTCGAACGGGTCGTTGTGCGTTCCGATCATGCGTGCCGCTCGCAGGCAGACTGCCGCTTCAATATCGAGAAGCTGGTAACCGGCGTCTGTAAGAACAGTTGGGAGGGCAGCTTCAAAGTCCTTCGCTCAATCCAACCTGCGAGCACGAACTTTGATGGATACCTCCCAGAGCGAAGCTGCGGAGACCAGCAGAACTGTGTTCCGATCCTCCACCAGCTTGGCTGAGGAGCGGCTGAGCCGATTGGGGAAGACCGATGCCCAGAGAAGTGCGTGCGTGTCGAATAAGACCGTCAATCCTTCTTGCCGCCGAATGTCCAGGTGAGAGGATCGTTCGGGTTATCCGCAAGCCCACACTCTTCGTCCGACAACGGCTCCCAGAAAGCATCTGACAGGGCAAAATCGGGCTGCTGCATAATGCCGAGACGCTGGGGGGCAGTGGCGGGTCAACTGGTTGCAGGCGGACGACCGGTTTTTTGTCGCGGCCCGACGTGATGATGATCTCTTCGCCGGCCTGGGCACGCCGGACGAGATCGGACAGGTTTGTTTTGGCTTCAAAGATGGTGGCGGTCATCGATTGCCTCCTGCTGCTAAGCTACCCTAGCACTTTTGCGAGACGTCGATGAGCCAGAGCTTTGTCTTAATCCTGTTTGAATTTGTGGCGCTGATCTTCGCCTTTACGGTGCATGAGTCGGCGCACGCGTGGATGGCGTCGCGGTGCGGCGACCAGACGGCGCGGATGCTGGGACGCATTTCGCTGAACCCGGCGAAGCACCTGGACCCGCTGGGATCGGTGGTGCTGCCGCTGATCGCGGCGTTCAGCCACCTGCCGCTGATCGGCTGGGCCAAGCCGACGCCGGTGGTGACGCGCAATCTGCGGAACTACCGGCGGGACGACATTCTGGTGACGCTTGCCGGGCCGGCCAGCAATCTGCTGACGGCGGCGGTGTGCCTGGTTCTGCTGGTGCTTGTGCGGCACGTGCTGCCCGGCGGCAAGAACGCGGTGGCGACCGCGGTGGCGCTGGCACTGGGGCTGGACACGGCGAACCCGGGCGGCGCGGTGTTTGCGATCATTCTGCTGCTGTTCTGCGGCATCCTGGTGAACCTGTCGCTGGCGGTGTTCAACGTGATCCCGATTCCGCCGTTGGACGGATCGCGGGTGTTGCGGCACTTTCTGCCGTTTGGATGGCGCGAGAGGTATGACCAGGTTGGCCGGTTCTCGCTGCTGCTGCTGATCCTTGTGGGCGGACGGCTGATGGGTTTCCTGTTTACGCCGGTGCTCCTGTTTTCGCTGCGACTACTGTTCCGGCTGTGATGGCGTGTGTTCCGGCTTTAACGGGCGTGGGCCGGGCTAAATCGGCTATGCTCGAACTCGCATGACAGACCAACAACGCCGGCGCCGCATTTTGAGCGGCATGCGTCCCACGGGACGGCTGCACCTGGGCAACTACATGGGTGCGCTATACAACTGGGTACGGCTGCAGCATGAGTACGAGTGCTACTTTTTTATCGCGGATGTGCATGCGCTGACGACGGACTATGCGGCACCGGGCGACCTGCGGCAGAAGAGCCTGGATGTGATGCTCGACTTTCTTGGTGCGGGGCTGGACCCGGAGGTGTGCGTGCTGTTCAAGCAAAGCGACGTGCCGGCGCACAGCGAGTTGAACACGCTCTTCGGCATGTTTACGCCGCTGGGCTGGCTGGAGCGCGTGCCCACGTACAAGGACCAGCAGGAGCAGTTGCGGGAGAAGGACCTGGCGACATTCGGGTTCCTGGGATATCCGCTGCTGCAGGCGGCGGACATTCTGCTGTACAAGCCGGATTTTGTGCCGGTGGGGCAGGACCAGGTGGCGCACATCGAGCTGACGCGCGAGGTGGCGCGGCGGTTCAACCAGTTGTACGAAAGCGCAGTCACGCCGGAGGTGGCGGCGGCGAAAAGTGACAAGGAGTTGATGAAAGCGGAGATCAGCGAGAACGCTCTGGAGTACCAGCTGTTACCGGAGCCGAAGGCCCTGCTGACCCCTTCGCCGAAATTGCCCGGCTTGGACGGGCGCAAGATGAGCAAGAGCTACGGCAACACACTTGGGCTGACGGAGCCGCCGGAGGACATCCGCAAAAAGCTGAAGACGATGGTGACGGACCCGGCGCGGGTGCGGCGGACAGACCCGGGCGATCCGGATGTCTGCCCGGTGGGCGACCTGCACAAGGTGTTCAGCGGGCCGGAGGTGCTGGCAAAGGTGTATGACGGCTGCCGCAGTGCCGGGATCGGGTGCATTGAATGCAAAGGCTGGTGCGCGGACTCGATTCTGCGTGAGATTGAGCCGATTCGTGAACGTCGGGCGGGCTTTGAAGCACGGCCGGACACGGTGCGAGACATCTTGCGCACGGGCGCGGCGCGGGCCAACGAGCGGGCAAATGCGACGATGCGCGAAGTGAGGGACGCGATTGGGCTGTGAGCCGGGGCCGGTGTTCGGCCAGGCGGGGTGGTGTGCAGCAGGCGCGTGCATCCTAGATGGCGGAGATCGTTATGCCCGACGCAACGAAACCTGTTCCCGACGACACCACTGTTCCGCCAGCGCTGGATGCCGACCGGCGTCACAACACGAACCTTGCGCCGCAAGGGCCGATGCATCCGGATGCCCCGCCCGAAAGCAAGTTCACGCCGGAAGGGGATGGGGAACCCGCGCCGAATATTCCGCCGTCGGCAACCGATCCGTACGTCGATGAACTGTAGGCCTGCTATTCGCTTCGCCCACCACCTTGCGACCGCGCTACACTCGGTCGCAAGGTGGTGTTCATGAGATTTCGGCGATCGGTTGTCAGGATTCGCATGGTGTTGCTTCTGCTGGCGGTATGTACCTGGGGGCAAAACCGAGATGCTCTACGCGAAAGATAAGCCGGAGGTAAATCCCGTGGCGTTCGGGATGATTTCGGGCAACTCCGGCTGTGTCATTTTTGCGGAGGGTCATAAGACAAGTGGGCGCTTCTATGGTGTCGCGGTCACGACGAAAAGTGTCGGTAAGCTGACCCTTGTGGAAAATCAACATTACACGTTCGATCAGAAAGAGGTGCTGGAGACGCAAGAGAACCTGGATGGCCTACTGGCGACCGCGCAGAAAGACCGCGTAAAGTTTGTAAAAATTCAGGAAAAGTATTCACCCGAACTGCTGACCAAAGCACGGGCGCTATGTACAGCGGGTGCGCAGCAATAGTGGGCGGCCACGAATCTGGCCGGCTTTCCTCAGCGGAATTAGTCATACTAGGGGCAGATGTCCGACCCCGCAACCATCGACGTAGATCGGTCCCACTCGGACGACGAGATGCAGGGCCGGGCTGCTGGCGAGACAGAGAGAGGTGAGATGCCGGTCGCGGACACTGCCTTGAGCGGGAAGACCGAGCCGCTGATCCTGCAACCTTCGCCATTACTGCCAGCGAAAAAGCAGAGTACGCAAAAAAGAGACACGCCGAAGGAAGAGGCGTCGCAATCGCCGTTTTCGGTGTCGGTGGGGGCGGTGTATGACGGGCCGATGGATTTGTTGCTGGACCTGATCCGGCGGCAGTCGATCGATATTTATGACATCCCAATGGCGCGCATCACGGAGCAGTTTCTGGCGTATTGCGAGCACCTGAAGCAGGCGGACGTGGATTCGGCGGCGGACTTTATCTACACCGCTTCCCTGCTCATCCATATTAAAAGTAAGATGCTGCTGCCGCGCGAGGCATCGCTGCTGGCGGCCGGTGAGATCGAGGACCCGCGCCGCGAGCTGGTGGAGCGGCTGCTGGAGCATGCGCGGTTCAAGGCGGCGGCGCAGATGCTGTTGCAGAAGCAGCAAATCGAAGACGCGACGTGGTCAAACCCCGGCACAAAAGAGTTCAAGGAAGCGCATACCGGCGACCGTGAAATTGCCGCGGACACCAGCGATCTGGCGCGGGTGTTTGCGGACATCCTGGACCGGATCCGGAAACGGCCGGTGCTGAATGTGGACGAGGATTCTGTAACGGTCGCGCAGATGCTGGAGTACTGCAAGCGGCGGCTAATGCTGGAGGACAAGCCCACCTCGCTGCGGCGGCTGCTGCAGAATACGCATTCGCAGGGGGCGTTGATCTGCATGTTTCTGGCGCTGCTGGAGCTGGTGCGGCTGCAGGCGGTGATGCTGCGGCAGGGGCAGGAGTTCGGCGATATCGTGCTGAAGAAGACAGAACAGTTCGACGAGGTGCTGGCACACCAGGAACGCATGCGCGACGACTGGCGCTAGGCGGGCGCGGCGCGGCCTGCCGCGCGCTTGTGTGTTCCTTCCTGCCGTGAAGGCTGACAAGCTGCAAAGGCTGGACAGGTCACAAGGCGGGCGCGGTACACTGCGGCCATGGCACCCTCTTTCAGTACAGAACCGGCAGCGTCCGGCGGCATTTCCGGCAAGGTGATTGGCATGGCGGCGGGTGCGGTGCTGCTGGTGCTGGCCGTTGTGGCCGTGGCCACACTGCGGCACAAGCCCGCCGATGCAGGTGCGGCACTGCCGCCCGATGCCTACGCCGCCGACGTGCAACTCGGCAATGTGACGCTGTCGGAGGCGACCAACGGCACCGGCGGCAAGGTGACCTATGTGGACGGGGCCGTGCGCAATACTGGCGGCAGGACGCTGGAAGCGGCAGTGGTGCAGGTTGCCTTTGGCGCCGACGACGGCAGCGTGCCCCAGCGGCAAACCGTACCGTTGACGCTGGTCCGGACCCGGCAGCCCTATGTCGACCTGGAACCGATCTCTGCCGAGCCGATTAGCCCCGGGGAGACGCGCGACTTCCGGCTGATCTTTGAAACCGTGCCCACCACCTGGAATACGCAGCCGCCACAGATCACACTGGTACAGGCCGAAACGCGCTAGGGCGACAAGTCGGCACGCTGTGCGCCCGCTGTTCGCCGGATGCTTTCCGGCGGGCGGGAGAACGGGCAAATCTTTCAGACCCTTATGGGAATATTTTGCGTAGCGCGAAAATTCCATTTAGCTGGGTGGACGCTAACTCGTTCATTTTATTGACAAATTTATTTGGCATTCCTCGTGCACATGGTGGAGGAGTGCGTTGGCCGCGCCACGCTTCTCCCAGCGTTTGTATTTCGGCCAACGCAGGTTTCAAAGGAGTTCACAAATGATGCCAAAGATCGAGATAAAGCGCGTTCCGCAACTTGCGCTGGCTGCGGCCTTGCTGGTTGTGCCTGCTGTGACGTTTGCGCAGGCGCAAAATGCCACCCCGGCAGCAGCACAGCCCGCGCGACAGGATGCCGCCGACAGCAGCACCTATGCCACCGGCCAGCCGCTTGCGCCGGATTCGAAGGAAGGCTTCTGGGGCCATGTAAATCCGTTTGCGCGCAAGAAGTGGGTCCATCGCCAGATCGATCCCGTGAAGGATCGCGTGAACGAGTTGGACCAGTTGCAGTCGAAGAACGCCAACGACATCCGTGATGTGGATGGGCGGGCGACTGCAGGGATTCAGCGGGCAAACTCTGCGGCAAGCCTGGCCGACCAACATGCCGGTGCAGCGCAGGCACGCGCCGATCAGGCGAACGGGCTTGCCGGCAGTGCCAGCACCCGCACCGATGCGCTGCACGGTACGGTGAGCAACCTGGACCAGTACCAGACGGTGTCGGCTACGGCAGTCCCCTTCCTGGCGGGCCGCACAACCCTGACCCGCACGGCCAAGGCAGACCTGGATCAGGTTGCGACCAAGCTGAACGGTGAAAAGGGCTACATCCTGGAAGTTCAGGGGTATAGCCGGGCTGGAGTAGCGCCATCGCAGGCCATGGCAGACGCTGTCGTTCGTTATCTCGTGACGGAACACCAAGTGCCGGTTTACCGTATTTATAAATCTGGGCTTGGCCGCGTTTCCGCAGGTGCCACGGCACAGTCGGGCGCAAAGCCGCTCAGCAACGGCGTACGCGTAACGCTGCTGCACAACAGCCTGGCAACCATGGACGGTCAGACAGCTTCGACCGCGACACCCTCCGGTGCGCGACCTGTAACAAGTTCCGATCCAGGTGCTGCACGCTTGAACTAACGCGGCAACCGGACGATTAAGATCGGCTGCGACGCCCAAGAGCGCCCGGCCGAGATACCTCTCCTAACCCGAGAGAACCAAGGCAGATTGGCCCTCCTCCCGGAGGGCCGTTTTTTGTGCAGTAGTAGGTGCATGCGGTGTTTCTACCAGATTTTGCAGGTAGGCGCGTGCACCATGGGCTGGCTGGCTTTGCATTGAAAGGCCTGCTGAAACTGCGGCAAATTCGACACCACGCCGTTGATGCGCGCGAAGCCGGGCGAGTGCGGGTCGGTCGCGGCACGCAGGCGCAGGTCTTCCGGCCGGGTGTTTTCGCAGGCCCACTGCGCCATGCCGACGAAGAAGCGCTGCTCGGGGGTGAAGCCTTCCACCGGCTTCAGACCCAGGCCGGCTGTCTGCTTTTGCCAGGCGATGTAGGCGAGCAGTTCGCCGCCGAGGTCGGCCACATCTTCGCCGCTGGTGAGCTTTGAGTTGATGTGGATGTCGTCCACGACGACATAGCCGGCGTACTGGTCGCGCACGCAGCTGATGCGGTCTTCAAAACCTTTGGCGTCTGCCGGTGTCCACCAGTCGCGGAGATTGCCCTTGCTGTCGAACTGGCGGCCTTCGTCGTCGAAGGCGTGGGTCAGCTCATGGCCGATGGTGCCGCCGGTGTTGCCGTAGTTGGGCGCGTCGTCGAGCTTTGCGTCGTAGAGCGGCGGCTGCAGCACGCCCGCGGGAAAGTTGATGTCGTTCATCTGCGGGTTGAAATAGGCGTTGACGGTGGGCGGAGTCATGCCCCACTCCTGCAGGTCGACCGGCTTGCCGAGCTTGTGCCACTGGCGCGTCTGCTCAAACTGGTGGGCGCGGTTGGTGTTGCCGAAGAAGTCGTCGCGCCTGACGGTGAGTGCGCTGTAGTCGCGCCAATGCTCGGGATAGCCGATTTTGTTGCGGATGGCATGCAGCTTGCGCAGGGCTTCCTGTTTAGTGGCGGGGCTCATCCAGCCCAGTGCCTGAATTTCCTGGCCCATGGCGGTTTCAATCTGCTCCGTCATACGCTGCGTCTGGTCTTTCAGTTGTGTGGAAAAGGTGCGTCGCACGAACTCCTGGCCCAGGGCCTCGCCCAGGTTGCCATCGACGGCGCGGGTACAGGTCTTCCAACGGGGCGGCATGGCTTTGACACCGCGCAGAGTGGTGGCGAAGAAGTCGAAATTTGCCTGGGCGTAGGGGTGTGCCAGCGACGGTGCCGCACCCGCGAGCAGGTGGAAGCGGAGATAGGCGCGCAGGTCCTCCAGCGGCTCCGCGGCCAGCTCCGCCTGCACGGCCTTCATGAACTCCGGCTGGCTCACGTTGAGCGTGGCCGTTGTGGATGCGCCCTGGGCAGCGAAGTATGCCGGCCAGTCCACCGCCGGGGTAAGCTGCGCCAACTGCGCCACCGTGAGCAGGTGATAGACCTTGTGCGGGTCGCGGCGGTCCACGCGTGTGAGCGAGGCCGTGGCAAGGGCGGTTTCGATGCGCAGGATGGCGGCGGCATCGTGTTTTGCGGCCGCAGCGGGTGTACCGGCAAGGCCGAGCAGCTTTTCAATGAAGGCGACGTATTGTTCGCGCAGGGTGATGCTGTGCGGGTCGGACTTCAGGTAGTAGTCGCGGTCCGGCAGGCCAAGGCCGCCCGCGTCCACGGCGACGATGATAGTCGAGGAATCGACGGCATCCTGGTCTGTGCCGGAGTTGAAGAAGTACTGGCCTGGGTAGGTTTTGTGCAGTGAGGTTAGAGCTTGAGCAAGCTCAGGCCGCGTCTTGAGTCCGTCGATGGTGCGCAGCGCCGGCAGCAGCGGCGTGTCGCCCTGCGCGTCGATTGCCGGCTGGTTCATGCAGGCTTCGAAGTAGTCGCCGACCTTCTGCTGCACCGGGGTACGGCTCGCCGCGGGCTTCGCGTCTTCCTGCAGGATGCCCCACAGGAACTGCTGGTTGTCGTCGGCCAGCTTGGCATAGACGTTCCACGAGGCCTGGTCGGCGGGGATGGGGTTGTTCTTTTGCCAGCCGCCGCAGGAGAACTGGTAGAAGTCCACGCAGGGGTTGACCGAGCGGTCCAGGCTGGTGACGTCGAGCGACGGGGTATAGGGCATGGCTGTTAGCGGTGCGGCTGACGATTGTTGGGCGCGCGCAGGAACAGCTGCAGCGGACAAGACGAGGGCGACGGCAACGGAAGTTGCACGGCGAAACGAGGGGAACATGAAATCTCCTGTGAGAGGCATCGTATCGCGTCTGTGACCTTACACGACAGCGTGCGTATGGTAAGTTGACTCGTATGTAAACGACGCTGGATCTGGCGGATGAGACATATGCGGTGTTGAAAGTGCGAGCTCAGGAACAGGGCACATCCGTTCAATCGCTGGTACAGGAAATCGTTGAGCAGTCCCTGTCAAAGACACCGATGGAGCAGGCGGCTGACCGTGCAGGGTGGCCGATTCTTTACGGAGACGCGCCCGGAACATGGAACCCGACCAACGAGGAGTTGTATGACCTCCTTGATCTTCCCTGACGTAAACGTGCTGCTTGCGCTTACCTATACAAACCACTCCCATCACGAATCGTCGCAGGCGTGGTACCTGCGCGATCGACACAGTCTTCCGTTGTGCCGAGTAACTCAGATGGGCTTTCTTCGCCTGCTTACGACGCCCGCCGCGGTTGGGTCTCAGGTTCGGACCAATGCTGAAGCGTGGCACACGTACAAGGCTATGACAAGCGATGGAAGAGCTGTGCTGGTCCGGGAGCCGACACAGCTCGATGCTCTTTTCGAGATTCGCAGCACACACGAGCGCGCGTCTACGAAGCGCTGGACCGATGCGTATCTGAGTGCGTTTGCGACGCAGGCCGGATATACCTTAGTCACGTTCGATACAGCCCTTGCGGCACATACCCCACATAGCCTGCTGCTGCGTTAGCGGATGGTGATCTGCTGGAAGCCGAGGCCGTGCAGCAGGCTTTCGACGCTGCTGCGGGCGTTGGAACGGGCGGTGTCGAGGATGCCGTCGGTCTGAGCGCTGCGCAGGATCTGGCCTTCGGCAGTGCGGCGGGTTTCGGTTTCAAGGTTGGGGTCGGTGGGCACGAGCAGACCGGTGTCGCGGGCGTATACGCGGGATTTCGCTTCGTCGAGGCGGGTGGAAAAGACCTCGGACGGTGGCAGTTCGACCGTGACTTCCCTGCCCTGGATGCGGACGGATTCAGGCTTGAGCTTGCCGAGATCGACACCGGCAAAGACCTGCCCATGGACGATGAGAAGGAGCCTGTCGCCTGCGAGCGCGTCGGGCAGGAGTGGCGAGGTGCGCTTGCCTTCAACAACGGTGTCGACGGAGTACACGACGGTCTCAAGGCGGCTGAGGCGCTGGATTTGCTCGATGACGACTGGGGCGGAGGTGTCAACAGATGTGGAGCGGCCGAGAAGAACATTGGCGAGGCGGCCAGCGAAGCCGGAAGTGCCGGCGGAACGCACGACGAAGACCGTGGCAACCAGGCCCAGGACGAAGAAGGCAAGCAGACCGATCAAGGTAGTGCCGATATAGCTGCGGGGCCGCTGCTCGTTGCGCGCTATGCGTTGCAGACGTGCGGTCTGCTGGTATTGGGCGCGATGTTCTTCGGGGCTCATGCGTCAGTTGGATGGAGAGCAGAGTAGCGCCGTTGGATGGAGTGCGATCCAGGCGTGCCTGAGAGTCCTGCCTGAGAGTCCTGCCTTATTGAGTGCTCTCAAACAACGAACCCGACAATTCGTCATAGTCAACCGAGTTCTGCGCCCTTTATAGTATGCGTGTCCTCATGAAACGCGTACCCATTTCCACCGCTGCCGACGCAGCGAAAAGCCACTATGAGGTGCTGGACGGCCTGCGTGGCGTCGCGGCCCTGCTTGTGGTTGCCTTTCATATCTTTGAGCCGAACGATCACGGGATCCGGTTCGACCAGATCCTGAACCATGGCTATATGGCGGTGGACTTCTTCTTCCTGCTCTCCGGTTTTGTGGTGGCGTATGCCTATGACGACCGCTGGCCACGCATGAGCGCATGGGACTTCTATAAGCGCCGCCTGATTCGCCTGCAACCGATGGTGGTCATGGGCAGCGTGTTTGGTGCCGCACTCTTCTACATGCAGAAAAGCTCGGCGTTTCCGCTGATTGCCGCGACGCCCGCGTGGAAGATGCTGCTCGTGATGGTGGTGGGCTGTACGCTGCTGCCGCTGCCGTACCAGCTCGACATTCGCGGTTGGGATGAGATGCATCCGCTCGATGGACCCGCCTGGTCGCTCTTTTTCGAGTATGTCGCAAACATTGTCTACGCGCTTGGACTGCGCAGGCTTTCCATGCGCTGGTTGGCGCTGCTCACCGGTGTTTCCGGCATCTTTCTGGTGCACATGCTGGTTACCGGCGAGGGCGATGCGATCGGTGGCTGGTCGTTGAGCGCGGCGCAGCTCCACATCGGCTTTGCGCGCATGCTGTACCCGTTTCTCGCGGGCATGCTGCTTATGCGGTCCGGCAAACGCCTCCGGGTGCGCAACAGCTTTGTGGTGTGCAGCCTGTTGCTGCTCGTTTGCTTCGCACTTCCACGCTTCGGCGGCCCCAGCCATCTCTGGCTGAATGGTGTTTACGAAGCGTTTTGTATCGTTATCCTCTTTCCCGTGGTCGTGGCGATGGGTGCCGGCACTCGCGATGCAACCCTGGTTTCCGACCGGGTCTGCCGCGCCCTGGGAAACATTTCGTACCCGCTGTACATTACGCACTACCCGCTTATTTACGTGTACACCGCCTGGATCGCACGCGGTCCACACACACTGGGTGAGCGGATCGGATGGGGCATGCTTCTGTGGTGCACGGCCGTTGCGCTCGCCTATGCCTTCCTCAAGCTGTATGACGAGCCCCTGCGCGCGTGGCTGAGCCACCGCTATCTTCGCGGGCGCGGCCGGGGCGCACCTGCCCATGTTCCAGGAGCCGATCCGGCCTTTGCTACGGAAGCAACGCGCCCCTGAGCACGGCTGTCGGAGATGCCGAGTGCAGTGCGTTCCCAACGCAGAAGAAGTGAGCGCCGGATCGAACGGCAAGAAGAGACTCGCAATCCGGACCTCCTGTGCAGTGAGTGTCAGGCCTCCAGCGTGGCGAAGCTTTCCTGGCTCAATGCGCGACCATGGACCACGCGGTTTTTGTAGCTGGCCCGGATGAAGTCGCGGAAGAGAGGGTGGGGCTCGAGCGGCTTGGACTTGAACTCCGGGTGGAACTGGCAAGCGATGAAGTAGGGGTGGTGGTCCTGCCCGAGCTCGACCATTTCGACGTAGGTGGCGTCGGTGGTGGTGCCGGTGAGGCGCAGGCCGGCACCGGTGAGCAGCGGTTCGTATTCGCGGTTGAACTCGTAGCGGTGGCGATGGCGTTCGCTGATTTCGGTGGTGCCGTAGGTGCGCGCGGCGAGCGATCCCTGCTCCATGATGCAGGTCCACGCACCCAGCCGCATGGTGCCGCCCATCTCTTCCACGCCGGTGAGTTCCCGCAGCTTATAGATGATGCGGTTGGCGGTCGAGGGGTCGAATTCGCTGGAGTTGGCGTCCTTCAAACCACACACGTTGCGGGCATATTCGATGCACGCCGTTTGCATGCCGAGGCAGATGCCGAAGTATGGCACGCGCCGTTCGCGTGCAAAGCGGATGGCGTTGAGCATGCCCTCGATGCCGCGTTTGCCGAAACCGCCGGGGACCAGGATGCCGTCGAAGCTCTCAAGCTGTGCGGCGTAGCTGCCGTCTTCGGTCTCCAGGCCTTCGGCTTCGATCCATGTAACTTTGAGCTTCAGGTTGGCGTCGAGCGCGCCGTGCACGAGGGCTTCTTTCAGGGATTTGTAGCTGTCCTCGTACTCCACATACTTGCCGACGATGCCGATGTGCACCTCGTCTTTGGGATGGTAGGCGCGGTGAACGAGGTCTCGCCACTTGTCGAGTTTGGCTTCGGGCGCGTCGTCCATGCGCAGGTATTTGAGCACAAGCCGGTCGACATGCTCGGCCTCAAGCGCGAGCGGCAGTTCGTAGATGTTAGCGACGTCTTTGGCGGCGATGACGGCGGCTTCTTCCACGTTGCAAAACGCGGCAATCTTGGAACGCATCTCGCGCGGCAGGTTGCGCTCCGTGCGGCACAACAGAATGTCGGGCTGGATGCCGATGGACAGCATTTCCTTCACGGAGTGCTGGGTGGGCTTGGTCTTGAGCTCCTGCGCTGCGGCGATCCACGGCACAAGCGTCACATGCACGAAGAGGGTGTTGTCGCGGCCAAGGTCCTGGCGCATCTGGCGGATGGCTTCAAGAAACGGCAGCGACTCGATGTCACCGACGGTGCCGCCGATTTCAACGAGCACGACCTGGTTTTCCGACGCCACCTTGCGCATGGCGTTCTTGATCTCGTTGGTGACGTGGGGGATGACCTGGACGGTTTTTCCCAGGTAGTCGCCGCGGCGTTCCTTGGTGATGACCTGCTCGTAGATGCGGCCGCTGGTCAGATTATTGTCGCGGCTCAGGCGGGCGTGGGTGAAGCGCTCGTAGTGGCCCATGTCCAGGTCGGTTTCGGCGCCGTCGTCCGTTACAAAGACTTCGCCGTGCTGAAAGGGCGACATGGTGCCGGGGTCGACGTTGAGGTAGGGGTCGAACTTCATCATGCCGACGCGGATGCCGCGTGCCTCAAGCAGGCAGCCGATGGAGGCCGCGGCGAGACCTTTGCCGAGCGACGACACGACGCCGCCCGTTACGAAGATGAATTTCGCAGACATCGAAGCCTCGTTCTATTCGGATGTGGGGATTGGCCAGGGAAGAGTGGCACGAGCAAGTATAGCAAGACGGGCACGCGGCACCCGCCTGCGACCCGCCGCCGCGGGAAGCCAGGCGCTCTCCGTGGAGCCGGGCAGCGGCATCCTGCATACTAGGAAGTGGCGTGAACTGACGCCAGAGCTGCCCGCACGAAAGCACGCATGAGTTTGAAGTCAAAGATCGAAGCTGTGATTTACGCCTCAGAGGAACCCGTGACCCTGCCGCAACTTGCGGGGCTGCTGGGCGAAGAAGCCGCGGCGGAGTTGCAGGCGCTGGCCGCCCTGCAGACCGAGTTGCCGCTTGGCGAGCAAGCCGACGAGACCACGAGCGGCAGTGCCGACGCAAGGCATGACATCGGCCGGGAATCTACAGCCGAGTCCGTGCAAGCACAAGGCCAGGCCAGCAACCTGCCGCAACAAGAGAGCGTTGCGGACGGGGGCGCGTCCACACAGGTCCTACCTGCGGAAGAACCGCCGGACCCGCGTGCAGCGCGTGAGGGTGAGCGGCAGGTGCGCGACCATCTGCGCCGGACCGTCGACACATTGATCCGCGAATACGCCGAGGCCGATCGCGGCATTGAAATCCGTGAGGTCGCCGGCGGCTTTCGCATGGGCACCAAGCCGGAGTACCACGACGCTGTGCGCGGCTTTGTGAAGAGCCTGAAGCCGGCGCTGAAGCTGACACTGCAGGCACTGGAAACGCTGGCGGTGGTCGCCTATAAACAGCCCGTGACGGCAGCGGAGATCTCGGAGATTCGCGGCGTGGATTCCGCCGGCGTGCTGGGTGGCCTGATGGGGCGCAAGCTGATCGCCACTGCCGGACGCAAGCAGGTGATCGGCCGGCCCATGCTCTATAAAACGACAAAAGAGTTCCTTGTCCGCTTTGGGCTGAAGGACGTGCAGGAGCTGCCGTCGATGGAGGAGTTCGAGCGCCTTGCCGGCGAGTTGAACGAGCAGGAAGACCTGCCCATGGAATCGACGGACGCCATCGTTGAACGTGCCAATGCGCGCGGCGACGCCGACCACATTCGAGAGGTGACTGGCGACCCCGAGCCGGCGAATAAATTGCAGGACACAGCCATCCTGCCCGACCGTGAATCCAATACTGCAGCAGAGCCGGGAGGCACCGCAGATGAAGAAAACAGCACCGGACGAAAGCACGACGGCAACACCGGACCAGGGCACGACGACAGCACCCACACCGAAGCGGAAAAAACCAGCGAAGTCGGCTGAGCCGGACGCGCCCACCGGCGTTCGCCTGCAGAAGCTGCTTGCCGAAGCCGGTATCGCCTCACGCCGCAAGGCCGAGGAGTTGATTCTGGAAGGCCGTGTGGAGTTGAACGGTGCCGTCGTAACGGAGCTCGGCACCCGCGCCGAGATCGGCAAAGACCACATCCGTGTAGACGGCAAGCTGCTGCAGGGCGTGCAGGAGCACCGTTATTTCATGGTCAACAAGCCGCGCGGCTATGTTACGACGATGAGCGATCCGGAGCGGCGCGAAACCGTCGTGGACCTTCTGCGCGAGACCGCGCGCAAAAGCGGGCGCAAGCTCGACGTGCGGCTCTACCCGGTGGGCCGGCTGGACTACAACTCCGAAGGCCTGCTGCTGATGACCAATGACGGCGACCTGGCGAACAACCTGTCGAAGGCCGCAAACTCCGTCCAAAAGACCTACCTCGTCAAGATCGCCGGCAATCCTACCGGCGAGGCGCTGGACCAGTTGCGCAACGGCGTGATGATCGACCGGGGCCGCCTGGCGGAGCAGCGCGGAACACGCCGCGACCGTGTGCTCACCGCACCGGCACGCGTCGAGCTCGTGCGTCGCGGCGAGAACCCGTGGTACGAGGTCACGCTGACCGAGGGCCGCAACCGCCAGCTTCGCAAAATGTTTGAAGAGGTCGGCCACCACGTGGAAAAGATTCGCCGCATCGGCTACGGCGCACTCACGCTCGATGTGCCGATGGGCGACTTTCGCGAGCTCACCACCGGCGAGGTGCAGGCCCTGAGCCGCGCCGCCGCGGGCAAATCCGTGCAGCGCAAACAGAAGCTTAGTGAGCACGCAAAGCTAAAGAAGACTGGACAGAAAACCGGCTCGCGCGGAGCCAAACCCCGCTTCTAACCCCGCGACAGTCATCCTGCCGGTGCTCCATGTCTCGCTTCTGAGACAGGGGCTTCGGCCCCGGCCAGCACCTCCACCAGACCGAACTCATCACGTCGCGCTGTCTCCTGCGTCTCACGCGAAGACCACAGACCTCGTCCCCGCTTCAAAACGGAGCATCCAACCCTCGATGCGCACCTGCGAAGCCATTCTGGCCGACATCACCACGCTCCACGTCGACGCCATCGTGAATGCGGCCAACACCTCACTGCTCGGCGGCGGCGGTGTCGATGGTGCCATCCACCGCGCCGCGGGTCCTGACTTGCTCCGGGCCTGCCTTGCACTGGATGGCTGCGCCACCGGCGATGCGAAAGCCACGCCCGGCTTCCGCCTGCACGCGCGATGGGTCTTCCACGCCGTTGGACCGGTGTGGAACGGCGGCCGGCGCAACGAGGACGCACTGCTCGCCGGCTGCTATTGCCGCTGCATGCAGTTAGCCCAGGAACACGCCTGCGCGTCGATTGCGTTCCCGGCAATTTCTACCGGCATCTACCGCTTTCCGTTGCAGCGTGCAGCAGAGATCGCGGTGCGCACCGTGCGCGAAACCCTGCCGGAGGGCGACATCGACCGCGTGGTCTTCTGCTGCTTCAGCGCGGAGACAACGGCCATCTACCGCTCGCTGCTCGGCTAGGCACGCCGGCTCGCTATACGAATGACGCCCGCTTCACCTTTTGCCGGAAATCCTCGCCCTGCATCTCCACGCCGACACACATCTCCTGCAGCCGCGACCGCATACGCTCGCCGATGCGGTCGCCCAGCGTCTCGTCCCGCATCGCCGACCGCGCCGTGCCCTGCGGCGTGTCCGGACCGGCACCGCCCGGCGGCAGGTTCGCATAGTTCGTCGTCAAAATCGTGGTGCGCCGGTCGTTGTAGCGGCTGTTCAAAATGTGCGCCACCGTGTCCCACACCCACTCCGTCGGCTTGGACGCGCCAATCTCGTCCAGCACCAGCACCTCTGCCGCGAACACCGGCTTCAGCACCTCCAGCTCGGTTGCCGCCACGTTGGGGCTGTAGCTGTTTTGCACTTCTTTCAGCAGCTCACGGTAGTCGTAAAAAATGCCGGTCGCACCGCGCTCCGCAATGAGCGATTGCAGGATGCCGACCGCAAGATGCGTCTTGCCCACACCGATCGAGCCGGTCAACAGCAGACCTGTGCCATCCGTTTCCAGCGGGTAGCCCGACACGAATTTGCGCGCCGCGGCGTACGCACGGCTCAACGACCGGCTTGCGCCGCCGAAGTTGTATTCGTAGCTGTCCAGCGTGCAATGCTCATACCGCCGCGGAATGCGCGCACGCGCAATCACCCGGCGTCCCCGCGCCTCGCGCCGGCACGCACACGGCTCGGCATGGCGGCGGCCCTGGTCATCGGTAAACACACGCATCCCAAGCCCGTCGCACTGCGGGCAAACTGCGTCTTCGAGCTGGCCCAGCGAGAACTCCATGCCTCTTCAGTATGCAGCCGCAGCCGCCTGTGCGGCCTGTGCAACTTTCGTCTGCCCGGCACCTTGCGCCGCCTCACCCGCGCCGCTACACTGAGTCAAGCGCCGAGGTCTGTGCATCTTATGTACAGGCCATCGTCCAGACACCGCGACAGGACAATCGATGTGGCGTGAACCTAGCCCGCCGCAAGCGAACCGCGACCCGGACAGCTCCACCGGCCAAATCTAACCAGGATTGGAACCACAATGCCAAAGCAGGGAATTCACCCGAATTACAAAGCTACCAACGTAAAATGTGCCTGTGGCAACACCTTTGAAACCCGCTCCACCAGCAAGAACGATATCGTGCTCGAAATCTGCTCCGCCTGCCACCCCTTCTTCACCGGCAAGCAGAAGTTCCTCGACACCGCGGGCCGCATTGAACGCTTCAAGCGCAAGTATGCCAAGAGCGACTCCTCTGTCGCCGCGGCAGCCGAAGTCAAGTAAGGCCTCTCCGCTCCATCAAAAAGAGCCTCCGCACCCGCGGGGGCTCTTTCGCATACGCGGTACGAAACGAACGGGACACGATGAAGAAGAACTGGGACGATTCCGCCACTGCCCTGCTCGACCGTCCGCCGGCTGCCAGCGCCGCCGTGCCCGCGTCGTTCACCATCGGCAACGTGCATGTCTCCCCCGCCACCGTGCTCGCACCCATGGCCGGCGTCACGGATACGGTGTTTCGCCGCTTTATCAAAAACGCCTCCCAGTTCACGCCGGACACGGCAACCACCGACGTGGGCGTCACCACCACAAATACCCAGTCCGGCTGCGGCCTGATCATGACGGAGTTCACCAGCGCCGACGGCCTGAGCCGCATGCGCGAGGTCAAGCGCAAGCGCTACCTGACCTACTACGACGACGAACACCCCATCTCCGCGCAAATCTTCGGCTCCAACCCGCAAACGCTCGCTGACTCCGCGCGCATCTGCCAGGACGCCGGCTTCGACATCGTGGACCTGAACCTCGGCTGCCCCGCCAAGCGCGTCGTCAGTTGCAACGGTGGCAGCGGTCTGCTGCGCGACCTGCCGCACATCCAGACCATCTTCGAAACGGTGCGTAAGGCAGTCTCGATTCCTTTCACCGTCAAATTTCGCCTCGGCTGGTCCGACGCAAACATCGTCTGCGTCCCGCTTGCACGCATGGCTGAGGACTGCGGCTTGAACGCCGTCGCCCTGCACGCCCGCACACGCGAACAGGGCTACACCGGCAATGCGCGGTGGGAATATATTGCCGCCGTCAAAGACGCTGTGCGCATCCCCGTGATCGGCAATGGCGATGTGCGCACCCCGGAAGACGCCGCCAGCATGGTCGCCGCGACGAATTGCGATGCGGTCATGATTGGCCGCGCCGCCCCGGCCAACCCGTGGATTTTTCGCCAGATCGCCCAGTACACGGCGTCGCGCGCAGCCACCGGCAACGGCGTGTACGACGCGGCAACCGAAGCCGACCGTCACCGCATGATCCGCACCTATTTCGCCATGCTGGTGCAGGAACTGGAGCAGGAGCACCCCGAAATCGACGTGCCCGAGGACACCGACCTTGCCGCTCTCTCCCCCGCCGACCTGGCGGCCCACAACCACCTGCGCCGCCTGAAGCGCGACCGTGAGAGCGCCCGCCGCGACGGCATTGGCAAGATGAAGCAGTTCGCCAGTTGGTTCACCCACGGCATCCCCGGCGGTGCCGCCCTGCGCCGCTCCATCTTCGATTCAAAACAGGGTGCCGACATCCTGGACGCCGTCGACACCTTCTTCGCCCAGAAACACGAAGGCATCCCGGACTCATCGCAACCTGACTTCAGCCATTCTTTAGACAGCTAAAATACCCTCAAGCGGCCACGTCTGCCGGCGATGCCTCGGAAACTTCGACGGATTTCTGTTCCCTCATCCAACGTTGGGTCTCAAAGCTGCCTTCCATCAGGGATGGCAGCCAAAGCCCATCGTCGAGCGCAGAGAAATACAACTCGAACCCCGGCGGGGTCACTTCTACGGAATTAAGCTGCTCATCGCTTGCAGAGCGTAATATCTCGACAAGTTCCGGCGCAATGGCGATATCGAGTCCGCTCGTGAGCGTTACGATGATCCGGCGTAACCGCATGTCGTAATAGGCGTTTGTTGCCCGGGGCAATTGCGCCAGCATCGTACGCCCGCGCCGACGCGCATTCCTCACCTCGTTGTTCTGCATGCAATTGCCTCCAGGCAGAGTGCAAATCTGCGACGTGCTGTACCAGAAAGGCACGAGTTCTGCGCATCTCTCCGCAGCGCGCAGTCCAATGTTAGCCCGAAGCGATACGTCGCCATCCACCAGATTGAAGATCGCAAGCTTCCCCGCACCGACAACGTGCACATGCGGTGGTTCATGATCGTTCGTGTAGATCATGATGCGAAAGCCGTCGTATCTGAAGATCGTGGGTACAGCACGATCCTACAATCGCAACGATGCCCCCACTTATTTCATACGTGACGCAAATCTGCATCCAAGCGCGCAGGAGTCCAAAGCATCAATGCCAATTGCCACCGTCTACGCCCCCGCTCCCGACCGCTACAAGTCCGTCTCGTTTCGCCGTTGCGGCAGCTCCGGCCTCGTCCTGCCACCTGTTTCGCTAGGCCTCTGGCAAAACTTCGGCGGGCAGGATGTCTTCGAGACCGGCCGCGCCGTCCTTCGCCGCGCCTTTGATCGCGGTATTACCCACTTCGATCTCGCCAACAACTACGGCCCGCCTTACGGCAGCGCAGAGGAGAATTTTGGCCGCATCCTGCGTGACGACTTCCGTGATTTGCGCGACGAGCTGATCCTGAGCAGCAAGGCCGGCTGGGACATGTGGCCCGGACCCTACGGCATGGGCGGCGCGAAGAAGTATCTCGTCGCCTCGCTCGACCAAAGCCTCAGGCGGATGGGCCTCGACTACGTCGACATCTTCTACCACCACCGACCCGACTTCGACTGCCCCATGGAGGAGACCGCCGGCGCGCTCGCGCAGATCGTCCGGCAAGGCAAGGCACTCTACGTCGGCATCTCGTCCTACTCGCCCGCACGCACGCGAGAGATGTACAAACTTCTGCAGGCGGAAGGCGTCAGGCTCCTCATCCACCAGCCGTCGTACAGCCTGCTGAACCGTGGCATCGAACAGGATTTGCTCGCCACCCTCAGCGACCTCGGCGTGGGCTGCATCGCCTTCAGCCCGCTTGCTCAGGGCCTGCTCACCGACAAGTATCTGAACGGCAAACCCACGGATGCGCGCGTCGGCAACACCGGCAGTTCCATGAACGACGACATGTTCACGGCAGAGACCCTCGACCGCATCCGCGCCCTGCACACCGTTGCGGAAAACCGCGGCCAGACCCTTGCGCAGATGGCCATTGCCTGGTCCCTGCGCGATCCGCGCGTTACCTCCTCGCTCATCGGTGCCCGCAACGTCAAGCAGCTCGATAACTCGCTCGACGCCCTCAACAACCTTGCCTTCACGCCAGATGAACTAGCGGCCATCGACGAGCACGCCATCGACACACCCGCCATCGACCTGTGGCGCGGCATCAGTACGCGGGACGCATAACCCTGGGCGGGGATCCCGGGCGGGCCCATGTCTCGCGTTAAAGACATGGGCGCTTACCGGCTCCGCTTCCGCGTAATCACCTTCATCGTCCGCCGCCAGTGCTCATGCAGCCCAAGCAGCGTCCACTCCACCTCCGGCTTCACATACCGCAGCACCACCTCCGTCGCCGGGTGCACGCGCAGCGACGGCGCAACCAGGTACAGCCGCGGTGCCTCCGCGCTGAGCCGCACGCCTGCAAAATACCCGTGCCGCTGAAATGTTCCCAGGCCGGTGGATGCATCCACCGTCTGCGTATGGTGCCAGCGCACCCGCATCCAGTAGTCCAGGCCCTGCAGCGCGAAGTGCATGTCCTCGTTTGCCTTCAACTCCAGCACCGCCAGCCGCCCATCCGCCGTCACGGTCAGCAGGTCGAGCATGCCCCGGTCGCCCGCCTGGAACGCCGGCACCTGCGCGTACACATGCGCCGGATCGAACCGCGCCAGCGATCCCTGCCCTTCCGTCAGCGGCCCGATATTCTGCCGCAGCGCGCTCTCCAGCCAGGCCTCCGGCGCCATGCGAAACAGCACGTCCTTCGGCGACCCGCCGCCGTGTCGGCGCGTAAATAGCCGCGCCACCAGCTCACGCAGCATCGGCTCTGTGTGCTGCTGCAACGGCGTCTCGTTCGCCCCCGTGCCGAAGGTGATCTCACTGACCGGCGCAAACGAGTTCGCCGCCAGCCGCTGCCGGATCCGCGCAAACTCCAATCCATGCAGCAGCACACCCATCTCGTTCGCCGACCGCAATCGCGTCTCGACGGACGCCGCCGCAGCCTGCGGCACCAGGCCCATCACCCGCGCCAGCGGCCCTGCAAATCGCTCCCGCGCACGCTCCGGGTCCGGCGCGTGCAGCAGCCTGGTCGTCAGGTTTCCCGTGTCCGCCGGATCTCGCTCCGTCATCTCCTCCGTGCGCTCGTCCAGCTCATACAGCTCCCATTTCGCCGCGTCCGGCCGCATCCACGCCAGCCGGCTCAGCGTCACCACACCCATGCCCGGCGGAACAACCAGCCGTAAGCCCTGGAACAGCCGCTTGCCGGCCGCTCGCTCCCGGCACAACTGCAGCCACAGGACACCGATGGTCAGCACGCCATCTACCGCCGCCGGCGACTCCTCCGCGTTCACCCCCACCACCGCCCACGCCTGCTGGCCCTTGTGCAGCACGCCGCGCGCGTACGCCGGTCCAAAGCTCTTTTCCAGGTCCATTGCGCTCTGAAACGGATCGGCCTTCCACCCCGCAAACTCCCGCAGCAGCGCCCGTTCCAGCACCGGCACATACCGCTTGCGCGTCGCCTCGCGCGCCGTCACGGTACGCCGGTCCGGCTGCGATACCAGCTCCAGCGTCTCCGGCTTGGTTTGCCCAAACCGCAATGTCGCCAGCCGCAGCACGTCCTTGCGCGGAACAGCGCTCACTACGCGCCGCACCAGGTTGCGTGCCTCGCTCCACACCTGCAGCGTGCACCGCCCGTTGGCCACTGTCAGCGAATATTTTGCCGTTTGCAGGTCGAACGCGACCCGCCCATCTTCCAGCACCACAGCCCGCGCATGCTCCGCCAAAAAGCTCTCAACAGCCTCGGCGATCTGCTCCGGCAACTGTTCGGCGCTCATCGAAGCATTTCTCCGCGTAGTTTGATGTCTGTCGAACTATGCGGGAATACGTTCGACGCGCTTCGAATCACGCCGCCCCTGAACTCATTCCGCCTACCAATTTCGCGCCGCGCGCAGGTGCGCAATGTGCGCGGTGTGGTGCCGCGCATGCCACGCATAGAGCAGCGTCGCCTCTTCCAGCGTCGTGCGCCCGTTTTCCGGGTGCATATACGCCCGCTGCCACTGCGCATCCGTCAGATGATTCAGCAACATCACCCAACGCGCGTGCAGCGACTCGACCAGTTCCAGCGACCACTCCACCGGCCCGGTTGCCGCGTCATGCAGCACCGCCCACGCACCCTCGTTGTAGGGTTTGATCACCGGCTCGTTTTCCGCCAACGCAAACCGCACCCGTAGCACCGCGTTCAAATGTGAATCGGCCATGTGGTGCACTACCTGCCGCACCGTCCATCCACCCTCGCGGTACGGCGTATCGAGCTGGTCCTCGTTCAAACCTTCCACCACGTTGCGCAGCCGCTCCGGCAGCGCGGCCAGTTCGTCAATGGCGTAGTCCCGGTCGTCTGCCGTGATGGACGCGGGCCGCACATGCCGGCCCACCGGGTACCGGGGATCCACGCCTTCTGTCAGCGAACTTTCCTGCGTGCTCATCGCTCGAAACTAGCACAACCGTCCCGCCAGTCCACGCCGGCAGCCGCGCCGCGTAAAATTGAAGGTGATGACACCGACCGCACCCTCCCCCTCTCCGGTCACCACCATCGCTACCGGCAAGCATTACTTCGCACACACCTTCGGCATCACCGACGCCCTGCTCGACCGCTGCCTGGGTGCGGCCCTGAGCCGCGGCGGCGACTTCGCCGAGCTCTACTTCGAATCGGCCAGCAGCACCGGCATCGCCGTCGACGAAGGCATCGTAAAATCCGCCGCCCAAAGCCACAGCATGGGCTGCGGTATCCGCGTCCTCTCCGGCGAACGCACCGGCTACAGCTACACCGACGAGCTCACCGAAGAAAAGCTCTTGCACGCCGCACGCACCGCCGCCCTCATCGCCGACGGCCCATCGACCATCACCGTCCAGCCCTTCACCACGGCGGCCTCGCATAACCTTTACCCGGTCGCCCTTACCGACGTCGCCATCGCCACCCGGCTCGCTCTTGTGCAACGCGCCGACCGCGCCGCCCGCGCCGCCGATCCACGCGTCACCCAGGTCCGCGCCGGCTTCAACGACGAGCTTCGGCACATTCTCATCGTCGCGTCCGACGGTCCCTACGCCGCCGATACGCAACCCCTTAGCCGCTTCTCGGTCGGTGTGCTCGCCAAAGACCCGGCAGCCGACAATGGCAAAGGCGCCACCGCCCGCGGCTCCAGCGGCGGCGGCGGACGCGTCGAGCTCAGCTTCTACGACACCGACAAAACGCCCGAGTACTTCGCCCGCGAAGCCGTCCGCCAAGCCCTCGTCCAACTCACAGCCCAGCCCGCGCCCGCCGGCGAAATGGAAGTCGTCCTCGGCCCCGGCTGGCCCGGCGTGCTCATCCATGAAGCCGTCGGCCACGGCCTCGAAGCCGACTTCAACCGCAAAAAGCAGTCCGCCTTCGCCGGCCTCATGGGTCAGCGGGTCGCGACTGAAAAGGTCACGGTCGTCGACAACGGCACCATTCCCTCCCGCCGCGGTTCGCTCAACATCGACGACGAAGGCCAGCCCACGCAGAACACCACCCTCATCCGCAACGGCATCCTCGAAACCTACATGTCCGACAAGCTCTCCGCCAGGCTCATGGGCTTGCCCGGCACCGGCAGCGGCCGCCGCGAAAGCTACGCCAGCATTCCCATGCCGCGCATGACCAACACCTACATGCTTGCGGGCACTGACGCACCCGAGGACATCCTGCGCTCCGTCAAAAGCGGTATCTACGCCGTCAACTTCTCCGGCGGCTCCGTCGACATTACCAACGGCAAATTCGTCTTCGCCGCATCCGAGGCCTACCTCATCGAAGACGGCCGCGTCACCGCGCCGGTCAAAGGTGCCATGCTCATCGGCAACGGCCCTGAGGCCCTCAAGCACGTCAGCATGGTCGGCCACGACCTCGCCCTCGACGAAGGCATTGGCACCTGCGGCAAAAAAGGCCAGGGCGTTCCCGTCGGCGTCGGTGCCCCCACCCTCAAGCTCGACCGGATGACCGTCGGCGGCACCGGCCAGTGAAGCTTCCAAGCGGATGGCGCCAACGCGCCGCAGGTGTGCTTGAGACATTCTGTGCAGAGGCGGCGGTTCTGCTTCTGGTGTTTCCGCTTTTAGACGAGTTCGTTCAACATGGCCGTCAAGGCATATCATCGAAGCTGGTGTTCGCCAGTGTGGGCGCTGCAACTATTCTGCTGGCAACAGCGCTTCTCATCGCCGTATTCTTGAAGGAGGATCAATAATGCTTTCACTGCTTCAGGTGTTTCTCATCACAATTGCCTTTGCGTTGCTGGTCGGAGCACTCGGCGTCTGGCTTGCCGTTACCAGCAGATCAGAGTCTACGAAGGATCGCTGAGCCTGCAAAGGGCTACCGGTTTGCCACAACCACCCGAAACGGCGGCTTACCCGCCTCCACCGCATCCTGCACAAACGTTTCCTCCGTCTTCCTCGCATCGTACCCCCGCCACAGCCACACCATCTCCTCCGGGAACTCAGCTCCACCTTCCCGCCCGCTGTGCGGCCCCACGCCGAAGCTGAAGCGAAAGTCGTACCCTCGCAGCTTCAGCGCATTCGCCATCCGCAAGTTCGCGAGTGGCCACGACCCGTACCGCTCGTTTTCCATGTCGTTATTGCCGTCCTGCAGCCACACACGCAGGTTCCGGTGGGCCTCGCGCAGCACCTTGTCCGGGTAGTCCTGCCCGCCGTCCGGCACCGCCGGGTCCTCATGCCACTGGATACCCGTGAACGTCCCAATCCAGCTGATGACCCGGCCCCACTGCTCCGGCTGTTGCCATGCCGCGTTGAACGCGCAAATCCCGCCCGAGCTCATCCCCGTAATCGCCCGCGAGTACGCATCGCCGCGCACGTTCAGCCCACGCAGCGCGTCCGGCAACAGCTCGTCCCGCAAAACCGCGCGTACCGGTCGCTCACCGTGTCGTACTCCACACTCCGCATGGAATCATCCAGCGTCCGCTTCCATTTGTCGCCGTACGCCTTGACCGCTGCATACGTCGGCGTACCCGGCACCTTCTCCACGCTTCCCGGATTTGTAAACACCGCGACCATCACGGGAATCTTTCCCGCCGCCATCAGGTTGTCGAGCACGTTCAGTGCCGGATGATCACCGTCGCGATGCGCGTACCCAAGCCCATCCTGAAACACCATCAGCGCCGCGGGCTTCGCCGGGTCATACTGCGCCGGCACATACACCCGGTACTGGCTCATCATGCCGTCATACGTCCGGCTCGTAACGGTCTTCGCCTTTGACAACCGGCCCACCGGCACGCCCTGATGCTGCAACGAATCCGCAGTCAGAATCGACGGCTGCGGCAGCACCTGCGCACCGGAACACACCGCACACACCAGGAGCAAAACCCAGATGAGCCGCGTCATAGCTTCCTACTTTACCGTCTTCCAGAGCGGCGCGTCACCCGCGCATCCACCGCATCCGCAAACCCGCGCAACCCCTGCAGATTCTCACGCGTAATGACCGTGTCTTTCGCATCGTGCCGTGGCGCGCCGTCAGCCTCGTAATGGGTAAAGTCCGCCACTATCCCGCCCAGCCGCAGCACGCATGGCCCAAGCTGCCGCACCATCCGCACATGCGCCGTATTTCCCGGGCGAAACAAGCCCGCAAGCGCAGCCGACGACTCTTCGTACCCCAACCCCGTAAACCGCGGCGGCACCGCGGCCAGCACCGCTCCGCTTCCCAGCCGGAGCGCTCCACGCCCCGCACCGGCCAGTGCAGGCAAAGCAGCCGTCAGAGCCTGCGCCGCGGTCTGTCGACCTATCCACGCGACAAGCGCACCAGACCCCAGTTGCCGAACAAACCCGCGACGCGTGCGCACAGTGACCCCCAACAAGTCCCAACCCCCATGCTCGATATCGCGCATGGGGGACATGGATTTTCGAACGGTAACTTCTTGCACACTACGCCGCCGGCAAAGCCCCCAGCGCCGCAGCCGCCTTCTCATACAAGCCTTGCGTCTCCGCCTGCTGCTTCTTCAAGCCCTCCACCACCGCCGCCGGAGCCTTGGCTAAAAAGCCCTCGTTCCCCAACTGCCGCTGCGCCGCCTCCAACCCCTTCGTCAGCCGCGCAATCTCCTTCGTCAGCCGCTCGCGCTCAGCCGGCACATCCACCTCGCGCTCGTACACCACCGCCACATCCAGCGGCCCGCTCGCCGTGTGCAGATTCCGCGCCGCGGCCCCCGTCAGCGGCTCCGCGCTGAACTCCACATCCTTCACCCGCGCCATCCGCGCCAGCATGTCACGGTGCGCATCCACCAGCGCCAGCACCCGGTTCTCGCCGAACAGCACCACCGGCGCAGCCTCCTTCTCCGGCACATCCATCTCCTTGCGCACCGCGCGCACCGTCACAATCACCTCCTGCAGCGTGGCGATCGCGTCCTCCGCCGCCCCATCCGCAGGAAAGTCCGCGACAGTCGGATACCGCGAGAGCGCAATCGACTTCGACGGCGGCTCGCCCTCATACAGCGCATGCCAGATCTCCTCCGTAATAAACGGCATGAACGGACTCAGCAGCCGCAGCGACGCCTCGAACACACCCACCAAGCCAGCGAGCGAAATCGCCGTCTCCGGGTTCTGCACCGGCGGCTCCCCGCCCTCCACCGGCTCCGGAAAGTTCAACCGCAGCTTCACCAGCTCCAGGTACCAGTCGCAAAACTCGCCCCAGAAGAACTGGTAAATCGCACTCGCCGCCTCGTCGAAACGGTACTCCCCCAGCGCACGATCCACCTCCGCCGTCACCGCGCGCAGCCGGCTGAATATCCATCGCGTCTCCACCGGCGTACTCTCCGGCAGCGTACCCACCGCAGCCGCCGGCGCCATGCGCATCCGGTATCCCGCACCGCGCGCGCGCTCGATCTGCAAAAACAAAAACCGCGCCGCATTCCAGATCTTGTTCGCAAACGCGCGATTCCCCTCCGTGCGCGCCTCCGAGAAAGCTATATCCGTTCCCGGCGAAGCCTGCGACGCCAGCGTAAACCGCACCGCATCCGTCCCGTACCGCTCAATAATCTGGATCGGGTCGATCACGTTTCCCTTCGTCTTCGACATCTTCTGCCGATCCGCATCCCGCACCAGCGCATGGATATATACCTCGCGGAAAGGCACCGCCTCGCTCAGCGGCCGCGCACTCCCATCCGGCATCGGCACGTCGAGCATAAAGTGCGTCCCCAGCATCACCATCCGCGCGACCCAAAAGAACAAAATATCGAACCCGGTTACAAGCAGGCTCGTCGGGTAGAACTTCGCCGCCTCCGGCCGCAGCTCCGGCCACCCGAACACCGTCACCGGCAGCAGCCCGCTTGAGAACCACGTGTCCAGCACGTCCGTCTCCTGCTGCATCTCCGCTCCATCGCAGCTGCCGCACCGCGTCGGCCGCGTCCGGCTCACGCACGTCGTCTCGCACTGCGGACAGTGGTACGCCGGAATCCGGTGCCCCCACCACAACTGCCGCGAAATGCACCAGTCATGGATGTTCCGCATCCACTCGAAGTACGTCTTCGCATAGTTCGCCGGCGTGAACTTGATGTGGCCTTCCTCAACCGCAGCGATGGCCTTCTCCGCCATCCTCTCCACCTTCAAAAACCACTGCAGGCTGAGTCGCGGCTCGATCACCGCTCCACTCCGCTGCGACGTCGCCACGCTCATCGCATGGTCTTCGACCTTCACCAGCAGCCCCGACGCGTCCAGGTCCGCAACAATCCGCTCCCGCGCCGCATACCGCTCCATTCCGTCATACGGCGACCCCGGCAAGATCACGTTCGCCATCTCGTCCAGGATCGTCAGGTTCGCCAACCCATGCCTCTGCCCGATCGCGTAGTCGTTCGGATCGTGCGCCGGCGTCACCTTCACCGCACCCGTCCCAAACTCCGGCTTGGCCCAATCATCCGCAACCACAGGAATCTCCCTACCCACCAAGGGCAGCGCAAGCATCTTCCCCACCAGCGCCACATACCGCTCATCCGCCGGGTTCACCGCAACGGCCACATCCCCCAGCATCGTCTCCGGCCGCGTCGTCGCAATCACGATCGACCCCG
>CAXTJO010000032.1:0-34630 GCA_964244665.1 uncultured Terriglobus sp.
TGAAGATCACCGCCGCGCGCCTTATCGTCTGCTCCCCCGACCGCAACTTCGTCACTCTCCGCATCGAAACCGACGGCGGCTTCCACGGCCTCGGCGACGCCACCCTCAATGGCCGCGAACTCGCCGTCGCCGCCTACCTCCAGGAACACGTCATCCCCTGCCTCATCGGCCGCGATCCCTTCGCCATCGAGGACATGTGGCAGTACCTCTACCGCGGTGCCTACTGGCGGCGCGGCCCCGTCACCATGTCCGCCATTGCCGCCGTCGACGTCGCCCTCTGGGACATCAAGGGCAAGGCCCTCAACACTCCCGTCTATAACCTCCTCGGTGGCCCCAGCCGCCAGGGCGTCCTCGTCTACACCCACGCCAACGGCGCCACCATCGACGAAGCCGTCGCCTCCGTCGAACACCATATGTCTCAGGGTTACCTCGCCGTCCGCGCCCAAAGCGGCGTCCCCGGCGTCAGCTCCAGCTATGGCGTTCCCAAAGCCGGCAAGCCCTACGAACCCGCGGAGCGCAACGCCGACGGCACGCCCGGCCTCCCCGCCGAAAGCCTCTGGTCCACCGAACGCTACCTCAACTTCGTGCCGAAGCTCTTCGAGCAACTAAGAAAAACCGTCGGCGAAGATGTCCACCTTCTCCACGACGTCCACCACCGCCTCACCCCCATCGAGGCCGCCCGCCTCGGCAAAGCCCTCGAGCCCTTCCATCTCTTTTGGATGGAAGACCCCACCCCCGCTGAAAATCAGGAGGCCTTCAAGCTCATCCGGCAGCACACCACCACGCCCATCGCCACCGGCGAAGTTTTCTCCAGCTTCTGGGACGCACACGACCTCATCCGCAACGGGTGGATCGACTACATCCGCATGACCATCGTTCATGGCGGCGGCATCACCGCCCTCAAGAAAGCTGCGGACTTCGCCGCCGTCTACCAGGTCCGCACCGGCTTCCACGGCGCCACCGACCTGTCGCCCGTCACCATGGCCGCCGCCCTTCACTTCGGCCTCGCAGTCCACAACTTCGGCATTCAGGAACACATGCACCACACCCCGCTCACCGACCGGGTCTTTCCCCATAGCTACACCTTCAACGCCGGCTACATGCACCCCGGCAACGCCCCCGGCCTCGGCGTCGACATCGACGAAACCCTCGCCGCCCAACACCCCTACCAGCGCGCCTACCTCCCCGTCGCCCGCAAACTCGACGGCACCCTCACCGACTGGTAGCCCTCGGAGGGGCACGGCTTCAACCATGCCACCCAACTCTCCAGAACTGCGAGGCTGTAACGGCACCCCGTGCCCCATGTCCGGATTTCGGACATGGGTTCATCTGCTCCACAGATCCTGGAACCCATCGGGCCTTCAGCAGTGTCTGACGATTCAAATATGCCCGGTTTCGGAGGGGGCACGGCTTCGACCATGCCACACAACTCTCCAAAACTGCGAGGCTGTAACGGCACCCCGTGCCCCATGTCCGGATTTTCGGACATGGGTTCATCTGCTCCACAGATCCTGGAACCCATCAGGCCTTCAGCAGTGTCTGACGATTCAAATATTCCGGGTTTTCGGAGGGGCACGGCTTCAGCCGTGCCATAAATCCCACTAAATAACGGGGCTTTAGCCCCTGAGGTTCGCTTTTTGCTTTCTCCACAAGGCCCGAGCCAATCGTCAGACATACCACATCCCACAAGCGCTGAAGGCGCGCTCCATAGCTGGCTCTACGGCAGCTTCTGAATCGCCGTCCCCGCCGGCAGATGCAATTCAAACTGCTCATCGTCCAGCGTCGTATTCACCGTCAGCTTGGTAATTGTCAGCTTCAGCCGCAACTGGTCCAGCGGCCTCTCGATCGTAATGATCGAAGGAAACAACTCGTCCCCAAACTTCTGGTATTCATCGTAGCTGGCCACCGTCACCAACCGACCCTTCTCGTCGTACACATCCTGCTGATACGGCAAAAGCGTCGCCCGCCCGGTACGGATCACGCGTCGCGTCTTCAGTTCCGGGCTGCCCGTTACCTGGCGGTAGATCCCCACGTCGTACTCCGGCTCGTCCACCACGTATTTTTTGGTCGAGTCCGGCTGGTAGATCCTGTCGTCCGACGTCAACGACACCAACTCGCCCGCCTCGGCGGCGCGAATCAGCAGGCTGTCGAAGAACACCCCTGGTCGCAGGTTCTCCAGTGGGTTCGCAGACGGCGTGGACATCTCGTTTGACCCTGTCACCGCCCGCTTTTTATACGGAATGTGCAGCGTAAACATCTTCCCGTCCGTCACCATGTCCACCGCCTGCACATGGCCCACCGGCGTAAACAGCAGCACGCGCAGGCTGCCCGGCTTGCGTAACAGCAAATACCCGGGAAACGCGGCGTAATCCACCACCTTTCCTTCCTTGCCGCCGCCCGTCGACACCGCAATGTTGATCGACGCCGTCAGCGACGTTACATGCTCGTACCGCTGCATGGTCGACTTCACCAGTTCATCCAGCGACGCCGACAGAACCGTCGTCGGCGCATGCGTCTGCATCACGGCACGCGTCGTGCGAAAACACCCCTGCAGTGGCAGAACCACCGCTGCGGCACACACCGCTGCTTTCAACCGGTTTCGAATCAGAATACGCAAAGCCGCAGTATACGCTCCGGTACCCGCACACGCGCGCTGCAACCATCGCGCTTCGCCCATCTCTGCGGATACGGTGTTGGATGACCCCACGCCTCCCACCGATGCCGATTCTGCACATCGGCAATCACCTGCACGGCAGAGCAAGTACTCCCACGCACCCCACAAAGCGCACGTTCACTCACCACAAGTGACTGCCCAAAAATGGTGCAAACCCACACAAACCCTTTAGCTTGACGAATTTACGCATATCCCTAACAGAATGAGGAATTTACACCCCTACCCCAATAGAATGACGAATTTACGCCGGAGGGGGGAGGGGGGGAGGGTCCGACTCAAACCCCGCCGCCGGCAGCCGAACTGTCATCACGGTGCCCTCGCCGGGCGTACTGTCCACCAGCAGGGCCCCACCATGCCGCTGCATGATCTCCTGCGAAATGTAGAGTCCCAGCCCGTTTCCGAGGTCACCCTTCGTGCTGTAGAACGGCTGGAACAGATGCGCCAGCACCTCCGGACTCATGCCAGGCCCCGCATCTCCCACCCTGATCTCCGTCCCACCGCCATCCACCACGCACGCCGAAAGCCACATGCGCCCACCTACCGGCACCGCGTCTGCCGCATTCGCCACCAGGTTCGCCACCACCTGCCGAATCTGCCCCACAATGCCGAAAAACGGCGTGTCCCGCCCTTCCACCGTTACCGCCACCGACCGGTTGCGAATCTTGCCCGCAAACAGCCGCAATACGTCGTCAAATACCATTCCAGCGGTGGAGGGTTCGTGGGTGAGGGAATTTTCTTTGGACCAGCGGAGGGTTTGTTTTGTAATCCCTGATATACGTGCAACTTCGTGCTCGGCCATGCTCAGATAATTCTCTGCATTTTCCATGCCCCGAATTTCGTGCGCGAGCAGAAAGTGAATGTTTCCAATAGCTTCAAGCGGATTATTGATCTCGTGAGCGATCACGGAGGTCATTCTGCCTGTAAGTGCAAGCTTTTCAGTCATTTTAAGCGCCGTCTCGCGCTCGCGGCGCTCGGTCAGGTCGGTCAGGGTACCCACCCAGCCGGCGCGGCTGTGGTTTGAGCGAAAAAACGGCAGAGCCTGTGCAAGGGTCCAGTGCTTCTGCGTGCCATCGATACCAATCAGTTCGAACTCCGTTTCAAAGCCGCTACCGGTCTGCACGGCGTCGCTCCACAGTGCGGCGCAGCGCTCGCGGTCCTCGCTGCCGAGGCGTGCCTGCTGCCACCAGATGCCTTCGGCGGATAGGCCCTCTTCGCGCCAGCGCTGGTTCACATAGCGCAGGGTACCCTCGTCGTCGACCGAGAAGATGAGGTTGGGCAGGGCGTGGGTGAGCTGCTCAAAGCGGGCTTCGCTGACCTCCACAGCTTCTTCCGCGCGGCGCAGGGTAATGGTGAGCAGGGCGGTGCGGAACTCCCCGGCGGACTCGACCTCCATCGCGGTCCAGGGCAGGCTCTGGCCGTATACCTGCTGCTGCCAGATGTTGAAGGAGTCGCGCGGGTGCAGGCCGGCGACCTGGTTGTGGATCTTGACGGGCTCGCCAGCCCATTTGATGGTGCTGACGACCTCTGGCCGGAACCAGAGGAGGTAGCTTTGCCGAACGTCGGAGATGCGCGCCGCGAGCAAGCCGCTTGCCGTGTCGTGAATCCGGTCGGCCCATTCAAGCTCGCGGCCCAGGTGCTGCGAAGAGAAGACCTCCATCTCCGGGGTTTTTCCAAGCCACTCCGCCAAATGCAGAACGTCGTCCGGTGCCGGTGTGAGGCCGCCGAGGTAGCACTGGCCGTCGAGCACAAGCGCCGCGCCCTCCGCGCCGGTCACCTCCGGCAAGTCGCCGATCTGGGCGATGAGGGTGGCAATGTAGTCGCTTTCGGCAGCAATCTCGGTAAGCAGGCGGCGCTGTACGCCATGAAAGTGCAGTGCACGCTCGAGCCCGGTGGAGCTTTGAAAGGCAAGAAGCTGGGTGCCGACCATCTTGGTGAGCAGGTCGCAGGCGCTGCGCACCACGTAGGGCACGGTGCGCGGCTCCGCATGGTGGCAACTGATAAGGCCCCAAAGCCGGCCCTCAAAGACAATGGAGATGGACATGGACGCAAGGGTGCCCATGTTGCGCATGTACTCAAGGTGGATCGGGGAGACGCTGCGCAGTGCCGCCGCCGACAAATCGAAGCTGCGCATAGGCCGGTTAGCTACGCCACGCAAGGGAGAGGCAGCGTAGTTGGCGTCGGGGATGATGCGGACGGTGTTGGCGATGTAGAGCTCTCGCGCCTGTTTTGGAATGTCGCTGCTGGGAAAGCGCAGGTCGAGATAGCTCGGCAAGACGCCGTCGTTCTCTTCGGCAAGCACGGTGCCGTGGCCGATGTCGTCGAAGCTGTAGAGCAGCACGCGGTTGAAGCCGGTAAGTTCTTTGACCTGTGCGGTAATAGCCCAACAGAGCTCGCTTTGCCCGCTGAGCTTGCTGAGGCGTCCGAGAAAGTTGGTGATGATCGCGTTCATCAGCTCGGGATTGACGAGGCGGTCGAGCCGCTCAAATTCCAGCACGCGCTCGGTGCCGACGCGGTGGGTCACGACGCTGTAGAGCTCCTTGCGCAGGGGAAAGGAGCCGAGATACGTCATCTGGCCTTCAACTTCAAAAGAGAAATCGAGACCGCGCAGCACGGAGAGAATTTCGCGTTCGAGAATGGTTTGGACCGGTGTGCCGAGAACGAGGCGCAGCGGGACTTCGAGAAAGTCTTCGGCGTTTTCGCTGGCAGCGACGACATATTCGTTCGCGGCATCGAGTACAAGGAGGAAGCCGTGGCGCTGGATACTGCCGGGGATACGGATGGGTTCGTCTTCGCAGTTATCGATGGTAGTGCGCATAGCCTGTGCCGTCTCGGCCGTCGGCAGCTCCCGGTCGTTTGTGTGTAGCGACTGCTCTGTACTGAACGCCATTCAGTGAGAAGGTTACACGGCGGCCGGGGTAGAAGGAACTAGCTGTGTGCGCAATTCAACGGGCGAGGCCGTCCATGTTCCAAAGACGTAAAACATCTGCTGCGCGGCTTCAATCACCTCGCCTGCGGAATGTTCCGGAATAGCGGAGCGCAGATGGCCGCAGAAGGCGCGCCACATGGCACCCGTATGCTCCGCATGGCTGCGAAAGAAGCTGTTGCCGACGCCGGGCATAAGGCCGAGCGTGCGCTCCAGATGGCGGGCGATGAGCTGGCCGCCGAGAGTCGAGCCTTCCATAACGTACATGGTGCCGAGGAGGCGCGGTTCCGTGTGCATGGGCGGCAGGGCTGGGCAGCACGGTGCGGTAGCGGGCGGTGCACCGAGGGTACGCAGGTCGTCCTGGAGCAGGTGCAGACGCCGGCGCTCGTCGAGGAGAGGGCGCAGGCTTTTCGGGGCGACGCGGGCGGCTTCAGCTTCCCACGCGCCGACGATGCCGGCCATGCGTTGAAGGCAGGCGGTGTAGCGGTCGAGGTCGAGATCCGCACTCATGAGCGGAATGGAGTGCTCGACGGCCTCGTGTGCGGCTGCGGTTTCGCGTTTGAGGCGTTCCAGGTCCAAGGGGGTGCTCCTTGCCGTCGAAGTGTAGAACAGACGACTGAATCTGTGATGGGCTCTTCGAAGAGATGGCCGGATAGGGTTGGCCGGAGATCCGCCTAGCGCACTTTTTGGGTTCCGGGCCAGGTACTTTCCGGCGTCTTCCATGGGGAGGGCTGTGGTGGGCGGGGCGTGATGTCTGGCGCGAAGAGTACGCCGAGGTTGGGGGTGATGGTGGGGTGGCGGGCGGTGCCGCCGACGAGCAGGGGGATGCCGTTCTTCATGGGGCCGCTGCTGAGGGCGTCGATGATGCCCATGGCCTTTGCAGCCCAGTTGCCGGGCAGGCCGGAGGCGATGCCGCGGGCAAGGTTGGCACCGCCACCCACGCCTGCGGTCAGCTCCTCCAGCCGGAGGCGGAGAGCGTAGTGGAGGGTGGCACCATCGCCGATGGTGCCGTCGCCGGTGATGCGACCGACACCGGCAATGTCTGCGGCGAGGTTTGAAGTTTGAATGGAGCCGGGTTCGGAGTGGAGAGTGAGGCGAAGGGAACGGATGGCCGTACCGGGGCTGGCGGTCGTCGAACCGAGTCGGCCGCCGGTGAAGCGGGCGAGGCTGGCGAGTTTGCCGGCGAGATCGTAGCCGTTAAGGCGGGTGTCGTCGAGAGCAACGGGGCCATCGAGGGTAAGGTTGCCGGGCGAGCCGTTGAGGTCGAGCGCTGTTGTCAGGGTGCCGCCCTGCAGACGGGAGCCTTCCGGAAGCTGGATGCCGGCGGCGGGAAGGAAGAATTCGGCGGTGTCGATGGGGAGAGTGTTGGCGGCGATGTGCAGGTGCAGACCGGGGTCTGGTCCGGTGCGATAGGTGCCGGCGACGTGAACGACGGCGGCGGCGAAGGTGAGGTCGGCGCGATCAATGGTGCCGGCGTTGCCGGATTGATGAAAGCGAAAGTTGGCCTGGACGGGATGGGGCGCGGCTTCGCCGTGGTGTGCGAGGAGGAGGCGGTCGATGCGGGCGGTACCTTCGGCAGAGAGCGCCGCGCTGCCGAATTGGAGGTGGGCGTCGGTGTCTACCGTGCCACGGAGGGCTGAGGTGGGTGCGAGGAGGCCGGTGCTTACGAAGTCGATGTGGCGGGCGGCGATGGTGGCGGTCCAGAGGGGCTGAGCGGCATTGGTTACAGCTGCGTCTGCGGCGAGGGTGCCGGTGGCGAGGGCGCAGCGGGCCGCGGCGTGCAGGGCGGATTGCTGCGGCGACCAGCCGTCGATGTGGAGGTCGAGGTTGGTAAGGGTGGTGTGCGCGACGGTGAGGGCGGCCGCGTGAATGGTCGCGGGGCCGATCTGCAGGTGGTGGAGGACGGTGGTCCAGGCAGAGGCGGAGCTGTCCGGAGACGCCGGTGTAGCGGGGGGAAGCAGTGTGAGGTGGGCGGCGTCGAGGCGGAGGTTGTCGAGGTGCAGGTTAGTGCCGTCCCACTGCAGGTCCAGCCCGGCGGTGTTGAGCACGCCAGACAGGCGGGGGGATCGGCCAACGAGGCCGGCGGCTGCGGGATCGAGGTGGGCGGCGGTGACGTGGGCGGTGACGGAGATGACGCCGGTGTGAAAGGGGCCAGCGGTACCGGTGGCGGTGAGTTGCCCGTTGGCGGGCAGCCCGGCGGCGAGGGTGAACGGAAAAGCACTGCCCGTCTGGAGACCGGTGGCACGGACATCAATGTGGGGAAAGGTACGGTCCTGCCAGCCATCCGCTGAGGCGGTGCGGACGAGGAGTTCACCGTCCTGCACAGTAATGGTGTGGATGGCGAGGGCGGGCAGGTGACGCTGTTTTGGCGGGGTTGCGGGGCGCTGCGGGCCGGTGGCGAGGGAGGCGTAGTTCCAGGTGCCGTCGGGGTTGCGGACGAGGCGGATGGAGGGGTGGACGAGGGCGACGGTGTCGATGCGGACTTCGCGGCGGAGAAGGAGCGGCCAGAGGGCCAGGCCGAGGCGGACTCCGGCGGCGTCGAGGAAGGGGGCGGTGCCGAAGCGGGGGTCGTCGGCGATTTGGAGGCCATTGGCGGCGGCGGTGCCGGTGGTGAGCGAGAGGCTGAGGCGTTGGAGATGGACGGCGCGGCCGGTGCGGCGGGCGAGGGTGGCTTCGACGCGCTCGCGGAGGCCTTCGCCGCGAAGAAAGAGGGTGAGGGAGGCAAGGGCGGCGAGGAAGGCCACGAGGCAGGCGGCGAAGAACGCGAGGAGGAGTTTCGCCATGCGGCTGCCGGATTGGGTGTGGGCGGGCACAGGTGTTGGACGCGGTGCAGGATGGTGTGGCTGCTGGGAGCGGCTGCCGGCGGGCTAAAGTGGAGCTATGGACCCGGAGACAGACCTTGAGCAGGAAGAGCCGCGGGGCGATGTGGCGGCGGTGTTGGAGGATGCGGTTGGGGCTGTGGGCGCGCGGGTGATGGCGCTGGACGTGGGCAAGGTGCGGATCGGTGTGGCACTGACGGACCCGCTGGGGTACACGGCGCAGCCGCTGCTGACGGTGTGGCGGAAGTCGCCGGGCGAGGATGTGCGGAGTGTGCTGCGGCTGATCCGGAGGCATGGTGTGACGGTGTTGGTGGTGGGACATCCGCTGCATCTGTCGGGCGATCCGATTCCATTTGGGGAAAAGGTGCGGGCGTTTGCAGCGGAACTGGAAGCGCGGTGCGGGCTGCCGGTGCACCTGTTCGACGAGCGGCTGACGACGGTGGAGGCGCATGCGCAACTGGATGCGGCAGGGTATGGGACGCGCGGGCGGAACCGTGTGATCGACCAAGTGGCAGCGGTGGTGATCTTGCAGGACTGGATGCAGGAGCAGGCCCATGCGGCGGCACGGGCGCGTTGATTCAGGGGGGCTGGTGAAGATTGTTGGCAGGGCCGCAAATGCGCGCGCTACAATCGCGGCACTCCCATTCCTCTGCAAGGACGAACGCCCATGTCCACCGCACCCGTACTGCTTGCCGATGCCCATGACGCGCAACCACCGCTTACGCAGGTGGAGCGTGTGACCGACACATTTTTTGCGCCGTCGAAAACGTTTGCGGATGTTCGCCGCAGCGGTTCGTGGTGGCTGCCGTTTTTGCTGCTGGTGGTGTTCGGCTACGCGTTCAGCGTGACGCTGGTCGGGCGACTTGGGCCCAGCGGCATCGCCGACAGCGCGCTGCGAGCGGATGCGAAGAAGTACGAGAAGTTCAAGGAGCTACCGGCGGAGCAGCAGGCCACGCAGCGCAACATGATCGGGAAGATCACAACGGGAACGCTGTATGCCTTTCCGGTAGTCCAGATTTTGTTTCTGGCGTTCAGCGGGCTGCTGCTGTGGGTCGGGTTCAACTTCATCCTGGGTGGAAGCTCGACGTATCCGCAGATGTTTGCCGTGTCGGTGTTTGCGGCGCTGCCGAGTATCTTTCGCGGCGTGCTGGGCGTGGTGACGCTGTACGCAGGCGACAACGACAGCTTCAACCTGCAAGACCCGGTGGGAACGAATCCGGGATACTATCTGGGCAGCGACGCGGCTCCGTGGCTGCACAGCTTTCTGGGGTCGTTTGACCTGCTGACGCTGTGGGTGCTGTTTTTGAGCGCGCTGGGTGGTGCGATGGTGGCGCGGGTAAAGCCGGCGCGCGGATATGCGCTGGTGTTTGGCGTGTGGTTTGTGTACGTGCTGGTCAAGACGGGCGTGGCCGCGGCATTCAGTTGAGTGTGGACCCGCGATCCGGAGCGTGGGCTGTTGTGGTGGCGAACCTGTTGGCTGGTGCGTTGGCCGACGGTGGCGGGTAGTGTGTGAGCATGGCGCATGAGATCCCGTCGCGGCCCGTGACACCGCGGTTCGATACCGTCGATGTGCTGCGGGGCATTGCGATTGTGCTTGTGATTCTGCTGCATGGGCGCATCCGGATGTCGTTTGCGCACGCGTCGTTGAAGGGCAGCATGCCGCGCTGGCTGCTGAGCCTGCTGTTCGGCAACGGCGACAACGGCGTGACGGTGTTCTTTGCGGTGTCGGGATTTTTGATTACGCTGACGTCGATCCGGCGGTTCGGCGGGCTGTCGCGGCTGACGGCGAGGGCGTTCTACCGCATCCGGCTTGCACGCATTGCGCCGCCGCTGCTGCTGTTGCTTGCCGTGTTGAGTGTGCTGCACCTGCTGCATTGGCAACCCGCCGTGGTGACGGCGAAGCAGGGCGGGGTGGGGCGGGCGCTGCTGGCAGCGTTGACCTTTACGCTGAACTGGTGGGAAGGTGTGCGCGGTTATCTGCCGGCGAATTGGGATGTGCTGTGGTCGCTGTCGGTGGAGGAGATGTTTTACCTGTTCTTTCCGATGGCGTGCCTGGTGTTTTTGCGGCGGGGCCGAGGGGTAGGCACAACAGCGTTTGCGGTGTTCCTGCTGCTGTTTGTGGGGATGGGCCCGCTTGCGCGTACGGTTTGGACCGCGGGGCGACCGGTGTGGCAGGAGAAAAGTTATCTGGGCGGGATGGACGCGATTGCGCTGGGGTGCCTGACGGCGTTGCTGCAGAAGAGGCCGGTGTTGCCGGTGCGGGGCATGCTGTTCGGAGTATAAGCCGCAGGTGCGGCGCTGATTGCGCTGATCTTCTTTTGGCCGGACACACGATGGATGGCGTTTGGGGCAGGACGGGGCTCGACGGCACAATACTGGCATTGGGCACGTGCGCTGTAATGCTCCCGTCGGTATTGCGGAACAGGCCGGGCAGCCGGTGGACGGCACCGCTGCGCTGGTTTGGCCGGCTGAGCTATGAGGTGTACCTGACGCATGAGTTCGGCGTGCTGCTGCTGGCGCTGCTGTATGAACACCTGAAGGCAACAGGCCATGCCACGGGACCGACGGTGCTGTGGATTGCGGCGATGCTGCTGTTGGCGGTCCCGCTGGGGTATGGCATGGCGCGGTTCTGGTCGGAGCCCATGAATCGACGGTTGCGGACGGTGTGACTGGGAACGTGCTGGCTTAGGCAGGGGCTAATGGATCGAAAGCCCTGGAGACGGCAGGATTGGCGCTGCGTCGGCATCGCCTGTTACTGAACCGATGGGTGGGGCAGAGCCGTTTCAGTTGACGTACACGCGGCGAAGCGCCGTTATACTAGGCGCGCAACCCAATACACTCTGCGGAGCGTGCGGAATGGCACTACAGCCGTCAAACGCGACCGTTACGGTCGACGGAAACAAATTCAACGCCTTTTCGGCACACCTGGGCATCGACACGGCACATGACTTTACGGGCATGCCGGCGATGGGCCGATCGACGTACAGCATTACCTGCTCGGTGAATATGCACGATACGGACACGTTGCCATTCGATTCGCTGAAAAGCTTGTACAACCTGGCAAACATTGTGAACCGCGAAAAGATCGTGGACATGAAAGTGGAGTTCTGGACGGACGATCAGCAGCAGGATGCGATTTGCACGTATACGTTCCGGGGCTGGATCAGCGCATTCCATACGACGGCAGGTGGCGTGAGCGGGGGCAACCACATTTTAACGATGACGTTTACGCCGGAGCTGGACACGCAGCAGTACATGAAGATCGAGATGGGCAATTGAGTTTTGTGGCCTGGTGGCGTGGCTGGATTGGGGAGGATTGGCCCGAGCCTCCGGCGATCCTAACGGAAGCAGAAGCGACGGAGCGGGTGAGGGCGCATGCGGAGGCGAACGGTTACACGTTCCACGAGCCGATTGAGGTGAGGCGGGAGAGGCGACCCGTGCATGCAGGCGACGCAAAGTCGGGCCAGCGGTTTGTGTACGTGATGGCGCTTGGCACAAACATTCCTATGCCGTTCGTCGAGGTCGACGCGACAGACGGAACGGTGATTGCGTGGCGTTCGCTTTCCCGGTAATGCACGATCATGGTTGCGCGCGGTGCAGCATAGGGTGACTGCGCTGCCTGCAGATTGGTGAGGAGAGTTGGTTCAGCCTAGCAAGCTGGTGGGCACGGTGGAGGTCTGAGGGTGAGGCTATGCCTGCCGGTACGATCTTGAATGCGGAGGCGATGGAGCGGGTGAAGCAGCGAGGGGACACATGAGTTTGGCAGACTGGTGGCGCAGTTGGATTGGTGAGAATCGGCCTGTACCGCCCAAAATTCTTTCCGAAGCCGAAGCGACGGAGCGCGTGAGGGACTACGCAGCGGTCCATGGCTACAGCTTCGAGGAGCCTTTTGAGATTCTGTTGGAACGACGTGTAGAGGGAGAAAGCTTGAAGGCGGCCCGACGGTATGTGTATGTGATGGGGCTCGGCACGAACCGCCCTATGCCGTTCGTTGAGGTCGACGCAGCGGACGGTACGGTTCTCGAGTGGAGGACGCTTCCGCGGTGAGGCGGAGCTGTGGTGGTGCGCGGAGGGCAGCAGTTGCATTTGGTGAATGCGAAGCGAACGCGCTCCTACGTGCAAGGCCACGGTTCGGGCAGGGATGTTGTAGGTGAACTGGAGTGGTGCGGTGAGCTTTTTGCGGCGATGGCAGACATGGTGGAACACGGGTTGGCCGGCGCCGGGATACCGGAGGTGGATGCCGTGGAGAGCGTGCGACGGTACGCGGTGGCCGAGGGAAAGAGGTTCGATTCTCCCCATGGGTATTCACCTGGAGCAGCGGGCGCTTGACAGAAACAACGCGAACGCAGGAAAGCGAACTGTATATGTGATGGCGCTCGGCAGGATAAGGCCGGCTTCGTTCGTGGAAGTGGATGCTGTAGATGGAACCGTTGTGCGTGGCGACAGGGGCTGCGATGACAGAGCCTGAGAAAGGAGCATAGATGGCAGCGTCGAACGTGGCGTCACTTTCCCGCGAAGAAAAGGTGGAGCAATCCATCCTGCGGAGCTTGCGCTATTTGCCCGCCGATGTGGGCGGCCAGCTCAAGTCCATGCTGTCTCCGTCTTCGTTGGCGATTATGGCGGCAAGTCTCGTGGCTTTGGCGGTTGCCCAGGCTTTTGGTATTGGCGAGCTTGTAGACGCGATTGTGTTGATTGCAGGCATTGGGTTTTGCGGCTGGGGCGTTCTGGACGGCTGCCGAGACCTATATGAGTTTGCAAAAACGGCATTGAATGCGCGCTCGGACCAGGACATAGACGCTGCTGGAAGGTACTTTGCGAGCGCTGTGACCAAAATCGGAGTAAACGCACTCATGGCTTTTCTGCTGAAAAAGCCGTTAAAGTCGTTTCGTGAGATGGGCGGTTTCAAATCTATCAAGGTGAAGCCGGGTTGGGTAAAGATACCTCCGCCCCCCGCTCCCGGCACGGTTCCCGTCATCGAATTTAGGCCGATCGTGGACCGGGGTCAGACGTCGCCTTACGGACACATCATCATCGACAGCAAGCTGGATGCGGAAGAAGCCAAGATTACGCTGGACCATGAGCTTGTGCATCGATTCTTTTCACCTAAGTTCGGGCCGTTTCGACAATTGCGGGCACAAGTGAGAATCAGTGGTTACTTGCGATCTGCCATGCTGCAATACCTGGAAGAAGCGCTGGCCGAGAGTTACGCTCAGGTAAAGGCGCTCGGCTTCAAGTCAGAGGGCTTCGATGCAAAAGGGGCAGGGCGCGGAGTAAAGATCGGCGTACGGTGGCCAATCTCGGGAGGGTACCTGACCATCCAAGAGGCTAGCGTGATACGGGGGTTGTTTGTAGGGGTGATTGTGGTGGAAGGACAAATTCTGCATGTCGCGCTTGAACCGGGAACACGCATGGAAAAGCCTACAACGCAGAGTCAAGCACGTCCTGCACAGGTGCCTGCTGGACGATAGGTGCTACTCCATTCATCGCACAGTTTTGCACTTCACTGCGGTATGTTGCAGTTCGGGGAATGCGGCTCGCCTTGCGGGGTGTGGGCGCATAGCTTTTGTGTAGGCGAAACTGCCTCGGATTGAAGGAGTTGGGGCGAGACGATGTATCAAAGCGGGCATCTTCCGCATACACTCCTTGTCTACTAAGCTCAGGCAAAGACGTTTACGTCCCCGCCACACATGCACTGGAATGCAGCATCTATTAGAAGAAGGCAGCCGGCCGCTGTCTCATAACGCAGAACAGCACCAGCCCTCGGCAACACCCTCAGGAGATTCATGGCAAAGGCATCCAAGCTCGCGGAAAAGTCGCTTACCCTGGCAGCAAAGGCAGGCTGGGCGGTATTTGAGAAGCTGAACAGCATCAGCCCGAATGCGTCGTTTACGCCCAAGTGGAGCGAGAAGCCGCTACTGAAGAGCTACCAGAAGGAAAAGCCGCCGCTTGGCTGGCCGCGCACAACAGATTCGCTGTGCCCGCGCTGCATCCCGGAGATTCGTCAGCAGATCGTGGACGGCAAGCTGCCGCATGAAATCCTGCTGAACGAGAAGGTAGGCGAGATCAAGGCGCAGATTATCGAGCGCGACGGCCAAATCCTGATGGTGAAGGATTGCCCGATCCACGGCCATTTTGAGGACGTGATGTCAATCGACCCGCCGATGATGGAGCACCTGGAGAAGGTGTTTCCAGGCCGTGACATTCGTGCGCACAATGACGAGAAGCTGCACAACCATGGCACCAGCACGGTGACGCACGGGCGCGGGTCGGTGTTGACGATCGATTTGACGAACCGCTGCAACATGATGTGCGACCCATGCTTCATGGACGCGAACCAGGTCGGGTTCGTGCACGAGCTGACGTGGGATGAAATCAAGACCATGCTGGACAACGCGGTGCAGATCAAGCCGCGGCGGCAGATGAGCGTGCAGTTCAGTGGCGGCGAGCCGACGTTGAGCCCGTACTTTCTGGACGCGGTGGCATATGCCCGCAAGGTTGGATACAACAGTGTGCAGGCGGCTACGAACGGGATCGAGTTTGCGAAGAGCAAGGAGTTTGCAAAGGCCGCTGCGGAGGCTGGCCTGCGGTATGCGTACCTGCAATTCGATGGCATCGGCAACGCGGCGAACTCGCACCGCAAGGTGGGAAACTCATTTGATGTGAAGCTGCAGGCGATCCATAACCTGCACGAGGCTGGCGTGGACATCGTGCCGGTCACCTGCATTATTAACGGCATCAATAACGAGCAGGTAGGCCGGATTATCGAGTTTGCGCTCGACAACCCGAAGAAGATCAATTTTCTGTCATTTCAGCCGGTGAGCTTTACGGGCCGCGACGAAGCCGTAAGCGACGAGCGCCGCATGGCGCAGCGGTACACGCTTTCGCACCTGGCCCACGATGTGCGGACGCAGACCGGGCTGGGCGAGAGTACGCGCGACTGGTTCCCGATCTCGTTCATGTCGACGTTCAGCGACTGGGCGGACCTGGTGCATGGGCCGGATCACGATTGGGGCCAATTGAGCTGCGGGTGCCACCCGAATTGTGGCATTGGCATGGCGCTGATGATCGATAAGGAAACGAAAGAAGCCGTGCCGGTAACGGCGTTTTTGAATGCGGATCGTCTTGCCAAGGACGTTGCTAAGGTGAACGATGCCTCGCGCGGCAAGTTCCTCTCCATCCTCGGCGTGTCGCTTGCCCTGCTGCGCAACTACGACCCCAGCAAGGCACCGACGCACTTCAAGATCATGGACCTGCTGCAGAAGTTTGATAAATGCTTTGGTGCGACGGGCCGCAACTACGGCAAGGTGACGGCGGACCGGACGCAGGCAGATATCGATAAGCGTCGTGCAGACCGGTGGAACTTCCTGTTTATTGCGGGCATGTGGTTTCAGGATCTGTTCAATTACGACTTCCGCCGCACGGAGCAGTGCATTATTCCGTACGCGACGCAGGAGGGCGAGATCAGCTTTTGCGCGTACAACACGGGTGTGGGCTGGCGCAACATCATCGAGAAGATGCACATGACCAGCAGCCTGACCAAGTGGTACGAGGAGCATGGGCGGCACGAGATTTTCGCTGGCGGTAAGAAAGTTGCCATCGAGAAGCAGGAAAAGTACGACCTTGTACTGAATGAGGCGCACGTGAACTCGGCCGCGAACGACACCTTCGACAAAAGCGGTATCGCCAAGAATGCACGCGAGGAAAAGATCCGGGCACGGGACGCAAAGCTGAAGCAGGATGCGGAAAATGCGCGGATGGCAAAGCTGTACCGGAAGGAAGTTCTCAAGGAGCCTGAGCAGCCCGGCGGCTTCGTTGCTCTCGGTGAGATTGGTGGCCTGGGCGGCATCAAGCCGATGGCAGTCCCTGCGGCCAGCAATGTCGAAGTTGTCTCTACCCCCCTTGCCGAAGTGCGCGATGAGAACCTTGTCGCTGGCGATTAACGTTTAGATGAGTACAGATGAAGAGGCCACCCGAATGGGTGGCCTCTTTCATTCGTGCTCGGCTTGGAATACTGCTTTTAAAAGAGATAGCCCTGATACGTACAAGATCCGCAAAAGATGAGACACGGCAGGAAAGCTGTGAAGAAGCTTTAACAAAGCGCAGAATGTCTATCTTGGCGTATTAAAAACCACGCATATGTCATACGGCATGGTCAGTCACAGCGCCAACAATTTTATCCTCAGCGACTCAAAATGTTCGCTGTTTATCGTGATCAGCCAGTGGAGCAGGCGGTCATGCTTGGGTGAGTCCGGCGGAAGGTTTTCAACTCCGACCCAGACTCATTGTGACCAGTCTAGTCACAAGCAGCAGGACCATTTCCGCGTTGATGCTGCCAGCTTGGCAGGTGCGTCCTCAACGCCTGTTCGGGCTCTGTCCCGACGGCGTACGGAAGCCCTGCGGCGGGAAGTGGCGTGTCGCAAGACGGATAGCCCGGCATCGTAGTATGGCGCAGTGAATTCGCGACTCGAAAGGATGAAGCTATGCCATATTTTCAGACCCAGGACCAAACAAGTATCTACTTTTACGACTGGGGTTCCCGCACCGGTCAGCCCGTCGTCCTCATCCATGGATGGCCCCTATCGTCGGCGTCGTGGGAATACCAGGCGCGCGTGCTGGCGGACAATGGGTATCGCGTGATTGCATACGACCGGCGCGGCTTTGGGCGAAGCGACTGGGCTGCCGGCGGGTTCGAGTACAACACACTTGCGAGCGATTTGAATGACCTGCTGACAGGCCTGAACCTGACGGGAGCGACGCTGGTGGGCTTCAGCATGGGTGGCGGTGAGGTCGCGCGATACCTGGGGACGTATGGGCAGGCGCGAGTGACAAAGGCGGTCTTCATTTCAGCGGTGACGCCGTATCTACTTCATACCGAGGACAACCCAGACGGCGTGCCGAAGAAGATTTTCGACGAGATCGTCGAAGGTATCGTGAAGGATCGCCCGGATTATCTGCATGGCTTCGCGAGCAAATTCTACGGGCGTTCCGCACTGAGCCATACGGTATCGGAGGCGCAGATCAACTTCTTCGACGCCATGGCCGGGACGGCAAGTCCGAAAGCAACGATTGATCTGGTGCGTGCGTTTTCAGAGACGGACTTTCGCGGGGATGTCGCGAAGATCACCGTGCCGACGCTCGTGATCTATGGCACCAAGGATGCGACGGTGCCGCCTCCAGCATCGAGCGAGCGGATGGAAGGGCTTTTGGCCAACTCGCAGACGATCGTCTATGACGGTGAGCCGCACGGTTTGAACGTGACGGCTCCCGACAAGCTGAACAACGATCTCCTGACGTTTTTAAGGGCGAGCTCGAAGCTGGCAGCGCTATAGATTGCACTTACCAGACTAGACAGCAGCGCCGGGCGGAATTTGCCCGGCGCTGCTGTTTGCACACGCATCAGGGCTCACGCCTGCGCAACAGGACGGGGCTGAAGGTGGCGAGCGCAGCGACGGCTAGCAACAGGGCGAGAACCCAGAGTTGGTGGCGGAGCAGGGATGCCGTCCAGCCGAGAAAAACCCAGAAGGCCATGTTTGCGGAGGCGGCAAGGTAAACCCAGTCGGAAAATTTGTGCTGATCGCGGACGAAGTCCATGCTGCGCAGGGTTGGCATGGGCGTGGCGGGCGTCATGGTAATTCGCAGCAGGACGACCGGCAGCAAATTGAGGCAGAGGACAAGAAGAATCCAGAGCAGCGGTGTGGCAGGACTGGTGAAGCGGACGGCCACCCACCAGGTGATCGCAATGGTGACCAGCACGTTAAGCGTGGCACCGGCGTTGACCATAGCGGGAAAGTGCAGCATATCGCCGAGGCGGTCCATTTCATTGAGCCGTTTCTCTGCCGCGTGAGGGGTGGTCATGTCCCGCCCAGTGTCCGCCCAGTCTGCCATCAGTCATTCCCCCGCCTGCAGTGTACGGGGCTGTAAGGGGTGCGGGCTGCATCCAATGACCATGCGAGCGCAAGAATCTGTGTGGGACTACCCGCGTCCGCCGCGCCTGGAGGCGACGGACAGGCATATACGGTTGGTAAAGGCTGGCAGGGTAGTTGCGGACACGCAGCGGGCGCTGCGTATTTTGGAGACCAGCCATCCGCCGGTGTATTACATGCCGCAGGCGGATATTCGGATGGAGTTGCTGCGGGGGAGCGCGCGGCGTGGCAGCTTTTGCGAGTGGAAAGGTGTGGCACAGTACTGGGATCTATTGGGTGACGCGCCCATTGTTGGGGTGGCGTGGAGTTACGCGCGTCCAACGGCGAGGTATGCCGCGCTGCAGGATGCGCTGGCGTTTTACCCGGGACAGTTTCAGGGTGTGGGAGACGAGTGCAGCGTGGATGGCGAGGCCGTGGTGGCGCAGCCGGGCGACTTTTACGGTGGATGGATCACGCGTGAGTTGGTGGGGCCGTTTAAGGGTGCACCAGGAACGCTCGGCTGGTAGGGCTAGGGTGCACTTTATGGATGCGTCGTCCATCGTATATCCGGTCTCGGCTTGAAGCAGGAGAGGTTGGGATTTCCTGTTGGGGCGCACGTTTCGACAACCCTCAAACAAATCAGCTACCATGCTCCCCGTCGAGGAGAGTCGTATGTCGCCGTCGCGCCGAGAGTTTCTTGCAACCGCCAGTGGTGCCATCGCGGGTGCTGCTTTTACCGCAAAGAGCTATGCACAAATTGCCGGTGCGAACAGCCGGCTGAACTTTGCCGTGATCGGGTTGAATAGCCGAGCGTATGCGCACCTGTCTGCGCTGCAGGCGAATAAGGCGAACGCGCGCATTATTGCCGTGGCTGACGTGGACACGACGATCCTGGCGAAGTTTGCAAGTGCGACGACGAAATACATGGGGGACAAGCCGCGCGCCGAGCAGGATTTTCGCAAGGTGCTGGCCAGCCCGGATGTGGACGTGATTACGATCGCGACGCCGGACCACTGGCACGCGCCGATGGCGATGCTGGGGTTGCAGGCGGGTAAGCATGTGTATGTAGAAAAACCATGCAGCTATAACCCGCAGGAGAGTGAGTGGCTGATCGCCACGCAGAAGAAGACCGGCAAATTATGCCAGATGGGGTCGCAGCAGCGGAGCAGTCCGCACACACAGCAGATTGTGGCGAAGATCAAGGCCGGAGTCGTGGGCAGGGCGTACTGGGGTGAGACGTGGTACGCGAATACGCGGAAGTCGATCGGAACGGGCGTGCCGACGCCGGTGCCGGCGACGCTGGACTGGGACCTGTGGCAGGGACCCGCGCCGCGGGAGGCGTACCGGGACAATGTGCACCCGTATAACTGGCACTGGTTCCGCAAGTGGGGCACCGGCGAGTCGCTGAACAATGGCACGCACGAGGTGGACGTGGCGCGGTGGGCGCTGGGTGTGGAGTACCCGGCGAAGGTAACGGCGACGGGCGGGCGGTATGCCTATCACGACGACTGGCAGTTTTACGACACGCTGGACACGAGCTTTGAATACCCGGACCACCTAATCACGTGGAAGGGCGCGTGCTGCAGCGGCAAGAAGACGTATGGGCGCGACCGCGGGATTGCAATCCATGGAACCGAGGGGACGGTAGTGATCGACCGTGCCGGGTACGAGGTGTTCGACCAGAAGGACAAGATGATCGACCAGTACCATGTACCGTCGCATGCGGCGACCGCGTCCGCGGATACGGTGGGCGCGGACAGCATGACGGACGCGCACTTTGCCAACCTGATCGGCGCGATTCGGAACGGCGATGCGCTAAACCAGCCGATTGCACAGGGCGCGGTGAGCACGGCGATGGTACAGCTGAGCAACATCGCGTATTTCACGCAGCGGGTGCTGACGCTCGATCCGGCGACGGGGCACATCACAGGGGACAAGGACGCCGAGGCGATGACGCGCCGCACGTACGAGAAGGGCTGGGCGCCGAGGGTGTAAGTCGCATCGTTGTCGCCGGGCGCACACTGCTACCCTTGAAAGGAGCAGGTACAGCATGGCACCCCCAAAGAAGCGGTTAGGCAAGAAGCATCGGTCGGCGCAAACGCGACCGCACAAGGGAGCGACGCCGAAGGGTGCGCAGGCGTCAACAGGCGCGTTGGGCAAAAGCTCGCCCAAAGGCCGCAAGCAGCAGGCAGCGAAGAAGTCGACGGCGTTTGCCAAGTCGAAGGTGCGGACGCAGTCGCCGGAGCGCGCAAAGGGGCGGAACGTGACGGGCGCGCAGCTTGCGCCGGGGGCACTGCCAAAGGAAGAGCGGGAGGCGCTGGAGGCCGCACGCGCGGCGGATCCTGCGGAGGCCGGGAAGAATCAGGCACCCCGGGCTCGAAAGCGGGAGGAGCGCCCCAAAGGGAAAAGTGCGGCGAAGGGTGCGGCGAAGAAGGCGGCAAAAAAAGGCGAGGCGAAGGCACAAGCCACCGATGGACCCGAGGATGTGCCGAAGACGTCGTCGCGGCCTGCGCGGGGCAGCCGTGGATTTGGGTCAGAGGATGCGCCGGAACAGGTGCTGCGTCCGCTTACCGTACACAGCGCGGCGCTGGGCGACCCTGAGACAGAGAATGCTTTTGCCGCGATGCTGCCGCTGATCGAGGAAGCGACGCGGCCGAGCGACAGTATTGCCGCGCCGCTGTTCGCCATTTGCGGGCGGCCGAATGTGGGGAAGTCCACGTTGTTCAACCGGCTGACCGGGTCGCGCCGGTCGATTGTGGGCGACGAGCCGGGAATCACGCGTGACCGCATCTACGGCGAGGTGGACTGGGATGGCCGGCTGCTGCGCATTGTGGATACCGGCGGCGTGGTGCCGAACGATGAGGCGCTGATCCCGAGTGAGATCTTTCGGCAGGCGCAGATCGCACTGGACGAGGCCGGCGCGATTGTGATGGTGGTGGACGGGCGCAGCGAACTGGCCGCGCCGGACCTGGAGCTGGCACGGTTGCTGTTGCGGTCGGGCAAGCCGCTGTTTCTCGCGGTGAACAAAATGGACACCGAAAAGATTGCGGTGCAGGCGGAGAGCTTTCGGACACTGGGTTTCAAGGAGGTGTTTGCCGTGTCCGCCGAGCACGGGCTGAGCGTGGGCGAACTGCTGGACGCGGTGAGTGCCGCCTTGCCGGACCTGGAGCCGACGGGAGCGTCTGGCCTGGATGAGGTGCATGAGGACGCCGCTTGGGACGAGGACAAGGGCGAGGACAAGCCGCGTGAGCGCAAGCTGCGGTCGCATGGGGAACATGTGTCGACGGAGACGCGCGTGGCCATCATCGGCAGGCCGAACGTGGGCAAAAGTACGCTGCTGAACGCGCTGACGGGCACGGGCCGGGCGATCGTGTCGCCCATTGCGGGGACGACGCGCGATGCCGTGGACGAGGTGGTGGAGCGCGAGGGCCACAGCTTCCGGTTTGTAGACACGGCGGGTATCCGGCGCAAGGGCAAGACGACCATGATGGCGGAGAAGCTGTCGGTCATCATGGCGCGCAAGCACCTTGAAGCGGCGGACGTGGCGTTGCTGATCATCGACGCAACGGAGGGCGTGACGGGGCTGGACGCGACCATTGGCGGCTATGCGCATGAGAGCGGGCGCAGCATTGTGATTGTGGTAAACAAGTGGGACGCGGTGACGAGCGAACGGCAGAACGCGCGGCGTGCAGGGGATGCGGACGACACCGAACAGGGGCCTGTGCCGGCGGACAGGAAGGTGTACACGGAGCAGGTGCGCCACGCGCTGAAGTACCTAGACTATGCGCCGCTGCTGTTCATTTCAGCCAGGGACGGGGTGAACATCGACGAGGTGTTCAAGAAGGTGCAACTGGTCGCACGCGAGCGGCGGAAGCGGATCTCCACCGGGCGCATGAACAAGTTTCTGGACGGCATTGACTTTGAGCGCGCAGGCGTGCCGTACAACAAGCGCGTGCGGATCTATTACATGACGCAGGCCGCAGTGGCACCGCCAACGTTTGTGCTGTTTACCGACCGGGATGTGAAGATGCATTTCAGCTACGAGCGGTTTTTGCAGAACCTGATTCGGGAGCAGTTCCGGTTTATCGGGTCGCCGATCTGGTTCAAGGTGCGGCCGCGAAACAAGAAGAGCGCGGACTAGGGATTCGTTGCCGCTGGCAGGGCTAGTCTTTGGACTTGCCTGATTTCTTTACAGCCTTTTGCGGGCTGCGGGCTGAGGTGTGACGTTTCGCTTCGGCTCAGCTTTTTTTGCAGCGGACTTTTCGGCGGCGGATTTTTTGGCAGCAGGCTTCTTTTTGGCGGGGGCTTCGTCGGCGATGGCGATGGCGATGCGGGAACTGGTTTTACGGCCGGTTTTGCCACCCTGTTTCGGGGAGGCTGCTGCTTCGGTCTCAGGCGCTTCGACGGCCTTGTTTGCTGCTCGTTTCGCAGACTTCTTGCCGACGGCGGTACCGTCTGTCGCCGCGGTGGCGGGGGTGGGGTTCTTTTTACGGGTGGCGGTGATGGCCTTTTCGATTTCGGTGTTGAGGTCGGCGATGCTCATAGTAGTGGCGGATTTACGGAGGCGTTCAAGGCCGTAATACTCACGCTTTTCAGGCATGAAAATGTGGACGACAAAATCCACGTAATCCATCAGAATCCATTCGCCCTGGCGGCGGCCTTCGGTGGAGTTGGGATAGATGCCGAATTCGCGCTTGAGGCGACCCTCGATCTCGTCGGCGATGGCGGCGTTCTGGCGCTCGTTGGTGCCGTTGCAAATAAGGAAGTAATCGGTGAGGGCGCTTTCAGAGGGATCAAGCGCGAGGATGCGAACATCTTCGGCCTTGCGGGAGTCGGCGGCATCGACCGCGACGGCGAGGAGCTGGTTGGTTTCGAGCGAGGGCATCGTTCTCCTGGGTTCCCGTTCAGGATAGCGGGTTTGGATATTTGGGATGCAAAAAGGGGCACCCGGAGTTCCGAGCGCCCCTGGTGATTGTTGCTGTGCTCAGGCGTGAGCAGGTTCTCTGTCAAGTTCGGCTACGCGCTTGGCAAGCAGGTTCTCAAGTTCCTCCAGCGCCTTGGAAAAGCCCTCGATACCTTCTTTAAGCTTGTCGTGCGCCATACGGTCTTCGGCGTGCATTTTTTCGAAAGTTTGTTCGTCCATCTCAATCTTCTGGATGTCGAGTGTTTTTGCCTTTGCGGGATCAAGCTTGCGGGGCAGATCGCCCTCGGTGGACTGCAGCTCTGCGAGGAGCTTGGGTGCGATGGTAAGCAGGTCGCTGCCCGCAAGCTCCCTGATTTCGTCGATGTTGCGGAAGGATGCGCCCATGACAACGGTGTTGTAGTCGAACTTTTTGTAGTAGTTGTAGATGGTTGTGACGGACTGGACACCGGGATCGTCGGCACCCTTGTAGTCCTTGCCGGTGTCGTTTTTGTACCAGTCGAGAATGCGACCGACAAAGGGGGAGATGAGAGTCACCTTTGCTTCAGCGCAGGCAATTGCCTGGTGCATGCCAAAGAGCAGGGTCAGATTGCAGTGGATACCTTCTGTTTCCAGCTTCTCGGCGGCCTTGATGCCCTCCCATGTGGAGGCGATCTTAATGAGGATGCGCTTGCGGTCGATGCCGGCATCTTCATATTGCTTGATGATGTCGTGCGCCATGTCGATGGTCTTGCCGGAGTCGTAAGAGAGACGGGCGTCGACTTCAGTTGAGACGCGGCCGGGGACGATGTCGAGGATCTTGCGGCCAAAGGCGACGGCGAGAGTTTTGAAGGCGGCGGCGGCAACGGCTTTGTCGTCGGAGTTGGGGCCGGCGTTGCTCTTGGCCTGTTTAAGCACGTCGTCGACGATGCTGCTGTAGTCCGGCATCTGGGCGGCGGCAGTGATGAGCGACGGGTTGGTGGTGGCGTCGGTCGGCTTGAACTTTTCCATCGACTTCATGTCGCCGGTGTCGGCGACGACGGTCGTGTACTGCTTAAGTTGGTCCAGAAGGTTGGCCATCGGTGATCTCCCTGACGCAGCGCGTGGGCTTTATTCCCTGCGCCGGGTGGTTGGATGCCGCTTCACGGCGCGAGGTAGTGTCCGCCCCAAGTGAAATGGCTGCGCACCGGGTGGGAGTAAGGGTGAGCCGAAGGGCCGATTGGTTTCAGGGACGCACGGTTTCGGTTGCGGCTGCGCTGGCGGGGCTGCGATTGCCCACGGCGTCCACGGCACGGAGGGTGTAGCTGTAGGTCTGGCCGAGCTGCACGGTGGTGTCGCGGAAGCTGAGTGTCGTGATGGGAATGGGCGTGAGCGGGGCGGATGCCGACGGGTTCCGTTCGATGAGATAGCCGGCAAGATCCGGCTCCGTGTTCGGCTGCCAGGAAAGTTCGATTTCCGGTGCGGCGTTTTGCAACTGAACGGCGACGGCGACAAGGCCGGCCGGGGTAGCGGGGGGAAAGGTGTCGGGGGAGCGCGCGACTGTGATGGTGGCGGGGTCGCCACTGATGCCGAGGGGCAGGGGGCTGCCGAGTTGCGCGGCGGAAACGGTTCGGGTGCGGACGACGGTGTAGGTGATGGAATCGCCGGCCTTGGGGGTGGGGTCGACCGCGCCGCCAGGATCGCCGTCGAGGGTGAGCGTGCGAGACGTGGGCTCTGTGGTGAGGACGATACCGGTGCCGGATGTGACGGGCTGGCGCTGCCAGGTAAGCTGGATGCCGCAGGCCGTGGTGGTGGCGGTCAGGGCGAGCAGAGGTGGCGGGGCTGCGCCGGCAATCGCCTGTGCGTCGCGCGTGTCTGGGGCGGAGCGGCCCTGGACGTTGAGAAGGCGGACACGGTAGCGGATGAGGCGAGCTGGACCGGTGAGGAGCGCCGGCGGCAGGGTGTCGCGCATGCTGATGGACTGCCCGGAGGCGACGTCCCTGGTTTGTACGGGGACGCATGGGCCGGCGGATGTAGTGTCGATGCGGCATAGCTGGGCGGACAGGTTGCCGGCACCGTGCTTGCGGGTTAGGGGCTCTTTATCGGTGCTGAGAGTGGGAACGGTGAATCGCAGGCCGACATAGGAGCCGAAACGCTGGGCGGAGAGATCGCGGACAGGTTGCGGCAAGTGGAGCGATGGCGGCCGTGGCGGGCCGGTGCTGGCGCAACCCAGGACGCCCCCTAGTATCGCCGACGCGAGGGCCGATACAACGCAGGGCGAGAGGGTGAAAGCAAATAGCCGCAGCTTGAGGACGGGATTGCATAAAAGTGGGGAGGCCACAGTGAAAGGCTAGCATTTTGGCAATAGTGTGCCTGGTAACGCGAGCGGAGTCACCGAAGTGCGTCACAAATGGTACATATGTGCGCTGCAGAGGGCAGATGGCGGGAATTGGCGGTACGTGCCTACGGGCGATGCAAAATTGGCGCAATCTAGAAAAGATAGTCGGCGCGTACTTCTTTCGACACGGTAAACACTCGTGTTGGGTTGCCGCACGTTACGGCAGCTGTCGGCATCGCAGGAGGTATGGGTATGGATGTAGGCGTAGGTGTAGAGCAGGATGCGGAGCAAGCGGTAATGGAGATTGCCGCAGAGGCAACTGTCGAGCCGTCTGGGAGCGGCAGCAAGATTGCGGGCGAAGCTGCCGAAGCGTTTATTTCTGAAAAGCGACTGGGCGAGCGGATCAAGGCGCTGCGGCTGAAGAAGAGCATGGGCCTTGTGGAGCTTGGCCGGCATACAGGGTTGTCGGCGAGTTTTCTCTCTCAACTGGAGACGGGCCGGGTAGTCCCGACGCTGCGGAACCTGGCGCGAATCGCGATCGTGTTTTCAAAGGATCTGAGCTATTTCTTCGAGCCAGAGCCGAAGACACTGTTTCGCGTGCACCGCAGCCATGAGCGCGTTCGGCTGCCGCAGACAGGGACAGACGAGCCATCCTATTTTTTCGAATCGCTGGGGTACATGGTGCCGGACCGTCAGTTGGACCCGTATTACATTGAGTTTCTGCCTGGTGTGAAGCCGCGGCGGGCGCACCAGCATACTGGCTGCGAATTCCTGTACGTGGTGGAAGGCGCGCTGGACGTGCAACACGGTGTGGTGCTGCATCATCTTGAGGCGGGCGATGCGGCATACTTCGACTCGAATACGCCGCACAGCTATATCTGTAACGGTGCGCAGGCCGCCAAGACACTGCTGGTTACGCTCCTGTCGAATGGTTCGGGCGTTGTAACGACAACAAATGGGACGAAGGGGCCACGTTTGAATGGAACGGCTGCGCCGACAGGCAACGGTGCCATGCCTGCGGTGGTTGGTATGCCGCAGAGCGGAGACGGCGCGCAAAGGCCGAAGCTGGCGACTATGCCGCAACGCCGAGCGTCGTAAGCACTTTCTGGTCAGGGCCTGTTCATTCAAAGGTGGGTGGATAGGCTACCTGCCGGACTCCAAGCCGGTTCAGGGATAGAAGAGCCGCTCGACGGCGCTCCACGATTGGACGCGGGTCCAACCTTGTGCCTCGGCATCGATTGTGCGATTGTGCGTAGCGGAAAAAAGCAGGCCCTTGCCAGAGAAAGCGCGAAGCTGGCGTGGGTTGTCGTCAATGAGGAAGTCTGCCTTGAGGACGGCCTTGGTGCCACAGAAGACATAATGCGACGGCGTGAGAAAAGCGAAGTGCCGCTGCAGCCATTCGAACTTGGCATTGAAGGAGCGCGGAACTTCCATAGCGGCGGAGGCGATGAAGACCTCGTGATCGGCGGAAAGACGCTGCAGTACGCGAACGGCTCCATCCATGAGAGGAAGGTCCGCGAAGAATCCGGGATCGTCGAGAAATTGAGCGAGCCGGTCGTGGCGATCGCTGGGAACGACCTGCCACAGCCATTTGCCGCGCAGATCTTCCTTTTTAAGCGATTCGCCGAACTCGCGGTTATAACGGTTTAGATGTTCGAGGACGGTGTCGGCCATGACCTCGTCCATATCGACTGCGATGGTTGCCATGCCTGTTCAGGCTATCAGGCGCAAATTTCGTGCGACCCGCAGCCGTGCCGGTCGTCCAATAGGCTCATGGCAGCCACAGCAGTCGAAGAAACAGGGCAAAGCACGCAGGTACAACACGCGGCCGAGGTGCCGTGGAAGCCGAAACACAATCCATGGCTGATTGCCCTGACGGTGACGCTGGCGACGTTTATGGAGGTGCTGGATACCAGCATTGCGAATGTGGCGCTGCCGCATATTGCCGGGTCTCTGGGAGCGTCGCAGGACGAAGCCACATGGGTGATTACGAGCTACCTGGTGGCAAATGCAATCATTCTGCCGGCGTCGGCATACCTGACCACGTTTGTGGGCCGCAAGAAGTTTTACATGGCGTGCGTCGTATTGTTCGGGATCTCGAGCGCGATGTGCGGGTTTGCGCCGTCGCTGCCGATCCTGATCCTGTTCCGGCTGCTGCAGGGTGCGGGCGGCGGTGGGTTGGGGCCGAGCGAGCAGGCGATTTTGGCGGATACGTTTGAGCCGGCGAAGCGTGGGCAGGCATTTGCGCTGTACGGGCTCGCGGTTGTGGCGGCACCGGCCATTGGGCCGACGCTGGGCGGCTGGATTACGGACAACTACAACTGGCGCTGGATCTTTTTTATCAATGTGCCTATCGCAATTCTTTCGCTGATTTTGACATCGCGCATGGTGGAAGACCCACCGCACATCACGGCCGAGGTGGAAGAGAGCAAACGCAGCGGGCTGAAGCTGGACTACATCGGCTTTGCGCTGCTGGCGCTGGGCTTTGGCTCACTGGAGTTTGTGCTGGATAAAGGGCAGGAGGATGACTGGTTCGGATCGCACATCATCACGTTCTTCATCATTCTGTGTGCAGGATGCCTGGTCGGGTTGGTGTTCTGGTCATTGTCACGGTTGAAGCAGGGCGACCGGCCGATTCTGAACCTCACATTGTTCAAGCAAAAAAGCTTTGCAGTCTCGTTTGTGCTGCTGTTTACGCTGGGATTCGCGTTGTACTCAACGACGGTGCTGATTCCGCAGTATGTGCAGACGCTGCTGGGGTATACGGCAGAGCTGGCGGGACTGGTGATTTCGCCGGGCGGCATCACGATTATGTTGATGATGCCGGTGGTCGGCTTGCTAATTACGCGGGTGGACTCGCGGGCGATGATTACGTTCGGGTTTCTTATTCTGGCAACATCCATGCTGGTCATGCACCAGTACATGGCACTCGATTCCAGCTTTAAGACGATCATGTGGCTGCGTATCTATCAGTCGATCTCGCTGGCGTTCCTGTTCATCCCGATCAACACGATTGCGTACAACAACATTCCGCGATCGCAGAATAACGATGTGTCGGGGTTATCGAACCTGGCGCGTAACATCGGTGGGTCGGTGGGGACGTCGTTTGTCGCAACGATGCTGGCGCGGCGCTCGCAGAATCACCAGAATGTGCTGGTGCAGCACATGACCAGGGGCGACGGAAGCTTTCAAGGGCGCATCGATTCGCTGACGAGTTTTCTGCAGAGCGGTAACGGGCCAGGCAGCGGCAGCCATCTGGATGCGATGAGCGCGGCGCAGGGCAACCTGTACAACCAGTTGCACAACCAGGCGCAGATGCTGGCGTACCTGGACATTATTGCGATTCTGGCGGTGTTCTGCATGGTGATGGTGCCACTGGTATGGATCGTGCCGAAGCCCAAGGGCGGCGGGGATGCTCCGGCACACTAGAGCCTCGACGGCGCTGACGACTTAGTCGCGGAAGCCGAGTTGTGGGGCGGGTTCGAGTGCCGGCTGCAGATATTGCGCAAGTAGTGGATAGCGGCCGACCATAAAGTACTGCGCGAATGCCTCGGCAAAGGTGACGACGAACCCGAGTGCAACAGCGTATGTAAGCAATGCCCAGGTGAGCAGAGCCGCGCCTGCGACGGTGCCGAGTGTGCCCAGCAGGAAGACGCCGCCAACGCTCCGGTGCAGAAGCGACCACAAGGCCCAGCCGGCGAGGCCGAGTGCTGCCGTCGGTAGGGCCACCGCAACGGCCCAACCGAACAGGATGGCGATGCCGAGCGCGAAGAGGACCAGCGTTTGCAGAAGGGCGTAGGCGGCCATGGCACCGGGTTCGGCGGCAAGAAAGAGCCATGCACGGCGGAAGACGTTTGCAAAGGAGAGGTTCTCCAACGCGAGGGCGGGTAGCGTGATGGTGAGGAAGAGCCGGAAAAAGACGCTGAACAGCAGGAGAACCGCAAAGAGTTCCGCAAGAAGGACCAGGACCGCGCGGAAAGCGGCCATGTGAAAGGTCGGCGGCTGTGGCGGCGTACCTGCAGTAGGGACCATGGTGTGCATAAGGGCGATCACTCCGCCGATGGCGGGAATGAGCAGAGGCGAGAGCAGCAGGCCAATGGCGAGAATGCCAACGATCTTGATGCCGGCCCAGCGCCAGGTGTGGTGGCCGTGGCGCGTCCAGGCGGGGGCGACGCGGTCGTCGCGCAAGAGGACGATGTCGAACAGGGTGAGCTGCAGGCGCGAACCGAGATAAAGGAATGCCACACCGAGCGCGAGGCTGAAGATGCCTGCGACGATTGCTAAAAGGACGAGCAGGGGAGCCAGGCTATGCGGAACGCCCGTGCCCGGTCTGGAGTAGAGCCGCGAGAAGGAATTGAAACTGAGGTTAAGCTGTGCGCCAAGCGCGACAAAGCTGAGTTTAAGGATGCGTCCCAGGCGGCGGTCGCGAAAGAACAGGGCCTTGGTGTGCTGCCACGCGGGGCCGATGGCTTCGCCGGCGGTATTGGTTTGCATTGCGTTGCTCCGAACAGGTATGCGGAGGAGGATACCGCACCACTGTTACGGCACTCTATCGAAAAGTGAGGCTGGTGTGACCAGATGTACTGGCGGGTGCGGAATTGAGCTACAGAGCCGCGACAGTTTGCCGATCTTCGACCGCCTGTGGGGTGCCTGGAGTAGCGCCGGTGAGCCAGGTTTGCCAGGCCTGCAGGCCCCGTTCGCACTGGAGGCGGTGGCGCTCTTTTTTGTCGCGGATGCGTTTGCGAAGGTCTTCTTCGAGTGGAGGGAGAAGGTCGAACGTGATGTTGGCGGGTTGGAAACGTTTAGTGTCGGCGTGGGTGATGTAGTGGATGAGGGAGCCGTTGGCGCTGAGGCGCGGGGCAGGTTGGGGCTGCTCGCCGTGGGCGACTGCGGCTGCGAAGCGCCCGGCGAGCATGCCGGCGGCGATGGATTCGGTGTAGCCCTCAACGCCGGAGAGTTGGCCGGCGATGAAGACATTGGGGTGCTGCCTGAGCTGGAGGGTTTCGGTGAGCAGTGAGGGGGAGTGGATGTAGGTGTTGCGATGGATCTGGCCGAAGCGGAGGAACTCGGCGTGTTCGAGGCCGGGAATGAGGCGGAGGACTGACTTCTGATCGCCGAATTTGAGGTGGTTCTGGAAGCCAACGAGGTTGTAGCTGTCGGCGCGCAGGTTTTCTTGCCGAAGCTGGACGACGGCGTGGGGTGTTTGGCCGGTGCGGGGGTTGCGCAGGCCGACAGGTTTCATACAGCCGAAGCGAAGGGTGTCGCGGCCGCGGCGGGCCAGCTCTTCTAGGGGGAGACAGCCTTCGAAGTAGTCGAGGCGTTCCCATTGCTTGGCTTCGACCTCATGGGCGGCGGTGAGGGCGTTGTAGAAGATGTCATATTCTTCGCGGGTAAAGGGGCAGTTGATGTAGTCGGCGGTGCCTTTGTCCCAGCGGGCGGCGAAGTAGACGCGGTCCATGTCGATGGTGGTCGCGTCGACGACGGGGGCGATGCTGTCATAAAAGCTGAGGTGGTCGGTGCCGGTGAGACGCTGAAGGTCGGCGGTGAGGGCGGGGGAGGTGAGGGGGCCGGTGGCGAGGATGGTGAGGTGGTCGTCGGATTTCTCGTGGAGGGTCGTGACTTCTTCGCGGATGACGGTAATGTTGGGATGTTGTTCGAGGCAGGTGGCGACACGGCGGGAAAACTCGACACGGTCGACGGCGAGGGCGTGGCCGGCGGGGACGGCGCATGCGTCGGCTTCCTGCAGGAGGATGCAGTTGGCCTGGCGCATTTCCTGCTTGAGGAGCCAGGGGGCGGTGTTTTCGGACTCGGACTTGAGGGAGTTGGAGCAGACGAGTTCGGCGAAGTCGCTGGTTTGATGGGCCTCGGTGGAGCGGTGAGGGCGCATTTCGAACAGGGTGACGGTGCAGCCGGCGTGGGCGGCCTGCAGTGCGGCTTCCGGACCGGCGAGGCCGCCGCCGATGACGTGGATGTGTTTCACTCGGAATCCTGTGTGGAGGTGAGATTGACGTTGCGCAAAGCCTGTTGTGCCGCTTCAAGCTTGAGGGCGTCGGCGATGTCCTGCGGCCTGCCTGCGGCGCGCTTGGCGAGCATAAGGTCTTCGGCAGAGATGAAGCTGGCGGGAATGCGGTCTTCTGTAATGTACGCGGAGACGCGGCGGGACCATGCCTCTTCCGTGCTGACGCCGGCGATGGTGTGCAGGATGTCGATGCGGGAGGGTTCGATGCAGACCTGGAAGATGGAGCCGGGCTCGCGGAAGTCGTGCGGGGTAATGTCTTGAAGCGGTGTGCCAAACTCGGCGAGAGCGCGCCAGATGGCTTCGGCGTTTTCCTGGCTGTCGCGGAGGAGCAGGTCGAGGTCTTTGGTTGTGCGCGGCTCGCTGTGATGGCTGACAGCGTGGCCGCCCACGACGAGGTACTCTACGCCGTTAGCGTTGAAGGCGTGTAAGAGATCTTTCTGATCGTCCCAGAGTATCGGCATTGTATCCCTTGGCAATATAGGCTGCGCGTGTCATGGCGAAAGCGGCCTGAAGACGTTCTTGCGGCGAACGGCTTTGCCAGTAGAGGAGCGCTTGGCGGTCCTGGTCCGCAGTGTCAGTGATGCGGCGGATGACACGGGATGTCCGTCTGCGTTCGATCTCCTCGGGTGGTAACGGAAGCGTGATGTTATGCGGCATAAGCCGGTTCTCCCTGTTCCATTGTAGCGAAGCTGGATGCAGGGATTCGGCTTGCGATAATGGCGGATGTGCCTGAGCCTGTGACGCCGCGTGTAGGAATTGATTTTGGGACGACGAACAGCTCGGTAGGGCTGCTGCGTGGGGACGCGGTGGAGCTTGTGCGGTTCCGGGATGGGTCGGTATCGTCGCGTTCGATGCTGTATTTGCAGCGGCAAGGGAAAGCGGCGGCGGCAAAGGTGAGTGTGTGGACGGGCGCTGAAGCGATTGCACAGTACCTGGAGACGGACCAGTTTGATGAGGCGGTGCAGGGGCGACTGGTGCAAAGCCTGAAAAGCTACCTGGCGGCGCGGGATTTAACGGGAACGGAGATCTTTGGGCGGCAGTACCGGTTTGAGGACCTGGTGAGCCGGATGCTGAAGGATTTGCGCCGTGCGGCGAGCGCGCAGTTCGGGTTCGAGGTGACGCGGGCGGTGGTGGGGCGGCCGGTGAACTTCGTGGGCGCGGAGAGCGAGGCGGAGAACGACTTTGCCGTGAAGCGGTTGCGCGGTGCGTTGACGGAGGCGGGGTTTACGGACGTGGAATTTGCGCTGGAGCCGGTGGCTGCGGCGGCGGCGTACGCGCGTGGCGTGACCCGGGCGGAGACGGTGCTGATCGGGGACTTTGGCGGGGGCACGACGGATTTTGCGGTGCTGCGGGTGGGACCGCTTGACGGGCAGGGTGTGCAGACGCAGTCCGTGCTTGCGAGTACGGGTGTGGGCCTGGCAGGGGACGCGTTCGACGCGCGAATCGTGCGGCGGCTGGTGTCGCCGGCGTTGGGGTCGGACAGCATGGCGCGCGAGGTGGATAAGGTGCTGCCCGCGTTGCCGGCATGGGTGTATGCGCGGCTGGAGCGGTGGCACACGTTGTCGTTTTTACGGACGCATGCCGTGCGGGAGTTGCTACGGACGACGGAGCTGCGGGCGCTGGAGCGGGAGAAGATTCGGGCGCTGCGGGCGGTGGTGGAGAACGATCTGGGATATCGCCTGCACCGGGCGGTGCAGCGGCTGAAGGTAGCGCTGTCTGGCGCGGAGGAGGCAGTGTTCCGGTTCGACGCGGAGGCATTTGTGCTGGAGGAGACGGTGCGGCGAGAGGAGTTTGAGGGGTGGATTGAACCGGAGTTGCGACGGATGGAGGGCGCCGTGGACGCGGTGTTGCTGCAGGCGGGTGTGGACGCGGGTGCAGTTGATCGGGTGTTTTTGACGGGCGGAACAAGCCTGGTACCGGCGGTGCGACGGATTTTCACCGCACGCTTTGGGGAAGAGCGGGTGACGACTGGAGAGGCATTCACTTCGGTGGCATATGGGTTGGCGGTGCTGGCTGCCGGAGTGTAGGAGGTCGGGGTTGAACCGATCTCTGAACGTCCCGAGATGGACCATGGCGGTTACGGCGACTTGGCGATGATTCAGGGATGTCGGCGGGGGTGGCGGGGCGGAGAAGGAGGCTCATTGCCTGGGCGGCGTGTCTGAAGTTTTGTCGTTGAGCTTCGGCGTGGTGTCTGGCTTGGCGTTGACGGGGGGAGCGGCGGCGGGTTTGGTGTCGCCGACGGCGGCCTCGGCTTCTTTTTCGGCGGCGAGTTGGGCGGCTTTCTTTTTGGCGTCGTCGTCGGCGTTCTGGACGGCGAGGTACTTGTCGAAGGGGAGGGTGAAGGCAAAGAGTTCAGTATGTTTTGGGTCGGACTCGTGGATCTGTTTGACGTAGAGTTCGGCGTGCCTGAGGAGGGGGTCGTCGACCTCTTTGACGTCGTAAAAGAGGAAGCCTTCGGCGGTGGTGTGGGGGGCAACGGTGGTGGACTTGAAGCCGAAGTCCTTGTCGTCGTCGAGGATCTTTTTGTCGACGGGGGTGCTGTGATAGGTGATGGGGGTGCCGGGGACGCGACGGGGCTGGATGTCTTTGAAGCGGAAGAGGCGGCGGTTCATTTCGTCGGGGGTGGCGGCGGGCAGCTTGGTGCCGTCGGCGGCGATGAACTGGATGCGGACGTCGTTGAGGTCGAGCGGCGTGTCGGAGTCGTTTTTGACGAGGAGGCGGATGGGTAGGAGGCTATGGCCGGGGTAGTCGAGGCGGAAGAAGTCGGCCTTGCCTTTGGTCTCAAAGGGCTCCGCGGCGATGGTGACGTGGTCCTGCGCGTGGGTGTCGCGGGCGGGGACGGTGGTGATGTCGGGCGCGGGTGGGGCCTTTTTGGCGGCAAAGGCGGGCGCGGCGGTGAGCAGGGTGAGGAGTGTGGCCGTAAAGAGGCGGGGCATGTTGGTTGGACGGGCGTTATGGAGCGTGGGCTGCCGGGGTGGCTCACCTTTCATCGCGAGGGCCTGCCTGCGGTTTTCGAATCACCCCTTTGCACTCAGTTTTCTTGGTCCTGCTTCGGCGGCCCCCTCTCCCCCTCCCC
>CAXTJO010000033.1:0-32775 GCA_964244665.1 uncultured Terriglobus sp.
CCCAGGACCAACGCCTTAAAAGGGCGATGCTCTACCAACTGAGCTACGCTCTCACGAGATACAGGATACGACATCGGGACGGCGTGGGGACGATCTTCGCACGCACGCATACCGTTTGTGCGGATTCAGGAGGTGGGTTTGTCGGGCGGCGGCAGCGTGGCGCAGAAGTCCTGTGCGAAACGCGCGGCGTAGCTCTCGGTGAGCTGCCGGACGCGCTCGGCGGATGCGGAACGAACGATGAGGCCGGCGTGGTGTGTCTTGTCCAGCTCCCACACAACTTCCGGGTCGGTGTAGGCGGACAGGTCGGGCCGGTCTTGCCGGGCAAGGCAGATGACGGAGCCGGCGTAGTCCTGGGTGGCGTCGCGCGTGGCGTAGGTGCGGCGCAGCATCAGGGCGCACTCGATGCGCGCCCACTCGACCCAGGGGTTCAGGCCGGTGGAGAACTCGATAAGTTCCGCGATAAAGGCGCCGCCGACACGGGCGGCGCTTTCAAGAAAGTAAAATTCGCCGTCGTCGCTGGAACGGATCCATTCGCTGTGGGTGACGCCGCTGACCATGCCGAGCGCCGGCAGCAGTTTGGCGTCGAGTGCGCGCAGGTTGGCTGCCGCATCGCTGCCGCGGGCAACGGTGCGCGTGGTGAAGACGCCGCCACCCTGCATCAGGCCGAGCGGCGGTGCGCCGTACTGGTGCACCGCCTGGGCCTGCAGGGCGCGGTTCCAACTGATGGAATCGACGTGGAAGACGTCGCCCGGCACAAAGCGCTCCATTAGAAAATCGGCAGCGTGCTCGCCCAACTCTTCCAGGGTACGCCAAGCGTCTGTGGGTGTCGCGACGGACCGGATGCCAATGGCGGAGGCGCTGGTACGCGGCTTGAGCAACCAGGGACGCGGCACGTTGTCCATGAAGCTGCGCAGATCGTCGTGGTTCAGGGCAGACACGAACTCCGGCACGGCGATGCCGCCACGCTGCGCGGCAAAGCGCATGGCCAGCTTGTCGCGGAAATGACGCGCGGTGGTTTGACCCATGCCGGGCAGGCGCAGGTCTTCGCGGACAAGCGCCGCGGCTTCAAGGTCGAACTCGTCCAGCGGGACGACGCGCGTGATGCGGGTATGCCGCGCCAGGGACCGCACGCGCTGCAGCACCTCTGCGGGGCCGGCATCGTCGGTCATGGTGTGCAGCTCGGCCAGGCTGTCGAGCGGCCAGCGGCCGTTGCGCAGCTTTTCCGCCGTCAGCAGGATGATGGGAATGCCCTGCGAGGCGACCTCTTCCAGAAATGGCTGGCCCTTTTCGTAGCTTGCGATGCAGAGCATGGTGCCCGCGGAGCGGTCGGGCGTGTCGGCAGTGCCGGTCTTGTCGCGTAGGTTGCCGGGAGTCATAGCCGTGCCTCTTTCAGCATTTTCCGCACGATAGCGGTGGTGGAGAAGCCTTCGACGGTGGGCACGATTTCGACCCGTCCGCCGTAGGCCGCCACCTCCTGGTGCCCGACGACCGTGTTCACCGTGTAGTCCCCGCCTTTGACCAGCACCGACGGCTGCAGCAGACGAATGAGCTCGAGCGGCGTGGGTTCGTCAAAGAGCGTGACGAGGTCGACGGCGGCGAGGGCAGCCATGACCTTGGCGCGTTCCGCCTCGCCGACGATGGGCCGCGACGGGCCTTTAAGGCGGCTTACGGAGCTGTCGGTGTTGAGGCCGACGACCAGCTTGGAACCGAAGCGAAGGCAGTCTTCCAGCAGGGTGATGTGGCCGACGTGCAGAAGGTCGAAGCAGCCGTTGGTGAACACGATGGTTTCGCCGGCGTCGCGCCACTCCGCCACACGAGCGGCGGCGCGGTCGCGCGAAAGCACCTTTTCACGCGAGGTGACGTTGGCGGATCGGGTGAGCTGCGAAACGATTTCTGCCGCGGTGACGGGCACGGTGCCGACCTTGGCCACCACGATGCCGGCAGTGAAGTTTGCGAGCTCGATGGCGGACCGCAGTTGCAGACCGCCAGCCAGTGCCGCGGCAAGCGTGGCGATCACGGTGTCCCCCGCGCCGGAGACGTCGAAAACCTCGCGCGCCTTGGCCGGGGAGTGCAGGTCGGGAGCGCCCGGCTGCAGCACGCGGATGCCGCGCTCGCTCATGGTGACGGTGAGAAAGTCGATGCGCAGATCACCGAGAAGGCTGTGGGCGGCGGCGAGCAGGGCGTCCGTCTGGTGTGCCGGCACGCCGGTCGCGGTGGAGAGTTCATGCAGGTTGGGGCAGATGGTGGTGGCGCCGGCATAGCGCGAAAGATCGCGCGCCTTGGGGTCGACCAGCACGGGAATGCCCTGGTCGCGCGCGGCATCGATCACGGCCCGGCACAGCGCCGGCGTGAGCGTGCCCTTGGCGTAGTCGGAAAGGATGACCGCGTGGATGCCGGGCAGAGCGGCAAGCGCGGCTTGCTGAAGACAGAGGCTCTCGTCCGCGGAAGGGTGGTCACGGCTTTCCACGTCGAGCCGCAGCAACTGCTGGGTGCGGCTCACGACGCGGGTTTTGGTGATGGTCGGCAGGGCGCACGCAACCGTGGGCGCGGTATCGACGCCCGCGGCTTCGAGCGTTTGTCGCAGGGCCGCGCCATCGCCGTCGTTGCCCAGGGCGCCGCATAGCAGTGCCTGCACGCCGAGGCCGGCCAGGTTCATGGCAACGTTGGCGGCGCCGCCGGGGCGGTGGTAGCTGCCCGACTGCCGCAGCACCGGCACCGGTGCCTCGGGCGAGATGCGTTCCACGTCGCCGGTCAGGTAACGATCGAGCATCAGGTCGCCCACCACAAGCACACGGAGGGTGCAAAAGTCGCGCTCGAGCAGGTTGAGGACCGTCGTCAGTTCAGGAAGCAGAGAGCCCTCCAACCGGTACGGGCCACGCGGCAGCATGCAGCGAAGCGGCACCGGTCTGCGCAGCCCGCCTGTCACCCTGAAGGCTCTGCGAGAGGACCTGATGCACCGCCTCGAGAACTTCGTGCACGGTGATGGACAGGATGCACTTCTTTCGCTGTTCGGTGCAGGTTTCCAGGCCGCAGCCTCCGCAATCCACCCGATGGTATAGGACGCGGTGGTCCGCGCCGACGGGAAACCACTGGCGCGGCTGGTTGCGCGAGGCAAACACCGAGACCGTGGGCGTGCCGACGACAGCGGCCAGGTGCATGGGGCCGCTGTCGTGGCCGATGAAAAGCAGCGCACGCTGAAAGGCGGCGGCAGACTCGCGCGGCGACAGGCGGCCGCACACGTTGAGCAGGGGTCCGGCGTGCGGCACGGATCGCCAGCCTTCGGCCGCGGCTTCGGTCACGGCAAACTCTTCTGCCGCGCCTGCCAGCAGCAGACCATGGCCGGGGTACACCAGCGCCAGCGCATGCAGCAGATCGCGCCAGTTCGCCACGCCCCAGTCCTTCGCCTGCACCTTGGTGCCCACGCTGACCGCGATAAAAGCACGGCCGCAAGCGGTGCGATGGCGCGGCGGGCGTGCTCGTGCTCGTGCGTGTTGAGCCGCAGATCCCACGCCGCGGCACCCGCGACGCCCGTGTCGCCAAGTTCATGCAGGCTGCCTGCCAGGCGCTGCGCTTCAGGCTCGCAGCTGCCATCGGGCAGCGTGCGGCCAAGCAGGTCCTGTTCCGACGACGGCAGGCCGATGATGCGGTCTGCGCCGGTCATGCGCAGGTAGGTTGCATCACGGCGCGCAGCGGCAAGACCGTTTGCCGCTTTCAGGTAGACGACCACCTCTGGCGAAAAATCGCGCAATCGCAGCAGCACCTTCAACAACTGCGTGGGCCGGCGCATGTGTAGGGGATACGCCTCGTAACTGTGGATCAGGCCGGAGTCGCCCAGCACCTCTGCTGCTGCGGGTGCGCGCACCGCCACGGGAACATTGGTGAGCATGCGGCGCTCTGCGTTGGGAAAGGCGCGTGCCACCATGTGGAGGCTGGGCAAAGCGACAAGCGTGTCTCCAAGGCTGCCGAGCCGGTACACCAGGACGCGGCGGATTTTGGGATACACCACCTCTGCGCCGCTCGCTGCAGATACACTCATCGGTAACATGCTACAGGACGACAGACCGGCTCCTGCCGTTGCAGAGCCTGACTCCAGTACCGCTGCCGCGCTGTCTGCGTTCGATCCGGCGGGCGCGGTGCGAGAGATGGACGGAGCGACGTCTGCATGGCACCTGCAACTGCCTGAGGCAGCAGTACCGGACCTGCCGCTGCGGCTGCACCTGTGCAACTTTGAACTATGGCACCTGGAAGACGAGGCGCGCGACCCGCACGCTGAGCCGCGGCAGATCGTGGCGGTGAAGCGGTCGATCGACCGGGTAAACCAGCGCCGCAACAATACCGCCGAAGCGGTGGACGAAGCGCTGCTGCGTCTTCTGGCCGCACGGGGCCTGCCGCGGCCGGACGCTCCGCTGCATTCTGAAACGCCGGGGCAGATGCTGGACCGGTTGTCGATTCTCTCGCTGAAGCAGTTCCACACGGCGGAGCAAGCAGAACGCACGGATGCAACCGCCGCACATCGCGAGCGCAACCGCGAGCGCCTGGCGGTGCTGCGCGTGCAGAGTGCCGACCTGCTTGGGTGCCTGGAGCAGGTGTGGCTGGCGGTGCTTTGCGGAGAGCGCCGGTTCAAGCTGTACCGGCAGTTCAAGATGTATAACGACGCGGAACTGAACCCTGTGTTGTACCGCAACGGAGGCGCAACGTAGTGCCGCGCAGGATGAGCGCGTGCAGCATTGAACGCGGCATACGCGCCTATTTTCGGGGTGCACTTGACCCGCCCCACCTGCTTGGGTATAACGCTGAGAGCCGGGCTCGACCGCTCCAGCGGTACCACCGAGCGGCAGACCGCCCAGCAGCGGGCGCTACAGGATCGCTCAATTATGGCTTCGGTGAAGACGTCTCGCTCCTCAAAATCCGCATCTGCCGCCGCTTCGGCAAAGGCACCCAGAACTCTTGCCGGTATTGTGTTGCCGGCAAACGACGAAGTCCGCGCGCGCGTTCTGGCCGACTACCAGACGGCGGTTACGTGCATGCAGCAGGGCAACTTCAGTGAGGCCCATCCTGCGTTCGAGCGGCTGCTGAAAGACGCTCCGGCGGAGTTCACCGATCGCATCCGCATGTACCTGTCGGCGTGTATTGCGCAGTCGGCCAAGGCCGAGGCAAAGTTCGAGAGCCCGGAGGAGCAGTACGACTATGCGGTCTCCCTTTTGAACGACGGCCACTACGAAGATGCGCGCGACCAGTTGAACGAGATCCTGTCCGGTGACGGTTCCGCCGACTACGCGTTCTACGGCCTGGCGGTGCTCGCGTCCATCACGGGCGACGCCCAAACCTGCCTGGACAAGCTGACGGAGGCAATTCGGCTGAACAACAGCAACCGCATCCAGGCTCGTGCCGATTCAGACTTTCAGGAGATGGCGGACGATCCCCGGTTCACCGAGCTGCTGTACCCGGACGCTTAGATCGCAGCATTGAATGCCGGTTGTGCTCAGGCCGGCCTGCACCGAAGAAAAGAGAAGCACGCCCCATGCCCCAGCATCCTGGACCGTTCCGCGTGGTTGCAATTGGCGGCGGTACCGGGCTTTCCACGCTGCTGCGCGGACTGAAACGGTTTGTAAAGCCGGTACTGGCGCCGATTGCCGAGTGCGGCGACGATGCCTGCCCCATCTCGCTGCTTTCCGCCGTTGTGACCGTGACGGACGATGGCGGGTCGAGCGGCAGACTGCGGCAGGACCTCGGCATCCTGCCACCGGGGGACGTGCGCAACTGCATCGCCGCCCTGAGCGAGGACGAGCTGCTGCTGTCGCGGCTGTTCCAGTTCCGCTTTCCTGAGGGCGGCCTGGGCGCAACGGGTTCGCTGGCGGGTCATTCCTTTGGCAACCTGTTTCTGGCCGCGCTCACACACATTACTGGCGGCGACTTTGCGCAGGCGGTGCAGCTCTCGTCGCAGGTGCTGGCGGCGCGGGGGCATATCTACCCGGCCACGAACACCGATGTGCGGCTTTCCGCGCGGATGGACGACGGCACCGTGGTGGAAGGCGAAACGAACATAACGGCATCCCGGCAGACCATCCGCGAGCTGCGCATGGAGCCCGCAGACGCGCCGCCGTTGCCGGAGACGCTGGACGCGATTGCGGGAGCGGACCTGATCACGCTCGGGCCGGGTTCCCTGTTCACCTCGCTGATCACAAATCTGCTGGTACCCGGGCTTGCCGAGGCCATTGCCAACTCGAGCGCTACGCGCGTGTACATCTGCAACCTGATGACGCAGGCAAACGAGTCGCTGGGATTGACCGCGTCTGAGCATCTGGACCGCATCGAGTCCCATTGCGGTTCGCGCCTGTTCGACTATGTGCTGGTCAACACCGCGCCCATCTCGCCGGTGCTGCTGGAGCGGTACGCATCCGAGGGCCAGACGCCCATTCTGCCGGACGTGGACGGCCTGCGGGCGCGCGGCGTAACCGCCGTCACCGGCAGCTATGTGCACGAAGGCCATTTGCTGCGGCACGACTACGATCGCGTGGCGGATACCCTGCTGCAACTTGCACGGGACGGACGCCCGTGAACGGTACGCCCGTGCTGGAGGGCTATGGCGTTCGCCTGCTGCCCCTTGCGCTGGACGACGTGGACGCCCTGGCGGCGACGCACGACAGCAGCACATGGACGTGGATGAGTGAAAGCGGTGCGACCGCGGAGCTGCTACGCGGGTTCGTCTCGCGTGCGCTGCAGGCGGCGGAAGCCGGATCGACACAGGCGTGGACCACGACCGTGCTGCACGACGGCGGCGCGGAGCCCGAGATCGCGGGCTGCTCGCGGCTGGCGGACCTTGACAGGCAGCACCGGCGCGGGGAGATCGGCTGGACGTGGGTGGCACCAAAATTCCGCGGAGGCGGCCTGAACCCGCGCGTAAAGCTGCTGCAGCTGGACCACTGCTTCGGCACCCTGGGGCTGCGGCGGGTCGCGCTCAAAACGCACCATGCCAACGTGCGGTCGCAGGGTGCCATGCTGAAGCTGGGGGCGCAGTACGAGGGCACGTTCCGCAACCACATGCTGATGCCGGATGGCAGTCCGCGCGATACGAAGTGGTACTCCATCGTGGACACGGAATGGCCCGCTGTGCGCGCGCGGCTGCTCGAACGCATCGCCGTTCAGCCGCTCGCACCGGCACCGCCCAAGCAGCTATAGCCGGAGCAGGACCGGAGCCGCCGGTGCGGACTAGAATAGAACTATGGTTGAAACCGTTCCCGTGGCTGAAAATGCAACCCTCGCCACCGCTGCCACCGCCCCCCGCAACATTCGCAAAACAACCCTTCCCAACGGCCTGACGGTACTCACGGAGCGCATGGCGCACATGCGGTCCGTCGCCATGGGTGTGTGGGTTGGCACCGGCTCGCGCGACGAAGCACCGGCGCAGAACGGCCTGTCCCACTTCGTCGAGCACATGGTGTTCAAGGGCACGACCACGCGGGACGCAAAGCAGCTTGCGCGCGAAACCGATGCCATCGGCGGCAACCTGGACGCCTTCACCGGCAAGGAGACGATCTGCTTCAACATCAAGGTGCTGGACCAGAACGTGGATGCCGCCATGGATATCCTGGCGGACCTGGTGCTGCATCCGCGGTTTGAGCCGACCGACCTGCAGCGCGAAAAGTCCGTGATCCTGGAAGAAATCAAAATGGACGAGGACAATCCGGACTACCTGGTGCACGAGGTGCACGTGGCTAACTTCTGGAAGGGCGATCCGCTGGCGAGCTCGATTCTGGGCACGGCAAAAACAGTGGCGGCCTTTGATGAGCCAGGTGTGCGGGCCTTCCACACGGAGCGATTCTCGCCGGAGAACATGTTCTTTTCCGCCGCCGGCAACCTGGAGCACGAGGAGATGATTGCGCTCGTCACGCGACACTTTGCACAGCTTGCGCCACTAGGGGACACGCCGCTCAAGGCTCTTCCCGCACCGCGGGTCACGCCGCACATTACGCTCAAAAAGAAGAAGTCACTCGAGCAGGTGCAGATCTGCCTGGGTGTGCCCGCGCCGCCGGTCGACGCCCCCAACCGCTACGTGCTGTACCTGCTGAACACGATCCTGGGTGGGGGCATGAGTTCGCGCCTGTTCCAGACGGTGCGCGAGGAAGCCGGCCTGGCCTACTCGATCTATTCGGAGCTGTCGCCGTTTCGCGATGCGGGATCGCTGACGGTGTACGCGGGCACGTCCGTCGAGAAAACGCCGGAGATGCTGCGGCTCATTCTGCAGGAGCTCAAGCTGATGAAGGACGAGCCTGTTAGCGACGACGAGCTGAAGCGGGCCAAGGATCAGTCGCGCGGCAACATCGTTCTTGGGCTTGAAAGCTCGTCGGCGCGCATGTCCAATCTTGCGCGGCAGCAGATGTATTACGGCCGGTTTACATCCGTGGAAGAGATCGAGCGCGAGGTGGATGCGGTGACGCCGCAGGACATTCAGGCGGCGGCGCGAGAGCTGTTTCAAGCCGATCTGCTGTCGCTAACCCTGCTTGGCAATTTGGGAGAGTTGAAGGTGACCCGCGCCGATCTGGTGTGCTGACGGAACGCACAAAACTGGTACAGTAGCCGTGTCGAATGCGCGGCAGGGCCGTCTATCACGGTAGGCCGCACCCACAAAAGGAAGTCATCAATGCAGAGCACCACCAAGCGCACGCCGGAGCAGGGCTTTACCCTTATCGAACTTCTGATCGTTATGTCGATCATCATCATCATCGTGACCATTGCGCTGCCGAACATCACCCGCTACCGGCGGCAGGGAAACGAGACGTCCGCGGTGGGCTCACTGCGCGCCATCGTTGCGGCACAGTTGCAGTACTCCCAAACCTACCCCGCCAATGGATACGCCTGCAGCATGGGAGCACTGGGTGGCGAGAAGGGTGCGACGCCCACACCGGCAGCCGCCGGCCTGCTGCCCGTGGACCTGGCCAGCGGCAACAAGGCGGGTTACACCTTTGCCGTCGTGAACTGCTCCAAGGTGACGATCAACAACCAGGACCAGTACACCGGCTATGAGATCACAGCGGTGCCGCAGGCCGTCGGCAAGACCGGCGACCGCGGTTTCTGCTCCGACGATTCGCAGCAAATCAAGGTCGACCCCAAAGGCGGCACAAGCTGCACGCAGCCGTTGCAGTAAGGTTCGTTCGCGTGAAGGCCGGAGCGATGTCGAAAGCGGCACCGATTTTAGGTGTCGCTTTCGCGTGGGCGGCGGTCTGCGCACAGCAGCCCGGCACGCATGACGTTGCGCAACGGATCGACCGCCACTACAACCACCTCACCTCCCTGCGCGCCGGCTACGTGGAGCACTATCGCGGCATGGGCCAGGACCGCGAAGAGCATGGCACGCTGTTGCTGAAAAAGCCGGGCCGCATGCGCTGGACGTATGCCGATGGCAAGCTCTTCGTGCTCGACGGCAAGTTTGCGACCAGCTACACACCGGGCGATCCGCAGGCGCAGCGTGTGCCGGCAAAGCAGTTGGATGACCTGCGCTCGCCGCTGCGTTTTCTGCTGGGCCACACCGAGGTCGAAAAGGAGCTGGATCACCTGTCCGCCACACCGGGGCCAGGCAGCACCGTGACGCTGGCAGGAACGCCACGCTACGCTATGGGTCCGGCACAGTTGGAGCAGCAGGGCGGCGAGCAGCGCATCCAGAGCATCGCCATCACCGCCGACGTCGCCTCCGGCACCATCACCGGTCTGAAGCTGTCAGAGATCGACGGCAGCACGACGGAGTTCCGATTCAACGGCATGCAGGAAAACGTGCCGGCGGCGGACGGTGACTTCCGCTTCACCGCGCCTGCCGGTGTCACGGTAGTCACCGGCCTGCCGCCGATCTAGCAGGATGTTGCCGGTCCCCGCACCGGTCGTCTAGCAGCGGGCTTCCCTCATCCATCCGTGTTCCAGTTGGCACCAGCGGCGTGCGCTACTTCGGGTCCGGCCCGCGCACCACCTGCACCAGGTCCGGCGTGCGCAGGACACGGGCGAAAGCATCGCGCACCTGATCCGCGTTCAGAGCCAGGTACTGCCTGGCGGCGTTGTCACGCTCGTTCAAAGGCAGACCAAGTTCGGCGCGGGCCAGCAAGACGGCGGCAACGGTTTCCTCGCTCGATTCCGAGAGGGTCAACTGCCGCAACAGCAACGACTTAGCCAGTGTAAGCTCATCCGGAGACACAGGTTCCGTCCTCATCCTGTTCAGGTCGTTTTCCACCAGCGCGCGCGCCTTGGAAACCTTGTCCGGGTCCGACCCGTAATCGACGGTATAGGTGGAACGTGTCTTCGTCGCACGCAGGCTGGCATCGACCGTGTACACATAGCCGGCTACCTGCCGCAGGTCGTGGTACAGCCGGCTGGCATAAAAGCCGCCGCTCAACACGTTGGTCCCCAGTTGCATGGCGTAGTAGTCCGGGCTGAAACGGTTCAGCGCCAGCTCTTCCGACAGAACAACGGAATCCTGAAGCTGTTGTGGGTCGGCAACATGCGCGGCAGACGCCTTGTTCGGGGGGACTGCGGCGAGGGTCGTCTCCGGTTTGGGACCGCTGCTGGCCCATGCGCCGAAGCTCTTCTCGACGACCGTACGCGCTTCCGCCGGCGTTATATCGCCGATGATGACAATGGTGGTCAGGTCGGGCCGCACTGTCCGGGCAAAGTAGGTTTTCACCTGGTCCAGCGTGAGTGCGCCGATGGATTTCGGCGTGGACTCGCGCAGGCTCGGGTCCTTGGGCGGCAGCAGACCCTCCTCAATCGCCTTGGTGGTGCGATAGGACGGGCTTACAAGATTGCCCGCGGCGAACTGCGCCGCCTGCTGCTGCACGATGGGAAATGCATCCGGCGGCAGCGCGGGGTGCAATTCGTTATCGGCCAGCAATGCAACACCTTGCGCAAACTGGTCCTTGAGCACCTTGAGCGAAAAGCGGTAGCCGGCGCTTTCCTCCGCGCCGATATCGTCCAGGGCTTTTTGGAAGGCGATGCGGTCGAGCGTCTTTGTGCCATAACCGTAAAGCTCCTGCAGCAGGTCGGCGACACCCTCCTGCCCGGCCGGCGACTCCAGGTCTTCATTGTGGTCGATTTGCCCGGTTACGGTCACGGTGGGGCTGGTGCGGTCCGTTTTAACGATAAGGCGGATGCCGTTGGGCAGGCGCACATCGGACGGCAGAACCATGGCCGACGGAGCACGCAACGTGGAGAGCGGGCCGACGGCCCATTCCGGCAACACAACGGGCTTGGTCGGCGGTTGCGTGAGTTTTTCGCCGCCGCCGAAGCCGTTCTGCGCGACCGCTTCGCCGGAGGGCACGGGCTTGAGAACCGCTGTGACCGCGCCGACGGTCAGGTACTGCTTCGCCACGCGGTTGACGTCGGCCACGGTCACCTTGCGGATGGCGGCGAGATCTTCGTCGGGCGAGGTGCGGCCTTCGGCGGCAAGCGCATTCGACCACACATTGGCCAGGCCGGGAATGCTGTTGCGCTGGAACTCCGCCTGCGACACCTCGGCACGGATGGCGGCAGTGACCAGGTCTTCCGGCACGCCGCCGTTGGCGTAGGCGGCTAACACGGAGGCCATCTCCCTTACGGCGGCAGCAGGATCGGTCGTTGCCGGAACCGCGACCACGCCGTAACCGACGCTGGCCTTCGGGTATGTTTCTGCCACGCCAAACTGCGCGGCCAGCGCTTTGCCCGCAGGCACAAGCGCGTACAGGTTGCCGCGCTGGCTGCTGAGCACGTCCGCGAGCACCTGCGCTGCAGCGTAGTCCGGCGAATCCGTCCCGGGCAGCCGATAGCCCAGGAACGCCAGGGTGTAGGGCAGGTTGCTGTCGAGCGTAAAGCTCTCGGCCTTGACCGGCTGCAGGGTTACGGTGGGGCGCGCGGGCAGGGCGCGGTTGGGAATGTCGGCGAACAGCGCCTTAACGCGTGCCATCGTGTCCGCCGGGTTCACGTCGCCCACAATTACCAGGATGCCGTTCGAGGGCACGTACCACTTGTTATAGAAGTCGCGCAGAACCTGGCCGTTGGTCGCGTCGAACGAAGGCCGGGTACCGAGCGGGTCGTGCGCGTAGGGCGTGCCGGTAAACAGGTCGGCATTCAACCGCGTGATGAATTTGTACGTGGGGTTCGACAGGTCGCGGGACACCTCCTGCTCGATGGCGCCGCGCTCCTGGTTCCACTCCGCGTCGGAATTGTCGATGCCGCGCAGGCACGCCGCCTGTGCGCGCAGGCCGACCTCCAGGTCGGTGGCCGGGATGGTGGCGTAAAACTGGGTGATGATCTGCTGGGTGTCGGCGTTATTGTCGCCGCCCAGCCGGGCGTAAATCGCGGAAGTCTGGTCGGCGGACATGCCGGTGCAACCGCGAAACGCCATGTGCTCCAGCGCATGAGCGGTGCCGGGAAAGCCGTCGGGGGTTTCATTGCCGCCGGCCAGAATATTCATCTCCACCGTGACAACAGGCGCAAGGGTATTGCGCACGACAACGACTTTGAGCCCATTCGCAAGCGTGGCGCGGGTCACCTGAGACGTGCCAGTAGCGGCGGGTGCGGCGGGCGACGTGGCCTGGGCGCGCGCGGCGGCGGGTGCAAGCAGCGGCGACAGCAGAAGGGCAGAGCAGCACAGCAGTGTCTTCGTGTTCAAGATGTGAGATTCCTCGCGTGTTTAGACTACGCGAGCAGCCGCCACGTTTGCCGCAGAATGGCAGGCGTGCGGTTTGGCATACGCAACAAAGTGGCTGATGGCCGCTATGCGGCTGCAGGGGCGTTGGGGTACACTCGCCGCAATTAATCTCCCTTGCCCAGGATCAACTCTCCATGCGTCTCGTCTTCGCTCGGCTCGCTCTGTTGCTGTTGATGTGTGCTGTGGGGACGGGAGCCGCGCAAACGTCCGCACCCGCGTGCACCGGCCTGTGCCTGCAACAGGTGGCATGCCCGGCGGGCACCACGACGACGATCAGCGGCACCGTGTATGCGCCGAACGGGACCGATCCGATTCCGAACGTGACGGTGTACGTGCCCAACGCGCCGGTGGTCGCGCTGCCGGCGGGGGTAAGCTGCCCTGTTCCGGGCCAGTTGCCGTCGGGCTCTCCGCTGATCGGCACGTTTTCTGCCGCGGATGGCACGTTCACACTGCAAAACGCACCGGTCGGCACCAACATCCCCATCGTGATCGTCGCGGGCAAGTGGCGTCGGCAGTTGGTGGTTCCCGGCACCACCGCCTGCGCCAACACGGCCTTCGATGCGCGATTTCCTCGGAACCAGACGGAAGGTGACATACCCAAGTTCGCGGTGAGCACCGGTGCGCAGGACCAGGTGGAATGCGTTCTGCGAAAAGTCGGCATCGACGATGCGGAGTTTACCAATCCAAGCGGCACCGGCCGCATCCAGATCTACACAAGCGCGAACAGCCCCGGAGCGCAGGTCGACGCCGCAACGCCCAGCGCGAACGCAGTCATGGGCGATCTGCCGACCTTGAACACCTACGATGTGCTGATGCTGCCGTGCGAGGGCAACCCGCACGTGGAGCCGGCGCTGCAGCTTGCAAACCTGGTCAGCTATACCAACACGGGCGGCCGGGTGTACAGCAGCCACTAAGGCTACGAGTGGTTCTGGCACAACTCCCCGTTCGATACCGTCGCCAACTGGACCGGCAGCCAACCCTTGCAGCTACCGTCGGGCACGGCCACGGTCAATCAAAACCTCGCCACCGGCGTCACTCTCGCGCAATGGCTGCAGGTAGTCAACGCATCCACCACGCTGGGCCAGATCGACCTGTCCACCATCCGGTTCGACATCGATGGCGTGAACGCCCCCACCAAGGCGGACCTGACGCTGAATGCGACCGGCAGTCCGGTGATGCAGTTCACTTTCGACACGCCGGTGGGCGTCACCAGCGGCCAGTGCGGGCGTGTGCTGTTCAACGAGTACCACGTGGAGAACAACGGCAACTCCAGGGCAAAACTGTTTCCCGCGGAATGTTCGGCCGCCGGCATGACGCCGCAGGAAAAGCTGCTGGAGTACAGCCTGTTCGACCTGTCGAACGATGGCGGTCCGGCGACCATCACGCCGACTTCAGCTGACTTCGGAGACGAAGTGGTCGGTTTCCAGAGCGCACCCAAGGCCTTCACGATCACGAACAACTCCGTCTTCTCCGCCGTGCTGACCTCTGCATCGGTCACGGACGACTTCCTGGTGACGGGAAACACCTGCGGCACAAGTGTCGCTGCCGGATCCACGTGCTCGGTCTCCGTCGCGTTCAAGCCCTCGACCCTGGGCGCGCACACGGGCAAGCTGACCGTGCTGTTCGGCGGCACGACGCTGCCTGCATCGCTGACCGGGAACGGCATCCCTGCGCTCGCGCTGCAGGCGTCATCGCTGGACTTCGGCAGCACCGACGTGACGACCACGGTCACACGCACGCTGGCGTTAACGAACAGCGCTCCCGGGCCAGTCGCACTACCGGCGTTTACCGTGTCCGGCGACTACCGGCTGACGAACACCTGCCCAAACCCGCTGCCTGCGGGTGCGGTCTGCACCCTGGGCCTGGCCTTCACGCCGACGGTGTACGGCGCGCGGCCCGGTGCGCTGACCGCGTCCAGCGCCTCGGGCAATCTAACGACGGCGCTTACCGGCAATGGCCTGGATTTCAGCACGGCCATCCTGCCGGGCTCCGGCACCGTGGTGGCGGGCCTGTCGACCGCACCGGCGGCTGTTACGACGCCGTTGGGCGGCTTCAGCGCGCCGGTGACGTTTACCTGCACTATCAACGCGCCGGGAGCGACGTGTACCCTGCCCGCGCCCACGGTCACACTGGCGGCGGTAGCCCAGTTCCCCCTCACGGTGCAGACCACATCGCAGTACACCGTCGTCGGGTACGGCGTCACAGCGGGAAGCCTGGCACTGCTCAGTTGCGCCGCCGGCATGCTGTTGCTGTTTACCCGCCGGCGTAATTCGTGGCCTGGCCCGCGGCGGGGCTCGCGGCGGGGCTTCGGCTCTTCCCTGCTATGCCTTCTGCTGCTGGCAGGCGTCACCGCCGGGCTGGGCGGCTGTAGCGGCAAGCTACCCAGCAAGAACGCGACCTACACACCGGCAGGCACCTACACCGTGCAACTCTCCGCCACAGACGGCACCCTGACCCGCACCGCCACCTTCACCATGAACGTAAACGCGAGATAGGGCTGCCGGCGAAACAAGAGCAGCGCTGAAGCAGGTAAGCATCGGCAGTGCGGTTGCAAGAGAAGCAAGGGTCCGTGGCAGTGCCCGCTTGTTAAAGCTATGTGATGCGGCGCATACGCTCGTGGGCGCGGGACATATGCTCTGGACGAAAGGCTGTGTCACGGTCTCAGCTATCGAATCGCTCGGATCGCCGCACAAGGGTGTGCGCCACGCCGTGCTTTACTTCGGACGCAAGCAAGGTCTCATCCGAAAGATAAGGAGTATTTGCCGCAATTTTCGCGTCGGGGATGCGCCAACCACTTTCAAGCACGCCGCTCCCGGTCACATGGGTGATGCGAGGCCATTCATCGTCCGGAACCAGCGCCGCGATTTTGCGTGCGTCCACCACGTCGACCTCTACCGTGCCGACGGTCGACGTTGCGTTCATCAGGAGCAACGCCTGTAACGACGGTGCCGACGATCCCGGCTCATTGATGCATGTAAGGCCGTCGATGACGAGCCGGTCGATGCGTGTGGCGTAATTACCCGTGTATTGCTGTCGCAAATCGAATACGCAATTTGAGATGCCGCCACGTGCGGGCTGGCGAATGGTGCACTGGTTCAACGTCAGGGTTCCCAGAGTTAACGCATGGCCAGCGGTAATCATCAGGCCAATGGGTACCTGCAACGTCGAGCCCGTCCAGGTCACGTCACGGAAGGTGATGTCCCGGGCGTTATCCTGCACAAATGCAAGAAGCGGACTGCTCACCTGGCAGTTGTGAAACAGGATGTTCTGCAGCGCGTCGGGGGTGGTGAGCTCCCCACCCTCAGCAGCGCCAAAAAAGAAGGTCGCCACATTAGAAGTACCGGTAAAGCCACTCGCCGCAACATCGGTTACCAGGATGCCGCCGCGCGAGCCGGAGTAAATACGCATGACTAGCTGGCATTGGTCGAAGACGCAGTCCGTTGCCGTTACGCGTTCAATGTTGCCGCCGTGACCCTCCGGCGCGTTCAGGGCAATGGCATCGTCGCCGGTGCGGAAGTAACAGCCGCTGATCGCAATATCGTTCGACGGCCCATTGATATGAATACCATCTGTATTGTTCGGCCCAACCGTTTCCGTCGGTAGAAAGGCACTCACCCTGCAGCGCGTCAGCACCGCATGGCCCACATTGCTGAGCCGGATGCCGTAGGTTGACGCATGGACAACATTAACCTGGTCCAGCGTGACCTGCTCCATGTCCATCAAGTTGATGCCGAACAGCCACGGGCTGCCGTGCGTGTCGCCGTTGGTGGAATTGCCGCTGTGGCCGTCGCCGCGGTTGCCGTTCAGCCGAAAGTTTTGCAGCGTCACCTGTTGCGCGATGCGGGGCGGCGCCGGTGGTCCTGGATCGTTGACGTAACCCGGCGGGCGATTGTGAATGCCATCGTTATTCGAGCCGTGCGCCAAAAAAAAGCCGGTCGTGTCGCCCGTACCCTGAATGGTCGTGTAGCCCGCGGCGGACAGGCGCAGCCCCGTGATGAGTGCCGCACCATCGATCATCAGGATCACCGGGTGGGTCGCCGAAGCCGTCGCCAGGAACGCATTCAGCAACGCCGTGTCATCGGTGGGCGCGCCCGCACCGGCCAGCGCGGCTCCGGTGTCCAGGTTCACGTTCAGGGCACAGCCCAGTTCCGACGCCTTTTTGGTGACGGGTGTGGCGGCGCCAGTAGCGGTGGTCGGAATCGTCTGCATGCCTTCTCCGGCGGTCAGGGTACCGCGTTTTCCCATGCTACTGCCCCGCGTAAAGCTGGCGATACATCTCGCGGTTACGCAGGATCGATTGCACGTACTCCCGTGTCTCGGAGTATGGGATCGACTCCACGAACTCCGGCAGGTCCTTGTAATTGTTTTCGGCCATCCAGCGCCGCACCGGCGAATCCCCGGCGTTGTACGCGGCCAGCGCATACTCCGGCTGGCCGCCGAACCGCGCCAGCACCTGCTGCAGGTTTGCCGTCCCCAGCTGCAGGTTTACCGTAGGGTCCAGCAGCTCCCCCGTGGAGAACCCCTTCAAACCCACACGCTTGGCTTCTGCCTTGCCCACGCTCGGCAACAGCTGCATCAACCCGTAGGCGTTGGCGCGCGACACGGCATTCGGGTTGAACTCACTCTCCTGCCGGATCAGCGACGCCACCAGGTACGGGTCGAGGCCGTTCTTCGAGGAATCCGCGGTCAGGTCGCTCCAATATGGCCGCGGAAACAGCAGCTGCCAATACACGTTAGGCACCTGCGCAATGGGCAGCGCGAAGAAGGACGAGCCGCTCCGCTTGACCGCCTGCAGCGCGCGCACGTTCTCGCCGTAGCTGCGGTAGATTTCCGCCTGCGCCAGTGCGCCCCACTGCGCGGAACTGCCGCTGGCCATGATCTCCGGGCCGATGTAGTCGTTCAGCCCGGCGTTTGCAAGCAGCCGCGCCTTGATCAAATGCGGATCGTTCTCCGGCAGCTCCTGCACCAGCGTCGGCGCGGGCGGCGTGCGCACCTCTCCCAGCGGAAACGCAGGTGCCGCCGCCGTCTGCGGGCCCATCATCCGCAGCCGTTCGCGTGCCAGAATGGCGTAGTAAAAATTGCGATAGCCATTCGAGAGCGCGTTGTAAAAGTTCGCCGCCTGCGGGTAGTTCTTCTCCGCGTCCTCGTAGATGCGGCCGCGCCAGTAGATCGCGCTCGGTGCCTCCGCGCTTGCGGGATAGCGCGCAACCTGCTCGTCCATCAAACGGGCAGCGTCGGTGTAGTTTCGCTGGCGATAGTTCAGCCACGCGGCGCGCCAGTGCGACGAGGGACCATAGGTGCTGTTCGGGAAGCGCCGGAACAGCTCTTCGTACATTTCAATCGCGTGCGGCCCGTCGCGCTTGATCAGGTACATGTTGCCGCTGCTGTACAGACCTTCCTCCAACCACCGGCTCTGCGGAAAGCGCTGCTCCATCTGCTGCAGAATGGAGCGATTTTCTGCTTCGTCGCTGTCGTTGCGCGCCAGCTCCGCCAGAATGTACAGCCGCAACGCCGCGCTGTCGTCGCCGGTCTGCGGCAGCTTTTCGGCTTCGTGGCGAGACAGGTGCTTCAGCCGCAAATCGCACACTGCCCCATAAATTTCCAGCGCGTCGCGATCCGCCTGCGCCAGCGACTGGTCGTTCTGCTCGATCGCGTGGTACTCGGCGCCTGCTTCCGCGTAGCGCTTGGCATTGAACAGCGCGTCGGCATGCAGCTTGCGCTCGCCCGCGCTCGGCCCCGTACCCAGGCTCTGCAGCTCTGTCTTCGCCTGCGCGGCCTCCGGGCTGAACGGCAGCCGCACGTAAATCTGCCGGAAGATAGACGTGGCACCGCCCTTGTCCCCGGCCATCTCATGCGCTTTTGCCTCCGTCAGCAGATAGTCGGCCTTTTGCGACGCCGGCTGCCCCACCGCCGGTGCCAACGCCTTGAGCGCATTGCCGCTGTCGTTCAGCAGCAGGTACGCCTGCGCCTGCGCAACCGGCGCAGACGATGCAAAGATGCTGCCCGGATATTTTGCGGCAAACCCATTCAGCAACTGCACCGCGGTCGTACCGTCGCGGTTCTGCAGTGCCGCCTGTGCACCCAGGTACTCGGCGTAGTCCTGCAACGCCGTACCGGCCGTAGCTGCCTGGCGGTACGACGTACCGGCGTCGGCATAGCGATGGTCCAGCGCGTACGCATGCCCCGTGGCAAGGTATGCCGCGGACGCGCCCTCGCCAGGATGCTGCTGCGCATACGCCTGCACGCCGCTGTATGCCGCGGCAGACCGGGTGGACGCCAGTTGCTGCGCCATGGGCCGAAGCTGCTCGCTCTGCACAAACGCACTGGTCAAGCGGCGGCTTGCCGGTGTCGGCTCTGACGCGATGCGCTCCACCACCAGCGCACGGCCAGGCCCGCGACCCACGGCTTTTCTCGCCGCCACGCTTCCCCGCTTGCCACGCGCCGACACCGCATGCGCTCCGCCGGTGTGGCCGGCAGACGCGTGTGACGACCTGGTTGCGCCCACGCCATGCGTCGCCGGTTTTTTCTTTGCCGCCGCTTTTGTTTGCGCCGCAACCGCCTCCGTCCCCACGGCAGACATCGCCAGCGAAAGAACCAGGGCCACGGTACCGGCCAGACAAACGCTGCAAGTCTTTAAAATGCGCACCTCTTCACTCTAAAAGCCAAACCGCCACCCGGCGGAACACATCACATGTTTAGCCGAACCTGTTTTGGTAACGCGAAGCATTGCCGCTGCTGTGTGCGCTGTCGTTGCCGCGACGCACCGCCCAACGTACACTGAGCAGGACCGATGCCCGTCTTGGAACAAACCGGAACCGAAGAAGTCCACCCCGACGTGGCGCTTGTCGAGCGCGCACGCGGCGGTGACGCCGCTGCTTTTGAAGTGTTGGTGCGTCAGTACGACCGGCCCATCCTCCGCGTCGCGCAGCACATCACCCAAAATCGCGAAGACGCCGAAGACATCGTGCAGGACGTCTTCTTCAAGGCCTACAACAAGCTCAACCAGTTCCAGGGCAACAGCAAGTTCAGCACGTGGCTCACGCGCATCGCCGTCAACGAAAGCCTGATGCGGCTGCGCAAGCGCAAAACCAGCCGCACTGTGTCTATGGACCAGGACGTACAAACCGAAGAGGGTTCCATCCCGCGCGACTTCGCCGATTGGACGCCGGACCCGGAGCAGCAGTATAACCAGTCTGAGCTTGCCGATATCCTGCAAAAAACCATCGCCGGCTTGTCTCCAGGTTTCCGCACCGTTTTTACTCTGCGCGACATCGAACACATGTCGACGGAAGAGACCGCGAACGCTCTCGGCCTGAGCGTGCCGGCGGTAAAATCCAGGCTCCTGCGTGCGCGGCTGCAACTTCGCGAACGCCTGAGCCGCTACTTGAAGCGTAAAGACGGTTCTATCAAGACGTGAATCTCATTCTCCAGTTCGAGCCCGCCGCACACCAGAAGGCCTACGCGTGACCTGCACCGATTTTCTTGCGACAATGACGGACTACTTCGACGGCGAGGTCGACGCGGAGCTGCTCGGGGAAATTCGCGTTCACCTGGAATCGTGCGAACATTGCGAAATTTTGGTCAACACCACACGGCAAACGATCCAGATTTACCGCGATCACCAGGTGTATGAGTTCAGCACCGAGGTTCGTGAGCGCACGGTTGCAAGCATCATGCACCGCTGCGGCCTGCATAAATCCGCGTAGACTTCATCAGCGGCGCACGCCACAGGCCATGAAGACGTACGAATTGCTACCGCACGAGATCAAGCGCCAGCTTCGCCGTGCCGCCCTCCGCAAAAGCTCCACTCGCGACGAAGCCTTTGAGCGCGTGATCCGTTCCATCCCCCAAGGGAAGGTGTCGACCTACGGCAAAATCGCCGCAGCTGCGGGCTATCCGCTGTACCACCGCGCCGTCGCACGCTTCCTTCGTACAGAGGCCGCGCTCCTTCTACCCTGGCACCGCGTCGTCGGTGCTGGCGGGGCAATCAAGCTGCGCTACGACGGGGAGGAAGAGCAGCGCCTGCGCCTGCAGATGGAAGCTGTTCCCTTCCACGGCAAAGTCGTTGAAATGGCCGCTGCCGAACACATTATCGAAACCGAGCGGCTCGGTCTTGACTAGCACTCGGGCTCGGTCTTGACTAGCATTCGATAGCTCCAGAACACGCAAAAGGGCGCACCCAACTGGGTGCGCTTCTGCTTGCAACAATTCGCAATTCCTAGTGCACCACCTGCGTGAACAACGGCGAGTTCAACAGGTTCGAGAACTGCCCGTCGCTCGCGGCATAACTCACCTGCAGCGTGCCGGAATTCGAGTCGATACTCGTCTCGTCCAGCGTCGCCTTTTCAAACTGTGTTCCCTGCGTCTTTTTAAGCAGCGCCATCCCCTTCATCAGCGTGGCGGCGGTCGCGGCGGTCACCGTATCGCTCATCACCACGGCCATGTCGAACTTCACGCCGTTCTGGAAATCGATCGTGTAGCGCGAGCTCTTCATCCGGTTCTTGACCGTATCGTAGTCGGTCAGCGACGCCGCATCGCCCAGTACGCCGCGCATCATCGTCTGCGTACCCTTCTGGTCCAGCAGGCTCCACAGGTTACGCGTATCCACAACGGCCATCTCATTGGTCATGTCGCTGTTCTGCAGAAAATTCGGCTGCAGCCCATCGCGCGCGTCCAGCCCCGCCTTTAACGCGCCCTGGTCGCCGAACAGCATCGTCGTCTGGTTCAGGAACACCACACTCATGCCGGCCGCGCCCATGGGGTAAATCTGGTTGTTGCGGACTGCCGTGAACTTCGTCTTCGTCTTCACCCAGTTTGCCTGGATCGCCGCCGTCTGGAACTGCCCCTGTGCGATGCCCAGGGTCCGCGTCTGTTCCGCCGATCCGTTGATGCGGAACGCCGCAAATGCCAGCGTGTCGGCATCGCGGTCCACTTTCAATCCGCTCTGCTTCAGCGCCGTCTCCAACCGCTTCAGTTCAGGCGGCATGATCCGGTCCTTCAAGCTCAGGGCAGCCGGGCTGTTCTGCATCGCGCGGTAGTCGATCACGATCACCTGCTGCACGTCGCGGGGAATCGACGACTTCGCGTCTGCACCCAACTGCGCCGCGTACATGGGCATTGCGATTACCGCGACGGCCATCGCCGCCACCCAACCCCGAACAAGGTTCTTCATCTTCACTCCTCTGCGTAACAAAACCCAGACTACGCGACCTGCAGGCGCTCCTGCGGCATGGGTTCCGGCCACGTCATCGGTCGATCCAGCCGTCGCTCCAGTATCCGCAACGCCGGGTCGAACTGCACTGTTTGACGTAACCACTCCGCGTTCGGCTCACACGCAGCCTCCGGAACCAGGCCGATCAGTTCCCCTTCGGCAACGTCCACTTCGTGCCGGGCAGCCAGATCCACCACCTCGGCGTGCACCCGTTTCATCGGCGTCACATGGAAGTCCGTTACGTTCATGCTTACCTGCGCGCGCCCGTCCACCATCACGCCCATGGCCTTTACGCCGGCCAGGCCGCCGTTGGATGCCCGCAAGCCCCGCGCAATCGCCCGCGCTACGGCGATCTCCGCCGTGTCCAGGTAGATGTTGTACGCAATCAGAAATTGCCGCGCACCCACCACGCTGGCACCCGCGGTCGCATGCAGTTCGTTTGCGCCCACGTCCGGCCACGCGCGCGAATCGCTCCGCACGGCCTGCCGCAAGCCCTCGAACTGGCCGCGGCGCACATCCTCCAGCTTCACCCGGTCCGGCCGCATCGCCGCTGCCTCGTAAAAATACACCGGCACGCCATAGCGTCGCCACATGTCCATGCCGGCGTGGTGTGCCAGTTGTGCGCAATCGCCCAGCGTGCACCCGCTCACCGGCACAAACGGCACCACATCCGCCGCTCCCACGCGTGGATGCACACCTTCCTGCCGGGTCAGGTCGATGAGTTCCGCCGCGCGGCCCACGCCACGCACCGCGGCCTCGCACACCGCCTCCGCCGGGCCCGCCACCGTCACCACACTCCGGTTGTGCGCCGGGTCCATCGACCAGTCCAGCAAACACACGCCGTACACCTGCATGCTGCGGACGATCTCCCGCACCACACCCTCGTCGCGTCCCTCTGAAAAATTGGGGACACACTCCACCACCGCGTCAACCTTCACTGCCATCCAACCTGTTCCATTCATTCGCCGCCGGTCGGCCGCATTTCTATCCGCGGTCCCACTCGAACGGTTGATTCCGTTTCACCAGCCCTGCTCTATTTCCACCACGAATACCCAATCGAGAACTGCACGCTGGCGTTCACACCCGGGTTCCTGTCGCCCAGGCTTGCCGACGAAATGTGCACCGCATTCGCGCTCAAATCCACACTTTGCCGGCCCTTTACAAAATAATGCGCGCCCACGCCGCCCTGTGGTGTGAAATTCCACACACTCGCATCCGAGCCCGGTCCATCGTTCACAAGATTCACCGGTCCCTCACCATACGCCGGGTACTTGTGGTTCGTCCACAGCACCCCGCCGGCCGCCTGCGCAAAGGGCATTACGCGGTGGCCATGCGTAAAATTCCACCGCAGGATGATCGGCGTCGCCGACACACCGTGAAAGCTGCCGCCGACCGTGTACGGTGCCGAGCATTGCAGCAGCTGCGGATCGGGCGTCGCCACGCACTTGCGCCGCGCAAACGTCGGCGTGTCGCTCTGCCAGTACGGAAACAGCTCCGCCGCATACTCGAAGTTGCCGCGGATCAGGCCGGTGCCGATCTGCCCCGTAAGCACCTTGCCCACGTGCAGCCCCGCCAGGTAGAACCGGAAATCGTCGCGATCGTCGGTGACACCTTTGCCGCCCTGAAACAACACCCCATAGTTCCAGCCGCGCGCATTCGCCAACGACGTCACCGCATCCGCCGCCGGCCTGGCCTGCGCCGGCACCGCAGCCACCGGCACAGCCGCACTCACACCCCATGCAGCCACCGCCAGCATCGCACGCATTACTTTCCGCATCTCTTTCCTCTCAACCCAAACGAAAGCCGCCATCCCGGCGGCCTCGCTCCGGTTCACTATGCCGCGACTTCCGCCCCGTCAAAGTCGAAATTCGAGTACAGGTTCTGCGTGTCGTCCAGCTCTTCCAGCACGTCCAATAGCCGCAGCATCGCGGCATTTTGCGACCCCTCCAGCTTCTGGTACGTCGACGGAATCATCGTCACCTCGGCATGCTCCGGCTTCAGCCCGGCCTTTGTCACGGCATCGCGCACCGCTTCAAACTCCTTGGGTCCGGTCAGTATCTCCCAGCTCTCCCCCTCGTCGCTCAGGTCGTCCGCGCCGCTCTCCAGCACGATCTCCGTTATCTTTTCCTCATTCGCGGCGGCCTTCGCCACCACGATCACGCCCTTCTTGGCGAACATGTACCCCACCGAGCCGCTCTCGCCCAGGTTGCCGCCGTTCTTGCTAAAGGCATGCCGAACCTCGCTCACCGCGCGGTTGCGGTTGTCCGTCAGCACGTCCACGATCACGGCCACACCGCCGGGACCGTACCCCTCGAAGGTAATCTCCTCGTACTGCAGGCCTTCGATTTCACCGGTGCCCCGCTGAATCGCCCGCTTGATGTTGTCCGCCGGCATGTTCTCCGCCTTGGCCGCAAGAATCGCCGTCCGCAGCCGCGGGTTGCCGTCCGGATCGCCGCCGCCGCCACGCGCCGCCACCGTAATCTCCTTGATCAGCCGCGTAAACGTCTTGCCGCGCTTGGCATCCGCGGCGCCCTTCTTGTGCTTGATGGTTGCCCATTTGGAATGGCCCGACATCTCTTTTGACCCTCTGCTTTTCTGTAGTCCCGCGCAGCACCCGCCACGCAACCCGTGAAGTATACCAACCGCCACGGCTGTGCCGCCGTGATGGCGTATAGCTCACGTCCTCTTCGCAGCCAGGGCAGCAAACCAGCGGGTGAAACCGGCTGCGTCAGAACTGCGCGCCCGGTGAGTCGCCCATCTCTGCCGCGGCCCGTAGCGGCGGCACCAGCGGCGTTGGCCTGCTCCGCGACGCCTGCTGTTCAAGCCGTGCGATCAGCCGCTGGCCCAGCCGTATCCCCGGCATCTCGATCCAGCGCCATGTCGCAAACGCCAGGGGCAGCGTAAGCAGCACGGTTCCCGTCAACACACATCCAAACTGCACATCGACATCCCGTAACACAGAGTGACTCGCCGCGCTTCTCGTGATCCAGGCCTCAATCTGTCGCGCTACAAAGAAGTGAAGCAGGTACACGCTGAAGGAAATCTTGCCCAGAAACACGGTGAAGCGGTTCACAAGCAGCGGCCACGGATAGATCAGCAGGGCAAGCAGCAGAGCCAGATACACGATGCTTTCGGCAAACAGAAGATAGATCGGCGAAGGCAGCAACGCCAGATACAGGACGGCAACAACAGCCAGCAGGGATGCGGACAGCGTCCGCCGATCCGCCCTGCCGGGCATCACGGCGGGCGACAGGTACTGTTGCCACGCGAAGTATCCCCACGCACCGAGCAGAAACACCGGCAGGTTCGCCGCCATTGACTTGAGCATCCAGTAATCCAGCTGGCTGAAGTCGTGCGCAACACGGTACAGCTCCAGCCGGTAGCACACCACATACGAGATCACAGCCGCAATCAACGCCTGCCTGCACGTCTTCACGGCGCGGAACAGGAGCGGCAGACACATGTAAAACGTGGCTTCTGTCGCCACGGACCAGCCCCCAACAGTCCCGAAACCAAACCACTTCGGTGACACAAAGGACAGGTACAGCATCGCCAGCGTCCTCTGGATCGCGGTTCCCGAAGCATCTCTCCACAAGAGGTAGGTCAGGCCGCATGCGATGTAAAACATGGGCGTAATTCGCGCGATGCGCCGGATGAAAAAGTTGAGTGTTGGCCGCTTCTCCTGTTTCCGGTTGTCGTAGCTCATGAACAAGGTGAACGCACTTACGATGAAGAAGAGCTGTACGCCTCGCTGCCCCACGTAGGCAATCTGATTCAGGAGCGCTGGCTGCAGCTTTAACACGCGATCCGGCCCCCAGTACACCGAATGAACCAGCATCACATTCAGGATGGCGAGGCCGCGCAGCGCATCGAGTTGTCCCAGATACCACCGCAGCTTCGTCGCCATACCCGCAGTGTACCGTCAGCCGCGCAAGATTCTGGTCAACAGCAGCTACAGCATCTCCGGCGCAAACAGGTCTGCGTAGGTCTCCCGCCGCCGAATCAGCCGCGCTGCGCCGCCCTGCACCAGAACCTCCGCCGGCCGCACTCTCGTGTTGTAGTTCGAGCTCTGCGACATGCCGTACGCGCCCGCATCCAGCAGCGCCACCATGTCACCCTGTTGCAGCACCGGCAGAGTGCGGTCATGCGCAAAAAAATCGCCGCTCTCGCACACCGGCCCCACCACATCCACCACCTGTTCGTCCGCGCCCGCTGCCTGCCGCAGCGGCACAATCCCATGGTGCGCACCGTACAGCGCGGGACGGATCAGGTCGTTCATCGCCGCATCCGTAATCACAAACGTCTTCTCGCCGTTCCGCTTGGTGTACAGCACGCGCGACACCAGCGCCCCCGCCTGCCCCACCAGAAAGCGCCCTGGCTCCAGCAGCAGGTGCACGCCGTCCATCCCTGCCAGCGTCGTACCCAGCCCCGCACCCAGCGCCGCCGCGTACGCCCCCACCTGCCGCGCCGCGTCGAATGCCTGCGCGCCATACTCGATACCCAGGCCGCCACCCGCATCCACATACCGGATCGCGAGCCCATCTTCGCGCAACTGCCGCACCAGCGCGGCCACCCGCTCCAGCGCAGCGCCAAACGGCTCCACCTGTCGAATCTGCGAGCCGATGTGCACGCTCACGCCCACCGCCTCCAGCCATGGCTCCGCGGCGCACCGCGCGTACACCCCGCGCGCCTCCGCAATTGCAATCCCAAACTTGTGCGCACTCAGCCCGGTCGAAATGTACGGATGCGTCTCCGCAAACACATCCGGATTCACCCGCAGCGCAAACCGCGCACGCACCCCTGCATGTCGCGCACGCCCGGCCAGCAGTGCAAGCTCCGCCTCGCTTTCCACGTTGAACACCAGGATGCCCGCGGCAAGCGCCGCATCCATCTCCGCCGCGGTCTTCCCCACCCCGCTGAACACCACGCGGCTGCACCATTCCGCCGCACGCTCCGGCCCGGCAGCCGCCACAACCCGCGCCAACTCCCCACCGGACACGATGTCGAACCCGCATCCGCGCTCGCCCAGTATCCGCAGCAAACCCAGCGCGGAGTTCGCCTTCACGGCATAGCAGACCGTATGGTTGTGCCCCGCAAACGCCTGCTGGAACAGCGCCGCCCGCTCCACGATCTGGTCGCCGTCATACACGTACAGCGGCGTCCCGAACTCCTCCGCAAGCGCCACTAAACGCACACTCCCGCAGTAAAGCTCACCCTCGGCGTAGTGGAACGGACGCGACACCGTGTCCGTGATGGAAAGAGTCTGATCTTCGGTCAGCAGGTCGGTCGGCACACCGTCTATTATCCCTGAACGTCCGAGCCCGGCATCGGAGGCACTGCCGGAGCGGAATAAGGCGGCGGCACCGGATAGGCCGGCGGCACAGGATATTGTGGCGGCACCGGATACGCCGCACCCTGCGCCGCCAGCGCCATCGGCTCCTCCGGCACGACTACCCACAGGATCAGGTACAACAGCACCCCCGTGCCGCCGAATACTACCAGCGCTACCCATGCCAGCCGTACCAGCGTCGGGTCCCACCCGTTGTACTGCGCAATGCCGCCACAAATGCCTGCGATCTTTCTGTCCGTCCGCGAACGCATCAACCGATTCATCAAGCTCCCCCCTGAACCATCACTTGCTATACGCGCCGCTGCACTGCCGGTTCCATGCAGATCGTTACACGCCAGCGTACGGCTGCTTCATATATTTGTGCGCGTCGCCCGCCTGCGATTGATCCCCGCCCGCCATCGCCGCCAGCCGGTACTGCGCCAGCGCGGCGTCTCTCTGCCCCAGCTTGTCCAGCATCTCGCCGCTGTTCAGGTACGCCCGCTTGCGCATCCAGTCACTGCAGTTCGGCTGTTGCGACGCCTTCAAGTAGCTGTCCGCCGCGCCCCGCACGTTGTTCTGCCCACGCTGTGTCTCCGCCAGCCCAAAGTACGCCAGCTGCAGCCGCGCCTCGGCGAAATACCCCGGCATCGCCGCGTCGTCCAGCACCCGCTGATAGATCGCGATCGCCTCCGGCCCATGCCCCGCATCCTTCATCAAATTCGCCTCCTCCAGCCGGAACAGGAAGTCGTGCGGGTATTGCATCGCCAGCCCGCGTGCCACGGCATAGGCCTCCGGGTAGCGATGATCGTGCCGCAGAAACAGGCTCAGCGCCGTCTGCGACTCCACCCGCGTCGCCGTGCCATGCGTTGCGGTGTCGCGCAGCAGGTTCAAACCCTGCTCCTTGTTCCCGCCGATGCCGGCAATGCCAACGACCAGCCGCACAAACCGCGGCAGGCTCGCCACGGCAAACTGCTGGATACCGACCGCCATCTTTGCGTCGGTATAGTTCGGGTCCAGCTTCAACACCTGCTCGCTGTCGTTGCGGCTGGCCAGCCCCTGCCGCGCCGCGCCGGAATAGCTGTGGTCTGCCAGCGTCGTAAACGCCGCATGCATGCCTTTCGCATAGCCCCGCGCAAAATAAGCGTCCTTGTCGTTCCCGTTGCGCTTTAAACGCGTGTCCGCCAGGTCTACGGCATGGTCCGTCAGCTGCTCGATGCGGTCCCGCACCGGCTTTGGGATGTCTACCTTGCGCCCGCTCGCCAGGAAGTTTTCCCGTGCGTAATACGTCGTGTCCAACAGGTCCTGCCGGTACAGCTCGCGAAAAATCGTATCCATCAGCACATACGCATTCGCCATCGGGTCGTCTGGGTGTGCATTCAACACCGCCTCGAACCGCTGCATCGCACCGTCGTAATCCAGGTTGTAGAAGTGCTCGAATCCGTCGCGCACCGTGGGATCCAGGTTCAGCGGATACGTGTCCTGCGACCGGCCCGCGGTCCCCGCGCAAAGCGCAATCACCGCCGCCAGCCAGCCCAGGCGCAGCGCGCTTCGGCAAACTCCCCGCCCAATCCGAGCCGCACTCTCCCGCAAATCGACCTCCGCACTTGCTCCCACTGTAGACGGCTCCGGCAGGCCGCGGGCTGCATCGATGGTTTGATGAAGCTTTGCCGCGCGCTCTGGTACCATTCTGCCCACGTCCAGCAGGGGAGCACGCCCGTGACACGGGAACAGTTGCTGCAGCACGTCGTGCACCAAGCCCGCCGCGGCGGCTTCGAACTGCGGCGCTGGTTTCACGCGGACGCGGCCATTCCCTGGCCCGGAAACGGCGACGCAGCCGTCCAGTGGCTGGCCGCCGGTCGCCGCGTACACCTGCTGCTCTTTTCGCACAGCTTTGCGCAGGCGTTCTTTGCCGGCAGTGAGGACGGTCTCCGTCACATCCAGCCCGCCATCACCTTTCGCCGCACCGCGCCGAACGGCATCACACGCACCGTGCACCGGCGCGCCCACACCCGCAACACCCGCCACCCCGGCGCGTGGCGCTACCACCTGCAGCACATGGCCCTTGCACCCGATCCGCTGCTCTACGCTCATCGCTTCGTCATCTCGACCGAATCGCTCGCCGGCAAGCCGCGCTTTTTAGTCCCGCCAAAGCCGCCGGCACCACCGCCGCCCGATTATGACGATGAACTACTCGTCCGGGACAACGAAGCGGACATACCCCTCGAAAGCTAGGCCGCCCCTCTAGTGCAGCTTCGCCAGCATCTTGCGCGCATCTTTCGTGTGGTCGTCATCCGGCGCAAGCTCCAGATAGCGCTGCAGGTGGACCGCCGCCTCCGCCCGCTTGTTCTGCTTCAGCAAAACCTCCGCCAGCCCAAAGTGCGCATCGGCGCTGTCCGGGTCGTGCGTCAACGCGTCCTGGTACCGCGCCGTCGCACCCTTGTAATCGCCATCGCGAAAATAGAAATGACCGACCCTCAGGTCATCCTCCACGCGCGTAAGCTCCAGCGCCTCCCGCGCCTTGCTCGTGTCGCCCCGGCTGCCAAGGTCCTTCAAGTCCGCCGCCCGCACCGGCGTGTCCCCGCCCGCTGTCGTCGGCGCAGCGTCGTCATCGCCGGCATCCGGCACCGCTCCAGCTCCCGATGACGAACTAGACGAACTCGACGACCCCCCATCCGACGACGACGAACTGCCGCCGCCCGCCCCATCCGGTGGCAACGACCCCAGCGGCTTCAGCGATTCCGCAGGCGGCAGCGGCACGTTCGACGTCGGCATGTCCTCCGTCGCCTTCGGCAATTCCCCACCCGCCTTCGAGGACGCCTCGGGAAACGGAAACCGGTCCGCAGTGCCGTCCACCGCAGGTTTCTGCGCCGCCGCCTCCGCGACCGAAGCCACACAATCCTTACGCGCCTTACCCTTCAGCTTCGTGCAGTCGGGTGCGGGCGTCGTCACCGGCACGGGAGCCGCCGCGGCAGCCGCACCCTGCGCCAGCAGCACGCCCGGTATCAGCGTTCCAGCTACAACACTCGCCAACACTATCGCCTTCATGCGCATGCTCCGTTCCGCCATGCACATTAGACGCCGCAACAGGACCGCGCGGCAACGCCGCCCGCCGGATTCGCTATACTCCGTCGCATGCACGCGCCTGACCTCATCATCCGCTCCTCCGCCGTCCACGGAGCCGGCTGTTACACCCTCTCGCCTATTCCCGCGGGCTCACGCATCCTCGAGTACATGGGCCCGCACCTCTCCAAATCCGCCGCCGACGAACGCTACGCCGAGCGCGACATCACCTATCTCTTCTCCATCGGCGACCACGGCGAAGTCATTGACGGCTTCGGCGCGGCCATGTTCATCAACCACCACTGCCAGCCCAACTGCCAAACCGAAGAGGACGAAGAACGTATCTTCATCCTCGCCCTGCGCGACATCGCCGCCAGTGAAGAGCTCACCTACGAGTACCACCTGCACGACTCGGACGAAGACGACCAGCCCTGCTTCTGCAACGCCCCCAACTGCCGCGGCACCATGTTCAGCCAGGCCGAAGTCCGCCGCCGCAAAAAACTCGGCCTTCCCCTCACCCTCCGCAAACCCGCCTCCCCGGCAAAGGCCTGAGGCTGCCGTCACCGCTGCGTTTGCTACGCTACTGAGAGGGAGCAACGCATGCAGGTCCACGTACTCATCGAGCAAGACGAAACCGGCGTCTACTGCGCCTCCGTCCCCTCCATACCCGGCTGCTATTCCGACGGGCAGTCAGAGGCTGAAGCTCGCGTCAACATCCTGGAATCCATGGAACTCTGGCTTGAAGCTATGGATGCGATGGCTGTTCGTGCGACAAAGTAGACCAAAAAGCATGCCCTGCTATGATTCCCGCGAGGGCATCATGCGCTTTCACGTACTCATCGAACAAGACGAAACTGGCGTTTATTGCGCCTCAGTCCCCTACATGCCCGGCTGCGTCTCCGACGGCGCAACGCACATAGAAGCCATGGCCAACATCCAGGAAGCCATGAGCCTATGGCTGGAGAGCCAGGACGCCATGGCTGCAGAAGCTCTTCCTTCGGAGCAGAGGACACACCTCATTCTTCTAGCGCCGGAGTTCACCGAGCAAGCACAAGCAGCTTAGTGGGCACACTCGCCAACATCTCATCGCAACGGGCAATTCGTGCCTTTGAGCAAACCGGTTTCTTCTTCGATCGCAAGCGCGGCAGCCACCTCATCCTTAAAAGACCTGGTCATCGTCAGACTCTTGCCATTCCGGAACGCAAAGAACTTGCCGTCGGTACCCTTCGAACGCTGATCCGTGACGCCGGCCTCACCGTCGACGAGTTCCTCGCCCTGCTCTAATCCCTAGCCACGGCTCCGCAGCCACGGCGTAAACTGAAACGCGATGGCCTACCAGGTTCTAGCCCGCAAATACCGTCCCCTCCGCTTCTCGGACGTGGTCGGCCAGGACCACGTCACCCGCACCCTGCAAAACGCCCTCGAGCAGCAACGCATCGCGCACGGCTACATCTTCTCCGGCCATCGCGGCATCGGCAAAACCACCATCGCCCGCATCCTCGCCTCTGCCCTCAACTGCCAGAACACCATCGGCTCCCCCGCCCGCCCCACACCCGAGCCCTGCCTCGCCTGCGACTCCTGCCGCGAAATCCGCCAGGGCAACGCCGTCGACGTCATTGAAATCGACGCCGCCACCAACCGCGGCATCGACGAAATCCGCGAACTGCGTGACGCCGCCCGCTACCGCCCCTCCCGCGACCGCTACAAAATCTACATCCTCGACGAAGCCCACCAGATTACCGACGCCGCCTTCAACGCACTTCTCAAAACGCTTGAAGAACCGCCCGACCACATCGTCTTCATGCTCGCCACCACCGAGCCCGAAAACATCCCGCAGACCATCCGCTCCCGCTGCCAGCACTTCAGCTTCCACGCCGTCAAGCTCGACGACATCCTCGGCCAGCTCCAAAAAATCGCCACCGACGAGAACGTCCTCGCCGACCCCGCCGCCCTCGATCTGCTCGCCGAAGCCGGCGACGGCAGCATGCGCGACGCCCTCTCGATCATGGACCAGGCCATCGCCTCGGCGCCAACGGTGGACGGCAAGCCGCAACTGAGCGCGCAGGAAATCCGCGACCTGATGGGCTCCGTGCCCAACACCGTCTTTGAAGAAATCCTCGAGCACGTCGCCCGCAACGAAGCCGCCGGCGTCCTGCTCACGGCCAACCGCCTCCTCGACGCCGGCAACTCCCCCGCGCAGATCGCCCGCCAGTTCGTCCGCTATCTCCGCAACTGCGTCGTCGCCAGCATCGCCGGCCTCACGCCAGATGCCGCCGACACCGAACTCCTCCAGATCTCCCCCGACGAGCGCCGCCGCGCGGCCCGCTCCGCCTCCCTCTTCACCGAAGAGGAGCTCACCCGCTTCATGCAGGTCATGCTCCGCACCTTCGACGACCTCGGCTTCCGTCAGGAGCAGCGCTTCCATCTTGAGCTCGGCATGCTCAAGCTCGTCCACCTGCAGCGCCTCCTGCCCATGGAGCAGTTCCTCAGCCAGCTCCCCCGCCCCAC
>CAXTJO010000034.1:0-29396 GCA_964244665.1 uncultured Terriglobus sp.
CCGTGCCATGAAAAATTCAAAACAGCGGGGCTTCAGCCCCTGAGGTCAGCTTCTTACTTCTGCAAAAAGCCAGAGCCCATCCGTCAGACACTATCTAAGCCTCAGCAACCAAACCCGCCCCTTAACGTAATGTGAATGCGTGCCCTCACCTATACCACCCGAGGTCCCCCTCACCACCGCCCTCCGCACCATGCTCCGCCACCCCCTCGGCCTCCTTGCCGATTGGAACTGGAAATCCGGCGTCCTCTCCGCCCTCCTCTACAGCCCTGTCTTCTTCGCCGGCAACCGCCGCGCCGGCCACCATGCCGCCTTCAAAGCTCTCGCCGTTGAAGCCATCTACTCGGTCATCACCGCAGGCCTCGCCGGCTCCGTCACCCAGCGCCTCCGCCACGCCGTTCCCCGCGCCCGCACCGCCCTCGTCGTGTGGCTTGGCCTGCCCTCTGCGCTGCTTCTCGGCCGCCTCGTCGTCCACACCGCCCTCGGCACGCCCCGCCTCCGCGCAAGCCTGGTGGCGTCTTTCCTCTTCGCCGCCCTCGCCAGCGGCTTTAACTGGTTCAGCATGTCCCGCGGAGCCTTCGTCACCGGCGAACCCCGCTCCTTCGCCCGCGACCTCCGCCTCGTCCCACAACTCCTCTACAGCTTCGTCACAGCACCCTTTCGCTGAACGAAACTGATGGCAGGGCTGTACCCTACTGCGGCGCCCGCGGCGAAAAATATCCCTTCTTCGCACGCACCTTGAACCGGCTGTCCAGCGCCACCAGGTAAATGCTTCGAAACATCCCGTCCTGCTTCAAATCCGCCGGCCTGTACCGCAACGAATACTGCGACCGCAGTTCCTCCTCGATGGCATGGAAACCCTGCGCCACATCCTCGATCTTGTTCGGGAAGAATGTCCGCCCGCCCGTCGCCTCGCTGATCCTCTCCAGCACTGCGTCGCCCTTGTCCTTCGATGGCGACACATTCGTCGAAATCGTGTACACGATTGTCTCCGCCCGCTGGCATTCCTTGATCGCGTCCTGCTCAAACGCACGGCTGTAGTTGTCTTCGCCGTCGCTCACAATCACAATGGCCTTCCGCACGTCGCTCTTTTCCTGCACCGTCAGCATCTGGTCCCGGCACGTCGTATACAGCGCATCGTAAAATGCCGTGCCGCCTCCCGGCCGCAGCTTGTGAATCGCGTTATTCAGCAGGTCCACGCTGTTCGTGTAGTCCTGCGCCAGGTCCACCCGCACATCGAATCCCGTCACAAACGCCGAGTCGCCCCGCCGCAGCACCTGCAGCAAAAACTCGCTCGCCGCATCCTGCTCAAATTGAAACCGCGACCGGATCGAATTCGACGTATCCAGCATGATCCCGATCCGCAACGGCAGGTTCGCCTGCTGCGAAAACCGGATTACGCGCGTCGGCCTGCGCCCATCGTCCAGCAGCCCAAAATTCTGCTGCTGCAGCCCCGTCACAAAACGCCCCTTCTTGTCCGTCACCGTGAAGATCAGGCTCACCTCCGGCACAAACGTCCGCAGGATCGGCACATTGCCCGGCCTGTCCGTCAGCGGCACCTCGCTCGTCACCGCAGCCGTCCCTGTATCCGTCGCAGGCAACGCAGGCACATGAACATCCTGCCGCATCTCAACACCGGGAGGTACCGTCTGAGCCGTCCCAGCAGGCGTCACAGCGGGCGTCCCAGCATTCACCGGTTGCGTTTGCGCCGCCGGTGCCGCCGCCTGCGGAGCCGGTGTCGTCACCGCTTTTGACGCCTGTTCCTCGGCAGCAGCGGGCGGCAAAGCCGGCACCGCGCCCGCACTTGGACTTTGCGCGTGCACGCACCCGCAAAGCATCGCCGCCGATAAAAGCACGCTCGCCCGCAGGATCCGTTGAACATCACTGGCACGCAAATGCGAAGAGTTCCGCAGGCTGGGTTTGGGGGAAACAGTCACCGGCGTAGTTTACCAAGCCGCACGCAGCCCTGGCACACGTTCACGGCTCAACCCTCCGCCGACCGGATCTCCTCCAGCATCGCCACCAGCTCCGGCGGCAGCGGCGCATGCAGCACCAGCGTCTCGCCCGTCACCGGATGCGCCAGCTCCAGGTGCGCCGCATGCAGAAAATTCCGGTCCAGCGTCGGCGCGTCCACAGTCGACACCGCCCCCGTCTCCGCATCCGTCACCTGCATCGTGCGCCCCGCCAGCCCCTTGATGCGGCCCGGCGCGCCATAGACCGTGTCCCCAACCACCGGGTGCCCCAGCGCCTGCATGTGCACGCGAATCTGGTGTGTCCGCCCGGTCTCGATCTCCACGTCCAGTAGCGTAAAATCGCCCACGCCGCTGTAAATACGCTCCAGCACGCGGTAGTGCGTCGTCGCCTCCCGCGCCTCGCGTCCACGCGCCGCAAAGTCCTCGTCGTCCCGCTCGTTCGGGTGCCGGTTCGACTCCCTGCCGTGCGACGCCGTCGTCAGAAAGCTCTCCTGCGTCCGCGTCGTCATGCGCGTGCGACGCACCGGGTCGCGGCTTATCGGCAGGTCGATCGTCCCCTCGTCGTTCCGCACAATGCGGTGCACCAGCGCAATGTACCGCTTTGTCAGCGTGTGATCGTGGAACATCTCCGCCAGCGCACCGTGCGCCCGGTCGTGCTTCGCCACCAGGATCAGCCCGCTCGTCGCCTTGTCCAGCCGGTGCACGATGCCCGGCCGCAGCGGCCCGCCCACATGGCTTAGCGCATCCTGGTACCGGTGCAGCAGAGCGTTCACCAGCGTGCCCCCACTGCGCACTTCATCCGTCGGCCCACTGCCCGCATGCACCGCCATGCCCGCCGGCTTGTCTACCGCAACCATGTCGTCATCCTCGTACACCACGGTCAGCGGAATGTCCTCCGGCGTCGCATGCAGAGGCTCCGGCTGCGGCTGGCCCACCACCACCACACGCTCTCCCGCCTGCACACGGTAGCCGCGCTTCTCGCTGCGGCCATCCACGGTCACCTGCCCCTTGTCGATCAGCAGTTGCACCCGCGACCGCGAGATGTACGGCAGCGCCTGTGCCAGGTACTGGTCTAGCCGCGCGTCCTGTGCCTCCGCCGGGATCTCCAGCGTCTGCTCCGCCGCGCCCTCGGCACGCTCCACCGGCTCCAGCGCAAGCTCCCGCCGCACGCCCATCGGCTTCGGCGCGCCGTCATACAGTCGCTTCACCGCCGCATGCTTCACCGCCACCTGCGACCCCGACTTGCGCGACGTGCCCGCCAGGCGCATCGCCGCCGCTTCGGTCCGCGTCGGCAACGGCGGCGGCGCGACCATGCCCGCCCCTTCCAGCGCCGCAATGTCCTGCAACACCGCGCTGCGCTTCGGCTTGGCAGGGCGGGTTCGTCCACCCCTTGCCGCCGCTTCCGCCTCCGCCGCTTCAAACAACACGCGTTCCGCCTCGCGATGCCGCTGCTGCTCCAACTCATTCGCCGCATCGCGCGCCGTGCGGTAATCCTTCTTCACCGACGCGCGGCGCTTGCCTTTCGGCAGCATGTTCTTACTAGGCATGGCTCCTCTTCCGTTCCGCCGGTTCGTACAACGCCATCACCATTCCCGTGGCGGCAAGCAGGATCAACACAATCTGGTCCACCCGCAAAACTCCCGGCACCCGCGCCTGCGGCAGCAGATATCCCGGCCGAAACTCGTCGGCCAAAAACCGGCTCACCGCAAACGCGCCAAGTCCCACACCGAAAACCACACCCTGCCTCCGACGCCGTAAGTACAGCAGAGCAGCCATCGCTGCCCCACATCCCGCCATCGTCAACGCGGCGGCATACAGCGCGACCGGGTGGTGCCCCTCATCTCCGGGCACCAGATTGCCCACCGCCAGTACAGTACGGCTTCCCGGTTCCGTTCCCGCAAAAAAGCTGCCCAGGTGCAGAAACGTCGCGAACAACAGCGCTGTCGGCACCACCGCATCCAGCGTCCGCCACACCGGCATGCGTCGCAGCACGGCATAAGCAAAGCCCGACATCAAAGCCAGCACCAGCCCAAAGCGCGTCACCGTCGGCAGGCTCAGCAACAGCGTGGGATACATGGCAAACGCCCGTGGCGACTGCACCACCAGCGCCACCCGGGACAGCAGCAGCGTACCGAACGCCGTCCAAACACACAGGCTGCCCGCGCGATCCGCCGCGACGCCCGCACGCGGCGCACACCACTCCGCCAGCAGAATCGCGCACACCAGTCCCACCGCGGCAAGCACACCATACGTGGGAACGATCACATGTCCGAAATGAAACAGGCGCGGATGCACCCTTTAAGAATACGCGGCTGCACTGAGCCGGCACGCGACTCCCGCCAACGCCCAACGCCTGCTTCTTGAAAGGCCGACCCACTGGGCCGTGTGCGAAGCGCCGGTGAACCCGTCTTAGACGGTGGGATCCAGCCGTGCTTCTTTAGGCTTTCCGGACTGGCGGACATAGCACACCGAAGCATGTCTACGAGCCGAACCCCTGTTCACTGAATGTTGGTTCAACCAGCGTTGTTCACCCACCTGCTTTGCAGGCCGGCCTTCTATCGCGACTTTACGCGGCGCATGGCCGGTTTGCAACCGCCCGCATTGGGCGCGTGAACAGCGCCGTGCCACTTTGCAACATCACCCTGCGCAGGCCGTCCACAGCATCGCTTGTACCACCATGACCGCGGCCCAACGCCACAGGAATCGCTGCTTTCAGCCGCCCCTCGAAGCTCCTCCACAGCCGGCGCACCCACCCCACCCGTCTCAGTCGCACGGCTGCCCACCTCTCGCGCCACCTTCTATCTTCGACCTGAGTCAACTCCAAGGCGAGAGCCCACCCTTGCCCCACCCACCACAACCCGCTACCCTCATCTCAAGCCCCGGAGACCCACACGCATGTACGAAAACTTCCACACCACCGACCGCTGGACCGGCGAAGACCTCCATTGCGTCTGGAAAGGCACCGTCGTCGCCATCGCCACACGCCACGCCGACGCCACCGACATCCGCTTCGCCGTCAACGGCCGCCCCATGTGGATCGCCATGCCCAACACCGCCTGGGTCGACATGAAAAAACAAACCGGCCACGTCATCACCGACTATGCCGCCGCTCAGGCCGCCGGCAAGTTCCTCAAAACCATCATCGAATCCGGCTACGACAACGGCCGCGAGTTCTACAGCATGACCGTCGCCGAAGTCATCGACTATGTCAACGCCGTCGTCCAGGAAGCCGGCTCGACCCGCGCCCTCCCCACCCTCCCCGTCATCAACGACGACACCGAACCCGAAACCTACGCCGGAGCCCTCCCCGCCGACCAGGTCACCGACGTCGTCACCCCACCCAATTCCTAGTCCCTCACTCCCGGCAAGCCTCAAACTACCCCGCGAACGAGCCACCATGCCAATCCTTCCGCCCTTCACCGACCCCGAGCAGGCCGCCCTCAAAGTCCAGCTCGCCGAAGACCTCTGGAACACCCGCGACCCCGAACGCGTCGCCGCCGCCTACACCGAAGACACGCAGTGGCGCAACCGCACCGAGTTCCTCTCCGGCCGCGCCGCCGTCGTCGACTTCCTCCACCGGAAGTGGGCCCGCGAACTCGACTACAAGCTCAAGAAGGAACTCTGGGGCTTCCGCAACAATCGCATGGCCGTCAAATTCTTCTACGAGTGGCACGACGACAGCGGCCAATGGTTCCGCAGCTACGGCAACGAACTGTGGGAGTTCGCCCCTTCCGGTCTCATGCAGCGCCGCGAAGCCAGCATCAACGACCTCCCCATCCAGCCCGCCGACCGGCTTCTCACCACAGGTTGACCCACAATCCGCGCATCGCCACGGCTCTGGCTATACTGTTTCGGTCATCATCCCGGTCCTAAGGAGTGCCGCTCCATGCACCGTCTGCTCGCCGTTTTCGCCTTCGCCTCGCTCGTCGCTACCGCCGCCGCTGAAAGCCGCAACCCCGCGGACTACCCGCTCCGCATTCACGTCTTCCGCCGCAGCGAAACCACCTTCTACCACAACCACCAGACCGAAGAAGCCAAGGGCGAAGGCCGCGCCAACCTCTTCGAGGGCGGCGTGCCCAAAGGCGTCGACTTCCAGTTCGAGTGCGACACCAGGCTCCAGACCTCTTCCGGCTTTGAAACCTTCCCCGCCAAATGGAAAAAGCCCGGTCAGGAACTCGTCATCCTCGAACCCCAGTTCGGCAAGTCCAGCTATGACACCTGCCACCTCAAAGTCATGATGAAAGACTTCGTCTACGTCACCCGCTCCGGCAATCTCACCACCGAGCCCGCAACCGTCTACAAGCAGTGGATGACCAAACACGAGTACGACCCCGAGCAGGGCAAAAACACTCCCATCCAAATCACTCCCGTCCAGGCCGCCACCACCCCACCCAGTCCGTCGAACGCCGCAACGTCAACCGGTACCCCGGCCACCACTCCACCTCCGCCGTCCTCCACACCCACACCCGAGTAGCCGCTGCTTTCCTCTCCTTCGGGACACGGCTTAGCCGCACCCCGAAGGCCGCTCTGTCACAAACGCTTAAGCTGCGACCCTCAGACGATGTTCTGACGATCTATTTGCCTCATGAAACACACCTTCGTCGGCCATCGGAGAACACGGCTCCAGCCGGGCCAAAAAAACTGGCCGAAGTAACGGGGCTTTTGCCGCTGAGTCAGCCTTTTCTCAGCGACGCAGGTCCTTTCGGCTCACCAAGCGCGTACCCGCCTTCGATCTGCTTGCCTCTACTTACTCCCAGCTACGACAGCACCACATACACCCTCGGCGCGGCACTCAAAATCTCCACCAGCCGGTCCGCAATCACCCGCTCTTCTCCATCCTTCAACTGCCACACCGCAAACCCAAACGTCTGCGGATCCCGCTCCGGCCTGCGCGGCTTGGCCGGCGTATCGTTCGCCGGTGTGCGCACAGCATTCCCACCCGTCGGCGCCGTCAACTGGCTCTGCGTCCCCGCATCCACCCGCCGCCCCCGCATCCCCGAAGCACCCGCACCCATGCTGCCGATTCCCAACGGCCGCGTATCCGCAAGCGCCTGCAACACCTCCTGCCCGCTCAGCTTCACCTTTGCCGGATCGATGTGCCACGCGTACGTCGGCGTCACATTGCCCAGCGCATTCGGATTGAACTGCCGCGGCAGCGCCGTCACACCGAACCGCGCCACCGCCCGCGAAATCACCGCCGCCCGCTCGTCATACATCCGCAGCGTTGCGTCGTAATCTTGGTGCACAAAAATCTCCAGCGCCTTCAGCAGGCCGAAAATCGTCTCCTTGCCCACCTTGCAGCAGCGCCCGATCCGGTCCTCCTGCGGACTCATGTTCAGCAGGCACCAGCGCACCACTTCTTCCTTGCCGATCAAAATGCCCGACGCCTGCGGCCCGCACACATCCTTCCCACCGGAAAATGTCGTCAGGTCGAACCCCACCGCCGGGTACTCCCACAGCCGCGACACCGGCGGCACATCGGCGGACGCATCGTTGAACGTGTACAGGTTGTGCGCTCGCGCAATCTCCACCGTCTCCGGCCCGCTCACCTTGCCGTTGTCCGACAGAATATTCGTGAAGTGGATCGCCACCGTCTTCGGATTGATCGCGGCGATCATCTCCTCCCGCGTCACCACCTCCACCAGCTTCGCCCCGGTCTGCCGAATCTGGTGGTCGAACGCGTACCTGTGCGACTTTTGGATGATCACCTCATTGCGCGGAAAGCCGCTCGTGTCCGGCACCGCCACAAGCCGGTCCTCCAGGTCCTCCGTCATAAATGCCGCGTACCCCACCACCATCGCCGCCGCCGCGCCGCCCGTCACAAGCCCTATATATCCCACCGGCGACTTGCACAGCTTCGCGATAAACCTGCCCGCCGCCATCTCCAGTTCGTCGATCAGCACAAAGTGCTCGTTCCCGCGCCGGATCAGTTCCATCACCTCCGGCTTCATCACAGACCCGCCAATCACCGTCACGGTCCCGTTGATGTTCACTAGCGGCGTCACACCCAGTTCCGCATAAATATCCCCCGTCGACCCAAGTCCCGACGTGATCGGCACAATCGCACTCCCATCGTGCGCCGCGGCAGCCTCACCCGGCGCGCCCCCGGCCGCAGGCATACCACCCGCGAACGCGTTTCCACCCACCAGCCCCAGTGCGGACAGAAACGAACGGCGGCTCCAGCCAGACTTCCAGTTCATGCAGACTCCCCTGTGTCTTTATAGTGTGGCGTACGCCAATCCCCGTGTCCTCAGACAGAAGACCTACCGCAATGCCCCACACCCGCGACCATACCCAACCACAATCGCTCGGCCCGGCTACTGCACCGGCACCGCATCCCCGTAAATCGTCAGCAACGGATGCACCAGCACCGCCCGCACCTCATACTGCTCACCCGGCTGCGCCGCAAATTCGGCAGCATACTCCCCGGGCCGCGCCGACGCCTGCGTCGGCAGGTGCTGCCACCCATGCAGCCGCGACTCCCTGTCCTCCCCCGTAATCAGCCGATAGTCAAACCCAAAGCGCGCCCCCGGCGTCTCTTCCACTTCCGAACCCGGCGGTTCCGCCGCTGCCGACCCCGGCCATTCCGCCGCTACTAACCAGGCCCCGTGCAACATCACCGCATCGCCGGTCCGCGTCGCCGGCAACGTCCGCACCGTCGGCGGCGTAAACGCCTCCGCCACCTCCGTCAGCCGGATCACCGAGGGGTACGGCCACACATCGCTGTCCCGCAGCCTCTGCGCCCGCGTCACGTGCACGTGCAGTCCATCGGCCCGCTGCTCGAAGCGGCTCGTCGCATCCACATCCGGCCGGTACTCCACCACCTTGTCGTTCTGGCCCAGCACACCCACCGTCGTCCCCGCCGTCGCACGCACCGTCTTCAGCACAATCTCCCGAGACTCGCCACGCTTCCATCCCGCCGTATTCTTCTTGCCCTCCAGCGTCACATACAGCGTGTGCTTGTCCTTCGCCCGCGTGAACCACGCATCCCCCTCATTCGTCACCACCCACGGCCGCGTCGCATAGATTGCCTCGCCGTTGAGGAACATCCATGACCCCAGCGTCCGCACCCGGTCTTCCTCCTCCTTCGACAACGACCCATCCGGCTCCAGCCCCACATTCAGCAACAGGTTCCCGCCCCGCGCCCGCGTCTCGATCAGGATGTGCAGCAGCTCCCCAACCGACTTGTACTCCCCATCCGACGGCTGATATCCCCAGGCATTCCCGATCGTCATGTTCGCCTCCCACGCCCCGGGCAGCGGCGCGCCCGGCACATTCTGCTCAGGCGTCTCGATCGCGCCACGCGTCACCACCGTTTCCGGCTGCAACTTCCATGCAATCTCGCGCAGGCCCTTCGCCTCACCATCGAAAAACACGGCGGACACCGGCCCATACCGGCTCATCAGCTCCGTCATCTGCGCCTGGTCCAGCGCCAGCAGCCCAGGATTCGCACCCGGCTGCACCCCCGGCACCAGCCGCTCGATCTGCTTGCCGTGCGTATGCAGCCACAAAAAATCGTCCGGTGAAAAGTACACGCCCGTCGCGATCCCTTCCGCCCGGAACGCCGTAAACAGCTCCCGCGTAATGTCCCGCCTGTACGGCGTATGCGCAATGCTGAACTCGGTCGTCGCCGTATCCCACATGCAAAAACCGCTATGGTGCTTCGTCGTAAACACCATGTACCGGAATCCCGCTACCCGGGCCAGCCGTGCCAGCCCCTCCGGATCGAACTTCGTCGGATCGAACGTCTTTGGCAACTCCCTGTAATACCGCTCCACATACGCATCGCTCGCCCCCGCAAGCGAATGGCTGATAATCAACCCCAACTGCGAATCCGCACTCCAGTGGACGAACAACCCCAGCCCCTGATCGCGAAATTCCTCCAGCCGCTCCGGCCTGTTCCCCGGCACAGGATCTTGCGCCACCACCCCACCCGCCAGGCTCCCCAGCAAAATCACAAGAACAACGCAGCCACGAATCATCGCAATCCCAGTACCAGAAACCAAAAAGAAAAGAGCCCGGCAAACTGACCGGGCCCCTCAGGTTGGCACGCGCCATTAAAACGCGTACTTGAGAGAAAGCTGCAACTGCCGCGGCTGCGACCGGCTTGAGTTGATCTGGCCAAAAGTGTTATCGGAAACGTTGTTATTGGGATTGTTGAGTGACGTGATGTTGAAAACGTTGGCGGCATCGGCCCGGAAGCTCAAGCTCTGGCCTTCAAACGTATGGAAATCCTTGAACACCGAAGCATCCGCGGCCTGGTATCCGGGAGCGCGCTCTGAATCGACAGACGCAGTACCGAATGTGCCGTTGGCTGGCTGGCCGTAGGCGCAGATCCCGTTATTGACGCCAGCGGTGCATGGCGTCGCCGACGGATCGGAACCGAACCAGTTAAGCGCGGTACGCCCGGTCGTGCGGAGTTTCCGGTAGGCATTCGCCCGTTCCGCCCTGTTCCCGGTAAAGCTGACAAGACTGGCTGAGAGATTGACTGGGAAACCCGAGTACACCAGGGTCGTCGCCGAAACCTGCCAGCCGCCGATCGCCTCGTCGAGCAGGCGATTCATGTTGCTGCCGAACTGGCGTCCACGTCCAACCGGCAAAGCATACGTAAGATGGCCGTTCAGATTGTTCCGCACGTCCTGGGCTGCCGGGCCATACTCAGCACGGTAGTCGTAGTAGTTCTGCGCGTAAGCCGATTGGCCGTTGATGCCCTGTGCGCCGAAAAAGCCGGTGCTGTTGGTAAGCGCCTTGGCCCAGGTGTAATTCGCCGTAAATTCCAGCCCTTTGCTCAGCCGCTGGCGAAAGGTCGTCTGCAGCGCGTTGTAGTTCTGGTACCCGCGCGATCCGGTAAACACAACCGAACCATTCTGGCCCACAAGGTTAGCGAATGGCGCGGGATTCGAAGCCGCGCAGAGGTTCAGGTTGCTGGTGGGTGTGCCGGTCGCGTCGGTGCACACCCTTGGCAGGGAGTTACCCGCACCTGCGTCGACAAGATGCTGTCCGCTTTCTCCTACATAGGCCACTGTGACGGATGCGGTATTGTTCAACTGGTACTCCGCAGCCAGGTCGTACTCCTGCGTAAATAACGGACGGATATTTTGTTGCCACGCGCGGATGGTCGTGGTGCAGGGCGTCACGCCGTTGTTCGGATCGCAGCCAACGGCCGCGGTGCCGAAGCCTTGATTCACGGTGTAGTACTGGCCGGCACTTGTAGCTGTGGGAACAAAGGCGGTCGCCGTGAAGCCGCTCTGGAAGGGGTAATTGAAGTTCAGGCGAAGGTTGGCACCGGTGCCCTCAAAATAATTCGTAATGCCGTAGCCGCCGCGCAGCACCATACGCTGATTGGGGCTGTAGGCAAAACCTACACGGGGCATAAAGTTGGTGTACACAGGGCTGTAGAGAGCGCGGCTGTTGCCATTCTGACCGGCAAAAATCACCCTCTTGGTCGCAACGTCGATGTTGGCTTCCTTGTTGTTGACCTCATAAATCGGTTGATCGTACTCCCAGCGCAATCCAAGATTCAACGTCAGGTTGGGCGTTGCCTTCCAGTCATCCTGAATGAAGGCTGCATCGCGATACGACCGCTGCCCTGTTAGTCCGGTCACACCCCCGATTGCCCGGGTGTACACGTAGCCCTTGTAAAAATCGGCTTCATCGTAGCCACCCAGCGTACCGGCCTGTGCTGTGAACGCACCGCTATAGTCATAACGGCCTACAGCACCATCGTTGCCAGGGTAAAAGGTGTTCTGCTGGTATCGCAGAATCTGCACGCCGCCCTTGATCGTGTGGCGCTGGATCTGGTACGTCAGGTTGTCATAGTAGCTGAAGGTGTTGTCGTAGTACGTCGTGCCCGTCGAAGAGTTGCCGACGCCGCTGTTGGCCAATTGTCCATTGCCGGAGCTGAAATTCTGCCCGATAAATCCGACCTGCGACTGAGTCAAGCCGGTCAGCCCAATCACCGTATTGCCGTTGCTGCCGAACGCACCCGTGGTGTCCGTCGGAATCGCACCCAGGTTCACGATCCGCGTAAAACCCGCCGTAAACTCATTGATCAACTGCGGCGAAAAGGTGTGGACCGAATTCAACGCAAAGCTTTGAAACGGCAGGATATTTTGTCCGGGAAAGGTGATGGCCAGCACGGGAACGGAGCGGTCTCCCGATTTCCCATGCGAGTAACTACCCGAAACCTTGTCGCGCGCCGTCGCATTCCAATCGATTTTTGCGTCGAACTGGTCGTTGTAACGGGCAGTGCTGGTGGGCGCCTGGTAGTTGTTCTGAATCACCGTGTTCGGATCGGGTGCGCGGTTCGGCAGCGGGTAGTACTGCGGGTGCGCAAACAGGTAGGCCGCAATCGGATTGCCCACCGCACCGATCTGATTGTTCAAGTACGCAGGCTGACCCGCTGCCTGCGTGTTGTACAACTGAACCTCGTTTGAAACTTTCCCAACCAACGCAGGATTCAGCAATTCGCCGAAGTCGCCGTTGCGCATGGCCTGATCCAAAACAGTTGCTGTCCCCACACCGCCCGAATGAAAACGGGCCCCCTCGTAATCCACAAAAAAGAAAAGCTTGTCGCGCTTCAACGGGCCGCCAAAAGTTCCGCCGAAAATCGACTGCGTATAAGGCGTGATCGGCTTGAATGGATTGCCCGAAGTTACGTGCTTGTTGGCGTAGCTGTTCGCGTCCATGTTGTAGTTCGACAGATTTCCAAACGCATTGCCGTGGAAGCCGTTCGTTCCGCTCTTCAGCAGCGTAATCACATCGCCGCCGCTCACATTGCCGAACTCGGCCGGCGCATTCAGCGTCACCACACGCACCTGCCCAATTGCGTCCGGGCTCGGGTTGTAGCCGATGCCGTTGTTCAGCGTCTCGTTGATGTCGATGCCTTCCAGCAGGAAGTTGTTCGTCTCCTGCCGGTTGCCGTTCTGCGATGCCAACGTGCCGTTGCCGTTCCGCTCGATTGCGTTCGACCCCGTAAACCCCGCGGGGTTCCCGGTCACCGCGCCCGGCGCAAACAGCGTCAGCTCCGTAAAGTTCCGGCCCACCAGCGTAATCGTATTCACGGCATTGGTGTCCAGCGTGGTGCCCAGCGTTGCGTTCTCCGTATTCAGCAACGGCAATAGTTCGCTGCTCACCGTCACATTCGTGTTTGCACCCTCAACGCCCAGCTTCGAGTCCAGCTTCGCATCCTGGCCCGACTCCAACGTGAACGGCCCCACCGTCTGCGCGGCAAACCCGGCAGAGGTGAACGTCAGCTTGTACGTGCCGACCTGCAGGTTGCGAATCACAAACACACCCGCATTGTTCGTGTGCGAGTCGATCGAAACATTCGTCGCGGTGTTCGTGGCAGTCACCGTCACATTCGGCACAATCGCGCCAGACGCATCCGTCACGGTTCCGTTCACGCCGGCGGTAATGGTCTGAGCGTGCATGCTCAACGTACAGACGACTGGCAACGCCAGCATCGCTTTCCACGGGGTTCCTCGCATCATGGCACATCCTCCAAAAAATCAAGTGTGTTGGTCGTTCGCTGCCGAACAGTTTTCCCGTGCGTGCCTCTGCCGGGAATCTATTCAAAATATGTATGTGTCGTGAATGTACAGACTATGTGCATGCCGCGTAAAGGGCCTTCTCTTTTGCCGCGCGGCACACAACTACTGCTCCCTCCTCAGGCCTTCCTGTCTCCTTTGCTGCTGGTAAAGAATTTGTAGCGCAGCGTCCACCTCTGGCTCTCTCCCGGTGCCACATGAACGCCGACATACCCCTCCGGACACACCGTGGCCGGTGTCGCCCACAGATAAATGCGTACCAGTGGCGCATCCGCCGTCTCTTCCACACCCACGCCGTCCACGGTGTCCACTACCTTAAAATCGAACTGCGACACTGCATCCGAAAACCCTGTGATGTATGCACCCAGACCATGCCGCGGCTCCAGAGGCGCAACGATCCGCACCGTGTCGTTTTCAATCTTCGCCGTGGCGGGCAGAGCCTTGTCGGGCACCGGCGCAAACGGCAGTTGCACCTCCACACCCGGCCCAATCGGCCTTCCATCGAACACAAAGAAATCATGGTTGTACACGGCGGTGTCGATCGCCTTTGTCCCGGTGTTCCGCAACCGGTGCGTCAGCGTCATCACCGTCCCATGCGCATCCAACGCCAGTATCTTTTCGTACACGTACGCATAGCCAAAGTCCGACTGCACCACCTGCCGAAACGTCACGGCATGCTTGCCTGTCTTCACCGTCCACACACCATGGTCCACAATCGGATAGTCGGCACCGAACCGGTACGGCGCATTCCCGGTCCGCCGCAACACCCCCACCCCGATCTTCAGAAACTCGCCATCCGGCCCGGCCTCGTCGTACCCCAGTTCGCTCGTCGGATGCCGAAACTCTTCCGCCGGCCCCGTCACCGCATCGTTCGTCGTCGGTGTATACGCCTTGAACCACTCGCCGAAAAACGTATGCCCGTGCAGTAACACGCAGCCCACGATCCCCGCCCAATCAAACCGCGCTCCACGGTAGTACCCGTTTGCGGCGTCCGGCAAAAACACCACAGCCGCCATCGGCCCGCGCTCCAGCCGTACCGACGGATGATCGGCATGCGGCAACGCCCTGCATCCAGCCTGCGCACGCGCGGAACCGCCCATGCACAGCAACACCAGGCCTCCCCATCGCACCACGCATCGCAGACGCATCGTCACCCGTCCGTCCAACCCCATCGCCCTCAGTCCCTACACCAGGCCCAACGCAAAACCTGCACACCCTGGCACCCGCGCCACCACCCGCGTCTGGCCAAGCCTGCCTGAACGCCTGTGCACCGCTACCACCTTCACCTCACCGGCAGCCGCGTCAAGCCCGGTAATCTCCCCACCATCCGGCGTCCACATCAGCCCCGTCCACCGTCCCGCAACCGCGCTCACCACATCGCCCAGCCCACCCGTCTCCGCATCGATCGGCAACACACGCAGCGCATGCGCGTCTGCACGCACCATCGCCTTCCCGTCCGGAGCCAGCAGCATGCATGCATCTCCGGCCGAGCCGCTCACGGTCTGGTGCGCCGCCAGCACGCCCTCCCGTGTCACACGGTGTACTGAGATCGACGCGTCCTCCGCATGCAGCACATAGGCCCAGCGCCTGCAATGGCTTATCGCAACCTGGCGCGCACCGGCAGCCGCATGCACCCGCACACGGTGCTCCAGCCTCACGCCGTCCGCCCCCACCCGCAACCGAGAAAGCGTCTCCTGTCCGGAATCCACCGCCAGCAGCGACCCGTCCGGGTGTTCCACCACATGCCGCGGTGCGGCAGCCTTGCTCCCGCCATCGTCGCTCCGCCCATACTCCTTCCGTATGGCCGACACCGGCAGCAAACCACCATCCGCCGTAAGCGGCAGCACGTTATAGATCCCGCCGCGCGTCAACAGCACCAGCGAACGGCCGTCACTCGCCACCATCGCAAACCGCGGTCGTTGCGCACCCAGCGACAGCGGTTGCGTCCCTTTCCGCGTAAGTGCCCCACTCTTCCCATCGACCCCATACGCACTCACCGCACCCCGCGGCAGGTAACCCCACTCCGCAACGTCATGGCACGCATACACCACCGGCAGCATCGGGTGCGTGCACACATATCCAACAGCCTCCACGGCTACCTCGTGCGTCCTCTGCCACCCTCGCTCCCCCACGCAAAAGCTCTGGATCACGCCGCCGGCGCTCGCACCACGACTTACCGCAAATGCAAACACGGTCCGTTCGGCAAGCATCCCTGCCGACGCCCTGCCCGTCGCGGCAACCGCCGCCATACCGGCACCGGCCTGCAAAAACTCCCGTCGATTCCACCCACTGGGTTTCATGCCCATATACATCCCTCGGCCATCGACTTAGGCGCGTACTGCCATACTGTGGTGGAAGATATTATTCGGGTCGTACTTCTTCTTCACTGCCTGCAAAAACGGATAGAGTCCATCCGTCCCGTAATACAACTCCGGCCAAAATGGGTAGCGCACCATATCCTGGTCCGGATAATTGATGTAACACCCCTCGTAATACTCCCCATGAAACGGCGTACCCGCATACTTTGCCGGTACATTGGCGGAGTAGATATCCGTATACATCTGGTCGAAATACTGCAGCCGCGCCGCATCCTCTTCCGCATTCTGCCAGTACATCTGGTACTGCAGCTTCATCACCGATTCCCGTTGCGGAATGGAAGTCTCCCTCCCCGCATGCGGCTTGTTCGCCGCACCGCCATACGAGTCCACCGCGATAATGCAATTCGTGTTCACACCCGGAATGTCCCGCGTCAGGTACGCATACATCTGCTTCAACTCGGCATCCGTAAAGTTCTTCTTCATGTAGCAGGACTTGTATTTGCCGCGCGTCGTCCCGTTCACACCCGCACCACCGCCATTCGCCAGGGTCGCCTCCATCCACGGCGACGTTGTAAACCGATGCTTGCCCGCAACGCACGGCGGCTGCTGCTCCGGCACCCGCGCCTGCGTCACACCGCCGTGCAAATTGACCGCCGGCGCCACATCCTGCGTGGGATCGCCACACTTCAAAAAACGATCCAGAAACTCCGTCGGCACGCTTAGGTCGTTCTTGCCGTCCATGTCATGCCACGTGGCCGAAATACCGATCCGTCCATTCGGCGTGCGGTGCGCCAGCCCCAACACGTTGAACATGGGCCATGTGTCCGGGTCTTTGCCGCGTGTCTCGCAATAGTGGCCGTACGTCTGCGCAATGTGGATGAATTTGTCTTCCGTCATCGTGTCCCACGGAAAAGACAGGCCCGCGCTGCTTAGCTGCACCGGCGCGGCCGGTAAGTGCTCAAAGTAGAAGTTGGTGATCACTCCATAACTCGCACCGCCGCTGCCGCGCAAGGCGCGAAACAAATCCGGGCAGTTACTCCGGTCCACGTGTCGCCGTACCACCGTTCCCCCGGCATCCACCGTCAGCACATCCACCGCCGTAATCAAATCCACTGACATGCCCTGCAGCCGTGTCAGCAATCCGTAACCGCCCCCGCTCAGGTGCCCGCCCGCGCCCACGGAATAGCAACTGCCGCCCGGCAGTGTCACGTTGTACTTGCGGTACAGCTCGGCGTACGCCACGCCCAGCACCGTTCCCGGCCCCACCTGGTAGCCGCTCTTTCCGTCCGGCGCAGCCGTCGTATGATTCAGCAGACTCACATCCAGCAGCACACCGTTCGGATTATTCACCGCAAAATCTTCGTAACAGTGCCCGCCGGACCGCACTGTCGGCCGCAGCCCCGCATGCACCGCCCGCTGCAACGCATCGGCAACGTCATCCGCGGTCTCGCACACCTCAATCCGTGCCGCGCCGTCGGTTTCGGTCGCTGGAAAACGCGAGTTCTTGCCGCGCTTCAACACGGGGTAACGTGTATCCTGCCGGGTTACAGTCGAAATCATAGCGGTCCATTCGTGAAGCACAAAGCGGCTGCGGGCGCATCACCGGCAACCACGCCGGACGTACAAGAGGTGGAGACTGCAACTGGGATATGACTGCATCCTAAACACGGCCGTCCCGCTGCCATGGGACAAATGACCTGCTCTGTTCGATTTCGTCAAAATCCCGTGAATTGCCGCGCTATTCCTACACAAACAGCACGCACATTGGCTTCACCAGCGCCACGGACCGTCCCGTCGGCGACAGCCGGCCCGTCGCCGGGTCCCGCGCCAGCACCGTCAGATCGCCGCTGTTCTGGTGCGCCGCAATCATCCATCGCTCCGTCGGATCCAGCGCCAGGTGCCTCGAGTTCTGCCCGCCGCTCGGCGCAAACTGCACCTCCGTCAACAGCCCGTTCGTGCCGTTCACGCGGAACACCGCAATCGTGTCGTCCGCCACCCGGTTCCCCGCGTACACGTTTCGCCCGTCTGCCGACGCAACCACCTCGCCCACAAACGCCGTGTTCGCCGCAAACCCCGCAGGTAACGTCGACACATACCCCGCAGACCGCAATGACACCGGGTCCTCGCTCCAAACCAGCGTCTCCACCGTGCTGTCCAGTTCGTTCGAGCAATACACAAATCGCCCGCCCGGGCTCCACGCCAGGTGCCGCGGCCCCGTTCCCGGCCTTGCCTGCCAAAACGCCTGGCTTGCCGCCGTCAACTCCGACGTCCCCGCATTCAACCGGAACACGAACACCCGGTCCAGCCCCAAATCGTTCACCAGCACATACCGTCCGTCCGGCGACACCACCGCCGAATGCGCATGCGGCGCGTCCTGCCTGCCCTTGTACGGCCCCGACCCGCTGAACTGCACATGCGACACCGCCTCCGACAATGACCCGTCCGCCCCCACGCGGAACGAGCTCACGCTGCCGCCCCCATAGTTCGCCACCACCACCGTCCGCCCGTCCGGCGATACGGACAGGTGCGTCGGGCTGTCCCCCTTTGTACTCACGCTGTTCAGCAGCCGCAGCGTCGGCGCACCCGCCACCGTCGTAAACGCACTCACCGCCCCGCCCGCCCCGTCCATCTCGCTCACCGCATACAGCAGCGTTTCAGCACCCGGTCGCCGGAACTGTGCCAGGAACGTCGGGCTTCCCACCTCCGCCGCCAGCACCGGCACGCCGATCGCCCCCGTGCCCGCGTCCCACGTGGCCGTCATAATGCCCGCGCCCTCCCCTTTGTTGTTCGTACCGATGTACAACCGCCGCGGCATCGCGGGCAGTGCAAACGAAGCCCGCGGCGCAAGCGCAACCGTGGTCGACAGGGCAACAAAATGGCGGCGTGTCAGCATTCGAAACCTCACAGGGCAGGACTAGGCCACTCTACCGCGAACCACCCGCCCAGTGCAGCCCACCCCTCGAAGTTCCGCAACCTCTATTGCAAATGCCCTAGCCAAAAATGCACCGAACACGCGGCTACGTTACAGTTCTCCTTGCACACCCAACGACGGCGGGCCCACGCCGCGTATCTCCAGGAGGGGCGGAATGCCTGTCGCGCGAACCAGCCGCGTCCGATTCTTTCTGGCCTTTTGGCTATTCGTCATCAGCGGCGTCGCCTTTCTCGACCGCACCAACATCTCCATCGCCGGCCTGCAGATTGCCAGCGAGTATGGCCTCAGCAACCAGCGCCTCGGCTGGATCTTCTCCGCCTTCCTCATCGGCTATGCCGGCTTCCAGCTCCCCGCCGGCGTCCTCGCCGCCCGCTACGGCCCCCGCCGTGTTCTCGCCCTCGGCGTCGTCTGGTGGGGCATCGCCACCGCCGCCACCGCCATGCTGCCCTCCACAATCGCGCATGCCGTCGCCCTGCTCATGGGCATCCGCTTCCTGCTCGGCGCGGGCGAGGCCGTCATCTACCCCGCCGCCAACCAGTTCGTCGCCCGCTGGATTCCCCGCGACGAGCGCGGCTTCGTCAACGGCCTCATCTTCGCCGGCGTCGGCGCGGGCAGCGGCCTTACGCCCCCGTTGCTCACCTGGCTCATCGTCGCCCACGGCTGGCGCTCGGCGTTCTGGTTCAGCGCCGCTATCGGCCTCATCGCCGGTGCCGTGTGGTGGGTCTTCGCCCGCGACCGCCCGCAGGACCATCCCGGCGTCTCCCGCTCCGAGCTTCAGGACATCCACGCCGGCCTGGCAGACACACTGCGCTCCTTCTCCGACAGCGGCACACCCCACCCCATTTCCTGGCGCGCCATCTTCTCCCGCCGCGACCTGGCCGCCCTCATGGCCGGCTACTTTAGCTTCGGCTACATCGCCTGGGTCTTCTTCAGCTGGTTCTTCCTCTACATGGCACAGGTGCGCGGCTTCGACATGAAAGCCAGCGCCCGCTTCGCCATGCTCCCCTTCCTCTGCATGACGGTCTTCAGCCTCGCCGGCGGCGTCGCCTCCGACCGCATCACCCGCCGCTACGGCCTGCGTGCCGGCCGCTGCTATCTCGCCTCCGCGTCGCTCGCCGCCACCGCCGTCTTCCTCGTGCTCGGCTCCCAGGTCAGCAGCCCCACCCTGGCCGGCATCATCCTTGCCGGCGGCGCGGGCGCGCTGTACATCTCGCAAAGCACCTTCTGGTCCGTCTCGGTCGATATCGCCGGCCGCAGCTCCGGCGTCTTCTCCTCGCTCGTCAACATGGGCGGCCAGATCGGCGGTGCCCTCACCGCCTCCCTCACCCCGTGGATCGCCCAGCGCTTCGGCTGGACCGCCTCCTTCGCCGTCGCCGCCGCCCTGGGCATCGGCGGCGCGCTCTGCTGGCTCGTCGTCGACCCCGAACGCACCCTCGAACACACCGCCCCGGAGACCCTCCAAACGATTCCACTTGCCTCCCAACCCGAGGGTGTGGTGCCTTAGAGGCAGTGACCCCCACCCCCAGAACGCTGGCGCTGCTCCTCGCCCTCTCCGGCGTACTCTCCGGCACATTTTGGCAGAGCGCGCTCCATGCCCAGGTCGCGCCCCTCAACGACCCGCCGCTCTCCACCCCGCCCGCAGTCTCCGCACCGCCACCCGCCACTCGCACCCTGCCCTCCGCCACCGTCCGTGGCTGGTCCACCGGCAGCGAGCTCGACCCGCCCCACACCGGCCCTGCCCCCGCCACGCTCGACGCCAGCCACCCCGAAGTCATCTTCTTCTTCGACAGCGCCCCCGCGACCGTCCCCACCGAATTCCGCTACCGCCTCGACGGCTACGACGCCGATTGGACCGTCACCCGCGAGCACCTCGCCCACTACCGCCGCTTACCGCCCGGCAGCTATCTCTTCCGCGTCCAGGCCCGCCTCCCCGGCCAGCCCTGGTCGCGCTCGCAGGGCAGCCTCCGTGTCGACCAGCACGCCTTCTTCTTCCAGACCTGGTACGCCTACGGTCTCATCGGCGTCGTCCTTCTCGCGCTCATCGCCCAGGCCCTGCAGCAGCGCGACCAGCTCCTCAAGGGCCGCATCGGCATCGTCCTCCAGGAGCGCAACCGCATCGCCAGCGAGTGCCACGACACCCTCATGGCCGGCTTTGCCGCCATCTCCTGGCAGCTTGAAGCCACGTCCAACCTCTTCGCGGGCAGCGAGCATCCCGCCGCCCGCTCCTGCGAGCTCGCCCGCAGCATGGTCACCCACTGCCAGGCCGAAGCCCGCCGCATCATCTGGGATCTGCGCGACTCCGACGAGATCACCAACAGCCTCTCCCTCGCGCTCGCCGGCGCCACCAGCACCTACCGCGAACGCGAACACCCCCACACCACCCTCGACATCCACGGCCGCGAAATCCCCATCTCGCCCAGCGCCGTCCACCACCTCGTCTGCATCGGGCAAGAAGCCGTCACCAATGCCATCAAGCACGCCCACCCCGCCCACATCCGCATCGATCTCGCCTTTGAAGACGACCTCCTCCGCCTCACCGTCACCGACGACGGCCGCGGCTTCCACCTCACCGACCGCTCCGCCCGCACCGGCCACTTCGGCATCCCCGTCATGGAAGAGCGTGCCCGCAAGCTCGGCGGCACGCTCCACCTCGCCAGCTCCACCGGCACCGGAACCGAGGTCTCGGTCACAGTGGGCTTTCACGGCATCCACCAGCCCGTCGTGCAGCAACACGACCTCGTCCGCTGGATCGGCGTCTAGCCAGTGTCCGACGAATTCAAACGGGCCGGGTTCTTCGGAGGCCACAGCTTCAGCCGTGCCATAAACTCATCAAAACGGCGGGCTTTAGGCAGTGTCCAACGAATCCAAATTTTCGCTTTCCGGAAGGAGCAGTGGCCTTGAGGCCACTGAAATAACCTCTAAAACGAAGGGCTTTAGCCCTGGCGCTTTTCTTCGGCACTGGCAAATCCTCACAAAGGTATTCGTCAGACACTACCTAGCCCGTGAGTCAGCTTTCTTTTCCATAGCGAAAACTTTTGATTCATCGGACACTACCTAGTCCAACGCGCACATCCATCCAGCCAGGCAAACAAGGGGAGCAGAGCGCATGAAGCCGATCCACGTTCTCCTCATCGAAGATCACTTCCTCGCGCGCATGGCGCTTCAGTCCCTCCTCGCCAACCACACCCAGATCCGCATCGTCGGCGAAGCCGCGGACGGCGAACAAGGCATTGCCCTCTACCGCCAGCTCCAGCCCGATGTCGTCGTCCTCGACCTCCGCCTCCCCAAAATCAGCGGCTTCGACGTCATCCACGCCCTCAAAAAAGAACGCGGCTCCGCCCGCATCGTCGTCCTCTCCAACTACCAGGGGTCTGAGGATATCTACCGCGCCCTCCAGGCCGGTGCCATGGCCTACCTCACCAAGGACGCCAGCGGCGACGAAGTCATCAACGCCATTCAAAGCGTCGCCCGCTACCTTCGCTACCTGCCCCGCGTCGCGCTCGACCGCCTCGCCGAACGCATGCCCGCCGTCGATCTCACACCCCGCGAGCGCGAAGTCCTGCTCTGCATCACCCAGGGCCGTTCCAATCGCGAAATCGCCGAGGAGCTCGGCATCGCGGAAAAAACCGTCCGCATCCACGTCTCCTCCATGCTCGAAAAGATGGGCGTCCGCGATCGCACCCAGGCCACCATCTACGCCCTCCAGCGCGGCCTCGTCCACTTCGATTAGGCAGTGTTGAACAAATCGAAAGCACCCAGCTTCAAGGCGCTCGTATCGGAAGGACACGGCTTCCGACGTGCCATATAAACGCTCAACTGGAACGGGGCTTTAGGTGTTGTCTGACGAATCCGAGTGGCTTGAGTTCTTCGGAGGGGCACGGCTTTAGCCGTGCCATAAACCTCACCAAAACAGCGGGGCTTTAGCCCCTGAGGTCAGTTTCTTACCATCGTCAGGGCTTCTCAATTCGTCAGACACTACCTTGCCCCAAGGCAAGCTTCGCCTCCGCGAAAGCCCAAAGCCCCCGCTCGCAGCTAGGCCACTTGCCCTACAAACCACTGCGGCATTCGCCCCGCCCACGCCTGTGAACGGTATGTTTCAATACAGCTCATAACAAGCAAACCCAAAGTCTGCGTTACGGCCCAGCGCACCACCAGGCACGCCTGCTTTTCGCGTCTCTCGTGCGTGTCCGGTGCTGCACCACCCGTCTCTACGGCGTCATCCGCCCGCGCGACGCATTGCTGTTCTCAGGAGGCCACACCATGAAACGACTTCTCGCCTCAAGCGCTGTCATACTCTGCGCCGTCGCAGCCCACGCCCAGGTTGCCAATAACACCATGGTTGTCGGCACCGTCACCGATGCCGCCGGCGCGGTCCTTGCCGGCGCACAGGTCACCGCCGTCAATCGCGACACCAAAGTCGCCTACCCCGGCAAGACCAACGGCTCCGGCTTTTTCTCCATCCCCTTCGTCATCCCCGGCACGTACGATGTCACCGCAGAGCTGCCCGGCTTCCGCACCGTCACCAGCACCGGCGTCGTCGTTACCCTCAACCTCGCCGTCCGTGCCGACCTCTCCCTCCCTGTCGGTGCCACGACCGAGGCCGTCACCGTCACCGCCGCCACCCCCGCCCTCTCCACTGACGACGCCGTCATCGGCGAGACCATCACCACAAAACAGGTTGAAAACCTGCCCATGAACAGCCGCCGCGTGCTTGAGCTCGCCAGCACGGCCTCCAACATCATCGTCGGCCCCAAAACCTCCTACACCGGCGTGCCGCCCGGCGCCAACTTCATCGGTGCCGGCACCCGCGAAGTCCATAATTCCCTCACCCTCGACGGCATCACCATCATGAACTCGCTCATCTCCAGTTCACCCGTCACCCCCAACCCCGACGCCGTCGCCGCCGTCCAGACTCAGACCGGCAACTACACCGCCCAATACGGTGCCTATCTCGGCGTTCACATCAACGTCGATACCAAGTCCGGCACAAACCAGATCCACGGCACCGCCTACGATTACGTCCAGAACGACTTCTTCAACGCCAAACCCTTCACCGCCCTCCCCACCTCCCGCACCCCTGTGCTCCGCTTCAATCAGTTCGGCTTCGAGCTCGGCGGCCCCATCGTCGTCCCGCGCCTCTTCAACGGCCGCGACCGCGCCTTCTTTGTCGGCTCATACGAAGGCACCCGCCGCATCTCCCAGGCCAGCCTCACCGGCCAGCTCATCACCGACGCCATGCGCACCGGCGACTTCTCCGCCCTCTGTACCGCCTACACCGCCGGCGTCTGCAACACCGGCGCCGGCGTCCGGCTCAAAAATCCTGCCACCGGCGCAAACTACCTCAACAACCAGGTCACCAACATCTCGCCCATCGCCACCGCTCTTCTCGCCTACTACCCCCACCCAAACCTCGCAGGCACCGGCACCAACTTCAACGGCCTTGTCGGCAGCGTCTTCAACAAGAACGAAACCCTCGACCGCGTCGACTACAACATCGGCGAAAAGATCCGTCTCTTCGCCCGCTACACCTACGAGAAAAGCAACGCCGTCAACGGTGCCATCGTCACCACCTCGCAGGGCTATTCCCCCACCACCGACTCCAACGGCGCCGTCGGCTACACGCAAATCGTTACGCCCAAACTCATCAACGATCTCCGCCTCGGCTACAACAGGTTCCAGTCCAACTCCCTCAACTACTTCGCCGTCAACGGCCCCGGCAACGCCGGTACCGCCCTCGGCATCCCCGGCTTCACGGCAGACACCACCAACAACAACCCCGGCCTTCCCACCATCGTCTTCTCCTCCGGCTACCAGGGCCTCGGTGCCGAAGGCACCAACTGGTACCAGGACGACCGCGCCCTCCACGGCTACGACCAGATCGGCTACTCCATCAGCAAGCACGACATCATGGCCGGCGCAGACATCCGCCGCCTCAGCATCGGCCGCGCCGCCACCAACCAGAACCGCGGCCAGTTCAGCTTCACCGGCAACTACTCCGGCAATCCCGCCGCAGACTTCCTCACCGGCTACTCGCAAACCGTCACCACACCGCTCACCCAGGTCAAGGGCTCCATCGCCGAGTGGCGCAACGGCTTCTTCGTCCAGGACAACTGGCAGGCCTCCCAAAAACTCACCGTCATCTACGGCGTCCGCTACGAGCTCCCCCTCGTGCCCTATAGCCTCAACGGCATCGGCCGTATCCTCAACAGCACCTATACCGCGCTCATCCCCACCAGCACCGCCACCACCGGCGCGGCCTACACCCCGGTCCCCGGCTTCAAATTCCACGGCTCCAACCTCAACCTCGTCTCCCCCCGCCTCGGCCTCGCCTACCGCGCCAACGAAAAGATCGTCATCCGCGCCGGCGGCGGCATCTACTACAACCCCAACCAGCTCAACTCCTTCACCCTCACCACCAGCAACTACCCCTTCGCCGCCTCCACCACCTTCAGCGGCGCAACCAGCGGCATCGCCACGCAAAGCTTCGCCAACCCCTCCGGCGGCGGCAGCGGTTCCGCCTCTGCCGTCGCAGGCACGCGCGGCACCTACCAGTCCGCCTTCACCGACAGCTCCTACCTCCCAACGCCCCGCCTCTACCAGTGGAACCTCGATTCCGGCGTCGAGCTCACCCCCGGCAGCGCCCTCGAATTCCAGTATCTTGGCTCCCGCGGCCTCTACCTCGACCGTTCCTTCTACCCCAACCAGCCCCTGCCCGGTGCCGGCACCGTCAACCCCCGCCGTCCCTACCAGCTCTTCGGCCAAATCCGCCAGATTCAGGACGACAGCTTCTCCACCTACCACGCCCTCACCGTCGTCTACCGCCGCCCCAACTACCACGGCCTCGACCTCAATCTCGGCTACACCTGGGCCCATACCATGGACACCTCCAACGACTCCAACGGTGGCGGCACCGCCATGATCCAGTACAACCTCAAGGCCGACTACGGCGACGCCAACTGGGACATCCGCAACCGCTTCGTCGCCACCGCCACCTACACCCTGCCCACCCTCCAGCGCTTCGGCCACACGGTCGACACCCTCGCCGGCGGCTGGCACGTCAACACCATCGTCATCCTCCAGGGCGGCCAGCCCTTCAACATCGGCCTCACCAACGACCAGGCAAACGTCGGCGGCATCGGCACCCAGCGCCCCAACTTCGTCCACGCTCCCCGCCTCACCTGCGGCAAATCCTTCTACATCTCCAAAACAAGCTGCATCGACGCCACCGCCTACGCCCTGCCCGCCCTCTACACCTTCGGCAACTCCCACCGCAACGACCAGCGTGGCCCCGGCGCGGCCAACACCAACCTCTCCGTCTTCAAAGACTTCGCCCTCATCGAGCGCGTCAGGCTCCAGTTCCGCGCCGAAGCCTTCAACGTCTTCAACCACGCCAACCTCGCCAACCCCGGCAACACCACCCTGCCCAGCGCCACCAACGGCGTCTTCAACTTCACCGGCTCCACCTTCGGCCAGATCACCTCCACACCCACCAGCGGCGGCCTCGGCGACCCCCGCATCCTCCAGCTCGCCGGCAAAATCAACTTCTAACCCCCACCGCAGCCAATAAGACAAACGGCTGTGGCGGTCACAACGCCCGGGACGGTACGATGCTCCTACCGTCCCGCCACACCATCGCCTGGAGTCCAACAGCATGCCTCTCCGTAAACACCTGCACCTCGGCATCCTCTCGGCATCCGCCGTCCTCACGCTCGCCGCCACGGCAGCCATCATGCACGCCGGCACACCGCTCACCCAGGCCGACTTCGAGCGCAACCCCGCCCTCATGCTCGACGAATATCGCCACGTCGAAGCCGCCTCCGTCTCCGACGCCGAAGAGCAGGTCCTCCACCAGAAGCACTACATGTCCCACACCATGCAGTCCCTCTTTCCCGCCAAATTTGCCGGCATCGCCCTCACCGTCCTCCTCAAAAAAGAAGAAAACAGCGATCCCAAGGCCCTCGAAGGCATGCTCGCCGCCATCGACTCCGGCGGCCCCGGCTCCGTCTACGTCATGCAGGTGGAAGACGGCGCAGACATCGCCGGCATGGGCGGCCTCATGGGCACCGCCATGTTCTCCCGCGGCTTCGTCGGCGCCGTCGTCGACGGCGGCGTCCGCGACCTCCCCCAGCTCAAACGCATCGGCTTCCCCGTCTACAGCACCGGCCCGGTCCCCTCCACCTCCGTCGGCCACTACCGCTTCGGCGGCATCAACATCCCGCTCCAGGTCGCCGGCACCCACGTCGAAGCCAACGACATCATCGTCGCCGACCAGGACGGCGTCGTCGTCGTCCCCCGCGCCCGCGCCGCAGAGGTCCTCATCCGCGCGCAGCAGCTCGATAACAGCGAACACAGCATGTACCCCTTCATCGAAAAATTCCACTCGATCGTCGAAGCCGTAAAACAATTCGGCCGCATCTAGCCCAAGCAAATGGGTGCCCCATGTCCCGCTCTTGGGACATGGGTTCAGAAGCCCCAGGAGACCGTATGCCGCAGCAAACGCCGCCATTTACCCGCATCTCCCGCCGCAACTTCGTGCGTGGCGCAGGTCTGGCCGGCGCGGCTCTCGGCACAGCCTCTCTTCACGCTGCATCTGCGTCTGAGCCGCCCCCCGACTACTACAGCAAACTCGGCGTCCCCAAAATCATCAACGCCGCCGGCACCTACACCACCCTCACCGCCGCCTGCATGCCACCAGAGGTCCTCGCCGCCGTCCAGCAGGCCGCCCTCCACCCCGTCCGCCTCCACGACCTCCAGACCAAAGCCGGCGAATACGTCGCCGCACGCCTCCGCTGCGAGGGCGCGGTCATCACCTCCGGCGCATCCGGCGCCATCTCCCTCGCCACCGCCGCCTGTCTCCAGCATGCCAACAACCTCGGCCCGCTCGACCTCCCGCAAGCCGTCACGCCCGCCATGAAGTCCCAGGTCATCGTCCAGCGCGCCCACCGCTACGGCTACGACCACGCCATGTTTCTCTGCGGCGCCCGTGTCACCGAAGTCCTGACCCTCGACGACTACAAACGCGCCTGCGCCGCCGGCAACAGCTGCATGACCAACTTCTTCAACGCCGCCGAAGATGAGGTCGGCCCCACAGGCCCCGCCCAGATCGACCGTGACACCTGGCTCCGCATCGCCCACGACCACGGCATCCCCTGCCACATCGATGCCGCCGCCGACATGCCGCCCATCTCCAACCTTTGGAAGTACACCGGCATGGGTTTCGACCTCGTCAGCTTCTCCGGCGGCAAGGGCATTCGCGGCCCGCAAAACGCCGGCCTGCTCCTCGGCCGCAAGCACCTCACCAGCCTCGCCGCCGCCAACAACAACCCCACCGACGGCGTCGGCCGCGGCATGAAGGTCGCCAAGGAACAGATCGTCGGCATGGTCGCCGCCATCGACTGGGTCCTCTCCCACACTGAAGAATCCATGCAGGCCGACTACCAGGCCCGCGCCGACCGCATCGCCTCCCTCGTCCAGGGCATCCCCTCCGTCCGCACCGAAACCGTCGTCCCCCGCATCGCCAACCACGTCCCCCATCTCCTCATCCGCTTCGACCCCGCCGTCACCGGCACAACCACACAGCAGGTCGTCGCCACCCTTCGCGCCACCGAGCCCTCCATCGAGCTCAACCCCAACACCGGCAACCCGCCCAACCAGGGCATCCCCTCCAACGCGAACACCCTCGTCGTCGGCGTCTGGATGCTCCAGCCCGGCGAAGACACCATCGTCGGCCAACGCATCCGCGCCGCTCTCACGCCCGCCGTTCCGCAGTCCCACACCACGTCCGCCAGTTAAAACGCACCGCGACCAAAGCCAAGGAGAACAAGAACATGAAGACCCAATCCCGCAGAGGACTCCTGAAAAACGCCGCAGCCGCAGCCGCAGGTGTCACCGGCATGGCCGCCCTCACCCCGGCAGCGCCCGCCCAATCTCCCACCCAGCCCATCTGGGAAAAGAAGGCCGTCCACCGCGTCTCCCCGCCGCCTTCCGCCGGTGCCACACCGCCACCCGTCACCCCGCCCGCTGCCCCAACCACCGCCAAACCCGCCGGCCCCCTCTTCAACGGCATCGTCACCTTCGGCAATCTCGTCTTCATCGCCGGCGTCGGCGCCCACTTCAAAGGCACCATTGAAGAGCACACAAAGCACGTCCTCGACGAAATAGAACAGAACCTCATCGCCGCCGGCTCCTCCATGGACAAGGTCCTCAAGGTCAACGTTTATCTCAGCGATCTCGCCAACTACACCCGCATGAACACCGCCTACGCGGGCCGCTTCGGTGGCACGCCGCCGGTCCGCACCACCGTTGCCGTCTCCGGCGTCCCTGGCGACTCCCTCGTCGAAATCGACTGCATCGCCTCGCTCTAGTGTCTGTTTGACAGGTCCACAGGGCGCTCATACCTCGAAGGGGCACGGCTTCAGCCGTGCCATAAACCTCACCAAGAGAAAGGGGCTTTAAGTAGTGTTTGACGACTTCAAATGGAGCAGGTTCTTCGGAGGTGCACGGCTTCAGCCGTGCCATAAAAACACTCAATAGTAGCGAGGCTTAGGCAGTGTCTGACGAATCCAAATTGTCGCTTTTCCGGAAGGAGCAGTGGCCTTTAGGCCACTGAATAACCTCTAAAACGAAA
>CAXTJO010000035.1:0-28453 GCA_964244665.1 uncultured Terriglobus sp.
CTATACTTTGCGCGTAGGCTGAGTCTTCTTCAGCACACCGCCCCATTTGCCTGTGGTCACGCGCTCCACGCTACCGTTCGAGGTACGCACCAGCGTCACGGACTGTAGCAGCCACACCCGCCCGCGCGTTCCCATTACGCACTCACACGCAGGCCCGGTCGCTGTTCCAACGCACGACCCACCGGCATTACGATCGGCACAGCCGCAGGACGCCGCTCCGCCGCCGTGCGCAGTTCCCGCGGCAGCACACGGTTCGCCTCCGGGTCACGCGCCACAATCACCCACGCCTCGCGCACATTGCGCACACACGCAATCACCTCGGTCATCTGCTCTGCCGATTCGGCATGCGACGCCTCCAGCGTCATCGTGAACATTGCCGCGTAAAAATCGCTCAGCGCCGCCGCCGGCTTGCCGCCCAGGTCCGGCCGCAACCGCGCCTGCAAATACATCACAATATCCAGCGCCCGCTTCACCGCATAGCGCCGGTCCAGCGTGTCGTTTTCATCGATCGCACGCACGGCGCGGTAAAGAAACCGAATCCAGCCGTCATAGAGACTCACAATAAGATCCACACCGGTCGCACCGGTAAGAGCCTGTTCCTGATACGTCATGGTTCTCCTTCTGGTGCATGCAAAGCGCAATCGTGTTGTCGTTTAGCTGCTGGTGTTCCCTGTAATTGCGTCAAAAAGCTGCGTAATGCCCTTGAGCTGCGAGGGGATTGCCTGCAAAATCTCGTTCGCCGTGGTCAGCTCCGCGGTCAGCGTCGTCTGCGTCACGGCCAAACGCGCCTCAAGCGCCGTCTTGTTGTTGGCAAGCACAGTTTCCTGGCTGCTGTTGTTGGTGGTCGCCAGGGCAAGCGCGCCGGTACCGGTCGCGCCCAGGTTGTTGAGCGTCGTGTTAAAGTTTTGGCCGAAGTTGTGAGCACTCTGGAAATACGTCGTGATGTCGCTGAGCCGGGTCGAGAGCGCCGTGGTCAGAGTGCTGCCATCGAGCGTAAGGGTACCGTCGGTGCCGGTCGTAATACCCAGCGTCGCCAGTGAGATCGGCTGAGTCGCCCCGGCCGTCGTGCTATACGTCCCGGACGTAAAGCTCAGCGCCGCAGACAGCCCACTCTGCAGCTGCTGCACCACAGGATTGCCGAAGAGCGGCTCGGCATTGCCGCTGGAATCGTTGGCCTCCTGCGCGGACAGCGCCTTATGGAGCGTGTTGTATGCGGACACAAACGTGCTCAGCGCAGTGGAGACAGAACTTGTATCGGCCGCAATCTGCATTGTCACTGGGGTACCGGAAGAGCTTGACGTAGAGCCTGACGAAGTGCCGGTCGTTCCAACAAGCTGGAACGAAACACCGGTCAGCGCCGTGGTCACGGTGTTGCTGCCACTGGTCAGCGACACTCCGTCGAGGGTGTACTGCGCATCCAGGCCCGCCGTGGGCTCCGCGAACGTGACGGTGTTCGCGCTGCTGCTGCTATCGGTCAGCGTTCCACCCAGGGTCACCTCGCCGGCGCTGCCGCTGGTGCCGCTCACAAGTGAAAGCCGCGACCCGCTGCTATCCGTAATCACCGAAGCAGTCACGCCGAGGGACGCGCTGTTGATCTGGGCAGCCAGTTGCGCCACCGTGGAGCCGCTGGGAACCGCAAGTGACGAGCTACTGCCGCTGCTGCCCACCTGTATGCTCAGCGTTCCGGAAACCGTAGCCCCCGACGCCACCGCCGAGGAGACGTGCTGGGACGTCTGTGCCAACTGGGACACGGTCAGGGTATGACTGGCGATCTGCGCGGTGCTCGCAACACTGGTCAGCACGACCGCGCTCGTATTGGACGTTGCTCCGGTCAGTTGCGACAACACGCCGTCGAAGCTGGTCAACGAAGACAACGCCGTAGAGAGTGCAGAGGCATTCGTCCCCAGTGCCGACAGCACGGTGTCCTGTGCCTGCAGTGCGGCGGTTTGTGTGGCCCAGGCAGTTTCCGGCGTGCGCTGCACAGCCAGAATGCTGGCAACCGTGGTTGCTACATCAAAGCCCGTACCGCTCGTTGCTGAGCCGAAGCTGATGCCGACCGAACCCATGACTTGGAAACCCTCTCGAACGAATGCTGGCGAACCGGTAGCGTGCACGAAAGTGACCACACTGCGGCTTCGCCAGGTTAAAGATTCATAAGGGCGAAGCGTCGGGCGTGTCCGGCAGTTTCTCCGGCACGCCCTCACTCCCCGCTGCTGCGTCTTATTGCAGCAGCTTCAGTACTTCCTGCTGTACTGAGTTCGCCTGCGCCAGCGCGCTGATACCCGTCTGGCTGAGCACCTGGTACTTGCTCAGATCGCTGGCGGCCTGACCGTAATCGGTCGCGGTAATGCTGTTCTGCGCACTGGTCAGGTTCGTGTTTTCGTTTGACGCGACCGACTGGGCCGAGTTGATCTGGTTGATACCGGCGCCGATGGCACCGCGCTGGAAGGCGACATCACCCACCGCGGTCGTCAGCTTGTACAGGATCTGCTGCGCGTGCTGGTTGGTATCGAGCGCCGTGTAGCCCGCCGCGGTAAAGTCCGCGCCGACACCGGTCGCACCGCCCGTCGCCGTCTCCGCGAAGGTGTTGCTGGCGGACAACGTAATGTTGTTGCCACCGCCGGCGCCCGCAGCGCTCGCAGTACCGGTCAGCGTAATCACGCCACCGCTGAGCGTCGCCCCGATACCCGCCGTGTGAAACGAGGAGCTTGTCGAGTTGATGGCGTCCGTAACGAACTGCAGCGAACTGCCGGGGCTGAACTGCAGCGAGACGGATGCGCCCGCGCCAACCTGGACCGACAGCGTGCCCCCGAAGGTATCGCTGGCGCTGGCGGCCGTAAGCGTCGACTGGGCGGCTACCGTGGCGGTGGACGACACACTGACTGCGAGAGCAGGTGTGGTCACACCACCAGCCTGCGTCTGGCCGACAGTCGCGCTGGACAGGGCACCGATAGTCTTGCTGTAAATGGTCGATCCAGACGCCGTGCCGTCAGAAACGAAGAAGCTGCGCGCCGTATTGCTGAATACCGCCGAACCGTTGTAGTTGGTGGTCGAGCCGATGGTGTTGATCTGGCTCAGGATGTTCTGATACTCCTGATTCGCCGACGACGTCTGGCTCGAGGAAAGAGTGCCGTTCGACGACTGGGTCGCAAGGGTAATGGCGCGGTCGAGCAGAGACGTCACCTGTGACAGCGCACCGTCTGCGGTCTGCAACAATCCAACGGCGTCGCTCGCATTGCGTGCCGATTGTGACAGCGCAGCGGAGTTTGCGGCGAGACCATCCGCAACGGCAAGGCCGGCTGCATCGTCTGCACCAGAGTTAATGCGCGAACCAGACGAGAGCTGCTGCAGTGTCTTCTGCAAACTGTTCTGCGTGTTGGTCAGATTGTTCTGCGCATAGATGGCAGAGATATTATTGAGGACTCCGAGAGACATGCGTATAGCTCCTGTACAGCGTGAGGTTAGTTGCTGCGCCTCATTCCTCGGCGCTCACAACCTGTATCGTCCCCGTCCACAGAAACATGAGAAATCGCTTGCATCCAGTCGGCAAAAGTTGTAAGCGGCTCCGTCGTACCCGGCATTGCCCGCAGAACCAAAGATCGGCCTGCCCTGTCTGAATATGCAACGCCTTCTGCCGATAGAGCACAGTGGGAGCGACATCCATGATCGAACTCACACGGCTCAACGGCCACCCTCTCCTGGTCAACTCCGACCTTATCAAACTGGCCGAGTCCATCCCGGACACCACCCTCACCCTCGTCACAGGGGAAAAGCTCGTGGTGCTCGAAAGCTGTGCCGAGGTGCTGGAGCGCACATGCATCTGGCGGGCCGGGCTGCTCCGCCTCGCATGGCCCACCGCGGACAGCTCCATCGCCGTGCACGCCGCCGCGCATGCCGCGCGCCTGCACATCGAATCACTCAACAGCTAAGCACCAAAGGAGGAGTCTGCAATGGACATCGCAAGCGTCGGCGGCATCGTGCTCGCCCTGGTCGCCATCCTTGGCGCCATGCTGATGGAAGGCGGCAGCATCGGCCAGGTCTCGCAGCTTACCGCCGCCATGATCGTCATCGGCGGCACCGCCGGTGCCGTCATGGTGCAGTTCCCGCTCGACATCTTTCTCGCCGCCCTCAAAGGCGTCGTCGGCGTCTTTATGCACAAGGGCGCCGACAGCGAAAAAATCCTCGCCCAACTCGTCGAGTTCGCCAACAAGGCCCGCAAAAGCGGCATCGTCTCGCTCGACGCCGACCTCGCCACCGTCTCCGACCCCTTCCTCAAGCAGGGCCTCATGCTTGCCGTCGACGGCACCGAGCCCTCTGAAGTCCGCAAGATCATGCAGCTTGAGCTCGACAACAAATCCGAGATGGAAGAGAAGATTCCCCAGGTCTTCGAGTCCGCCGGCGGCTTCGCTCCCACCGTCGGCATCATCGGTGCAGTTCTTGGCCTCATCCAGGTCATGCAGCACCTCGACAACATTGACGAAGTCGGCAAAGGCATCGCCGTCGCCTTCGTCGCCACCATCTATGGCGTCGCCCTCTCGAACCTTTTCTGCCTGCCCGCCGCTGGCAAGCTCAAAATCCGCCACAAAGAAGAAACCATGGTCAAAGAAATGATGCTCGAAGGCGTCGTCAGCATCCTTGAAGGCCTCAACCCCCGCATGATCGAAACCAAGCTCCGCACCTTCCTCGCCCACGGCGCGGCAGAAGCAAAGGCCTAAACCGTGGGCAAAAAGAAACACGCAGAACACGTCAACCACGAGCGCTGGCTCGTCAGCTACGCCGACCTGCTCACACTTTTATTCGCCTTCTTCGTCGTGCTTTTCGCCAGCTCTGTCAGCGACAAGAAGAAGACCGCGCAGATGGCCGCCGCCATGCAAACCGCCTTCACCGAGCACGGCACCTTCGAAGCCCACGCCAGCTCGCCACCCCTTGAAAGCGGCGGCGGCAACAGTCAGGGCACACCCGCGCCGCTCATGGATTCGGTCCAGGCATCCCCGGGTACAACCGGCAACACCAGCGGCCAGGGCACCGGCTCGGGTCATGGCACAGCAGCCGCGAAAGCCGTACAGCAACGGATGCAGAAAGCCCTCGGAGCAGCCCTCGCCAACGGCTCCGCCTCCATCCACCAGGAGGCGGAAGGCCTCACCATCTCCCTGCACGAAGCCGGCTTTTTCGGCTCCGGTGCCGCGGCGATCAACCCCAAAACGGCCGCTCTCCTTGCAGAAATCGCCGCCACCCTTCCAGACCGTGATCTGCGCGTCGAGGGTCACACCGACAACATGCCCATCCACAGCGATCGCTACAACTCCAACTTCGAGCTATCGACCGCACGCGCCGCAGCCATTGCCGAAGTCCTTATCAGCCGTTCCCACATCTCGCCCGCACGCTTTTCCCTGGCCGGCTATGGCCCGTTCCGCCCCGTCACCGGCAACGATACCGCCGCAGGCCGCGCCCAAAACCGCCGCGTCGATATCGTCCTGCTCGGCACCGGCACCGTACCGGCTCCCAACGGCACGCAGCCGAACAAACCTAACGGAAGCCCCCATCTCGCAGCCGGCACCCCTGGCAAGTCTTCCGGCGGCAACTCAAGTCAACTGCAGGACGCACCGTTCGCCACGCGGCCCGCTGCCGCCCCGAAAGCAGCCAACCCGCCGGGTCCGCGCACACTTCAACTCGCCACGGAAGCCGACCGCGCCGCCGCCCACTAAGCTGCGGACCATTACCGGACTTCTTCCGTCACTTCGTCACGCCGAGCACCTTCACGATCACCTTCTTCGCCCGCTGCCCATCGAACTCCGCGTAGAAGATCCGTTGCCATCGCCCCAGGTCCAGCCGTCCCTTCGTCACCGGCAACGTCGTTTCATGGTGCAGCAGCAGCGCCTTCAGATGCGCATCGGCATTGTCTTCGCCCGTCTGGTGGTGCTTGTACCCCGGAAAGCGCGGTGCCAGCTTCTCCAGCCATACACCGATGTCTTCGATCAGCCCGCTCTCGTTGTCGTTCACATAAATGGCCGCTGTAATGTGCATCGGCGACACAAAGCACAGCCCATCGTCAATGCCGCTCTCCCTCACCACGCGGTCCACCTCCGGCGTCATGTGCACCATCTGGTATCGCTCCCGCGTGTTGTAGGTCAGGTATTCCGTGTGCGCTTTCATGGTGGCAGGCATGGTCGCGTCTCCTGCATCCCTTCGATGCACAACCAGCAGCACTTCGTGGGCACGGCTGCAGCTGCACCATCAAATACTCCTAAGCCGCCGCGCTCTCACCCCGATGCCGCAGATGTGACCACACAAACCACACCACTCCCGCAAGCACCAGCAGGATCACCGCCGCATCCGCCTTATGCAACACCTGCTTCAGCGGCGAATGCGGATCGTCCCAACTCGCGCCCGCCTTCATCCCCACATACGCCAGCGCAAAGCACCACGGCCACGACCCCAGAAACGTATACACGTGAAAGCGCACTTGCGGCATCCGTGCAATTCCCGCGGGCAGAGCAATAAACGTCCTCACCACAGGTAGCAGGCGTCCCACCAGCACGGTAATGTCACCATACTTTTGGAAATACCGGTCCACCCGGTCCAGGTCGCGCCGGCTCATCAGCACATACCGCCCAAACTTCTCCACCAGCGGCCGGCCGCCATGCGCGCCCACCCAGTACGCCACCACCGATCCCAGGTTGCAGCCGATCGCTCCCGCCGTCGCCGCCAGCAGCAGGTTCATCCGGCCCTGGTTCACCACATACCCGGCAAACGGCATAATAATTTCGCTTGGCAGCGGAATGCATGCCGACTCGATCGCCATCAGCAGCGCAACTCCGGGGTATCCCACCGCCGCAATCAGGTGAGTCACATACGGCAACAAAAAGTTAATGATTTTTTCAGTCATAGTGGTGTCGTGTCACCGAAGTATAGCCCGCTGCAGCCTTTCACCCTGCCAGCGATCTCTCTCCGCCCAGCCCGGCTTGCTGCCCTCTTCGCAGGCTCGTATCCTGTAGGTATGGCAGAGACCGCGACCCCCGAAGCTCCCGAGACCACGCAGCCGACCCACACCGTCACCCCGGCCGCAACACCCGCTCCGGCGGCATCCGGTCGGCCCGCCACACACGGTACTCCCCCGGTCAAGCGCCAGATCGTCGCCTTCTCCTTCTACAAAATCATGCCGGAGTGGCGTCGCCTCCCCGCCGCCGAACGCGCCGCACACAAAGCCGCCTTCGTCGAAGTCATACAGCGCTGGAACAAGGTCGGCGAGTTCCTGTCGCTCACCTACTCAACCGTCGGCACCCGCGGCGACGTGGACCTCTGCGTCTGGTCCATCTGCTACTCCGTCGAAGAGATGAACCGCATGCGCAGCGAGCTTCTCGCCACCCCGCTCGGCGGCTACCTCGACACCCCGCACAACTTCCTCTCCATGACCAAACGCTCGCAGTACCAGATCGACCGCATAGACGAGAGCGAAGGTGAAGGCCGCGGTGCCATCCGTCCCGGCGGCCACAAATACATCTTCATCTACCCCTTCTGGAAGACCCGCCCCTGGTACTTGCTTTCAGCCGCCGAACGCAAGCGCCTCATGGATGAGCACATCCGCGTCGGCATGAGCTTCCCCCGCGTCAAGCTCAACACCACCTACTCCTTCGGCATCGACGACCAGGAATTCGTCGTCGCCTTCGAAACCAACTTCCCCGAAGACTTCGTCGACCTCGTCCAGCAGTTGCGCGAGACCGAAATCTCCCTTTACACCCTAAAGGACTTTCCCATCTTCTCCTGCGTCCGCGTCACACCGCAGGACATGCTGGACCGGCTCGGCTAGCGCCCATGGCAAAGGCAGCAGCCTCAAAATCCCTGGCTCCAGGCAGCAAAGCCGTGAAGGCTCGCAGCATCGCCGCATCCGAACCCGTAGCGCCCAAAAAGCGCCCCGGCAAATCCAAAAAGCCGCTTGCCCCCGTCCGCATCGCTGCCATCCTCGACGCGCTCCAGCGCACCTACCCGAACGCCGTCTGTGCCCTCCACCACACCAGCGCGTGGGAGCTCACCGTCGCCACCATCCTCTCCGCCCAGTGCACCGACGCACGCGTCAACATGGTCACACCTGCGCTCTTCCACGCCTATCCCTCACCGCGCGACATGGCGCAGGCAACGCCCGAGGCGCTCCAGGAAATCCTGAAAAGCCTCAGCTTCTTCCGCCAGAAATCCAAGTCCCTCGTCGCTGCCGCCAACCTCGTAACCAACGAGTTCCACGGCGAAATTCCCCAAACCATGGACGACATGCTCCGCATCCCCGGTGCCGCGCGCAAAACCAGCAACGTCGTCCTCGGCTCCTGGTTCGGCATCGCCTCCGGCGTCGTCGTCGACACCCACGTCCTGCGCCTCTCGCGTCGCCTTGAGCTCACCACCAACACCGACCCCGTCAAGGTCGAGCGCGACCTCATGAGCATCCTCCCGCAAGATAAGTGGATCGACTTTTCCCACGAGCTCATCCACCATGGCCGTCAGATCTGCGACGCCCGCAAACCCAAATGCGCCGACTGCTCGCTCGAAACCGAATGCAACTCCGGCGATAAGACCTGGACCTCCCACTAGCCCGCGCACACGCTAACTGCACTCAGGAAACCCATGACAGGCGAACAGCTCTACTTGCTCTACCGCGAAGAACGCATCCGGCAAGGCTTCCAAGAATTTCTCTGGACCAGCCTCAGCAAAACCCAGCAAATCGTCTGGAACCGCGTCGCCGAACGTCTCCACCCCTGACCGGCGCTATCCAACAGCAGCCTTGCCGCCTAACCCCGACCGTCCGCTGCCAGATACCGCGCAAGCTGGCTCGCCAATACCTCCACCGAAGCCTGCGATGCCTCCACAGCCGGCGTATACCCACGCTCCCGCAGCGTCTGCGACGTGATCGGTCCGATTGACGCCAGCACCGCCGCCGACGGCAGCGTGCATCCTGCTGCATCGCACAATTCCAGCAGGTTCACCACCGCCGACGAGCTCGTAAATGTCACCGCCGCAACCCGTGGCAACTCCCGCTTGAGCGCCTCCACCGACTCCAGCGGCACCACCGTCCGGTACGCCGCCGCAACTGTCACCGCGGCCCCTGCCCGCTCCATCTCCACCGGCAGCACATCCCGCACCGCCTCTGCCCGCACCAGCAGCATCCGCTTGCCGCGCGCGTGCGGCTTCAACGCCCGCACCAGCGACTCCGCCACACCCACCTCGGCCTGCAGATCTACGTGCAGGCCCGCATCCCGCAATGCCCGGCTCGTCGCCGCGCCGATGCTCGCCACCCGGCACGGCACCTCCTCCACCTCCAATTCCTCGCGTTGTTCCGCAAACACCGCAACCGCGTTCGCCGACGTAAACAGCAGCCAGTCGAACGCATCCAGCTGCTCCAGCGCCGCATGCAGCCCCGCATACTCATCCGTCGGCGGCTCCAGCGCAATCGACGGGATACTCACCACAAGCAGCCCGTACGCCGCCAGCGCATCGCCCAGCGCCGACGCCTGATGCGCCGCCCGCGTCACCAGCACCCGCAGTCTCGAATCTACCCGGCTCTCCAAACCTTAAACCTCTACGACGCGAACAGCACCGCATCCAGCCGCTCCTCAAGCCTCGCCTCCGACCGCTCTCCCGGCTCCAGCAGGTCCCTTGCGCCTCGCGCCGCCAGCGCCTGCGCCATCCGTGTCCCCAAGGACTTTGCAGACTCCCCCCGCTCCAGTGTCAGCGACACGGTGATCATCTCTTCCCCATCCGCCGCCGTCACATTCGCCAGCAACGCCGCATCCCCCGCCTGCAACGGCGCACCGGCACACCGCACCGTACACATCGCGCCAACCGGCAGCGAACATCCACCGCCCAACGCATGCAGCGTCCAGCGCTCCGCCTCTGTCGCAAAACTCGCGGCCGCGTCGTTCAGCGGTGCAACCGCCTCCAGCACCACCCGCGCCTCGGCCAGCACCTCTATCCCAAGCGCTCCCTGCCCCGCCGCAGGACACAGCACCTCCGGCGCAAACCGCTCCCGCAGCCAGTCCACCGTTCCCGGCAATTCTTCCCCATGCGCGTTCACCCCGTCATCCTCGCCCGGGTGCGTCACACATTCAAAGTGCGGCTCCCGCCCAAACTCCGGGTGTGCCGGGTCCAGCGTCACGGGTCGCAGCAACGCCGGCCCCAGTCGATCGATGCCGGCACACGCCAGCACCAGCGCGTCGCATTCCCCGCGCCCCAGCTTTTTCAGCCGTGTGTCGATGTTCCCGCGAATCGCCACAAACTGCAGGTCCGGCCGGTGCGCCAGCAATTGCGCCACACGCCGCGGCGATGTGGTTCCCACCCGCGCACCCTCCGGCAGCGTATGCAACTGCAACCACTCCGGACACACGAGCGCATCCCGCGCGTCTGCCCGCTCCGGCACCGCTCCAATCGCAAACTGCGGCTCCAGCACCGTCGGCAGATCCTTCAACGAATGCACCGCGAGATCGATACTGCCTGCCAGCAGCGACTCCTCGATCTCCTTGATGAAGATTCCCTTGCCGTCCAGCTCCGGCGTTACGGGGTGCGCCGCCGCAAACACCGGATCCTGCATCCGGTCACCCGTCGTCCGTATCAGCACAATTTCCGTCGTGTGCCCCAGCATCCGCAGCCGGGTTGCAATGTAGTTGCTCTGCCACAGGGCGAGTTTTGAACCGCGTGATCCGATGCGCAGGTGCATGACTTCAGTGTATCGCCGCAAATGGTATGCAACACAAAACGAAATGCCGCAGCCACGCAGGCTGCGGCACCTCACATCGCCAACATCTTACTGCCGCTGATTCCCCTTGCCATTCCGCAGCGGATCCTGCGGCGGCTCTTTCGACGACCCCGGCTCACGGCCCTGCTTGCCAGACCCGTCGGGCGACGTGTGCACATGCCCCTCGGTTTCCGTATGCGCCGCATGCGATTTCGCATGATCGCCATGCTCCGCAGCCGGCACACTATTGTTCGACGAATCGAACGCCTCCATTGCTTCCTTGCTCGTCTTGCTCTGTGACATAAAGCTCCCTCTTACAACTTCCCTGCACTACTGCTGTTCCAGGTTTTTTCGCGCGGCATCCACCACTTCTTTTGTGATGCCCGCATCGCTCTCATCCACCGGCCCGTCCCCGAAGTCCTGTGCGCCATAGTCGTAAGCGACACCGCCATCCGTCACCTGCTTGCCTTCCGGCACAGCGGTCCGCTCCTGCTCATTCAAGCCCCAACCCTGCTCCTGCGCGTACTCGCTCGCCAACCCGTGCGCGTGCACACCAAAGCCGAGCGGCTCCTTCTTCGACGTGTCTTCCTGGTCTGCCATCAGTCATTCCTCTTCACCTAGGATGGCGTGCGCTCGGCCCGAGCCGCTTCTCTACCGTCCGCGTTCGAACAACCGCCGGATGGCCGAAAGCGCCCCCGTGTCCCCGGTGTTCGCCGCATCCCGCATCCCCGCGATCGGCCCATGCAGCAGCTTGTTCACCATCGACCGTGTCACCGCATCCACGGCCGCCTGCTGTTCCGGCGTCAACGTCCCCAGCTTGGCCCGCGCCCGCTCCAGTTCTGCCAGTCGTATCTGCTCCGCCGTCTGCTGCAACTGCACAATGGCCGGCACCGCATCCAGCAGCTGCAGTCGCTGCTGAAACCGGTCCACCTCTTCCGTCACAATCCGCTCGGCATCCGCCGCTTCTTTCGCGCGCACCGTCAGGTTGCTCGCTGCCACCTGCTGCAAATCGTCAATGGAGTACACAAACGCCCCATCGACCCGGTTCACCGCCGGATCCACATCCCGCGGCACCGCAATATCGATGAAGAACACCGGCTTCCCGCGCCGCTTCTGCAAAATCGCCTGCGCCCGCGCAACATCGAACAAGTGCCGGCCCGCCCCCGTCGACGTCACAATGATGTCCGCCTTGGGAGCATGCACCATCAGGTCGTCGAACGGCACCGCCAGCCCGTGGAACTCCGCCGCCAGTCGCTGCGCCCGCTCCGGCGTCCGATTCGCCACCAAGATCGACTCCGCCCCCTGCGCAATCAGGTGGCGCGCCGCCAGTTCGCTCATCTTCCCGGCGCCCACCAGCATCACCTGCGACTTCTGCAGCGACCCGAAAATCCGCTTCGCCAAATCCACCGCCACCGACGCGATCGACACCGACGACGACCCGATCTCCGTCTCCGTCCGCACCTTCTTCGCCACCGCGAACGCCGATTGCAGCAGCCGCTCCAGCGTCGTCGACACCGCGCCCACCTCGCGCGCCACCGCGTAGCTGTCCTTTACCTGGCCCAGAATCTGCGGCTCGCCCACCACCATGCTGTCCAGCGACGACGCTACCCGGAACAGGTGCCGTACCGCCTCCCGCTCGCGAAACTCATACAGGTGCGGCTCCAGCGCCCTCGCCTGCAGGCTAAAGTACTCCCGCAAAAACTCGCGCGGACCGCCCGCCCGCTCCTCATCCACCAGCAGCTCCACCCGGTTGCACGTCGACAGGATCAACGCCTCCCGCACCCCCGGTTGGTGCGCCAGCGACCGTGTCGCCTCCGCCAGCCCGCCCGCAGGAATCGCCAATCGCTCCCGCACATCCAGCGGCGCGCTGTTGTGGTTCACCCCTAGCAGCACCAGGCTCATGGCCGCCCCGCAAACCGGTGCACCGTCGACACCTGGTTCGCCGACCACACCGCCAGCATGACCACCAGCACAAACGAACTCAGCCACACTGCCCGGCGGCCGCGCAGCCCCGCGCTGCGCCGCACCGCGATCATCCCCACAAATACCAGCCACATCGCGAACGACAACAGCACCTTCGGGTCGCGAAAATACACCGCGCCATACTCGCTCGCCGCCAGCGCCGACCCGATCAGCAGTCCGCCCGTCATACACGGCAGCCCAATCAGCAGCGCCCGCAAACCGATCTGGTCCGTCGTTTCCAAGGGCGGCAAGCGCATCAGCAATCCTGCGCGCGACCTCGACTTCAGCCGCTTCTCCTGCATCAGGTACAGCACGCTCGACAGCATCGCCACAATCAGCGCAGCGTACGCCGCCAGCAGCAGCACAATATGCACCGCCACCCATCCCGACCGCAGCATCGGCGCCGCCAGCTCACGCGATCCCGGCGCAAACGCCGGCAACAGCCCAAGCAAACAAACGATCGGCAGCAGCACCACGCCGATCGTCAGGTTCCGATACACCGCATACACCAGCAGAAACGCCGCCGCCAGCAGCAGCGCAAGTACCGCCTGCACCTCGCTCGCCATCACCGGCACAAAGTGGTGCGCCGCCCGCAGCATCTCCGCCACACTCACAAAATGGAACAACAGTGCCGCCACCGTCGCAGGCACCGCCATATGCCGCCACGCCGGCCGGTCGTACAGCACCGCAGGCAGTACCGCCAACGACGCCACGCCGTACAGCAAAACCGCGACTTGAAGCCAAAAAAGCGACATATCTATCTCGGCGCACCCGAACTTTCGCCGCTCTTTCAGTATAGTTCTGGGCCATTCATCCCCGGTCCGCAACCGTGCGGCCAGCGCACGCCTAGCCGTTCCTCCATGCGCTGGTACACAACCCACCAAAACATTTCGCCCACTCCAAAATGCGTCATCCGGACACACCACCCCAGCAGGTTTGCATCCATGCACATGAACCGGAAGCGCCTCGCTTGCCGGAACAAATTCAACCAGCGGAGGGCAAGTCTTATGGATTTCAGTCTCGAAGGCGACAGGCGCGTCAAGGCCGGCGAAGCACAAGAGGGCAAGGTCACGTCCTATATCGAAAGCTATACATCCAAAATTCCTAGCGGCATCTTCCTAGCCGCCGCCGGGGCTTCCATTCTGGCATCGGTCTCATTCAAGATCGCCAAGAAAGACAGCGCGGCGCTCTTCGTCGGCCAGTGGGTCGCACCCTTCCTCATCCTTGGCATTTACAACAAGCAGGTGAAACAGTTCGGCAGCGATGCCAGCTCGCATCACGCAGCTTAAATTCCCGGTCGCGATCCAACGAATGCCAGTCCGCATGGGCTGGCATTTCTGCTTTCAGCCTCCTGGCGTCACAACCGGTATCCTGTGGAGCAGACCACCGTGCCGGCCGAAAGTACATCCTCAACCCGCACCACCGACGCAGCGGCCACTCCCGTCATGCGCCAGTACGCCGCCGCCAAGGCCGCGCATCCCGACGCCCTGCTCTTCTTCCGCATGGGCGACTTCTACGAGCTCTTCTTCGAAGACGCCGTCACCGCCGCCCGCGAGCTCCAGCTCACTCTCACCGCCCGCGACAAAGAGCGCTCCATTCCCCTCTGCGGCGTTCCCTACCACGCAGCAGAGAACTACCTCCAGAAGCTCCTCCGCCGTGGCTACCGCATCGCCATGTGCGAGCAGGTAGAAGACCCCAAGCTCACCAAAACCATCGTCCGCCGCGAAGTCACCCGCGTCCTCACCCCCGGCACTGCGCTCGACAACGGTCTTGGCGCATCCGAAAACAATTTCCTCGCCGCACTTACCGTCAACGCAAAGCAGGACAGCGCCGGCATCGCCCTGCTCGATCTCTCCACCGGCGAGTTCCGCACCGCCGAGTTCCGCGGCAAATCCTCTCTCGCCGAAGCCTGCGAAGAGATCGCCCGCAGCCGCGCCCGCGAACTCCTTCTCCCGCAAAACCTCCGCATCGCCGCCACCCAACCCGCCCTCGACGGCACCGAGCAACCCACCGTCCCCGGCGACGACGCCTTCGCCGACATGCTTTCCGGCGTCCGCACCAAAACGCCGCTCGAAGACTGGGTCTTCACCGCCGACTACACCGTCCCCCTGCTGCAGAGCCACTACCGCGTCTCCTCGCTTGACGGCTTCGGCCTCGCCGGTCGCGCGCAGGCTGCCATCGCCGCTGGAGCCATCCTCCACTATCTCCGCCAAACCAAAAACGGCGAACTCGAACACCTCGACACACCCCGCAGCTACGAGCGCGCCACCACACTCGAGCTCGACGCCGTCAGCATGCGCAACCTCGAACTCGTCGAACCCCTCTTCACCGGCGAGTCTCACCACACCACCCTCTGCTACGCCGTCGACCACTGCCGCACCCCCATGGGCAAGCGCCTTCTCCGCCAGTGGCTTCTCCGCCCATCTCTCAACTCTACGGAGATCTCCGCCCGCCACGACGCCGTCGCGGAAACCGCCACCGACCTCACCACCCGCGAACGCCTCCGCCGCACCCTCGAAGGCGTACTCGATCTCGAGCGCCTGCTCGGCCGACTCGCCCTCGACTCTGCCGGCCCGCGCGACGTCGTCGCACTTGGCCGCACGCTCGCCGCCCTTCCCGCGCTCGCTAGCATCGCCTCCACCCTCAAACTTGGCCGCTGGTCCACCCTCCTCCCTCACCTCGACACCCTCACCGACATCGCCGGCTGCGTCGCACAGGTCCTCGTCCCCGAACCGCCCCTCCGCCTCGGTGATGGCGACTCGATCGCACTCGGCGTCGACCCCGAACTCGACGAACTCCGATCCCTCAGCCGCAGCGGTCGCGATTCAGTCGCCGCCATCGAAGAGCGCGAGCGCGCCCGCACCGGTATCGGCTCGCTCAAGGTCCGCTTCAACTCCGTGTTTGGCTATTACCTTGAAATCACCCGCTCCAACCTCGCCAACGTCCCGCCCGACTACGAGCGCAAGCAGACCCTCGTCAATGCCGAGCGCTTCACCACACCCGAACTCAAAGACTACGAACGCAAAATCCTCACTGCGCAGGAGCGCATCGGCGACCTCGAACGCACCCTCTTCGCCACCCTGCGCACACAGGTCCTCGCCGCCGCCACCCGCATGCGCGACACCGCCCGCCGCGTCGCCGAAATTGATGTCCTGCTCAACTTCGCCCACCTTGCCGCCCTGCGTAACTGGACTCGCCCGGAGATCCTCCCTGACTCCGCACTCCTCGAATTTGCCGAGGCCCGCCACCCTGTCGTCGAACTTCGCCTCGAAGACATCGGCGTCCGCTTCGTCCCCAACAGCGGCTATCTCGACAGCACACAAGTCAGCTCGAAGTCGCAAACCGGCCCCTCGCTCGCCCTCATCACCGGACCTAACATGGGCGGCAAATCTACCTATCTCCGCATGGCCGCGCTGCTCGTCATCCTCGCCCAGTGCGGCTCTTTCGTCCCTGCCGCTCGCATGCGCCTCGGCCTCGTCGACCGCATCTTCACCCGCATCGGTGCCAGCGATAACGTCAGCCGCGGCCGCTCTACCTTTATGGTCGAAATGACCGAAACCGCCGCCATCCTCAACACCGCCACCGCCCGCTCGCTCGTTCTGCTCGACGAAATGGGCCGCGGCACCGCCACCTACGACGGCCTGTCGCTCGCCTGGGCGACCGTCGAGCACCTCCACGACCGCATCGGCGCGCGCACCCTCTTTGCCACCCATTACCATGAACTCACCCTTCTTGACGGCAAGCTCCAGCGCCTCAAAAACCTCCGCGTCGCCTGCCGCGAAAGCGCCCACGGCATCGTCTTCCTCCACCAGGTCGAACACGGTGCCGCCGACCGCAGCTACGGCATCGAAGTCGCCAAACTCGCCGGCCTCCCCCGCGACGTCATCGCCCGCGCCCGCGCCGTCCTCAAACTCCACGAAAAAGCGGAAAGCGCCTCCACCGCCGCCGGTGCAGCCGCCGCCCAGTCCGTCCCACCGCCGCTCCAGATGACCATCTTCACTCCTCTCTCCCAACGCATCGTCGACCGTGTCCGCGACACCGACGTCGACCGCATGACCCCCATCGAAGCCCTGCAACTGCTCGCCGAACTCAAGCGCGAGATCACCGAATGAGTCCCACTCTCAAACCGGGCACCCTCATCGTCGCCGGCGTCATGAGCGGCACCTCCGCCGACGGTATTGATATCGCCCTCGTCCGCATCTCCCCCGCCCGGCAGAAATCTGTCGCCATGCCCTCGGAGGGGCACGGCTTCAGCCGTGCTATACACCTCCCAACGAAATACGGGGCTTCAGCCCCTGAGGGAACGGCCCCGTTTGCCCTGCAAAAGACAGAGCCCAGCCAAACACCCCACCCAACCATCGAACTCCTAGGCCACACCGCCATCCCCTACAGCAAGGCCGTCCGCACCGCCGTCCTCGCCGCCATGGACGCACCCACCACCTCCGCCGCCGAACTCGCCCGGCTTCACACCCGCCTCGGCCAGCTCTATGGAGACGCCATCCTCCTCGCGGAGCAACAACATGGCGTCCGTGCCGACCTTTGCGGCGTCCACGGCCAAACCGTCTACCACCAGGGCGCGCCTGCCAGGTATCTCGGCAAATTCCTCCGCTGCACCTGGCAGCTCGGCGAAACCGCGGAAACCGCAGCCCTCACCGGTCGTCCCATCATCGGCGACTTCCGCCCCGCGGACATCGCCGCCGGCGGCAACGGCGCGCCCCTCGTCCCTGTCCTCGACCGCGCCCTCTACGCCCACCCCACCCACAACCGCATCCTGCAAAACCTCGGCGGCATCGCCAACCTCACCGCCCTGCCCGCCGCCTCTACGGCTGTTCTCGCCTTCGACTCCGGCCCCGCCAACTGCCTGATCGACGCCGCCATGCAGCAACTCTTCGGTAGGCGGTTCGACCGCGATGGAAAAACCGCCGCCCGCGGCACCGTCCTTAAACCCGTCCTCGACCAAGCCCTCCAGCACCCCTACTTCGCCGCACCCGCCCCTAAATCCTGCGGCCGCGAGCAGTTCGGCACTACCTTCCTCGACCGCCTCCTCGCCGACTGCCGCGCCCACCACGCCGCCGACACCGACATCGTTGCTACCCTCACCGCCCTCACCGCCGAAACGATCCTCCACAGCTACCGCACCCTCGTCTGGCCCTTTCTCGGCCAGCACGCCCCTCTCGCGGACGCGACCGACTACATCGTCGCCGGTGGCGGCGCGCGTAATCTCACCCTCCTCGCCCACCTCCGCCGCGGCCTCGAGCCCCTCGGCCTCACCGTCCACACCAGCGACGACCTCGGCATGCCCGCCCAGGCCAAAGAAGCCGTCGCTTTCGCCTTGCTCGCCTGGCTTCGCTGGCACAACCTCCCCGGCAACATCCCTGCCGCTACCGGCGCCACCCGCGAAGTCCTCCTCGGCAAGGTCACACTCCCATGAAGCCCGCCGTTGCTCCGCACTCCGGGACCCTGCTCGCCGTAACCCTCCTGCTCTGCCTCTCCACGCTCTCCTGCCACCACCCCGCCGCTGACCCCACCACCGTCGTCGTCGACATCGAAAACTCCCCCACAAACCTCGACATTCGCATCGGCTCCGACGCACAGGCCGAGCACATCGGCGCGCTCCTCTTCGACTCCGTCGTCCACAAGGACGAGCACTACAATCTCCAGCCCGGCATCGCCACCGCGTGGGAGTGGCCCGACCCCCTCACCCTCGTCCTCCACATCCGCCCCGGCATCCACTTCCACGACGGCCACCCCCTCGAAGCCGCCGACGTCGCCTGGTCCATCGACAGCATGCACAACGGCAGCATCGTCACTTCCAAATCCGGCAACTTCGCCTCTGTCGACCACGCAGAAGCACCCGACCCCCACACTTGCGTCGTCCATCTCCGCCGCCCCGACACCGGCCTCCTCTTCAATCTCTCCGACGGCCTGTCCGCCGTCGTCGAGCGCGGCGCCGGCCAAGGCATGGGCGACCATCCCATCGGCTCCGGCCCTTTCCAGTTCGTCTCCCAAACCGAGGACAAGGAAGTCGTCCTCCGCCGCAACCCCACCTACTGGAACGGCCCGCCCCGCATCGAAAGTCTTCGTTTCGCCATCGTCCCGGACAGCATCACCCGCGCTCTAGAAGTCGAAAAAGGCTCCGCCGACGTCGCCTCAAACGCACTCACCGCCGACACCGTCTACGCCCTCCGCTCCATGCCGAACCTCGTCACCGAAGACCTCCCCGGCTCCGTCGTCAACTACATCACCTTCAACGTCTCCGACCCACTCCTCCGCGACCCGCGCGTCCGGCAGGCCTTCAGCCTCAGCCTCGACCGGCCCGCCATGATCCACGCTCTCTGGCGCGACCACGCCCATCTCGCCGAAACTCTCCTCCCCGCCCAGCACTGGGCCGCCGAAAACCTCCCACCCACCACCCGCGACATCCCCCGCGCCAAAGCCCTCCTCGACGCCTCCGGCTACCCGCCCGACGCCCACGGCATCCGCCTCCATCTCACCCTCAAATCCTCCACCGACGACACCATGCGCCTCGTCGCCGCCGTCGTCCAGCAACAGGTTCGCGACGCTGGCATCGATCTCACCCTCCGCCAGAACGAATTCGGCACCTTCTACGCCGACGTCACCAAGGGTGCCTTCCAGCTTTACGTCCTCCGCTGGCTCGGTGCCAACGAAGACCCGGACATCTTCCGCTATGCCTACGCCTCCACCGCCATGCCGCCAAAGGGCAGCAACCGCGGCCACTACCTCAATCCACAGATCGATTCGCTCCTCACCTCCGCCTCCTCCGAACCCAATCAGGACAAGCGCCGCGGACTCTATCTCCAGATTCAGCGCATCCTCAGCGCCGACGAACCCACCATCGTCCTCTGGTCCCTCGACAACGTCGTCGTCCACTCCCGCCGCCTCCACGGCGTTCACCCCGTCTCCTCCGGCACCTTCGATTGGCTCCGCACCGCCACCCTCGACACCGCCCCGCCCCGTTGACGCGGCGCACCGCCTTTCGTACACTCTGAGAGGCGACAGCAGCGCACCCGCGCTCTTTAACTTGTCGCCACGCTGGTTCCCTCCGCAGGAACCGCCCGTGTTGCCTCTTCGTTTAACGGTAGGACAGTCGGTTCTGATCCGATCAATCGGGGTTCGAATCCCTGAGAGGCAACCACTCTTCCCGCACCCAGCACACCCCCTGTCGAATCCACTATCCTGATAGAAGATGATCTTTCTCACCCGCAAAGCCGAGTTCTCCGCCGCCCACTTCTATCGCAACACCGCTTGGACCGACGAGCAAAACCTCGCCGTTTTCGGCAAATACGCCAACCCGCACGGTCACGGCCACAACTACACCCTTGAAGTCACGGTCGCCGGCGACGTCGACCCCATCACCGGCTTCGTCGTCGATCTCAAGCTGCTCAAGGACATCCTTGAGCGCGAGGTTCTCAGCGCCTACGACCACCGCCACCTCAACCATCAGGTGCCGGAGTTCGCCACCACCAATCCCACCACTGAAAACATGGCCGTTGCCATCTGGTACCGCCTCGACGGCAAGGTCCCCAACGCCCGCCTCCACCGCGTCCGCGTCTACGAAGCGGCAGACCTCTTCGCCGACTTCTACGGCGAAACCACCGCGACCGGCACCGCCGAACTCACACCCGAACTGGCCGCAGCATGACCCCCATCGTCCATTTCACCCGTCGCTACCGCCTCTCCGCCTCCCACCGCCTGCACGCCCCCTCGCTCACAGACCAGCAGAACGCCGACGCCTACGGCAAGTGCAACAACGTCTTCGGCCATGGCCACAGCTACCGCATCGAAATCACCGTCGCCGGCCCCGTCGACCTCAACACCGGCTTCGTCGTCGACATGGCTGCCCTCGATGCGCTCGCCCAGCGCGAACTCATCGACCGCTTCGACACCAATTACCTCAACACCGACCCCACCTTCGCCCACGCCTACGTCCCCTCCACCGAACATCTCGCCTACGAAATCGACCGCGTCTTCCAGGCCGCACTTCCCTCGATTGACCCCCACGGCCACCTCCGCCTCGCCGGCATCCGCATCGAAGAAACCAGCAACAACAGCTTCGAACTTCCCGCCCGGCAGCCCGGCGTCCACCCGCTCGCATAACGGCGCAGCCACCCAAGGAAAGCCCGCACGATGAGCGACCCCACCGACCGTAACGCCGCCGCACCCCAGCCAGCCACCGCAGACCTCAGCACCGCCACCACCGAAGACATCTACCGTGAACTTCTCCACCGCATCGGCGAAGACCCCGCCCGCGACGGCCTGCTCAAAACGCCCGATCGCATGCAAAAATCCATGGCCTTCCTCACCCGTGGCTACAGCCAAAGCCCCACCGACATCCTCCGCGGCGCCCTGTTCGACGTCGACTACGACGAGATGGTCATCGTCCGCGATATCGAGTTCTACTCTCTCTGCGAGCACCACATGCTGCCCTTCTTCGGCAAGGCCCACGTCGCCTACATCCCCAAAGGCAAAGTCATCGGCCTCAGCAAGGTCGCCCGCCTCGTCGACGTCTTCGCTCGCCGCCTCCAGGTCCAGGAACGCCTCACCCGTCAGGTCGCCGACAGCATCGTCCAGGCCATCAGCCCCAAAGGCGTCGCCGTCATCCTTGAAGCCCAGCACCTCTGCATGATGATGCGCGGCGTCGAAAAGCAAAGCAGCCTTACCACCACCTCCGCCATGCTTGGCGCCTTCCGCAACAACCCCCAGACCCGCAACGAATTCCTCTCCCTCATTCGCCGCCCCCAGTCGTTCTAAATAACGGCCCGACTCCCAACGCACGAAAGCCCCCTCAACCAAGGGGGGTCACGCGAAATGTCGGCCCAGCCTAGAACGGAATGTCGTCGTCCGTAATCCCCTCGTTCGCATACTCCGGCATCGCGTTCGACCGCTGATCGAAACTCGCCGTTCCCCCGCTGTTCCCTCGCTGGCTATATCCACCGGAGTTCCCAGCATTCCCGGCACTCTGCCCATAACTCGACCCGCCACCCTCCCGGTCCCCACGCCCGCCCAGCAAAGTCAAATCACGCACAATGATCTCCGTGAAAAACTTCTTCTGCCCTGACGCCTTGTCGTCATAGGAACGCGTTTGAATCTTCCCTTCAACAAAAATCTGGGAACCCTTCTTCACGTAATCCCGCACAATCTCCGCTGTACGGTCGAAAAATACAAGATTATGCCAATCGGTTTTATCAACCCAGTTGCCACTCTGGTCCTTTGTTCTATCCGCTGTCGCCAACGTCAATGTCGCGATCACGGTCCCACTCGGAGTAGCTTTAATCTCCGGGTCTTTCCCGGCATTGCCCAGCAACATCACCTTGTTTACGCCCTTAGCCATCCCACACCCCTTGCCAAATCGTCAACCGTAGCCTAGCAGATGTCCGCCACACCTCGCCTCCTACACCCACGCCTACCCACTAATCCCGCCGAACTGGTTCCGGATCATCTCCGGAAAACTGTTCACGTCCAGTTTCGATCCCGGCCACACATCCCGCACATAAGTCCATACGAATCCCAACTGTCGCAGCCAAGCGGCGGCAAAGGCGCGACCTCGGCTTGCGCTTGCAGATTTCCGGCAAGCAGAACAACGGCGCAAACCCACCGCGCGACAATAGTTTGCAGGTGCATGGAAGCGACGCTGCTCTCTGTGCGGCATAATGAACGCCGGCATAGGACGGAGTCAATTCGCCACGACCGGCGGGCCGCAACCGGTCTCCGCCAGCCGCAGCGCCCGCACAACTGCACGCCGCCACCCCGCTGCTTCTAAGCTATTCTTGTGCGCGTCACCGACTTCGACTTCTCCCTCCCGCCCCACCTCATCGCCCAGCACCCCCCGGCAGAGCGCGATGCCGCCCGCATGCTCACCGTCGACCGCCGCACCGGCGTCCTCGCCGACCGCACCTTCCGCGACCTCCCCATCCTGCTCCGCCCCGGCGACCTCCTCGTCCTCAACAACTCCCGCGTCATCCCCGCCCGTCTCTTCGCCCGCCGCGCCGGCCTGCGTACCCAGCCCAACTCGCCCACACCCTCCGGCCGCATTGAAGTCCTGCTCACCCAGCAACTTGCCCCCACGGACTGGCGCGCCCTCGTCAAACCCGGCCGCAAAATCCAACCCGGCGAACTCCTGATCTTCGACGAACCCTCTCCTCTGAACCAACCGAACGAAACACTCCAGGCCACCGTCCTCGACGCCGGCGACTTCGGCGAACGCACCCTCCGCTTTGCCCCCACCGCCGACTTCTTCCGCACCCTCGACCGCCTCGGCCACATCCCCCTGCCGCCCTACCTCCACCGCGCCGACTCCCCCGAAGACCGCGCCCGCTACCAAACTGTCTACGCCGGCACCAGCGCCCATGGCTCCGCCGCCGCCCCCACCGCCGGCCTCCATTTCACACCGGACATCCTCGCCGCCATCCAGGCGAGCGGCGTCGAGATTGCCCACATTACCCTTCATGTCGGCCTCGGCACCTTCCAGCCCGTCCGTGTCGAACATCTCGCGGACATCCGCCTCCACGCCGAAACCTACACCCTCTCCCCTGAAACCGCCGCCGCCCTCAACCGCGCCCGCGCCTACGGTCGCCGCATCGTCGCCGCCGGCACCACCACCGTCCGCGCCCTTGAACACTGCGCTCGCCAGGCCGCTGGCGCACCCCTCCATCCACACACCGGCCAAACCTCCATCTTTCTTAGCCCCGGCCACCAGTTCCAACTGGTTGACGCCCTTCTCACCAACTTTCACCTCCCCCAGTCCACCCTCCTCATGCTCGTCTGCGCTTTCGCCGGCACAAGCCCGGTCCTCGCCGCCTACGCCCACGCCGTCGCCCACGGCTATCGCTTCTTCAGCTACGGCGACTGCATGTTCCTCAGCTAGATTCCGCTGGCGTCCGCCGCAGGCCCCCTTTGATACTCTGTCCGGGTGCACGCCGTCGCCGCGCCCCCACGCAACTCCGGCTCCATCATCCGAACCATCAACGGCGTGCGCGGCCTCGCCATTCTCCTGGTCTTCTGCGTGCACCTGGTCTCCATCGGCTATCTTTCGGTCCTGGACGCGGCAAGCCACTTTTACATCAAGCTCCTCTGGCTCGGCTGGACCGGAGTCGACCTCTTCTTCGTCCTCTCCGGCTTCCTCATTACCGGCATCCTCGTCGACACCCAGGCCTCCCCCAACTATTTCCGCTCCTTCTATATGCGCCGCATCCTGCGCATCTTCCCCCTCTACTATCTCGTTGTCCTCCTCGGCGGCCTTGGCTTTCTCCTCTTCCGCCATACCAGCTCCTGGCACCACTTTCCAGATCCCCACACCCTCGTCTACCTCCTCGTCTACGTCCAGAACTTCTACGGCATGCCCCCCTCCTTCGGCCATTTCTGGAGCCTCGCCCTTGAAGAGCAGTTCTACCTTCTCTGGCCGCTCGTCGTGTACCTCGTCCGCTCCCGCCGCGCCCTCGCCTGCACCATCGGCGGCCTCATCACCCTCAGCTTCCTCGCCCGGCTCACCGCCATCCTCCACGATCCCCAGGTCGATCTAAACGCCCGCCTGCAATACCGCATTGATGCCCTCCTCATCGGCGCGCTCCTCGCTCTCGTCGTCCGCAACCGCACCGCCCTCCGCCGCACCCTTCGCGCCGCCCCGTGGACCGCCCTTGCCGGCCTTCTCGCCTTCCTCTGGATCGACTTCGGCACGCCAAACGAATGGTTCTCCCGCAGCACCTACACCCGCCTCTACGGCTTTCCCGCCCTCGCCCTCCTCTTCGGCAGCTGCGTCCTGCTCGCCTGGAACGCCGAACGCACCGGCACGCGCGCCGACCGCCTCCTCTGCACGCCCTTCCTCCAGTTCACCGGCAAATACAGCTACGGCCTCTACGTCTTCCACGCGCCCATCCTTCTCTTCACCTACTACGCCCTGCTCAACCCCACCAAATCTCATACGGCCAACACGCCGGAACGCCTCCTCCTTGGCCTCGCCGCCCTCGCCCTCTCCTACGCTGTCGCCTGGCTCAGCTTCACCTTTTACGAAAGCCGCTTTCTCACCCTCAAGCACCGCTTCAACGCCCGCACCGCCCAGCACCCGCGCCACCCCGACTTTCCCGAACGCGACCGCATTACCGCCTGACCACGCGGCAGTGCACCGGTCACGCAACATACCCCTCTCACACGGCAATCATTTTCCACCAAAGGCGAAATAAAAGCGAAGACAAATGGCGCAATTCGGCCTACAATTGCGCCACTGCCATCTCTGAGAGGGTTCCATGGCCAAACCGACCGCAAGCTCCTCCGCTCCCGCATCCGCAACCTCCAAATCCGGCAAGCCCGCCGCCACGTCGAACAGCTTCGCCACGCAGCCGCAGGTGCCTCTGCCCGGCAGCCACAAGCTTGCCTACGCACCCGTCACCGGCAAGCCTGTTCCGCCCGGCGCCCCCATCACCGTCTCCGTTCTGCTTCGCCGCAAAACTCCGCTGGACACCAGCACCCTGGGCGAAAAACGCCTTACCCGCGCACAGTATCGCGCCAACCACGGCACCGATCCCGCCGCACTCAAACTCCTGCTCGCCTTCGCCAAAACCCACTCGCTCACGCCAGAACACGATCCCGCCCGCCGCGTCGTCTCGCTCTCCGGCACTGCGGCCAACCTGCAGAAGGCCTTCGGCGTTGCGCTCACCCTCCACACCACACCCGACGGCGTCACCTACCGCGTCCGTCAGGGCGACATCTGCGTCCCCCACTCGCTCGTCGGTCCCGTTGAAGCCGTCCTCGGCCTCGACAACCGCCCTCAAGCCACGCCCAAGTTCCGCCTGCGCAAAGCTCCGGAAGGTGTCGCCAAGCCCCACGCCACCAACATCTCCTACACCCCCGTCCAGGTCGCGGAGCTCTACGGTCTGCCTGCCGGCAGCAGCGCCGCAGGCCAGACTATCGGCATCATCGAGCTAGGCGGCGGCTACAAGGCAGCCGACATCACCGCCTATTTCAAATCCATCGGCGTCGTAAAACCCAAGGTCACCGCCGTCTCCGTCGACAAGGGCAAAAATAAATCCGACGGTCCCAACGGTGCCGATGGCGAAGTCCTTCTCGACATCGAAGTCTGCGGTGCTGTTGCCGCAGGTGCCCACCTCGTCGTCTACTTTGCTCCCAACACCGACCAGGGTTTCATCGACGCCATCGCCACCGCCGTCCACGACAACACCAACAAACCCTCCGTCATCTCCATCAGTTGGGGTGGCCCCGAGTCCACCTGGACCGCCCAGTCCTACTACGCGCTCGACGCTGCCTGCCAGTCCGCCGCCGCCCTCGGCATCACCGTCCTCGCTGCAGCCGGTGACGACGGCTCCACTGACGGCGTCACCGACGGCAAACAGCACGTCGACTTTCCCGCCTCCAGCCCCCACGTCCTCGCCTGCGGTGGCACCAAGCTCAACGGCACCGGCACCACCATCGCCTCTGAAGTTGTCTGGAACGAGACTGCCGCCAACGAAGGCGCAACCGGCGGCGGCGTCTCCGTCCTCTTCCCACAGCCTACCTGGCAGAAAAACATCGCCGCCACCAAATCCGGCCGCGGCGTGCCCGATGTCAGCGGCAACGCCGACCCCGCCACTGGTTACCAGGTCCGCGTCGACGGCGAAAGCTCCGTCATCGGCGGCACCAGCGCCGTCGCACCGCTCTGGGCTGGCCTGCTCGCCGTCTCCAACGCCCAATCCAAAACCACCGCGGGCTTCCTGCAGCCGAAGCTTTACGCCGCCAAAAACATCTGCCGCGACATCACCAGCGGCAACAATGGTGCCTTCAACGCCGGCCCGGGCTGGGATGGCTGCACCGGCCTCGGCTCCCCCAACGTCCCCAACCTCTTCAGCCTTTTAACCCCAGCTAAATCCACCAAACCAACGAAGGCGCACAAGTCATAGCGCTCACCGTTCGGCCACAGCCTGCTCCAGCAGCCTCTTTGGCGAAGTAGTCTCTCCTGCCAAAGAGGCCGCCTCCTTGTCTCTCCGCACGTCTGCGGCGTCCAGCAACAGAATGCCACCGTCCTCGTACTTCACCACAATCTTGTTGTCGAAGTGATTCACGTCCGCAACCTGCTCTTTCGAATCATGCATCGGCCTACCTCACGCCTAGGCATACGCTTTTCCATCGGTTCTGTCTGTACGCCACCGCCTGTCCCGCCAAAACAGGCCCACTCGCCGGCCTGCACCCCATCAGCACCTGCATCTATCCTTACCAAGATGCCTTCCGAGAAAAGCGCCGCCACCAAACCGCCCGTCTACCTGCTCGACAGCATGGCCTTCGTCTTCCGCGCCTACCACGCCATGCAGCGCTCCCGCCCCATGAGCACGCGCACCGGCATTCCCACCGCGGCCACCTATGTCTTCATCAACATGATCAACAAGCTCCGGCAGGATTTCCAGCCGCACTACCTCGCCGCCATCTACGAGGGTGGAGCCCCCGTCCACCGCAACGAAAAAGCGGCAGAGATGAAGACGGTCCAAAAATTCAACATCAAGACCCAGCAGTTTGAAGAGATCGACTACGCCGGCTACAAGGCCACCCGCGCGGAAACCCCGCCCGACCTTACCCAGCAGCAGCCCTACATCCGCCGCGCGCTTGAGGCCTTCAACATCCCCATCCTCAACTTTCCCGGCTACGAGGCAGACGACGTCATCGGCACCCTCTCGTGCCGCCTCGCCGAAGAGGGCCACCACGTCTACATCGTCTCCTCCGACAAGGACATGATGCAGCTCGTCAACGACAACGTCTCCATCCTCAATCCCATGAAGGACAACCTCATCCTCGACCCCGCAGGCGTCGAAGCCGCCCTCGGCGTCCTCCCGCCCCAGGTCATCGACGTCATGGCCCTTCGCGGCGACAGCATTGACAACATCCCCGGCGCTCCAGGCATCGGCGACAAGGGCTCCGTCGAACTCATTCAGCAGTTCGGCTCCGTCGAAGCCGCTCTCGACGCCGCCCGCGACACCCCAGACACCATCAAGGGCAAACGCCAGCGTGAATCCCTCCAGAACAACCGCGACACCGTCCTCCTCTCCAAAGAACTCGTCACCATCCACTGCACCCTTCCCGTCGACTACTCTCTCGACGCCATGGCCACCACAGACTCCAACCCCACCGACCTCCGCGCCCTCTACACCGAGCTCGAATTCACCACCCTCCTCAAAGAACTCCCCGCCCCGCAAACCACCTCCGTCACCTACAATCTCAGCCCCACCGCCGCAGACATCGCCGCCCTCCTAACCGCCGCCAAAGAGGATCTGTCATTTCGACCGGAGCGCAGCGAAGCGGAAAAACCCGCTTCTCTCTTTGACCCCGAACCAACACCCACAACCACCTTCAATCAACTCTTCGGCCTGGCGATCTACCTCCCCGAAGACCCCCAATCCCTCGCCGAAGAATCTGCCCAGCCCGACGCCGGCGACGAAGAGTCCGAGCCCGAACCCGAAGCTCCCGCTCAGAACATGAGCCTTTTCAGCGCCCCTGCTGCCGAACAACCCACCCAGCCCTTCGCCGAACCTGAAACCCAGCCTCTCCTCATCGGCCTCGCCTCCACCGCAGACCACGCCCTCCTCCTCGACCTCCACAGCGAAGCGGCAGAACCCATCCGGCAAGCCCTTGCCGACCCGACTCTACCCAAGATCGTCCACGACCTCAAATCCGTCCTCCGCACCCTCCAACTCGCGAACCTGCAGATCGAAGGCGTCCGCGACGACACCATGCTCTACAGCTATCTCGTCAACCCCACCCACCTCTCCCACACCCTCACCG
>CAXTJO010000036.1:0-28376 GCA_964244665.1 uncultured Terriglobus sp.
CGGTCGAGGCGCGACGGCTTTGCATTTGGTACACATGCGGGCCCGGGCTTAACCAAAACTAATTCTTCTCCCCGCACCATGGCACGCCGCATGCATCTCTGTCTTGCATGTCGACCGCCGCTGCCATCGAAACTGCTGCCGTCCCCGCACCTGCGGCCAAGGTGGGCCTGGTATCCATCCTGATTGCGGTGGTGCTGTCTACCGTGGTTGCTCTTGCCGCAGTCGGCGGCGTAGGCTTCTGGTTGTTCAAATCCGGAAAGCTCTCGCCGGTTGCCGCCGCGAACTCTCCTGCCGGCGCGACGGCCGCGGAGAAGGGCAAAGCTGCCGCCGAACAGCAACCCGCTGAACTGCCACCTTCGCATGTGTTGGCTCTCGACCCCATGGTGGTCAACTTGTCTGACAGCGGCGGCCGCAGCTACCTCCGCGCCAGCATCAGTCTGCGCATCGCCGAAGAGGCCTTGCCGAAAGGTGAAAAGAAAAAAGAAGAGGGCAGCAAGGCCGACAAGCCGGACCCTGGCGTTTCCGCGGCCCTGCGAGACACTACTCTTGCCATACTCGGCGAGCAGACTTCCGACCTGCTGTTACAAACCGGCGGCCTCGACACTCTGAAGAAAAAACTCCGCCAAACGTATGCGCTGCAAAACCGAGAGATCCACGTTTTGGATGTATACGTCACTGACTTTCTGGTGCAGCGCGGATGAGCACCTCTGACCAGGCACTCGCACCCGCAACGTCCGGGTTGCTACAGCCAGAAAACAGGACGTCGCCGTGGAACGGCTTGCGTCATGTGCCGCTTCGCCTCTCCGTCGACATCGCGCTTCCGCCCATGTCGCTCCGGTCCCTCGGCGCACTTACCCCAGGTCAGGTGCTGTCCAGCAGTGTCTCCACCGCAGACGATCTCATCGTCACCATCGGTGGGTCGCCCATCGGCCAGGCACGTTTCGAATTCATGGACGGCAGCATGGCAATGCGTATTACGCGACTCTTCGGCGCAGGCAGGACAGGCGCATGAACGTCTCAACCAAACGCGCACCGTTGCAGAGCAGGCCCGCGGCACAGGCCATCACCTCTGCCTTTCGAGAATGGTGGCGAGCGCGCACCCAGGCGGTGCCGCGCCAGCTCCGCCTGGTTGAAACCCTTGCGCTCGGCCCAAAGCGTTCCGTCGCCATTGTTGAGTTCGAGGGCCAACGCTTTCTCGCGGGCATGGGCGCGGACGGTGTCAGCTCGCTTTTACAGATCACCGGCCGCCAGCATGAAGCGACGGTGTCATATTCTCAAGAGGCGGCCTGACCGTGGACCTCCGCCCCTATCTTCGTAATCAGCTCACGTACTCCCTCGGCTCGCGTCTTCGGCGCTGTATTCAAGTCGTCCTGCTCGCTCCCTGGGTATGCCTTCTCGTGCAGCCGATGCGTGCCTCCTCTACAGAAGCTTTCTGGGTCCATCGGCCCGCGGCAGAGGTCCGCTCCCACAGCAAACCAGCTGCTCGGCCTGCTGCCACGGCACCGACGGCTCCGGCACACCCAACCGCAGCAACGCCCAAGCCGGCTCCCGCCAATCCCAACAGCCGCAGCATCGCGGAATCTCTCGCAATCGGCAATCAGTCTCCCTGGGCCGTCGTCACAGGTCTGACGCTTCTTACGGTTTTACCCGCCATTATCCTCGCCATGACGCCGCTGGTCCGCCTTCTGGTCGTCTTCCACTTTCTGCGCCAGGCGCTCGGCACGCAGACGGCGCCTTCCAACCAGATCCTTATGGGCCTCGCACTTATGATGACCTGGTTTCTCATGCAACCCGTGATCGTCCAAGTGCAGGAGCAGGCCATTGCGCCTTACCGTGCCGGCATGATGGACGGCGAAACGGCCATTGCCAAAGGAGCTGAACCCGTCCGCCGCTTTATGCTGCGCTACACCCGCGACAAGGATCTTGAACTCTTTGGCTCTGCCGCTGGCACAGAGCGCATGCACTCGCGGGACGACGCGCCCATGCGTGTTGTGGTGCCCGCCTACATGCTCTCGGAACTAAAAAGCGGCTTCCAGATCGGTGCCATTCTCTTCCTGCCGTTCCTGCTCATCGACCTCGTCGTCGCAAGTGTCACGACTTCTGTCGGCATGGTGCAGCTTCCACCCGTTGTGATCTCCACGCCAGTCAAGATTCTGCTTTTCGTCATGGTCGACGGCTGGCACCTGCTTGTCAGCTCATTGCTCAAAAGTTTTTAGCGAAAGGGAAGCATGGGACCCGATCAGGCAGCCGAACTTGCACGTCATCTCCTTATTGAAGCCATGCTGCTCAGCGCTCCAATGCTCATCGCCGGCCTGCTCATCTCGGTCGCACTCAGCCTGCTGCAGACGCTTACCGGTGTGCAGGAGCAGACCATCACTGCCGTTCCACGCCTCATTGTGGTATTCGTCGCGGGCATTGCGACCATGCCTTGGTTTCTTCATCGCGCGCTCAACTACACCCTCCACCTCTGGTCCGACTTCCACCGGTACCTGGGATAGCCGTGCATACCCTGCCCATCACAACGCTCCCCGCCATGCCCCAGCTCGGCATGCCCACCGATATACCTGCATTTGAGCGTCTGCTCGACGCCGGTATCCTCGCCCTCTTACGTATCGGCGGCGTTGTGATTGCCGCACCCTTCTTTAGCTCCACTGCGATTCCGGTTCGCGCGAAGGGCGTTTTTGTCATCGCAATCGCTTTCCTGATCACGCCCGTTGTCGCCGGCCTGCCGCAAAGCCGCGTGGATCTCTCGCCCGGCGCGCTCCTCGGCGAAGCGACCGTCGGACTGCTTATCGGCCTCACGCTCATGATGATGAATGAGACGCTGCTCTTCGCTGCGTCGCTTATGAGTGCCAGCTTCAGCTTCTCGCTCGCCAACCTGCTCGATCCCAACTCGCAGGTCGAAACGGAGGTGCTCGGCACGGTTCTCAGCTGGATGGGCATGCTCGTTCTGCTCGGTGCCGGCCTGCACCGCTCTGTGCTCCGCGCCCTTTTGCGAACCTTTGCCACTGTTCCGCTCGGCACGGCCGCCATCTCCGCCAGCAGCGCGCAACACCTGGCTTTCGCCGCCTCCGGCATCTTCCTCGCCGGCCTGCAACTCGCGGCGCCTGTAATGGCGGCTGCGCTTCTCGTTGAGGTAGCGATCGGCCTTGTCAGCCGCATGGCACCGTCCCTGCCCGCCCAGGTCGCCAGCGTTCCACTCAAATCTCTGGTCTCCTATGTCACCCTTATTGCCTCCCTTGCCCTGTGGCCCGGCTGGATAGACCACCACTTCAGCGCACTGCTCGACACCGCACAAAAGGCGGTACGGCCATGAGCTTAGGACCGCGCCCGTGAGCGACAAGAGTGAGCAGGCTACAGCGCAACGCAAGCAGAAGGCACGCAAAGACGGTGATGTCGTGCACAGCCGCGAGCTCATCAGCGGTGTTGCCATGCTTGGCGGTCTTATGCTGCTGGGCGTTGCGGCAAAGCAGTTCCTCACCCTGTGGCGTACGAGCCTGGGCGGTGTTCTCTCCGCCTCGATTCGCACCTTCAACTCTCCGGAAGAGATGCTCGGCACCTGCGGACATCTCCTGCTCCCCTCATGCTTGCCCGTTGTCCTCGTGATGGCCGCGGCTCTCGCCGGCGCTGTCGCCAGCGGACTGCTACAGACCGGCGGCTTTCAGGTACGCATGCAGGCGCTGGCCTTCAAGCCGGCACGCATCAATCCGCTCAGCAACGTCAAAAATCTGTTCAGCACCCGCTCCGTCGTGCGCCTTGCGAAAAGCCTGCTGCCCGCCGGTGCGGTTGTTTTTCTCGCCTTTCGGCTGCTTCGCCATCTGCTCCTCTCCATGCCTGTCATGAGCGGAGCGCGCCTGCCGGAGACCCTCTCCGGTGGGTACTCCCTTGCCGTGAATGCGGCGTGGATCACTGTTGCCTGGTCCGGACTCGATTACGCCGTCGAGTGGCGCTCGTGGTCCCAGCGTCTCAAGATGACCAAGCAGGAAATCAGGGACGAATCCAAGGAAAGCAACGGCAACCCACATACCAAAAATCGTGTGCGCACCATTCAACGCGCTATGCGCAAGCGCCGCGTCAAGGCCGACATGAGCAAGGCCACTGTCGTCATCACCAATCCCACCCATTACGCCGTCGCCCTCGAATTCAGCTATGAAACCATGGCCGCGCCCCGCGTTCTCTGCAAAGGCCGCGACCTGCAGGCAGCGGACATCCGTGAAGCCGCCCGCTGGGCCGGCGTTCCTCTCATTGAAAACCCACCCCTCGCCCGTTCGCTTTATCGGAACGTCGACGAAGGCCAGTCCATCCCGTACGACCTTTACGCCGCAGTCGCTGCCATCCTGGCTTTCCTCTTCAAGCAGGAGGCGCAACGCACCGCGCAGCAGACCGGCTACGGCAGCAACGGCTATCGCCCGCCTGTCCTGCCGCGCTTTGACCTGCCGAATCGCATCGTCATGGAACCGCAAATACTCGAGGAAATCCTGTGAGCACACTTGCCACCCTGAGCGACGCCCCTGCGGCGAAGTCGTCAGGCCTTCTCCGTCAGCTCGCACTTCCGCTCGGCGCCATCAGCACAGTCTTCGTCATGCTTGTGCCGCTGCCCGCCTTCGCCATGGACATTCTCCTGGCCCTGTCCATCACCGCCTCCGTCCTCGTTTTTCTCACGGCAGTCCAGGTGCGCAAGGCTACGGAACTCAGCGTCTTCCCAACGCTCCTGTTGCTTCTTACGCTGTTCCGCCTTTCGCTCAACCTTGCCAGCAGCCGGCGCATCCTGCTGCACGGCAGCGAAGGTACTCACGCTGCAGGCTCGGTGATCGAGGCTTTCGGCCAGTTCGTCGTGGGCGGCAACTACGTCGTCGGCTTTGTTCTTTTTCTTGCTCTCATCGCCATTCAGTTCCTCGTCGTTTCGCACGGCGCGGTCCGCACGGCAGAAGTCACCGCTCGCTTCACCCTTGACGCCCTCCCCGGCAAGCAGATGGCCATCGACGCCGACATGAATGCCGGCCTGATCGACGAGCAGGGTGCACGCAAGCGCCGCGAAGCGATCGCCCGCGAAGCCGAATTCTACGGCGCCATGGACGGCGCGGCACGCTTCAATCAGCGTGACTCGCTCGCGACCATTCTGATCACGGGAATCAACATCATCGCCGGCCTGCTCATCGGCGTCCTGCAGCAGGGCGTCGATCTCATGACCGCGGTCAAAACCTACACCATCCTCACTGTCGGCGACGGCCTCGTCACCATGATCCCGAGCCTTCTCGTCTCGATCGCCGGCGGCCTCGTCCTTACCCGCGCCTCCTCCGCCGGCACGCTCGACGAAGAACTCGGCGCGCAGCTCTTCAAACGCCGGAACACCCTTTATATGGCCGCCGGCGTCCTCGCGGCGCTTGCCTTCGTTCCCGGCCTGCCCAAGCTCGCCTTCTGGGCTCTCGCAGGCGGTGTAGTCTTCGTCGCACGCCAGCTTCCGGCAGAAACCGAGGGCAGCGCCGATGTTGAAATCAACGGCAAGTCCATCGCCGCTGCCGGCACCGACGCTCCCGGCGCGGAAAACCTCGCAGGCCTGCTTAAGGTCGACGACCTCACCCTCGAAATTGGATTCCAGCTTATTCCCATGGTCGACGAAAAGCAGGGCGGTCAGATGCTCAATCGCGTCCGCGCCCTTCGTCGCCATCTGGCCACCGAGCTCGGCTTCATCGTCCCCTCCGTCCACATCACCGATAACCTGCGCTTGAAACCTCGCGAGTACGTCGTCTCTCTCCGCGGCACGGAGATTGGCCGGTGGCAGACGGAAGGCGACTGCCTTCTCGCCGTGAATTCTGACCCGCGCGCGCGCCCTCTGCCCGGCCTGGCGACTCGCGAGCCAGCCTTCAACGTGGCCGCCCGCTGGATCCAGCCCGGCCTGGAAGAGCAGGCGCTCGCCAGCGGATACTCCGTCGTGGACCAGACCGCCGTTATCGGCACCCACCTGGCCGAACTTATCCGCCGTCACGCGCACGAATTGCTGGGCCGCTCTGAAACCAAGCGACTGCTTGACAGCATGAATGAGTCGCACCCCAAGCTCGTCGAAGAGCTCGTTCCCAAACTCATGAGTCTGGGAGAAGTTCAAAAGGTGCTGCAGCAGCTGCTGCGCGAACAGGTTTCGGTCCGGGATCTCGGCACCGTGCTTGAAACCCTTGTCGAAAGCGCTGCCGCCAACAAAAATGTCGTCTATCTCGTCGAACAGGTCCGTCAGGCAATGGGACGCAGCCTCGTCCGTTCGCTGCTCGATGGCGAAGGTGGGCTCGCCGTCCTCACACTCGACCGAAGCATGGAAGAGGACATCCTCTTCACCTTCGATCCCGAGGGCGCTCGGCGTTTGCTGGGCGAGGGAAGCCGCCGGCCCGCACATGCGCAAACCTTTCTCCGCCAGCTGCTTGAATCTGTGAAGCGGCTAACCGGTGAAGGCGAGGCTTCGGCCCTTCCCGTGCTTCTTTGCCCATCGCCGGCACGCTACCATCTGCGCCGCTGGCTGGAACCCTTTCTTCCAAAAATCACGGTACTCGCACCCACAGAGATACCACCAGAAATCCGCGTCCGCAGCTTGGGCACGGTTGGCCAGTAAGGGAGCAGGTCGAAGCAGCGTATGGCAGGGAATCGGCACAACGAAACGCACAGGCACAACAAAGACACGCTGTACGAAAACGACGCACACCACGACAGCACAGATGCAATCGCACAGACGCGGCCGACTAAAGAATGGCCGTCGCAGGAGCCTCAAATGAGCAACGAGCAGCAGGGAAACGGCACGTATCGCGGTCTCAACATACTTCCACCCACCATGCTCGGCGTTGCGGAAATTGCTCCGCCCCCTGCTGCAGATTATGGCGCCATGAGTATGACCATTGCTGCCCCGGTCTCAGCCGCGGAACGCGACCGCCTGCTGGTGGAGCATCTGCCCACGGTGCGCTTTATCGCCCGTCGCATCCACGAGCGGCTGCCGCAGCATGTCGAGATGGACGACCTTGTTTCTGCCGGAATCGTGGGCCTCATCGACGCGTTTTCCAAGTTCGACCGCAACAAGCAGGTGCAGTTCAAGAGCTACGCCCAGTTCCGCATCCGCGGCGCCATCCTCGATTCGCTTCGCACACTTGACTGGAGCCCACGCGAACTTCGCCGCAAAGGCCGTGCCATCGAAGAGACGATCCGCGGTCTTACCCAGCAGCTCGGCCGCGCCCCCAGCGAAGCTGAAATTGCCACCGGCATGGACATGTCGCTCAATGATTACCAGCAGGTGCTCGGCGAGCTCAAGGGTCTGGAGATCGGTAGCCTCAACCTCGAGCGCAACGAGGATTCCGGCGATGACGAGCTTGCCTACATTCCCGGCGCACCCGATGAAGACCCGCTGTTCCGCTGCCTCAAGGGCGAGCTGAAACAGCATCTCGTCGATGCGATTGAGGCCCTGCCCGACCGTGAACGCATGGTTCTTACCCTGTACTACTACGAAGAACTCACCATGAAAGAGATTGGCCTCGCCCTTGGCGTCGTCGAATCGCGCGTCTCGCAAATCCACTCTGCCGCCGTTCTCCGCCTGCGTGTTGCCCTTGCCGACCTGCGCAGCCGCTCCTTGCCTCCCCTGGAGAAGAAAGGAAAGAAGAGCCGTGGCTAATGAGATGGATAGCCCCCCGGCGATGGAGCGCTTCGACTTCGGTCAGGCCGGTCACATCTCCACCGATCAGCTTCGCACCCTGCGCTCGCTTGACGAGCAGTTCGCCCGCAGCCTTACCCATACGCTGTCTGCCTGGCTGCGTACCAATCTCACCGTTACGCCGCTGCCCAACGAACAGCGCGCCTTCAGCTCTTTTGCCGAAGGCATGGGCAACGACTACGTGGTCCCGCTGCCGCTGGTGGAGCACCACGTCCTCGGCGCGCTGCAATGTAGCATGCGGCTGGTCCCTGAGGTCGTCGATCTGCTGCTCGGCGGCAGTGGTGGCGTTCCAGCCCTGGAGCGCGATCTGACGGAGATCGAAGAAACCGTTCTTCTCTCCGTTCTTGACATTGTCTTACGCGAACTCAACAACGCCTGGCATCACATCGGCCTTTCGCTCGAGATGGGCGAGCGTGACCGGGACGGCCTGCAGAACCGCATGATGGCTGCGCAGGAAAAAACTCTTTGCATGCGCTATGAGGTCACCATGCCCGGCGTCGTCGGCGAGCTTTGCTTCTGCTTTCCTGTCTCTGCTCTTAATACGTCACTGCGCGCCTTTGCCGCCATTCGCGATGTCAAGCGGCCCCGTTCCCCCGAGGAGCGCGAACGCATGGAGGCGGCCCTGCGCGGATCGCGCGTAAAAGCCGGCCTCTGCTTTCCTCCGGTGCGCATTGCCTCGTCGGTTCTGCAGCAGTTACAGCCCGGCTCGCTCTTGCGCCTGCCGCTTTCTCAACACGCCGCCGCCGAACTTCGCATGAGCGACACCGTCGTCTGCACCGCCGGTCCGGTGCGCTCCAGCGAACGTCGCGCGGCGCGCGTCACTGCCTGGTCGAATGCCCCATATTCTGCCGCAGGAGACCATCATGGCTGAGGACACGACCGCCCGCACTGTTACCACTGCGGTGGCCCACACAGAGACCGATGTCATCGCCCAGAGTGTGACCGAGACCGCCGGCGGCAAGCCCACCGGCTTTGCGTCCGGTGAACCCTGGCTCGATGTGGAGATGGAAGTTCGCCTTCACTTCGGTGGCCGTGAAATGCTGCTCGGCGAAGCTCTCGAGATCGGGCCGGGAACCGTTCTTGAGCTCGACCGCCACATCTCCGACCCAGTCGATCTGCTCGTCGGCGACCGTATTGTCGCTCGCGGCGAAGTCGTTGTTCTTGGTGGAAATTTCGCCCTGCAGATTTCTGAAGTTCTGCCCCCGCAACCCCGTCTGGAAAGTGTCCGATGCTTGGTTTAAACCCGCTCAACGCCCGTACCCCTCTTCCCCTCAGCGCGCTCCCTCCCGACGTCGCGCTGTCGCAGCGATCGCGCACCTTCCAGGGGTATGCCGACGGGCGCTGCAGCTGTGGCAGCCGTCCCATGTCCGTGCGCCTCCACATGCGCAGCGGGCAGCGTCCGCAGTTTGAGGGCAACTGGCACTGCGGCAAACTGTGCCTCCAACGCGCCATAGCCGCCTGTGTCCGGCGCGAGTTCCGCAGCGGCCACTCTGGCGAATCCCGCGTCCGTCACCGCATTCCTATAGGTCTGCTGCTCCAAACCCGCGGCGTCATCACCGCCGATGAGCTTCGGCGTGCCCTCGTTCTGCAGGAGCAGGCCGGTGCGCGTTTGGGCGATATTTTGGTCCGACACTTCCGCGTCGACGAACGCAGCATTGCCTCAGCCCTTGCCGCGCAGTGGAACGCACCCCTGTGGCATCTGCCGTCCGTCCCCTCGCAGGAACTGCTCCGGCTCGCGCCGCTGCCGCTCTTCCGCCGCAGCGGCACACTGCCGTTTCGCCTTATCGGCACGCGTGTTTCGCTTGCCACCGCCGATGGCCTTGATCCGCCTATCGCCCTCGCCCTTGAACGCATGCACGGCGTTGCCGTCGAAAGCGGATTCGCCGTCGCTTCGTCCCTTGATGCAGCGTGGACGACCCTCTCTGCTTCTGCCCCATTGCCGGTTGAAGAGGTGCGCTGCGACGATGCCGACGATTTGACTCGTCGCATGATCAAGACCATTTCTACCCTGCAGCCCGTGCAGTCGCGTGCCGTCCGCATCGGCTGCCGCATGTGGCTGCGCCTCTGGCTGGAACCTGCGGCAGTACGTGGAGGCCCCTGCCATCAGAATGACATCGTCGATAGCCTGTTCGTCCTGCCTTCGGCGGACCATACCACCTTGCCGTCTCGCCCTACCCGCGGCCTCGCGCTCTAACCTGCGTCTCAGATTCCCCCACAGAACCTTAACTCTCTCTTACCGAACGCCGCAGGCTCTGGCTCTTGAACTGCACATACCCTGGCATGGACAGCGGCCTGTATGCGGCATACACGGGAGTTCTCGCAAGAACGCAGGCGCTTGACACCGCTGCGAATAACCTTGCCAACGCCAACACGAACGGCTTCCGTGCACAGCGCGAGTACTTCCGCGGTGTCATGGCGGCCGCCCAGGAAGACGCCGGCGGCAACGGTGTGCAGACCGCCGTCAACAGCTTTGGACTGCTTGGCGGCAGCTCGCTCGATCTGTCGCAGGGTCTCCTACAATCCACGGGCAACCCGCTGGATCTCGGTCTGCAGGGCCAGGGCTTTTTCCAGGTCAAGACGGACCACGGGACTCGCCTTACCCGCGACGGCTCCTTCCAGCGCAGCGCTGACGGCACCCTGACCACTGGCCACGGGGAACCCGTTCTCAGCTCGACAGGCGGAACCATCCTGATCCCGACCGGTAGTGCCCATGTCTCGGCCGACGGCACCGTCTCCGTCAATACCGGGGAGGGTAGTGCCATCGTAGGCAAGGTCGGCCTCCTCAACTATGCCGCGCAGGATCTCTCTGCCGAAGGCACAAACCGCTTCACCGTCCATGATGGCGCCAAGGCCATTGCCGCCGACGCCACGGTTCAGGAAGGCTCCATCGAGGGTGCCAACCAGGATGCCGTCCACGGCACCATGCAACTCCTGCTGTTCCAACGGCAGGCCGAAATGATGCAAAAGGCGCTCAGCGTCTTTTCCAACGACCTGGATAGAACCGCTGCTGAAGAACTCGGCCGCGTGTAACGGAACCGACACAAAGCAGGGAAGAGGCACACACGATGATTCGAGCCATGTACACCGCCGCCAGCGGCATGAGCGCCCAGCAGGCCAATCTGGACACCATCGCCAACAATCTGGCGAACTCCGCGACCGCCGGTTTTCGCAAGCGCAACCTGCAGTTCGAAGACATGATGTACCAGAACCTCGTCACGCCCGGCGCAGCCCAAAGCACCTCCACCACCGCCGCCGGCCTGCAAATCGGCCTCGGCACCCGCGCCGTTGCCACGGAAGTCGTCAATACCCAGGGCGACTTCAACCAGACCGGCAACCAGCTGGACCTTGCGATTCAGGGCAGCGGCTTTTTCCAGGTCACACGCGCCGACGGCACTACCGCCTACACCCGCTCCGGCAACTTTCACGAGAACAACCAGGGGCAGCTCATGACTGCCACCGGTGAGCTGCTTACCCCGGCAATCACGATTCCCGCAAACGCCACCACCGTCACCATCTCGCAGTACGGCATCGTCAGCGCCACCCTGCCCGGCCAGACTACCGCGTCGCAGCTTGGCCAGTTTCAGATGGCCAACTTTCCCAACCCGGGCGGCCTGTCCTCGATCGGCAACAACCTGCTCCAGCAGACCAACGCTTCCGGCAACGCCATCGTCGACGCGCCCGGCGGCACCAGCGGCATGGGTACCCTGCAGCAGGGCGCGCTTGAAGGTTCGAACGTCGACGTGGTCGAAGAGTTCGTACAGATGGTCATGGCCCAGCGCGCGTACGAGAGCAACTCCAAAGTCATCCACGTGGCCGACGATATGTACCAGCAGGTGAACGGTCTGGTGCGCGCATGAAAGCAGCCCTCCTGTTCGTCTCGGCTGCGTTGGCCGTCTTCGCCGCCGCACCGCCTGCCGTGCTCGCCGACCCACCGTCCGGCAGCGCTGTACTTACCGCCATCCCACGCTGCGCTGCGTCGGTGGAAGACGCCGCGCGCGGGATCGTCCACGGTGGCACGGCGGCTCTGGCGCAGGACGGCTACCGCGTTCACGACCTTGTCATCGACCCCGTCCTGCGCAAAGCGTGGGTTCGCGTCGCGGACTGTCACGACTCCCGCAAGCCGCTCACCATGGTGCCGCTTGAGGCCAGCCTTGCACTCTCGGCCACACCGCTTCAGGCTGTGCCGCAGCCGGTGATTGCGTCGAGCGCAAGCTCTGCCACCGTCCTCTCCGAGGCAGCATTCAGCCCGCCTGCACCCGTGCTCATCGCACGCGGCGATGCCGTTGAGATCTCCATTGAATCCAGCAGCGTACGCATGATCCTTCGCGGCCACTCCGCGCAGTCTGCCGCGTCCGGCGCTCCGATTGATGTTGTCGTCGACGCCGCGCCCGGCAGCATCGAACCCGCACATCATCTACTCGGCACCGCTGTTGCACCGCATCGCGTACAGGTGCAGCGATGAGCACCGCCATCCCCCACTCCCGCGCTCTGCAGTCACAAATCCCCTCTACTACGGCGCATCGCCGAGCTCCTCTCTCCATGAACGCGCTTCTCGTGCGATTTCTTCTTGCTAATGCGGCGATCCTGATTCTGCTCGGCGCGGCCCTGCTCACCGCGCAGTCGCCCACCCTTTCCCCCGCCACGCAGCCCACTTCCGCCAACACTAAAAGCCGCCCACACAGCTCCAGTACCCTGGGCAAGGGTCCTGCTGCCAGCTCGCTCAACGACTATCTTGCCAGCGTGCACGCACTTAGCGCCGGCTCCCAGCCCGAACCCGGCTCCATCTGGACCGAGAATGGCCGGCTCGACCGCTTTACCGCCGACGTTCGCGCCATGCAGCCCCACGACCTGATCTCCGTCATCGTCTCGGAAGAGCTCACCTCCTCGACCGACGGCACCGTGAAGGGTACCCGTCAGTCGAGTGCCAGCGCCAGCATCTCGGCTCTCTTCTCGAAACTTACGGTCGCCAGCGCCGCGCAGAATCTGCTTAACCGCACCGCGCAGTCTGCCCTCAACGCCCAAGGTCAAAGCGCGAACAACTCGTCCCTCAGTACCATCGTTGGCGGCGAAGTCGTGGAGGTCCTGCCCAATGGCATTTTGGTGATCGAAGCCGCCCGCCAGGTCGAGTTCTCGCAGGAAACCAAGACGATCGTACTTCGCGGCCTGGTTCGCCCTGAAGACATTTCGCAGCAGAATCAGGTCCGCTCTACGGCCATCAGCAGCCTCGAATTACAGGTGCGCGGTAACGGCGTCGTCACCGACTACACGCACCGTCCCAACGTCCTCGTCCGCCTCCTCGAACGTGCCCTGATCTTCTGAGAATAGACATGATCCCACGCGCTCCCATCCCGCCGTCGATCCTGCGCCTCCTGCTTGGCTGCATGCTGCTCCTTGCCGGCTGCGCGCTCGCGGCAGAGCGCGGCGAGCCGCACATGGCCCGCGTGAAAGACATTTCCACCATCGAGGGCATCCGCGACAATCAGCTGGTCGGCTACGGCATCGTCGTCGGCCTGAATGGCACCGGAGACTCGCAGCAGACCGGCTTTCCCGTTCAGACCCTTGCTGCCACCCTTCTCCGCCTCGGCGTCAGTGTTCCCGCGGGCTCCATCCGCGTGCAAAACCTTGCGGCCGTCTTTGTCTCGGCATCGCTGCCGCCCTTTGCCCGCTCCGGTACCCGCGTCGATCTCACCATCTCCTCCGCCGGCGACGCTCACTCCCTTGAGGGCGGTCTTCTGCTCCTTACACCCCTGTACGGTACAGACGGCAAAATTTATGCCGAGGCTCAAGGTCCGCTTGTGCTCGGCGGTTATGCCGTCACCTCCAACGGCAACTCCAAATCGGTCAATCACCCGACTACTGCGCGCATCCCGCTTGGCGGCATGGTCGAACGTGGCGTTCCGCTCGACCTTACCGGCCGCACCAGCTTCACGATCCTTCTGCAGGATGCCGACTTCAAGTCCGCTCGCGCCATGGCCGACGGTATCAATACGGCGCTCGGCCACACCGTCGCCCGCGCCACCAACAGCCGCATGGTCGACATTGCCGTGCACCCCGGCGAGGACGTTCCCGAACTGCTCTCCCGTGTCGAAGCTGTGGAGGTTCCGTTCTTTCCCAAGGCAAAGGTCGTCGTCAACGAGCGCACCGGCACCGTTGTCATCGGTGGCGCGGTCGTCCTGCAGCCCGTTTCTATCCTGCACGGCGGTCTTGCCGTCAACATCGTTTCGGAGTTCGGCGTCTCGCAGCCAGGTGCGTTTTCCGGCGGTACGACGCAGACTGTGCAAAACACCCAGATTGAAGCGAAAGACAAGCCTGTGAACCGCATCGAGCTTAAATCCGGGTCGACCGTGGAGGACCTCGTCCGCTCGCTTCAGACTATTGGTGCGACAGCGCGCGACGTCATCTCGATTCTGCAGGCTATGAAGTCCGCCGGCGCGATCGAAGCCGAACTGGAGGTCCTGTGAGCCTGGCACTACAAACCCTTCCGTCCCCCGCAAGCGCAGTTAATCCGGCGCAAAGCACCGCGGACGCCCTTCGCACGGAGCGTTTGCACAAAGCCGCCCACCAATTTGAGGCCATGCTGCTTGGCGAGATGCTCAAGCCGCTGAGCCAGGCCGGCGAGGACGCCCTCAACGAATCCGATAGTTCGACCAGCAGCGGTCCGCTGCAAAGCTTTGGCGTCGAGGCTGTTGCCGGCAGTCTGGCGAACAGTAACGCCCTCGGCTTCGCCAAACAAATCGAGCGTGCCCTTGCGGGACATCGTTCTGGCACCAATGGGGTACAGACACAGCCGAACGTGTCCAAAAAATAGTGCACGAAAGTGTGATTGCAATACTAAAGTGTTCTGAAGTTTCGCCGATAACAGGGGAGAGGTGAGGAAATGTCACAGGCAAACGCAATCGGTAACTCACAGGTACTTCAAACGCTGCTCGGTTCGTCGGACCGCGTCGCTGCCACCAAGAAAGAATCCGCCGCACCCATTCAGGCGACGTCTGCGGCCCGCACCGACCGTGCCCAGCTCAGCAGCGTCGGCAGCACGCTTCAGGCAGCCGCGGCCAACGACGACGTTCGCGCCGATAAAGTCGCGGCGATTCAGCAGGCCATTGCCGCAGGCACATACTCGGTCCCAGCCTCCGCAGTCGCCGATAAGCTCATCCAGACTCTGCTCGGCTAGAGGGAGACACAGTGACCACGCTCCTCGCACAGGCGTCCGATGCTCTGATCCGCAACGATGCCGTCGCGCTCGAAAAACTGTGCGCCGAGGCGGAAACTGTTCTCACCGCCGCACCGCATCCAGCCGACGGCCGCGCCGCCCTCGCGCACGCCCTGCTCGTCTTCCGTCGGCAAGTCCTTGCGGCTCGAGGCCAGGTCATACTCCGCCGGCGCTTCTCCGCAGCCCACACCTCACCGGAGGGTCCATGGGCACGCTGAGCGGCTTGCTGAACAGCACGCGCGCCGCCCTGCTCGCCGACCAGACGGCGCTTGAGGTCACCGCTGCCAACATCAGTAATCAGAATACTGTTGGCTATACGAAACGCACCGTCTCCTTCACCGCCGGTGACACCGTCCAGATCTCCGGCCTTACAGCCGGCACCGGTGCCACCGCCACCGTCGTCACGCAGCGCGACCGTGTGCTCGACCGCAGCCTGCAGCAGGCCACCGATACTGCCGCGTCCAGCGGTACCCGCCTCGCCGCGCTCAAAAATCTCGAGAGCCTGTTCACCATCGACAGCTCCGGCAGCGACAGCTCCGGTATTCAGGCCGCGCTCAGCAGCTTTTTTACCGGCGTGGCGGCCATCGCGGCAGATCCCACCAGCACGAGCGCCCGCCAGAGCACCCTCGCCGCCGCCCAAACCCTTGCCGTTTCCTTTAACCGCACCGCCTCCTCCATCTCCACCCAGACCGCTGCACTCAACAGCCAGGTCTCCACCGGCGTGACGCAGGTCAACAGCCTGCTAACCCAGATTGCCGCGCAAAATCTCGCCATCGCCAGCACAGCTCCCACGGACGACCGGAGCACGATCGAAGACGCCCGGACACAGCTCATCACGCAGCTCTCCGGCCTCATCGGCTTGCAGCAAACTACCGGCGAAAACGGCCAGATCGCCCTTTCCACCACCAATGGCAGCCTTCTCGTCGACGGCGGTCAGACCTATCAGCTCGGCACTACCAATGTCTCCGGCACTGCCCGCGTCTACGCCTCCTCTGCGATCGGCGGAGCCGAAATTACCTCGCTCCTGCACGGCGGTTCCATCGCCGGTGCCATCCTGACCCGCGACACCGACCTTGCGGCTGTCACCTCGCAACTAGACACCCTCGCCTTCAGCATCGCCACCACCGTGAACTCCGCAAACGCCGCCGGTAACACGGCTGCCGGGACCGCAGGCAGCACCATCTTCGCCGTGGGTACTACCGCGGCGGGCGCCGCCACCTCCATCGCCGTATCCCTCACAGACCCCTCAGGCATTGCCGCCGCTTCCACCTCTGAAGGTGCAGGTGGAAATTCCAACGCCAACGCACTTCTCGCCCTCCAATCCGCCAACACCACAGGCGGCACCACATACGCGGGGGCCTACAGCACCCTCCTCTCCGGCCTTGGTACTACCATCACTTCCGCCACCAGCGACAGCGCCGCCGACACAGCCATTCAGACCCAACTCGCCACCCAGCGCGACAGCACCTCCGGCATCTCGCTCGACGAAGAGGCCGCCAACCTGACACAGTACCAACGCTCCTACCAGGCGGCCGCCAAGCTTCTCTCTATCCTCGACACCCTTCTCGCCACCGCCATCAATCTCGGCACAGACACCGCCGTCTCCTAAGGCCACCGCATGCGCATCGACGCCACCTCCTCCGCCGCCCTCGTGCAACAGTCGCAGGATCTCTCCACACAGCAGACCCACATCCTGCAGCAGCTCTCCAGCGGTGTCCGCATCTCCGCCCTGTCGGACGACCCGCTTGCCGCCGCTACCAGCTCCACCCTCACTGCCGCCCTCGCTCAGCAGGACAGCTTTCTCACATCCGCCACAACTGCCACCAGCCGCGCTACCGCCGCGGACTCCGCCCTCGCCGCAGTCGTCAGCCAGCTTACCTCCGCCCTCTCGCTCGTCGTGCAGGGTGCGAACAACACGCAAACGCCTGCGCAGCAACAATCCATCGCCAGCCAGCTTGCCGCTGTCAGAGACTCTGTGCTCAATCTTGCCAACAGCAGCTACAGCGGCAGCTACCTTTTCGCCGGCAGCGCCAGCACCACCACGCCCTACACCCTCAACGCCGATGGTTCCACCACCTACAACGGAGATGCCCAAACCGCCAGCATCCGCAGCCCCAACGGTGCGTCCATCCCCACCTCCCTCTCAGGGTCCGGTGTCTTCGGCAGCGGCACCTCCTCTGTGTTTGCCGCCTTGCAAACCGCCATCACCCAGCTGCAGTCCGGTTCCAGCACCGGCACCGCAAACGTCGCCGCCCTACGCAGTTCGCTTGATGGCGTCACCGTCCAGCGCAGTTCGCTCGATGCCAACCTCAATCGCCTTAACACGGAAACCACCTACGTCACCACTCAGCAAACCAACACCAAGGTTCAGCAAAGCGGCCTGCTGGCTGCGGACACCGTCTCCCTCGCAACCCAGCTTTCCGCAGTCGAAAACCAGCAGACCGCTCTGCTCAGCACTCTTTCCAAGATCAACAAGACCAGCCTCTTCGACTACCTCTAGCCACCGCGATTCACGCGTTACGCAGTCCGGATACACTAGGCGTCATGTTCGGATCCGTGCGCGGCGCGCTTACCTTTTTGTGGAACGCCACCCGTGGCCACCGCCTTACACCGTGGCGCAGCTCCTACCTGCGCTGGCGTCTTGAAACCTACTCCGGTATCCACGCCGACGCCATCACGGCACCCATCATGCTCCGCTTTATGTGGAACGAGAAACGCCAGCTTCTTCGCTTCCTTCTGTGGACGGGACAGATCCGCAAAGACGCCCATCGCGGTTAAATTGTCCCCATTCGGCCCTTCTCCTCACCGCCACAGGATGCATCCATGTCTATCCTTCATCAGCAACCGCTTCTGTCCCGACGCGAAGCTGTCATCGGCGGTGCTGCCGCGCTGTTCGCATTCAACGGCTGTGCTCCCGGCCACAACCTACCCAGGCCGTCCGCTCTGCCACCGCCGTTCGATGTGAGCGGCGGCAGGTCTCTGCGTGCCGCGGCCGCTGCACATGGCCTGCTCGCCGGATTCGCCCTCGCCGCTCGTCCCCTGCGCGACTCCGACGCGTACCGTCGCATCGCCGCGGAGCAATGCAGCGTCGCCGTCGCTGAAAACGCCATGAAGTGGGGTGCCATCCGCCCCACGGAGGCTGAGTTCAACTTCGTCGATGCCGACGCATTTGTCGACTTCTGCGAAATACATCACATCAGGATGCGCGGCCACAATCTGTGCTGGCATGAGTACCTGCCCGCGTGGCTCCCGCAAATCGCCACCCCGGCAAACGCCCGAAATCTTCTTACGCAACACATCCGCACTGTCGCCGGACGCTATCGCGGCCGCATGCACTCCTGGGACGTCGTGAACGAGGCCGTGTGGGTACCCGACGGCCGCCCTGATGGCCTTCGCAACTCTCTCTGGCTCAATCTCATCGGCGAAGACTATATCGAACTTGCCTTCCGCACCGCCCGTGCGGCAGATGCCGGCGCTCTTCTGACCTATAACGAATACGGCATCGAAGCCGAAACCGACCAGGACCAGCAGAAACGAAACGCAACTCTCCTTCTGCTTCGCCGTCTCCGCCAGCGCAATGTTCCTATCGACGCTGTAGGCATCCAGTCCCACATCAAGGCTGGCACGGCACGCGGCTACGGCCCGTCCTTACGCCCGTTCATTCAGGACTGCCGCAGCATGGACCTTGAAGTCTTTCTCACTGAGCTCGATGTGGACGACGGCAACTTGCCGTCCGACATTGCCGTGCGCGATGCCGGCGTCGCGTCCACCTATGCCGGCTATCTCCAGGCCGCTCTTGCCGAACCGAATGTCCGTGCGGTTCTAACCTGGGGTGTGGACGACACCGGCAGCTGGCTCAACGGCCATACGCCACGCCCAGACCGGGAACCCCAGCGCCCGCTGCTTTTCGACGCGACCTTTCATCCCAAGCCGGCCTTCGCTGCAGTCACGGGAGCCTTCGCCGTGCACGCCGCATCCGCCGCTCCAAAACTGCCGCAGCTCTCGTCTATCGAGGGCTAATCCGGCGTCTGTCCGGTACTCGCTGCGTTGCCGCTTTACTGGTATCCTTACTGTCAGACAATACCGACCGAAAAAGAAGCAGGAGTTTCGTAAGCACGTGTTGGCAATCCAGAAAAAAACCGAGATCATCAGCAAATTTAAGACGCACGATTCCGACACCGGAAGTCCCGAGGTCCAGATCGCGATACTCTCAGAGCGCATCACCCAACTGACCGAGCATTTCAAGACGCACAAGAAAGACCATGGTTCCCGCCGCGGCTTACTTATGCTCGTCTCCAAGCGCCGCAGCCTGCTCGACTATTTAAAAAAGAACGATTCCGATCGTTACCGCGACGTTATCGGCAAGCTCGGCATCCGCAAGTAACCCTGCATTTCGAGTACCGACACGCAGCCAGACCGCACGGGTTAGCTCCAGCTCCCGGCGGCCAAAGCGCGAGGGGCCATCGCCGCATTGACGCAGGCAATTCGTTTCCGCATCATCGCAGACCGCCATCCGGCCATACAGGCTAAGTCCTGTCGTGCCGTGGCGGTCTGTCCGCGTTCTGAGCATTCCCGCTCACGCATTTACCACTTCCCAATCACACAAAAGAGAGAACAGCCGCTATGAAGCAGCAGACCACCGTGGAGCTTGCCGGGGGCAAGCAAATTACCTTCGAAACCGGACGCATCGCCAAGCAGGCATCCGGCGCAGCATTCGTCACATCGGGCGACACCGTCGTACTCGCGACCGCCGTGGGGGCACCTGAACCCAAGGAAGGCATCGATTTCTTCCCGCTCACCGTGGAGTACCGCGAGACCGCGTACGGCGGAGGCCGCATCCCCGGTGGCTTCATCAAGCGCGAAGGCCGTCCCAGCGAAAAGGAAATCCTCACCTCTCGTCAGATCGATCGTCCTATTCGTCCGTTGTTCCCGGAGACCTACCGTCATGAGACCCAGGTCGTTGCTTTCGTCTACTCCGCCGATAAGGAAAACGATCCGGACATCATCGCCATTAATGGTGCGTCCTGTGCGCTGGCTCTGAGCGACATCCCGTTCTCCGGCCCCATCGGTGCCGTCCGTGTGGGCATCGTCGACGGGGAGTTCGTCGTCAATCCCACCTACACGCAGCGTAAGGACAGCCTCATCAACATCACCGTCGCCGGCACGTTGGACGGCATTGTGATGGTCGAGTCGGGCGCGAAGGAAATCTCGGAAGAGAAAGTCGTGGATGCGATTGAATTCGGTCATGAGCAGATCAAGAAGATATGTTCCGCCATCATCGAATTTGCCAAGCTTGCAGGCAAGCCAAAGCGCACCATGGCTGCCCTTGAAGACACCAGCCTTTATTACGATGAGCTGCGTAAAGGCCTGCATGAGCAGCTTGCCGATGCGGTAAACACCCAAAAGCATGACAAAACTGCGTCGTACGCCAGGGTCAAAGAAATCAAGGATGCTGCGAAGAAGTCGCTGCCCGATGGCGATACCGTCGCAGCCAAGCGTTTCGGCAAAACCTTTGAGTTGATCCGCGAAAACATCTTCCGCGACCAGGTGTTGAACGACCGTGTCCGTCCGGACCGCCGTGCTTTCGATCAGATTCGTCAGATCGACATCGAAGTCGGAGTTTTGCCGCGTACGCACGGGTCTGCTCTGTTCACCCGGGGCGAGACCCAGGCGCTCGTCACTGCGACTCTCGGCACCGGGGATGACGCGCAGCGACTTGAGAGCTACGAGGGCGAGCAGAAGCGCCGGTTCATGCTTCACTACAACTTTCCTCCCTATAGTGTTGGTGAAGTTGGACGTATGACCGGTACGGGCCGCCGCGAAATCGGACACGGCGCGCTCGCGCAGCGTGCCATCGAGGCTGTGCTGCCCGACGAAAAAGACAGTCCCTACACCATCCGCATCGTGTCGGACATTACGGAGTCGAACGGTTCGTCGTCTATGGCATCGGTCTGCGGTGCGTCACTTGCTCTGATGCAGGCTGGCATTACTCTGAAAGGGTCCGTTGCCGGCGTCGCCATGGGCCTGGTCAAGGAGGGTGAGAAGTACGCCATCCTCACCGACATTGCCGGCGCGGAAGATCACTACGGCGATATGGATTTCAAGGTCGCCGGAACCCGTAAAGGGATTACCGCGCTGCAAATGGACATCAAGATCATGGGCATTACGCCCCAGATCATGCGCGAAGCCTTGGAGCAGGCACGCCACGGCCGTCTCTTCCTGCTGGACAAGATGGACGCGGTGATCAACGGCGCCAGTGAAGAGAAGTCTCGCTTCGCACCGCAGATCAAGACCCTGCAGATTCCCACGGATAAGATTCGCGACCTGATCGGACCCGGCGGCAAGATCATCCGCGGTATTATTGAGGCGACTCAGGTCAAGATTGACGTGGACGATACCGGCAAGGTGGATGTTTCATCGTCCGATCCGGACGGCCTTGCCCGCGCGTTGCAGATGATCAACGACATTACTGCCGTTCCGGAAGTAGGCAAGACGTATCTCGGCAAAGTCGTCCGTTTGGCAGAGTTTGGAGCGTTTGTCGAAATCTTCCCCGGCACGGATGGATTGCTCCATGTATCTGAAATTGCAGAACATCGCGTAAAAGACGTAAAAGACGAACTTCGCGAGGGCGACCAGATCCTGGTAAAGGTGCTGACCATCGAAGGCAACCGGGTGAAGCTCTCGCGCAAGGCCGTTTTGCGGGAGCAGAGGACGAAGCTGGGCTTGCCCGAGGTCGATCCAAACGCGGGTGGCGACGCTGGCCGTGACCGCGGAAGCCGGAGTGCGCGACCGGAGCGCGGCGAGTATGTGGAGCAGTCGCGCACCGAGCGTGCACCGCGCCCGGAGCGTACCGCGCCGCCACCTCAACAGGAGACCATCACGCTGGAAGGCGGCGAGGACTTTGAAGAGGACGACGACCTGGACGGAGACGAGGGTGAAGAGGAAGAGGTCGAAGGTGCTTCCGTTGCCGCCGCAAACGGGGCGGCGGCACCTCAAGGCGAGCGGCCGGCGGGTGCAGGCCGCCGTCGCCGTCGTCGTAGTGGAAGACGTCCGGCTGCAGGTGGTCCGGGCGGTGATACCGCGCCGCGCACTTAGGCCGCTGTAACAGGAGCGGGGACGAGAGAGGCTGCGGCATGTGCCGCAGCCTCTTTGTCGATGTGTATGTCTCTCAGTTTTATTCCAGGGGTCCGGTGCTTTGCGCTCGCCAGGAGCGCAGAGCGCTCTTCCGACGGTAGGGCGGAACACGTTAGACTGCTGAGGACATGGCTGCTTCGCTTTACATCGTCGTCGAGGGGGAAGACCCGGGATACGACACATTTGTGAACGGGCGGGCGCTGGCGCGGAACGAGGACGCGCTGGAGCGGATGTCGGTGAATCTTGGGTCAAGGCCGTTGATTGAATTTTTTTCAGCGGACGAGAACTCGATGGCGCTTTTGATCGAGGAGGGCGCGGGTGATCCGGCACTGCTGAGCAAGCTCCCGCCGCCCCAATGGTTCCCGGCGCGGACAGGGCTGGAGACGGTACTCGCACTCCTGGAGAACCTTGAGATGGAGCCTGCGGCGCTGGGCACCGAAAGTGAACTGGTGCGCGAAGAGTTACGGGAATACGCGACGGTGCTGCGGAAGGCTGTAGAACGCAACCTGCGATGGCATTTGTCGGTGAGTTGGAGATAAAGCGTGATCATTGCCGAGCCAAGTTTTGAAACCCTGGAAACGCCGTTTGGGCCGATGCGGACGCACATTCTGCGGCCTGTGGCGGCGGGAAAGTATCCGGCGGTGATGTTTTACTCGGAGATCTTTCAGATTACCGGGCCGATTCGACGAACGGGAGCGATGCTGGCGGGGCATGGGTACATCGTCGCGATGCCGGAGGTGTACCACGAATTTGAGGAGGCGGGGACGGTGCTGCAGTATGACCAGGCGGGCAGCGACCGTGGAAACAGGTGGAAGTATGAGAAAGACCTGGCGAGTTACGATGGCGACACCCGCGCCATGATCGACCACCTGAAGGGGCGGGAAGACTGCACGGGGAGCATCGGGGCGTTGGGCATTTGTCTGGGTGGGCACCTGAGTTTTCGGGCGGCGATGGAGCCGGAGGTGCGGGGCACGGTGTGCTTTTACGGGACCGATATTGCGCAGGGATCGCTGGGCAAAGGCAAGAGCGACGACTCGCTGAAGCGGGCAGAGGAAATTCGGGGCGAGTTGCTGATGATTTGGGGGCGGCGGGACCCGCATATCTCACTGGAACAGCGGCGCAAGATACTGGCCCGGTTCGACGACCTGAACCTGAAGTACAGCTGGCACGAGGTGAATGGGGCGCATGCGTTTATGCGGAATGAGGGCCTGCGGTACGACCCGGAGCTTGCGCTGCACCTGAATCGGGAGATGCTGGACTTCTTTCACCGGGTGTTGGGGGAGGGGAAACCGGTAGGTGCCCCCCTCCCCCCCTCCCCTGTCGCTAAATTCGTCATTCTGTTGGGTTGTTTCGGTAAAATCCTCATTCGGTTGGGGTTAGACGCAAAATCGTCAAAACAGAGGAGTTAAGGGCGGTTGCACAGGTTTTGGGGCAGCCACTAATTTCTGTGTGATGGCCTAGCCGTGGAGGGCGCGCCAGCGGCGGACGAGATTTTTGGCGGCGGTAGGCCAGTCCGGGTAGAGGAAGTCGAAGCCGGCACCGAGGAGGACGCCGGGGGTGACGCGGCGGCTCTTGAGGATGAGTTCGGTGTCGGTGCGGAGAAAGAGGGCGCCAAGTTCGAGCATCCACCGGGCGGCGGGCAGGCCGATGCGGGTGCCATTGCTGTGACGGAGGATGCGAAGGAAGTCGGCGTTGGGCAGGGGACTGGGCGCGGTCATGTTGACGGGACCGGCGACCGTCTCCGTTTCGAGCAGGAAGCGGATGGCGCGGGTATAGTCCGCGTCGTGCATCCAGGAGATGTACTGGGTTCCTGAAGCCTGGGTGCCGCCGAGGCCGCGGCGAACGAGGCCGAGCAGAACGTCAAAGACGCCGTGCGGGTCGGGGCTCATGACCATGGAGGTGCGAAGGGCGATGCGGCGGGTGTTGGGTGTGTCTGCGTCGTTGAGGGCCTTTTCCCAGGCGAGGCCGACGCCGGCGGAGAAGTTGTAGCTTTCAGGCATGCCGGGGTCGACGGGGAGGATGTCGCCCGTAGCCTCGTCCATGTCGCGGTCGAGGGCATTGCGGTAGACCGTGGAGGTGCTGCTGTTGAGCCAGATGCGTGGCGGATGCTTTGCCTCGGCGATGGCCCGGCCGACGAGTGCGGTGGTGAGGGTACGGGACTCGAGGATCTGTTTGCGGTTTTCGGGCGTGTAGCGACAGTTGACGGTACGTCCGCTGAGATGGATGACGGCGTCGGTGGTTTCAAGGAGCTGTGCCCAGGCACCGATCGTTGTGCCGTCCCACGATTCGACCTGCCACGGGAGTTTTGCCGCCGCTGCAGTTTGCGGGACGGAGCGGGAGAGGACGGTGACGTGATGGCCGGTGTGGGTAAGGTCGCGTGCGAGGAGCGTGCCAACCTGTCCGCTGCCGCCGGGGATGAGAATGCGCATGGACAGATGGTATCGCGGGCCGAGAACCAGAAGCGGAGGACTGGATGCCAGCGACTGTTCAAGATGGAATGCCGCTACGGAAAGAAAGCAGGTTTCTCTGCGGAGCAGGACGGTGGAGCTGTCCTGCTCCGGTCGAAATGACAGAGTTCTACCTCTGGGACTGTGCGGTTCGGAAGGTGGCGTTCCGTGCGGTGGAGCTTGCGGCGGGTATACTCGACGCATTCCAAGAGTTCGACCGAAATTCATGAGGGACACGATGCTTTTGAAGCGGCGTTGCTGCGTTGTTCTGTTTTGCCTGGCGGCGGGAACGGTGCCGGCTCTGTTGGGCGCGCAGGAGCCGACCGTGCCAAGTGAAAGTGCGCCGGCGGCGGTGGCACCGCCTTCGAACGAAACTGCGCGGGGTGGGCGTGGAGGCGCGCCGACGGCAGCGGTACCCGCAGGACCGGTGGATTCCGTGACGGAGGGGTCGGTTGCCGTGGGCGGGCAGACGATTGCGTACCGCGCGGTGGCGGGCACGATTACGGTGGGCGCGACGGATGCGCAGGACGCGACGCTGGGGTTCGACGGGAAGCCGCTGCCGGACAGCGGTGTAAAGGCCGATGCACCGGATGCGCCGCCGACGGCGCGGATGTTCTATGCGGCGTACTTCAAGAAGGATGCGGCGGCGGAGCACCGGCCGGTGATGTTCATTTACAACGGCGGGCCGGGGTCGCCGACGATGTGGCTGCACATGGGCACGTTTGGGCCGAAGCGGATCGTGACGCCGGACACGGAGCACCAGGAAGGCGCGCCATACGCGATCGTGCCGAACGAGGACTCGCTGCTGGACGTGTCGGACGTGGTGTTTATCGACGCGCCGGGGACGGGACTGAGCCGGACGTTCGGCAAGGGCAAGACGGAGGCGTTTTACGGCATCGACGCGGATGGGCACGCATTTGAACGGTTTATCCGGCGATTTTTGTCGAAGTACAACCGGTGGAACTCGCCGAAGTACCTGTTTGGGGAGAGTTACGGGACGCCGCGAAGTGCGGTGCTGGCGGCGGACTTGCGGTCGGTGGATTTGAACGGGATTATTCTGCTGTCGCAGATTTTGAGCTTCGACAATTCGGTGGATGGGCCGACGGCGAACCCGGGAGTGGACCAGGCGTATGCGCTGGCGTTGCCGACGATGGCCGCAACGGCGTGGTTCCACCACAAGCTGCCGGTGCAACCGCCCGCGCTGAAGCCGTTTCTGGCGGAGGTGGAGAAGTTTGCGCTGGGCGAGTACATGACGGCGCTGCTAAAGGGGTCGGAGCTGCCGGATGCCGAGCGGCAGGCGGTGGCGGAGAAGCTGCATGGGTATATCGGGCTGCCGGTGGACTACCTGTTGCGGTCGGAGTTGCGGGTACAGGGCGGGGAGTTCAGCGAGCGGCTGCGGTATGACGAGGGCATCTCGGTGGGGCGGCTGGACACGCGGTATGCGGGGCCGGAGCTGGACCCACTGGCACAGTCGACGGGGTATGACGCGCAGTCTGCGGCGATTACGTCAGCGTGGAATGCGGCGATCAACACGTATGTGCACAATGACCTGAAGTTTGCGACGCAGGACACGTACCTGCTGAGTGGGCGGGATGGCGGGGAATTCCGTTGGGACCTGACGCATCGTCCGCCGGGCCGTGGCGGCGGTGGGCCGGGCGGCGCGCCGGGCACGGTGGAGACGGGCGCGAATGTGATGCCGGATTTGGCGTACCGGATGAAGCTGAACCCGAAGATGAAGGTGATGCTGGCGGGCGGGTATTACGACCTGGCGACGCCATACTTTGAGGGCATTTACGAGATGCACCACCTGCCGATGGCGCGACCGCTGCAGGGGAATATCCGTTATCACTACTACGAGGCGGGGCACATGATTTATGTGCGGGAGGATGTTTTGCGGCAGTTCCACGCGGACGTGGCGGCTTTTGTGCGGGCGACGGAGGGTGGGCGGTAGGGAAGCATGATGGAGCGGGTTGAAGCAGGTCGGGAATTACATCGGTGAGGGTTTCTGACTGTAGTTCTGATCGGGAAGAAAGCAGGTTTCTCCGCTGCGCAGGACGGTGGAGCTGTCCTGCTCCGGTTGAAATGACAGAAGTCGGCCTTAACAAAAAAGGTTCAGACACTGCAATAAGGCCAGATGGGAGACAGGATATGGGGAGGGGAGGAACCCATGTCCGAAAATCCGGACATGGGGCACGGGGGGCCGTACAGTCCCGCAGCTCTAGACCGGTTTACTTCGAGGTGTAGTTCTGATCGGGAGAAAGCAGGTTTCTCCGCTGCGCGGGACGGTGGAGCTGTCCTGCTCCGGTCGAAATGACAGAGCTATACCTATACGAAAAGGTCTAAAGCTGTGCGCCTTCGACGAATGCGGTCCATCGGCTTTGTCGGACACTGCCTGGTTCCGCCGGGCGTGCTGCAAGGAGTATGGTGAACGGCGCTTGCCGGTCCGGGAAAGAGGTGGGATGAAGCCGAAAGATGCGATTGCCTTGGTCGGGAGCAAGCCTCATTTTGAGGTGCTCGACGGCTTACGTGGAGTAGCCGCGCTGTGCGTGGTGACGTTTCACTTCTCTGAGATGGCTGTGTGGGACTACAGCAAGCTCTGGATCGGGCATGGTTTTCTGGCCGTCGACTTCTTCTTTTGTTTGTCCGGCTTTGTGCTTGGGTATGCCTACGATGACCGGGTTGCAACCATGGGCCTGGGCAGGTTTTTAAAGGCACGGCTGACCCGACTGCAGCCCATGGTGATTTTTGGTGCCTTGCTTGGCTGGCTCGCGTTTTATGTGAACCCTTTCGGAAGAACGCCGGGCTACAGTGCCGGGACGATGGGTTTGCTGCTGGCTGCGTCGGTGTTCCTGATTCCGTATGGAGCGATGCAGGAGCGTAGCCGCAATCTTTTCAGTTTGAATGCACCGTCGTGGTCGCTTTTTTGGGAGTACATTGCGAATCTGGTTTTCGGGCTGGTGCTGTACCGGCTGCGGCGCAATGCATTGATGGTGCTTACGTTGGTTGCAGCGGTCGGTCTGTGTTGGACGGGTCATCGCGCGGGGGACCTGTCCGGTGGCTGGAGTGCCCGCAACTTTTGGGACGGCGGGGTGCGTGTTGCGTTCTCTTTTTCTGCCGGTTTGCTGATTTATCGCCTGGGCTGGAGGTTCCGCACCCGCCTGGGGTTTGGGGCCCTGAGCCTGTTGCTGTTTGGAACGCTGGCGATGCCCTACGCACGGGGTGCGTGGATACGAGAGGCGGTCGTGATCATTCTGGTTTTTCCAACGATCGTTGCGATGGGCGCCAGTGTGGCGGTCACGCCGAGGATTGCGCGGTTGTGCCGGACGTTCGGCAATGTTTCCTATCCGCTGTACATGACGCACTACAGCGTGATCTGGATATGGGGCGACTACGCCAGCAAACACCACCTGGTTTCGCGGTCGCTGTGGACGGCGGTGGCGCTCGGTGTCGTCCTGATGGTGACGTTTGCGTGGGTTGTGATGAAGCTTTACGATGAGCCGGTTCGCCGGTACCTGAGCACACGGCGCAGCGCCGGGCGAGAACTTGCGCCGGGGCTTTCTTGAAACGCCGAACGTGAAACGCGGATGCACGAGCGTGGTTCAGACGGGGGTCAGGCGAGGTAGGACTTGATCCAGGGGTCCTGGGAGTGGGTGAGGTCGAGGGTGGTGCCGGAGAAGACGATTTTGCCTTCGTTGAGGAGGAGGAAGGTGGTGTTGTCGTCGATGCCGTTGTTGGGGATGACCTTCATGGAGTTGGCGGCTTCGTCGTAGCGATGGGTGGCGAGGGTGAAGGCGTCCTGGAGGCGGTGGGTGATCATGAGGGAGGTGGTGTGGGCGACGTCGCGCTGCTTGACGACGAGCTCGACGATGGTGGTGGAGGTGATGGGGTCGAGGCCGCCGGTGGG
>CAXTJO010000037.1:0-28373 GCA_964244665.1 uncultured Terriglobus sp.
GGAGGGTCCTACCCCAGCCCCACCGCCGCTCTCATCTTTCCCCAAACCCACGTTGGAACAGTCGACCGCATCATGTGGCTCCGCAACTGCTCGTACGTCGCCGCGCCCATGCTGTAGCCGATGATCAGCCGCAGCAACTCCGGATCGCGCGATGCGTTCCGCACCAGCGAATCCATCCTGCCTGACCCGTTGAACAGCCGGCGCTGAATCTCCACCGCATGTTCCAGGTCGCTCCCAATCTCCTGCCTCCACGCCCGCTCGTAGCTCCCAAGCGACCGAGCGTCGTATCTCCCGGTCCGGATCGCCTCCAGCGCCGCATCCGCCGCCAGCTCCCCAGACACCATCGCGTAAAAGATGCCTTCCGCCGTGAATGCATTCACAAACCCACCCGCATCGCCCGCCAGCAGCACGCGATCCGTCACCGTCCGATGCAGCGGGCCACTCACCGGGATCGGAAACGCCTTGTAGCACTCGCGATTCGTTTCGCCAGTCACATCGCCCTTCGCCTTTAGCACGTCGACCCACTCCGCGTGGTGCTCCTTGCCCTTGCCGCGCAAAGCGGACAAGTACCAATCCAGCTTGCAGCCGAACCCCAGATTCAGGTGCTCCGCCTTCGGAAAGATGTAGCCATAGCCAAACGTCTCCGTCAGCGTCAGGAACAGGTAGATCGCATTCCGGTCCGCCACCTGCAACCGGTCGTACGTCGTCTCCTCCATCATGTCCACGGCGTACTCCTTGTGCGCCGCCTCACTCCGCAGCCCGGTGTGCCGCGCGATCACCGAGTTGGCGGAATCGGCTCCAATGATGATTGGCGCGCAGAACACCTCGCCTGTAGTACTTTCCAGCTCCACATGCGTCGGCAGCACGGTGCATTTGCGCACCATTACGCCAGCCTTCACAATGCAGACCCGTTCCGCTCGCCGGAACAGCGCGGCATCGAACTCCCAGCGACGGATCAGGTACAGGATCGGCTCGCCCTGCTGGTATGTGACCCGCGTCCCGTCCGGCGACTCCAAGTGCACCCGAGATACCGGGTTCACCGGTACCTCCGCCGCTTCCAGAATTTCCCGCACATACGGAAAGCGATCCAGCAGACGTGCGCTCAGCCCGCCGCCGCATGGCTTGTCCCGGGGAAATGAAGCTGCCTTGTCCAGCAGCATCACCTTTGCCCCTGATCGACCCAGCTTGTATGCGGCAGTCGCGCCTGCGGGGCCACCACCAACAACGACGATATCGAAAGTTTGCATTGCGGATATTGTTTCATTTCCGCCCGCCAGACCGCATCTAGCGGCCTGGCGGGCTATACCAGCGTGGAGCGTGACCGATTGGGTATCAGATATGAATTTGGTGTAAACCGAAAATAATGGCCGTCCGGTACAGTCAAAGACATAGCTCATAACGGAGAATGCTGAATGAAATGGATCGCAGGCGTGGCGATATACGCCTCCACTCTGGCCCCTCTAAATGCCCAACAACTTACGCCGATGGAACGCAGCAGGGTCGACACGGTGATTCGGCAGGTCGTCACCTCGACAAACGTGCCGAGTGTCTCAGTTGGCATTGCGCGTGGCGGCAGCGTTATCTATACACAGGCGTTCGGGCAGGCATCACTGCCACGTAACATCGCGTTACCGTCCAACACGGACGGCAAGCTGACGATCTCGCAAGCCACTACAAAGGCAGTCGTCGCGGATGCAGCCATGGCATATCCAATCGGCTCCATTAGCAAGCAGTTCACGGCCGCCTGCCTGCTGCTGCTGCAGGAGCGCGGCGTCCTGCGACTCGACAACCCGATCGCAACGTGGTTCCCGAACTTTACCCGTGCAAACGAAGTCACGATCCGCAACCTGCTGACACACACCAGCGGCTACAGCGACTATGCCCCGCAGGACTACACCATCCCTGCCTGGACGCAGCCTGCCGATCCCCTGACACTCATAACGGCGTGGGCGTCAAAGCCGCTGGATTTTGACCCCGGAACGAAGTGGCAGTACAGCAATACAAATTTTGAAATTGCCGCGCTGATCGTACAAAAGGCAAGTGGTCAAAGCTTCCACGACTTTTTGTGGCAGAACATCCTGCAGCCGCTCAAGCTGCAGGGCGTGCTTGACCTGGATACGCAGCGCGACCGGTTGCAGGTACGCGGATATGAGCAGCACGCGCTTGGTCCAATGCGCCCTGCCATCCTTGAGGCTCCAGGCTGGTACTTTGGCGACGCCCAGCTTGCCATGCCGGTAGCTACGCTCCTTGTATGGGATGAGAGCGTGGTGCATCGCACGCTGCTGAACGCTGCCAGCTACAACGAGATGAAGACAGATTTCCGGCTCAAAGACGGCAGCAGCTCCGGGTACGGTCTCGGCGTTTTCGTGCACACCTTTCCTAATGGCAAACGGTCGATTTACCACTCCGGCGAGGTCGGTGGCTTCGTTTCCAACAACGTCGTCTCGCTCGATGATGATGTCTGTTTTGCCGCCCTCACCAATGAAGAGGCGCGCGTGGCTGGCCTGGTCACACGCCAACTTACTCCGATCCTGTTGCCCGCCATCGCTGCGGCCACTGGTTCCACCAAGACGCAATCTGCCTCGCCAGTCACGCCCCCGGCATCGAAGGGCACGGTAAAGGCCGCCGAAGAACAGGCACGGGCGATCCTGATCTCACTGCAAAAGGGCAGCCTGGACAAATCGCTGTTCACTTCCGATACGCAGTTCTACTTCACCCCGGAAACGGTCGATGACTATGCCAAAAGCCTGTCGCCGCTGGGCGGAGTAGGTGTTGTGCGGCAGACCGGCGAGTCCCTGCGCGGCGGCATGATTTTCCGCAACTTTCAACTTGAGTTTGCAAAGGGTCGCTTGCTCTCACTAAGTACCTACACGGTACCCGATGGCAGGCTGGAGCAGTTTATCGTTGGCCCATAACCGTGACGGCCGTGAGACCTTGCTGCCGAGGCGGCCGAACAGCCGGTACTAAACAGGGAGCAACGCATCCAAATAACAGGAGTTGTGTATGCGCCGCTTGCTCTCGTCCGCTGTCCTTTTTGCCGTCTTTGCCCTGCCGTTTACAGGTTGCCACGCAAATGCCGCGACGGCTCGTCCCTTTCCTGTCGCAACCCAGGATGCGCAACGTGCTTCCGGCCCTCTGCAGACCGCGGTGTTTGCGGGCGGCTGTTTTTGGGGAACACAGTCCGTCTTTGAGCGCGTAAAAGGCGTACGTAAAACAGTGGTGGGGTATGCTGGCGGGGCCGCAGATACGGCCACCTACGACCAGGTCACGACCGAGACAACCGGCCACGCAGAATCAGTCGAAGTCACGTACGATCCGTCCGTCATCACCTACGGCGGTCTGCTGCGTATTTTCTTTTCCGTGGCACACGATCCCACGCAGGTGGATCGGCAGGGGCCGGACGTGGGAACGTCTTACCGGTCTGCGATCTTCTTTAAAAACCCCGCGCAGCAACGGCTTGCCACGGCATATGTTCAGCAATTAAATGCCGCCCATCTGTTTTCAAAGCCTATTGCAACTCAGGTTGCTCCGTTAAAAGGCTTCTATCGGGGCGAGGAATACCACCAGGATTACGCGCTGCACAACCCCGACAGCAGCTACATTCAAATCTGTGACGTACCAAAAATTGCGGCGTTGCGTGCGACTTATCCTGAGCTGTTCGTGGAATACAAGGGCCAGTAAATCGGCAAATGCCACGGAACAGCACGCTGATTACAGCAGAAGGGTTGCCACCATTGGCCGCCCTTCTGCTGTTTCACTTAACACCCGTTTAGGCCTTGCCGGCAAGCGTCCGCAGCACATACTGCAAAATCCCACCGTGCTGGTAATACAGGATCTCCTGCGGCGTATCGATACGCACCGTGGCCGGTATAAAAACTACATCGCCGTTGTCCCGTGTGGCTTCAACCGTGATCTGCTTTCCATTGCCGAAACGGCTATCGAGCATCGCCTCCAGACCCGGCACCGAATATATCTCTTCGCCATTTAGATCATAGGTCTTGACGCTCTCGTCCGCCTGAAACTGCAGCGGTAAAATTCCCATTCCAACCAGATTCGACCGGTGAATGCGTTCATAGCTTTCCGCCAGTACAAACCGGATGCCGAGTAGCCGTGGACCCTTGGCCGCCCAGTCACGCGACGAGCCAGAGCCGTACTCCTTACCGGCAAGGATAGCCAGCGGCGTGCCTCGCTTCGCATACTCCACCGAGGCATCGTAAATACTCATGCCGGTGCCCTCTGGCAGCAGACGAGTAACGCCACCTTCCGTGCCCGGTGCCAGCTTGTTTTTGAGCCGCACATTCGCAAACGTGCCGCGCACCATCACCTCATGGTTGCCGCGGCGTGAGCCATAGCTGTTGAAGTCGGTCGCCTTCACGCCGTGCTCCGACAGATAACGGCCGGCAGGGCCGTTCAGCTTGATCGAACCCGCCGGGGAGATATGGTCCGTCGTAACGGAGTCGCCCAGCACGGCCAGCACACGCGCGTCGTGAATGTCTTGTACAGGCGCAGGAACTGCCGTCATTCCATCGAAGTACGGCGCCTTGCGAATGTAGGTCGACTCCGGCTCCCAGCCGTAGGTGTCGCCCAGCGGAAATTTCAAATTGCGCCAGTTGGTATCGCCGTCAGCCACGGTGCTGTACTGTTTGCGAAACATCCCCGCGTCAATCGAATCGTGCACCGCCGCAGACACTTCCTGCTGCGTGGGCCATAGATCGCGCAGGTAGACCGGCGTATTTCGTTCGTCAAAGCCGAGCGGCTCCGTATCAAAGTCAAAGTCGATGCGGCCGGCGAGAGCGTACGCCACCACCAGCGGTGGACTCATCAAATAGTTCGCCCGCACATCGGAGTTGATACGACCTTCGAAATTTCGATTGCCACTTAGCACACTTACAGCAACTAACCCATGCTCCTCAATGGCTTTTGACACATCTGTCGGCAGCGCGCCGGAATTTCCGATACAAGTCGTGCACCCGTACCCAACAGTATTAAACCGTAATTGGTCAAGATACGGCGTAAGCCCCGCTTTGTCGTAATAATCCGTAACTACCCGCGAGCCGGGAGCAAGCGACGTTTTGACCCACGGCGGCGTTTGCAGTCCACGCTCCACTGCCTTTTTGGCCAATAAACCGGCGGCCATCATCACGAACGGATTCGACGTATTGGTGCACGACGTAATGGCTGCAATCACGATGCTGCCGTGATGCAGGTAAGGCTCGGGGTCGACACCGGTGCGCGCCTGCACGCTGGGGATCGGCTCATCTAGAACGGCAAGCACGCCATCCTTCCCTGGCTCCGGTGCGCCCACTGTGCTTTCGACTGTGCCGTTTGCGCTCATGTGGCCGCCCTCGCCCACCCATCGCACAATCTGCCGGTCGCCCTTCACGTTGTTGCCATACAGCGTCGGTAGTGCCTTTGCGAACGACTCCGATGCCTGCCTGAGTGCGATGCGATCCTGCGGTCGCTTGGGTCCGGCAATGCTCGGCTCCACTGTACTCAGATCCAACGCTAGGGTGCTGGTGTACTCGGCTTCCGGGGTTTCTGCTGTGTGAAACATACCCTGTGCGCGGTAGTAATCCTCTGTAAGCTGCACTAAGTCGTCGGGCCGGCCTGTAAGTCGAAGATAGTTCAGCGTCTCCGCATCTACCGGAAAAATACCGCATGTTGCGCCGTACTCCGGGGCCATGTTGGCGATAGTCGCCCGATCGGCAAGTGGTAACTCGGCTACACCGCTGCCATAGAACTCCACGAACTTACCCACCACGCCATGCTTGCGCAGCATCTCGGTCACTGTCAGTACCAGGTCGGTCGCCGTTGCACCCTCACGCAACTTACCCGTCAGCCTGAAACCGACGACCTGCGGCAACAGCATGCTCACCGGCTGACCCAGCATGGCCGCCTCTGCTTCGATGCCGCCCACACCCCAGCCAAGCACGCCCAGGCCATTCACCATGGTGGTATGGCTGTCGGTGCCGACCAGCGTATCGGGATAGGCGATCGTCTCGCCTTCCACATCCAGCGTGAAAACCACACGCGCCAAGTACTCCAGGTTTACCTGGTGGCAAATGCCCATGCCCGGCGGCACTGCGCTGAAGTTTCGGAACGCCGTCTGTCCCCATTTCAAAAAGGCATACCGCTCGCGGTTGCGCGCAAATTCCAGCAGCGAATTCATCTCATACGCATTCGCCACACCGTATTCGTCTACCTGCACACTGTGGTCGATCACCAGCTCTGCCGGTTGCAGTGGATTGATCTTCTCCGGATCGCCGCCCAGCACCTTCATTGCGTCGCGCATGGCGGCCAGGTCAACCACCGCCGGCACGCCAGTAAAGTCCTGCATCAGCACACGTGCCGGCATATAGGCGATCTCGCGGCTGGGTTCAGCGAGTGGCTGCCAACGCGCAAGGAACTGAATGTCGTCCGCCGTCACCGTCACGCCATCTTCCCGGCGCAGCAGATTCTCCAGCAGAATGCGTAGCGAGAAAGGAAGCCGGCCAATCTCGATGCCGCCTGCCGCCAGCGAGTCCAGCCGGTAGTAGGTGTAGCTTTTGCCGCCTGAAAGCAGCGTTGTCCGTGCATCGAAGGTATTTGCAATGGCCGTAGCCGGTTGGTCGGAGGCGGTCGAAGACATGGTCTCTGCATTGGTCATGGTCTGGAGTCCTGTTCGTGCAAACGGCACGGCGGCTGGCCGCAACGGGCGCTAAAAGTAAAACTACAGGCAAATGGCAGCTAGCGAGAGGACCTGCCACGGTCGCGGCGGCCATGGTGAAAGCGCTTCAACCGTTTCGGGGAGCGGCTCATGGCTGTAGTTTAGCGCGGCGCACGCCACCTGCGCACCATGCAGCCGACCCTCGCCAAACCCCGCCAACGGCCCGCTGCTTCCACCCCGCGATACCGGCTGTCCATATTGTGCGCGCGGTCAAGCCTTCCGCCCCGGTGCCTCAGCCGCCGGGTTCTATCCGCGGCATCGTACAACGCGTCCGGGGACATGATGCCCTCGTGCAAACCCAGTACCGCAGGAGAAAATGCATGCCTACCACCAAATTCACCACCACAATCAAGGCCCTGGAAGATATCGGAAATCTGAAGCCGGAAGCGGCGATCAAAAACATCGAAGGCTGGGAGAAATTCCTCGAAGAGCATGAGGTCGAAGGCGCAAAAAAGCTTGTAACTGACCTGAATGCGCTTAAAAAGCTGCTCGGGGACGACAAGCTGGATGACGCCAAGATCAAGGCCCTTCTAACCAAGCTGGGTAAGGAAACCACCGCCCTTGCCGGCCATGCCAAAGCAGGCGAAGGCGAGCACATCAAGCAGTTGGGCGAAAAGCTCCAGAACGCCCTATAAAGTTTCTGCGTACCAGAAGGCCGTTACACACGAGCGGCCTTCTGGTACGCGTAACTCACGCAACCCTTTCGCCGTCCCGGTGTTCTTCCCCTATATGGATTAGGCCGCATGATGCATTTCCAAGGCATCCGGCTCATCCAAGGAACGGCACCTCATGACGCATCAAGACCGAACTCGCACGAACACAATGGCCAATACCGTCACGTTGGCGTCCGGCCCCAAAACAGTAATCGCCCTGGCCCTTAGCGCTGTTCTCGCTCTTACGGCGGGCTGCCGGTCAGACATGGCCGCCGTGCAACAGGCACCTATCGTCGACGGCAATGCTGCAAGTGACCCTGCCAGCGCCAATCTCGCCATGCCGATCGCGGGTGGGCCTGTGCAATCTGCGCAACCGCAGCCCACATCCGCCGTGCGCGGCACCCGCGTAGCCGGCCAAAGCTACAGCGATCAGCCTCAGAGCTACGGCGAAACCTACCCGCTACAAAGCGCCCGCCAGAGCCGCAGCGAGGCCTACAGCTATAACACCCTGCCACCCCCGGGTGCCTCTCAGTACGCCGATGCCCAGTCTTCCGCCGGGCAGTACGCTCAGCCATACAACGGTAACGACGACCAACTCTACAACGATTTGCTCGACCCGAATGTGCCCGTGGCCCAGCAGCCTCCACCGCAGTTGCCTGTCTACGACCAGCCCGTCGCCCCTGGCCCGGACTACCTGTGGACGCCCGGCTACTGGAATTACGCACCTGCCGGCTATTACTATGTGCCGGGCAACTGGGTTTCTGCACCCTTTGAAGGTGCCCTGTGGACGCCCGGCTGGTGGGGCTACACTGGCCGCGGTTACGGCTGGCACCGCGGCTACTGGGGTCGTCACGTGGGCTACTACGGCGGTGTGAACTACGGTTTCGGGTTCGTCGGTATCGGTTACCAGGGCGGCTACTGGAACAATCGTCATTTCTATTACAACCAGAATTGCAATCACGTGCAGCCGCGCGCAGTGAACAACTACGTCTACCAGCGGAATGTTACGGTGGCCAACAACGCTTATGTCAACAACACCCGTGTCAGCTACAACGGCGGTTCAGGTGGGTTACAGCGCAGGCCGATTCCGGCAGAATTCGCCGCACAGCGCGAGGTTCACATCGCACCATTGCCCGCACAGGTTGCCGAGCGCCAGCAGGCCGCGCAAAACCGCCAACAGTTCTTCGCGACCAACAACGGACGGCCGCAGCAGGTCTTCGCCACGCACCCTGTGCTGGAACGCAATGTAGCCGTGCCGCCGCAACTTGCCCGTGCGCCGCAACCGGCAGAGCGTACCGGCTTTAATACTCCATCGAACACTGGCAGCAACCTCCAGTTCCGACAGCAAGGTGCCGCTCAACAGCAACAGGCAGAAAATTCGCGTCGGCAGCAGGACGACCAGCAACGGTCGCAACAGCAGCAAGCCACGCAGCGCGCACAGCAGCAATTGCACGTTTCCGTAGACCAGCAGCACGCGCTCCAACAGCAGAACCAGCAGCGTACACCGCAACCACAGCAGGCTGTGCGTCAGCAGCAAAACCAGGATCGTCTGCAGCAGCAAACTGCTTACCAGCAGCAGCAACTTCAGCAGCAACAACTTCAGCGGCTCCAGCGCCAGGAACAGGCCCGGCAACTGCCGGCACCGCAACAATCACGCCAGCCACAGGCGCCACAGCAGCCAACCGCACCGCAGCAACAGTTTCGTCAGCCGCAGCCGCAGGTACGGCCACAGCCTCAGCCACGACCTGAGTTGCAGACAAGACCAGAGCCTCAGCCTCGGCCCCAGACACAAATTCAGCCGCGCCCACAAACCCAAACCCAGGTACGGCCACAGCCCACGCCGCAAGCCGCACCCCAATTCCGGCCACAACCGGCACCACAGCCCCGGGCCCAACCCTCACCCCAGCCACATGCTGAAGCACCGCACCCGGCGACAGCACCGCCTTCACCTAGTCATGAGCACCGGCATTAGACAACGCGCATTCGGAGACCCGCCCAAAGCGGACGCGGGTCCGCACTCCCGTTTGTCCGCCTAGCCGGAAAATGTCTGCCAGAGCAGGACAGCATTGAGCGTAACGATTAATGCCGCAACGGCCCAGCCCGCAACGGCCGTCGAACGCAGGTTGCGCAAGGCACCCATCACAGGCCTCCGTCCCGTCAGCAGCAGCAGCGGGATAAGCGCAAATGGAATGCCGAACGACAGCACTGCTTGCGACAGCAGCAAAATCTTGACGGGCGATATACCCAGGCTCAGCACAGCAATCGCCGGAACAATAGTGATCAGCCGCCGCAGGTAAATGGGAAAACGGATGTCCAGAAACCCCTCGATCACCACCTGCCCCGCAAGCACGCCGACCGTCGACGACGACAATCCCGAGCACAGCAACGCCACCGCAAACACCAGCGCGGCAAACTTGCCCAGCAGGGGTCCCAGCGTGGCATGTGCATCCTCCAAAATCGTGTCCGGATTCAGCGCACCATTGTGCAAAAACGCCGCTCCCGCCATCACGATCATGGCGGAGTTGATCAGCCACGCCCCATTCATTGCGACAAAGATATCGATCAGTTCAAAGCGCAGATAGCGCCGCTTAAAGCGCAACAATCGCGCCCCCTCGTCCTGCGCGCCATCATCGTTCCCATCGCCGTCTTCCAAAAACTGGTGCATGCGCGGCTGCATCAATGCGCTGTGCAGGTAGATCACGTGCGGCATCACCGTCGCGCCCAGCATCGTCACTGCCAGGTACACCATGTCGCGGTGCAGCGTCGGCACCAGCGTGTCATGCACCACATTCGGCCACGACGGGTGAACCAGCACCACCTCTACCGCGTAGCAGAGACCGATGATCGACACAAACCCGATAATCACGCCCTCAAAGTGTCGAAAGCCGCGCTGGTTCAGTGCCAAAAGCGCAAAAACAAAAACCGTGGTCAGCAGCGCCGCCAGCAGCAGCACCGCCGTTCGACTCAGCCCGTGCGCCAGCAGCGCAGGCCCAAACAGCAGGTAGGCTCCCAGCGCCGCGCCTAAAAACTCTGCCAGGTCCGTCGCAATCGCGCTGATCTCCGCCGCTACCCACAGCAGCCATACCACCGGTCGATTGAAGTGGTCGCGGCAGTTCTGCGGCAGGCTGCGGCCGGTCGCAATCCCCAGCTTGGCCGACAGGTACTGCACCAGGATCGCCATTGCATTCGACCACAGCAGCACCCACAGCATCATGTACCCGAACTGCGCGCCACCCACAAGATTTGCGCCAAAGTTGCCCGGGTCTATGTACGCAATCGACGCCACAAACGCCGGACCGAGATAGGTCCACAGTTCGCGCGTAGTCGATCGCCGCGCGAGGCTTGGCTCTGTTGTTCTGGCAGTGAGCACCTGCAACAAGTATATGGACCGCACAGTTTTGCACGGCGCAGGCGAACGAAGAAGTAACGCCTGTCGCGGCCCGCAGACGCTGCACAGCCCGCTTCTGTCTGCGGCTTTCTTGCGCGCGAAACGCAAATGCTAGCCTCAATCCCATGAGAGTTCTTGTTTTGGGTGGCGGTGGCCGCGAGCACGCCCTGTGCTGGTCGCTGCTCCGCTCCGCCGGTGTTGCAGAGGTGGTGTGTGCCCCCGGCAACGCCGGTATCGCCATCGTTGCCCGATGCCTGCCGGTGGATCAGGCCAGCATTCCAGACATGCTGCGCGTGGCCCGCGAGGCCTCGCCCGATCTTGTCGTCGTCGGCCCGGAGGTTCCACTCGCGGCCGGTATCGTCGATGCTCTTCAGGCCGTTGGCGTGCGCGTCTTCGGCCCGACGCAGGCAGCGGCGCAGCTCGAAAGTTCGAAGTCCTTCGCCAAAGCCTTTATGCAGCGGAACGGCATCGCCACTGCACGCTATCACCTGTGCCGGACCATGGACGATGTCCGCTCCGCCTTGCCATACTTCACCGCTCCCGTCGTCGTAAAGGCCGACGGTCTCGCCGCCGGCAAGGGCGTCGTGATCGCTCCCTCCATCGCAGACGCCGAGACCGCCGCCGAGGAGCTTTTGCGGCTCGGTGGCACCCTCGTGCTTGAAGAGTTCCTCGACGGCGAGGAACTCTCTTTTTTTGCGCTCTGCGACGGCACAACCGCCGTCTCCATTGCCGCCGCGCAGGACCACAAGCGATTGCTGGATGGCGACATCGGCCCCAACACCGGCGGCATGGGCGCCTACTCCACCGACGACCTGCTGCCGGCTACCCTGCACGATGAACTGCTGCGCGACGTCGCCCAGCGGACCGTCGACGGCATGCGCGCCGAGGGCACACCCTTTCGAGGCATTCTCTTCTGCGGCATCATGCTCGTGCGGCGCGGCGGCACGGCAGTCCCCATGGTGCTGGAGTTCAATACCCGCTGGGGCGACCCTGAAACCGAAGCCATCGTGCTTCGGCTTGAAACGGGCATGCTCGATCTCGTAAACGCCTCCATCGACGGCACCGCCGCCGCGCTCCAGATCAAGCTTCGTCCCGGCGCGGCGGCCTGCATCATCGCCGCCAGCGCGGGTTATCCCGCCGCACCGCGCAAAGGTGACGCTGTCCACGGTCTCGACGCACCCCTGCCGCAGAACACGACTCTCTTCCATGCCGGCACAGCGCAACGCGATGGCCAGGTCGTCACCGCAGGCGGACGCGTCCTCGCCGTCAGCGCCACCGCACCCACGCTGCAACAGGCGCTTGACCGCTGCTACAGCGCGCTGGGCAACATCACCTTCGACGGCATGCAGTTCCGCAATGACATCGGCGCGCGCGCCCTGCGCTGACTTGCTTCGCGGGCACGCGCGCTCGCCCCGCGGCCTCCGCTATGCTCAACAGCAGAGGCTGCCCCCATGGCGCTACTCCATCTCATCCTGTGGCTCATCCATGCGGTTGTCGTGGCGCTGGCGTCCGCACTGGTCGACGTCTTTACCCACCTCGCCGCGTGGCTCATCGCGCTCGTCGTGGTAGCCGCCGCCGCGGCAGGCATCGCCACGGCGCTCGGCGTGGGCGGCTTCGGCCTGGCACGCCGCCGCAAGCGCAAAGAAGAAAGCGAAATCACCTGAGCAAAGGGCCTTGCTTGCGGCGAGTCCCCTTGCCCAGTCCTTCTGCTTACTGTGCGGACTTCGCGTTGTTCGAACGGTCGTCGTCCGGCAGCTTGTGATCCGGGTCGACAAGCACACTGCGCACCGCCAGCTTCGACTCCCCATGCCACACGTACGTTCCCTTGGTCAGCCACGCCTCAATCGGCACCCTTACCCGTGTCTTGGAGCCGTCGGTAAACGTCACCTCCACAGGCGTCGGCAGCACAAGCTGGCCGTGGTTGGTCAACGTGAATGAGTTTCCGCCGATCGCGTCCACACTCACGTCATAGCGCCAGTTGTTCATGTACCAGCCGCGCCAAAACCAGCCCAGGTCCTCGCCGCCCTCGCTCTCCATCGCACGAAAAAAGTCCGACGGCGACGGATGCTTATACGCCCAGTCGCGAATGTACTTTCGGAACGCGTGATCGAAACGCTCCGGCCCCAGAATTTGCTCACGCAGCAGCACCATGCCGTATGCGCCCTTGAAGTAACTCAGCGGATGTCCCAACTGGCCGGTGTAGTCGTCTGCCGCAACCATCAGCGTCGGCGCATCCGGGTTGTCCAACACCTTCAGGATCATGTCCGGCGGCTCGCCGCCGGCGGAATATTCGCTGTCGCGCTTCGGCCCATACTTGCCGCCCGCGTACAGGTCGCTCTCCTCGATATCGATGAACGTGTTGAAGCCCTCATCCATAAACGCATGCCGCCGCTCGTTCGACCCCACAATCATCGGGAACCAGTCGTGTCCGATCTCGTGCGCCGTCACCCAGAACAGAAAGTCGTCCTTGTCCTCAATGCCGTCGAACACCACGCCCGGGTACTCCATGCCCGTCGAGAACCCCGCCACACTGACCGCATTCGGCCACTCATACGGGTACCAATGCTTGCTAAAGTTCTCGACCGTGTTCTTTACATACTCGGTCGACTTGTCCCACTTGTTCGGTCCCACGCTCTCCGGTGGGTACACGCTTTGCGCCAGCGCCGTCTTCCCGTTCGGCAGGTTCATGCGCGCCGCATCCCACACAAACACCGGCGACGCCGTCCACACCACATCGCGCGTATGGTCCATGTGAAAGTGCCACGTCAGCGTGCCGTCCTGCTTTGGCCGCGATGCCGGGTCGTTCACCTCTTCCGGCTTGCGGATATAAACCGTCGCATCGCTCTTCGCTGCCTGCTGCAGCCGCTCGATCTCCGTCTTCGTCAGCACATCCTTCGGGTTCACCAGCTCACCCGATCCGGACACAATCATCTTTGACGGCACAGTCACGAAGTAGTCGAAGCGCCCGTACTCCAGGTAAAACTCCGCGCCGATATACGGCAGCGTGTCCCACCCCCGCAGGTCGTCGTACACGCACATCCGTGGATACCACTGCGCGATGTCGTAGATCTCACCCTGCTTCGACATGCCGTACGACGTGCGTCCGCCCCACACACCGGGAATGGTGTAGTGATACTGGATGTGCACCTTCACCACACCGCCCCTGGGACGCAGCGGCTCCGCCAGCCGAACCTGCATGCGCGTGTCGTCGATCAGGTAGTCGGTCCCCGCCTTCAGCGAAGAGGTCGTCTTGCCGCTCTCGATCGCCACGCTGTCGAACACAAATCCGTCTGTGTTGTAGGCAAAAATGTCGTCTTCCGTCGCCGGTCCGCGCCGCCGCCTCTGCGCGCCGCCGCTGGCCAGCCGCGACCGCGAATCCTTGCGGTAGATGTTCTGTTCCACCTGGATCCACAGGCTGGTCAGCGCGTCCGGGCTGTTATTTGTGTAGGTGATGGTCTCGGTCGTCGTCAGCGTTTTGGCCGTGGTGTCCAGCGCCGTGTGCAATTCGTAGTCAGCTTCGTTCTGCCAATACCCCGGCCCCGGCGCGCCGTTGCTGGACCGGTACACATTCACCGGGTCCGGCAGCGTAACCGGCGCAAACGTCAGCCGCGGATCGTACGGCGGCATCACCGCCTTCGCGGGTGCCGCGGGCTGCGCAAAGGCAGCGTGCACACCAGCGACAACGGCAAACGCGGCAAGGCAGCGCACCACGCGCGACAGCAACGACGGGGGCGCTTGAAGCGAAACAAATCGCACCAGGGAAACTCCTTCAACCAGCAATGTAGGGAAGACCTGCGCTGAGTATAGGGCCTGCCTCCCACTTCCGGTATCGCAGTCGCGCGAATGTAGTCGCAATAAACACTGAATTTTCAGGCGGGGTTAACCGCTGCGGCACGATCAGGGCAGCTGAAACTCGAGAACGGCAACCGCCGTCGCGGGTGCGGGCCTACCGGAAGCCATGTAGGGGCGGTAACGCCAGTGCTCAACGGCATCCCGGGCGGCATCGCGCAGCAGCGGTGGGCCGCTCACAACGCGCGCAGCCGTCACGTTGCCATCGCGGTCGATCTGGGCCTGAACCCGCACTTCCCCCTGAACATGGGCGGCGGAGGCGTCCGCCGGGTAGGGCGGCGCAGGGCTGTAAACCACGTTGCCAGCCATAATGCCGATGGCCGTGGGACGAACGGTGCCGGCGCGTGTGGCCGTGCGCGCGGCAGGGTTGGCAGGCACTTGCGACTCGCCCGGAATGGCGTCCTCCTCCGCCGCTGCAATAAAAGGATGGCGACGCAAAAGGTGCGGAGAGTTAGCCTTGGCGGTCGTCTGATCCGCGGCATAGGCGGGCAGGGAGCGGGCACCAAGCCGCTTGCTCAGAACAGCCGCGGGAACGACGCCAGGCACGGTAGAGCGGGCGGGAATCGCCGTGACGGCCTGTTGCGGACGCAATGTGCCAGGCGGACTCCAGCCCGCAGGTGGAGTGGCAGTTGGCGCTGGCGTGAGCGCAGGCGTCGCCGCGCTGGCTGGACTCTCCGCTGACAGTCCCAATCGCGGAGTAGTTGCGGGTAGCTTTGGTCGCACGCCGCTTACGGTGGCACGCGCAGGAACATGCGGATATGCCCGTCCCCTGGAAACTACGGGATTTGTGCTGCCCACAGCGACTTGCGGTTCGGCCTGCCGTGCTTGGCTGGGAACTGCCGCCCGTGGAATAACCGGGTCAAATCTCTGTCCCACGCGAGAGGCTGAGTGCAAAAGAGCGGAACGAAAATGCAGTCCCACGCTCAGGGACACGGCCCCAAGAACACACGCAGCAATGGCCCACGCAAGGCGGCTTCTACGGCGTGATGCCAACGGGCCGGGAGCGCTCTGCTCAAAACCGCGCCGCACACCCCGGTGCAAAACGGTCTCCGTCTGAAGCACGGACAACTCTGCCACAGGAGCACTTGTCCGCGCAGCGGCAACGCCTGTAGCTCGATCTGCCCCCACGGGAAACACGGGCAGGCTTTCTGCCGGCTGCAAAATGTCATCCGGCGGAACAGGCGCGCCTTCAAGCGAATCGCGCGCGTCCATCAGGAAGCGCAGCAGCGCATGCGCGGTTTCGGGCGGGGTCGCTGCGGCAAGGCCAGGGTCGGTGGCCGCAAGGGCCAGCATACCAAGCAGGTCGGCGTAGCTCATGCGGGGATGGGCATGAAGGACCACCCACAGCGTGCAGGTGAAGTCGCGGCGAAACGCCGGATCGCGGTGCAGGCGAGCCGCAATCGCGGCAAGGCTCTCGGGGCTGGCAAGGTGCAGGCCGGCCTGGGTCAAAAAGGTGCGCAGTTCCTCAATGTCCGCGGCATAGCGAAGCGAAACGTCTTGAAGCTGAAGCGGCTGCAACATGCTGGACCGAGTTCCTTCCTCGCCGCCGGACCGGCAGGCACACCAGCACAGACACGGTTACCGTTGCGTTGTTCTGCAAATGCCGCAAAATGCAGCGGCAGAACCGAATGCGACACTCCGTGCCGTTCTATTTCGGCATACCCGCCGTCATCCACCATGGATCGCTCGCCGGTCGTGCGCCCCTGATCCGGACATCTGCAAGTGTACCCAGGCAATAAGCCGATCGGCCCGGCACAGTCGGCAGTCGCGATCAGGCTTTGCTGGCGTTTCGCTGGAACAGGAGCGTAGCCGCGGCGAGTGCAGCAACAGTAAAGCAGGCCAGCCAAAGCACATGCTGCCACACCGGCCACACGCTGCCATACCCGATGCTGTACACCGCAAGCTGGCCCAGGTGCCACGTGGGCCACAGAAACGCCGTGCGGCTCAACCACTTGGGCAGGCCCTCCAGCGGAATCCACAGGCCGGAAAGAAAGCTCATCGGCAAATAAATCAGGTTCACAACGCCGGTGGCGGCAGTCGCGGGCACCAGCATCGCAAGCAGCAGGCCCATGGCACTGAACGGCAGCACACCGCCCAGCACCGTCAGGGCAAGGTGCAACCACTGGTGATGCGTCATGTGTACATGGCCCATCGTCACCCCGATGGTGGACAGAATGGCAAAGATAATCAGGCCGAACGCCGCGGCGGTAAGGATTTTGGATAGAAGATACGCCGCGGCCGGCATGGGGCTCGCCTGCTTCACTTCAAGCCAGCCAAGGGCGCGCTCATTCGCAAGCGTCACGCAAATGCCGAAGAGAGACACGCCGGCAAGGCCGAAGATGCAATAGGTGCCCAGCAGGTACGTGGCCTGCGCATGGTTCCTGTTCGCATTGCCCACAACCACGCCAAACAGCAGGTAGAACATCACCGGAAATCCGATGGTCGCAAGCGAAAAGGCGCGGGCGCGCAAAAGGCGCAGAAACTCGAAGCGGGTTTCGTTCAGGTAAATCGGCAGTTGGGGGGCGCGGGCGGCGGTGGTAGACAGGGCGGGCTCCGTGGCAGGTATCTAGCTGGTTTGGGTGAGGGCGAGAAACGCATCTTCAAGGTTGGGGCTGGTCACTTCAAGCGAGTGCAGGGTGGGGTCGGCGACGAGCAGGTGGCGCAAAACATTTTCGGCGCTGGTTACGGTGAGCGTCGTGGCCGCGCCAAGTTGTTCCGCGTTCAGCACGCCCTCCACACGCTGCAGGTCCGCCAGCGGAATGGCCGTGACACACCGAAGTTTGCGGCCGGTGACGCGGGATTTGATCTCGGTCGGCGTGCCCTGCGCGATGACCGAACCCTGGGCCATCACAACGATGCGGTCGGCAAGCGTGTCGGCTTCCTCAAGGTAGTGCGTCGTCAGCAGGATCGTCTTGCCCTGGGCAGACAGGTCGCGCACCTGGTTCCACAGGGCATGACGGGTCTCAATATCCATGCCCAGGGTCGGCTCATCCAGAAAAATCAGATCGGGATTGCCACACAGCGCAAGCGCGAACAGCAGCCGCTGCTTCTGCCCGCCGGAAAGCTGGCGAAACTCTTTGTGCTCAATCTCGCGCAGGCCGGTCGCGTCAATGAGCGAGTCAAGCGGCAGCGGGTTGGGGTAGTAGCCGCGGAACAGGGTCAGGAACTCGCGGCAGCGCAGGGTTTCCGGCAGCCTGGCCACCTGCAGCATGGTGCCGATGCGCTCGCGGGTACGGGTATTGCGAGGGTCCTCGCCAAAGATGCGGGCCGTGCCCTCCGTCGGTGTAAGCAGGCCGAGCAAAAGCTTGATGGCGGTAGTTTTGCCCGCACCGTTGGGGCCCAGCAGCGCCACCACTTCGCCGGGCTGCAGCGTGAGTGAAAAATCGCGAAGCGCGGTGTGGGTGCCCTTGCCGGCATCCCTGCCGGAATCCCTGCCGGCATCATAGCGATGGGTAATGTTGCGCAGCGCGGCCGGCAACGCAGTGGCGGCCGCGACCGCCGTTTCGGTAAGGGTGCTGGGCATCGTTGTGACTCCTGCAGACGGTGTCATCTTAGACTAGGGTGCCGGCGCACGGTGTGCACGGGCAGAGTGTCACTGGCGTGCGGTGACAGGTGTCATACGGCGCTGGCAGCGATTTTCGGGCGGCTGCATCTATACCGGGAGTGAGCAAGACAAAGCAGATTCAGGCACCGGAGTTGCTGGACGATCAGGTGCACGCACTGGGCAGCGCCATGCTGGTCGCAAAGACAGCGGCGGAAAAAGGCCCGGTCCACAAGTTGCGTACGACGACCCGCCGCATGGAGGCGCAACTCGTGCTGTTGCAGCAGTTACCCGGCGTGCCGGAACATGCGCGCGAGGCCACGGAGGTCGACCGATTGTTGCGACGTGTGCGGCGCGCGGCAGCGGCGGTTCGCGACCTCGACGTGCAGGCTGACATGATCCTGGCAGACATGCCGGACCGCGCGGCGGTGTCGGTCGGGTCTCGCGGCGATGAAATGCGCAAGGAAGCGGCCAGGCTGATGAAGCGGCTCACCAGGCGCCGCGTCGGCGAGGCCGAAGAGCTTGTCGCAACGTTGCGCGCGGAAAGCGAGCCGCTGGAGGCCGCTCTCAAAGCATTGCAACTCAAGCTGGACCCGCTTGCGGAAGCCGGCGTCTCGCGGCTGCGGCGCGGAGCCGCAAAGGCATACACTGCCACAGATTTGAGCGGTCGCATCCAGGGCGCGTTTGCCGTGCGCACCGCGCGTGCGCTGCATCTGCACGCCGGCAAAAACGGCAACGCGCCAGACAACACGCACGCCCTGCAGCGGTTGCAGCACCTCGACGAAGAAACGCTGCACGAGCTTCGCAAGGCGGCCAAGCAGTGCCGGTACATGGCGGAAAGCCTGCCCGAAGGATCGCCGCAGGCACGCAAGCTGGCGCAACGGTTCGAGTACCTGCAAGAAGCCGGCGGCCACTGGCACGACTGGCTCCTGCTTGAGGCGATGTCCGCACGGGTACATGGCAAAAAAGCGGCGCTCACAGAGCGCTACCGCAACCACCGCGACGCGGCACTGGCCGAGTATCACCTGCAGCTCGCGCTGGAGTTCACCACCGGGCAGCACCGCACGCCGCAGGGCGGCATCCCCGGCCGCCGCTAGCACCTCCTCCCGGCACACAGGCAGCAAGCGTGGCTTCCATCACCCGCGTCGCATCACGCACCATAGATTTCACCGGTACGGTACGCTGGAGCCAATGCCCCACGAACAGGAAAAATCGAACACACGGGTCACGGTGGGCAAGGTACTGGTCGGGTGCGCCGTTCTGGCACCGGCGGCCATCGTCGTCGGCGTCTACCTCATCCTGCAGGGGCGGCTCTACGGGTACCACTTCAAGGGGCCGCTGTGGCCATGGTTTACCGCCGACCTTACCATGCTGGTGGCGGGCATGCTGCTGCTGCGGGGGCAGGACCTGTGAGCAAAAAAACGGCAGGCGGCCTGTCGCACTTCGACGCGGCGGGCGAGGCACGCATGGTGGACGTAAGCGCAAAGGGAGCGACACGGCGCGAGGCCGTTGCCGAGGCATTTGTCGAGCTGAACGCCGCCGTGCTGGAGGCACTGCCGCGCAACCCGAAGGGCAATCCGCTCGAAGTAGCCCGTGTGGCCGGCATCATGGCCGCCAAGCGGACAAGCGATCTGATCCCCATGTGCCATCCGCTTCCTTTGTCGTTTGTCGATGTCGAGGTAACAGTTGTGCAGCCGGCCATGCTGCTGCAGACCGCCGGCGGCGTGCGCATCCGTGCCACCGCCGCAACCGTTTCCGGCACAGGCGTGGAGATGGAAGCCATGACCGCGGCAAGCGTCGCCGCGCTCACCGTCTACGACATGACCAAGGCGTTGGACAAAGGCATCGTCATCCGTGAGGTAAAACTGCTGCGCAAAAGCGGCGGCAAAAGCGGCGAATACCGGCGCAATGGCTGACCCCGCGCTGGCCGGCATGCTGCGTGGGTTGGAGGAAAGCCTGCTGCGGCCTGAGACGCGGCACGATGCCGCGGCGCTCGAAGCCCTTCTTGCACCGGAGTTCGTGGAATTTGGCAGTTCCGGCAGAGTCTTCAGCCGCGCAGCGATCATGGCACTGCTGGCCACGGAAGGCCACGCACCCGCGCCTGCACTCGAAGCATTTGCGTGCGAACTCCTGGCCTCCGGCGTGGCTCTGGTCACCTGCCGCATCGTGCACCAGGACGGCGCGGGATCGTTGCGCAGCTCCGTTTGGGTAGAGCGGGACGGACAGTGGACGATGCGCTTCCATCAGGGAACGCGGATGCTCAACGCCCCGTAGCAGAGGCGGGGCGCGCAGATGTCTCTGCCGCGCGAATGCGGTCCATGCTGGCAACGCCGCGCTGCAAAATCGCCGTGCACTGCTGCAGCGTGGCAACGCCGGTGCCGGCCCACACCTGCTGCTCGAAATCTGACGCAAGCTGCTTGCCTTGGGCCAGTATCGCCTCGCCGCGCGGCGTAAGCGCCGCCGTCAAAATACGGCTGTTGCGTTCCGAATGCGTGCGGACGATCCACTTCTCGCGAACCGCGCGCTCCAGCATAATCTGCAGCGTTTGCGGCGTCACATGGCAGGCACGCGCAATCGACGCTGCGCTCTCGCCCTGCCCCTGCTCCACGGCGCGCAGCAGGCGCAGTTGCGGCAGGGTCAGCTTCTCGCGGCGCAGGGCATCCTCAAGCCAGCCCTTGTATGCCGTAATAAAGCTGTGCACGGCACTGCTCAGCAGCCTGGTTTCTGCGCGTTTTCGTGCGGCGGCGCTGCTGGGCGTTGTGGCCATGGGCTCAGGAAATCTTACAGCAAAATGGTAACAGTATCAGGGTGCTGATACCCTGTGTCAGTACACTGATATGCCGCCTGCCGCACAAGCCGCCTGGAAGCCCAAGCATAATCCGTGGCTCATCGCCCTCACGGTCACCCTGGCGACGTTCATGGAGGTGCTCGACACCAGCATCGCCAACGTCGCACTGCCGCACATCGCGGGGTCGGTCGGCGCGTCGCAGGAAGAAGCAACCTGGGTCTTGACCAGTTACCTCGTGGCCTCGGCCGTCATCCTGCCGATTTCCGGATGGCTGTCCAACCGCTTCGGGCGCAAGCGGTTCTACATGACCTGCGTTGCCATGTTTACGGTGTCGTCCCTGCTGTGCGGCTTCGCACCCACGCTCCCGTTCCTCATTGCCGCACGCATCCTCCAGGGGCTCGGCGGCGGCGGGCTTGCACCCAGCGAACAGGCCATCCTCGCAGACACCTTCAGCGTGGAAAAGCGCGGCCAGGCCTTCGCGTTGTACGGCGTAGCGGTAGTCGTTGCGCCGGCGGTCGGCCCCACGCTGGGCGGCTGGATCACAGACAACTACAACTGGCACTGGATCTTCTTCATCAACCTGCCCATCGGCATCCTGTCGCTGTTCCTTTCCAACCGCATGGTAGAAGACCCGCCAGACATGACCGCGCGGCGGCAGCGGCGCGACCCGGTAGACGTCATCGGCCTCGTGTCTGTCGCCGTCGGCGTGGCTCTGCTGGAGTTCACACTCGACAAGGGCCAGGAAAAGGACTGGTTCGGCTCGGGCGAAATCCAAACCACCCTCTCGCTGGCCGTCGTCATCCTGCTCTTCTTCATCTGGTGGGAGTGGCGGCACCCGGACCCCATCGTCGACCTGAAGCTCCTCAAAAACCGCAACTTCGGCACCGCCGTCTTTCTGCAACTCATCCTCGGCATGGTCCTGTTCGGCTCCACGGTCCTGATCCCGCAATACCTCCAGGGCCTCCTCAGCTACACCGCAGAGAACGCCGGAAAAGTGTTGTCCCCCGCGGGTTTGGTCATGATGCTCGGCATGGTCGTCGCCGGCAGAACGCTCGGCAAAAGTGACCCGCGCCTCACCGTCATGCTGGGCTATCTGGCCGTGGCGGCAGGGCTGTTCAACCTCACGCGGCTTGACCTGTACAGCAGCTTCGGCACGGTCACCTGGTGGCGCATGCTGCAGGTCATCGGCCTGCCGTTCATCTTTATCCCCATCAGCACGCTCAACTACGTGGGCGTGCCCCGCGACAAGAGCAACCAGATCTCGTCGCTGTCGAACTTTGCGCGCAACATCGGCGGCTCCGCGGGCACAGCCCTGCTCACCACATTCCTTGCGCGGTCGGCGCAGGTGCACTCCGTCGCGCTTGCGGCCAACCTCACCAGCGGCAGCTATGCCATGACGGAATTTACCCGGCAGTTTGCGGCAGCGGCACGCATGGCCGTAGGCACGGCAACGCCGCTGGCCATGGCGCAACTGTATGGACAGATGAACGCCCAGGCCAACATGCTGGCGTACAAAAGTGCATTTGCAATTCTTGGCGGCGTGTTGCTCGTACTGTCGCCGCTGGTGTGGCTCATGCGGCTGCCGCCAAAGCGCATGAAGGTCGACCCGGAGCAGATGGGCGCACACTAGCCTCGCCAACCGGCAACGCACGGGGTGCTAGGTTAGTGGAGTGCAGGGCCCGGTGTGCCTGCGGTCCCCTTGCCCATGAGCCTGCGCCGCCTACTCCAGATTTTGCTGACCGGCTTTGTGGGCCAGGGCCTGTCGGTGCTCACGCAGTTGCTGGTGCCGCCGTTCTTCTTCCGCTTCTACAGCAGCGGTGTAGAGGTGTATGGCGAGTGGACCGCGCTCAGCGCCGCCATCGGCTATCTGGGCACCCTGAACTACGGCGTGCAAACTTATGCCTCCAACCAGATGACCATCCTGTACGGCGGCGGCGACGTAAAAGGCGCCAAGGCGATCCAGGCAAGCGCGTTCCGGTTGTTGCTGCTGTTCTGCGGCGTGTTCGCGGCGGGTGGAACCGCCGTCTTCGTGCTGCCGGTGGCGGGCTGGCTGCGCCTGCGGCATGTGGGCCCGCATGCCGCAGCGGTCACGCTCTACCTGCTCATCCTGCAGATCGGGCTCAACATGTTTTTCAGCCTGCTCACCAACAGTTACATGGCCGTGGGGCTGCTGCACCGCGGCAACTACATCGGCAGCGCGCAACGCTTGCTCATGATCCTGTCGATGGCCGCGGCAATCGCGCTGCACGGCTCATTTCCAGTGCTGGCCGGCGTGCAACTGCTGTCCTACGCCGTCTTCCTGATGTACGCCGTCTTCGACCTGCGGCATGTCGCGCCCGACCTCGTGCCCAATCTGCGCGAAGGATCATGGGCGCAGGTGCGGGCCATCCTCAAGCCCAGCGGGCACTTCGGGCTCATCGCCGTCGCGGGCTTCCTCACATGGCAGGGCCCCGTGCTGCTCATTCAGCGCGTCCTCGGCCCGGGCGCCGTCGCGGTGTTTGCGCTGGTGCGCGTCGTGTTCCAAATGTCGCGCCAACTGCTCAGCATGGCCAGCAGCGTCTTTGCGCAGGACATCACGCTCATGGTGGGCCGCAGGGATTACGCCCAGCTGCGCAGACTGTACGACCTGTCGGAGCGATTTGTGCTGTTCCTCATACCCGTCATCAGCATCGGCAGCCTGCTGCTCTGCCCCTTCCTGTTCACCATCTGGCTGCACAAGCGTTCCATTTACCAGCCGGAACTCTGCCTACTCATGGCTCTCGTCAGCGCGGTGCTCGGGTTGAAAGAACACAAGACGCAGTTCCAATCCAGCAGCAACGAGCACGAGACCCTGTCCACGTTCATCCTTGCCGGCTACAGCGCCATGCTGCTCCTCTCGATCCCGGTCATGCACCGGTTCGGCATCACCGGCTTTATCCTGACATGGCTCGTCTGGGAAATTGTGCAAACGGCCGGTGTCGTCCGGCTCAACACGCGGCTCTTTCCCGCGGAGCACCAGTTCGACACACACCTCTTACGCCGCTTCTGCCTCTTCATCGTCGTAGCCTTCGCAGCCGTCGCGCTGCCTGCACTGCGGGAGGCGCACTGGGCACTGCCGACCGGGGTGGCCGTCGCAGTGCTCATCGGCACGGTGCTTGCAGTCGCAGGCTACTTCGTCTTCCAACTCGAAGACATCCGCAAGCTACTCGTAAAGCGATTCCACCGCCGCGCCGCCGCCTGAACACCTACAGCCCAACCCGGATAAACAGGCCCGCTACCCGCATCACACAGTTTCTAACAGCTTCAACCAGACCAGGTGCTTTTGAAAGGACCGGGCTCTTCGGCAGGGCTTTAGGCAGTACCCGACGAACCCAAACGAACAGGGTTCTTCAAAGGGGAACACTTCTAAAGCGCCATGAAAGCCGCTTTTCAGGGCCAAAGGCCCATTGCATAACAGCCTGGGCCGAAGGCCCAGGTAGGCTTCAGGAGTAAACCTCAAGCGCTGAAGGCGCGGCGCAAAGATTCGCTCCACACTTGTAAAAGGCCCCTTCAGGTGCGTTCAAAATAGAAGTTTCGGTCTTGTTTTACGAGTCGACAGGGCACTCATACCCGGAGGGCACAGCTTCACCCATGTTATCAACCTCTTCAAACTACGGGCCTGTAACGGCATCCCGTGCCCCATGTCCGGATTTTCGGACATGGGTTACTCCGCTCCACACATCCTGGCTCTCGCATCGAACCTCGCTGCAGCGTCGAACGAATCCAAACAGGCCGGCCCTTCGATGGGGCATGGCTTCACCCATGCCATAAAAACAGCCAAATACCGGGGCTCTAGGCAATGTCTGACGAATCCAAATTGTCGCTTTTCCGGAAGGAGCAGTGGCCTTTAGGCCACTGAATAACCTTATTAAAATAAGGGGCTTTAGCCCTGGCGCTCTTCTTCGGCGCTGGCAAATCCTCACAAAGGCATTCGTCAGACACTACCTAGTCCCTGCGGTCATCTCTGCCTCACCAAACAACCAGCCCCCAAGCCGCCAGCTACCCCCATCAGAAATACTTCATATTCCTCAAATCCTCGATCAATCCCGGCCCCGTCGGCTCCCATCCCAGCGTCTTCCGCGTCCAGTTACCCGACGCCGGCATATCCAGCCCCGCAAAGTGCGTCAGCCAGCCAAAGTGCTCCGCGGCCTTCTCCCCATCCAGCGACACGACCGGCACCTTCAGCCCCTTCCCGATCGTCTCCGTAATCTCCCGCAGCGCCACACCCTCTTCCTGTACCGCGTGGTATACCGTTGCGCCCGGCCCCGTCTGCTCCACCACCAGCCGGTACAGGTGCGCCACATCCGCCAGCGGAGCCGCCGCCCATCGGTTCGCGCCATCGCCCACATACGCTGAAACACCCTTCTGTCGCGCGGCCTCGGTCAAAAAAGGCACCAGCCCCTGCTTGCGCGTGTCATGCACCTGCGGCAGCCGCACAATGCCCACCCGCACGCCGCGCTCCGCAACAGCCCGCGCCACATCCTCCGGCTGCCGCGGTATCGCCGCCGAGCTGCGTGGCAGGTCGCTCTCCAATCGCACGTGTCCCGGTCCGCCGCTGGCCAACCCCGTGCCAGACGTCACCACCAGCAGCTTGCCCGCCTCCAGCGAAGATCCCAACGCCTCCACGGCCTTCCGCTCGTCCTCGCCGTTCTCGGCAAACTTCGACATATCGTCGTGATTGAACGCCAGGTTCACCACCGCATCCATGCCCGCCGCTCCGCTGCGCAGGCTCTCCACATCCTTTAGGTTGCCGCGATGCACCTCTGCTCCCAAAGTCTCCAGCTGCTCCGCACCGGCATCGCTCCGCACCAGTCCGCGTACCTGGTGTCCCGCGGCAATCAGCTCCTTCACCAACTCGGTCCCGATAAATCCTGTCGCTCCCGTTACAAAAATCCGCATACCCATCTCCCCTTTGTGTGTTTGCACGCGCGCGCTATCCATCGTCCCGCTTGCGTTTTCATCCCCGCACTAAAGCGGAGACAATCTCCGGTACTTAAGATAACCGGAGAGTACCTCCGGTTGCACGGATCTCTGAGAAAATTGAGTCATGCCGCAAACATCCCCGCCAGCAACCGTCGTACGCGCTCCCCGCGTGGATGCCCGGCGCAATCGCGAACGCATCCTCGAAGTCGCCCGCGAGGCCTTCACCCGTCACGGCCCGGGCGCTACGCTCGACGACATCGCCCGCCGCGCGGAGATCGGCCCCGGCACCCTCTACCGCCACTTCCCCACCCGCGACGCCCTCGTCGAAGCGGTCTACCGCAGCGAGGTCGAAAAGCTCACCGCCGCCGCCGAACGCTTTACCAGCACGCTGCAACCGCTGCCCGCGCTCCGCTCCTGGATGCTCGTCTTCATCGACTACGTCGCCAAAAAAATGCTCATCCTGCCCGTCATGGACACCGTTCCCGGCGGCTCCGTGCGCCTCATGCAGGGCAGCCACGGCCTCATCCACGGCACCTTCCGCGGCCTGGTCGAGCGCGCCATCGCCAGCGGCGATCTCCGCCCCGGCACAAACCCCGACGACCTCATGCGCGCCTTCATCGGCGTCTTCCACACCACAGCCCTTCCCGGCTGGGAACCCAGCGCCCGCCGCATCGTCGACATCCTGCTCGAAGGCTCCCGCCAACGACCGTAGATCATCGCACCACCATGTCCACGTCCTCTTCGCCGCCGCCTGGGTCTATATCGCCCGAGTCACGCAAGGCGTGTCCGCACTCCCACGTAAAATCGAGCCTGTTCGCCTCTTCTTCGCGCGAACACCTCGCCCATGCCCACCGCCACCACCACCGTCGGCAAACTTCCCACGCTCAGTGAGTTCTTCTCGCCCGGCGGCCTCCTCGCCCAATCCTCCCTCACCTACGAACACCGCCCCGGCCAGTTCGCCATGGCAAAGGCCGTCGAGCGCGCCCTCCAGGAAAAGCGCCACCTCATCGTCGAAGCCGGCACCGGCACTGGCAAAACCCTCGCCTATCTCCTTCCCGCGCTCCGCATGGCCCGCGAACAGGGCCAGCGCATCATCATCAGCACCGGCACCAAAAACCTGCAGGAACAGCTTTTCTTTAAAGACATCCCCTTCCTCGAATCCCTTCTCGGCCCGCTCAAGGTCTGCACCATGAAGGGCCGCGGCAACTACATCTGCAAACAGAAGCTCTACGCCCTCGAAACCACACCGCTGCTCAGCGAACCTAAAGAGATCTCCGAGTTCCACATCCTCCGCAACTGGGAGCGCGACACCACCACCGGCGACCGAGCCGAAGTCGTCGGCCTCCCCGAGCCCTCCTCGCTCTTCAGCAAGCTCGACGCCCGCTCCGAAGCCTGCCTCGGCCAGCAGTGCCCCAACTTCGAGCCCTGCTGGATCACCACCATGCGCCGCCGCGCCCTCGAATCCGACATCGTCATCGTCAACCACCACCTCTTCTTCGCCGACCTCAACATCAAGCTCCAGGCCGCCGGCGCGCCCGACGCCGGTGTCCTGCCCGAAGCCGCCGCCGTCATCTTCGACGAGGCCCACGAGCTTGAACAGGTCGCCAGCGACTACTTCGGCGTCGCCATCTCCCAGCAGCGCGCGGACGAGCTCGCCCGCGACACCGAGCTCCTTCTCCGCGCCAAAAAAGTCTCGTCCACCGGCATTGAAACCGCCACCGCCATCCTCCGCGAGCGCAGCCGCATGTTCTTCGCCTCGCTCCCCCACGATGGAAATCAGCCCGGCTCCCAGCTCGGCCGCTCTGTTTTCCTCGACCGCCCCGGCTTTCTCGAAGAGCACGGCGAACACTACGCCAGCTTCTCCGTCGCGCTCGATCGACTGCAGGACGAGCTCGAGCGCCTCAAAGACGTCGAAGAAGCCGCCGGACTCCGCCGACGCACCGTCGACCTCCGCACCAGCACCCGCTTTCTCATGGAAACCGAAGACCCCAACACCGTCTTCTGGATCGAGCGCCGCGCCACCGGCGGTCTCAAAGCCCTCACCCGCGCCTCTACCGCCCCAGCCGCCTACCAGACCTTCCTCCAGGCCACACCCATCGACGTCTCCGAGATCCTCGAAACCAATCTCTTCAGCAGCTTCGGCACCGTCGTCCTCACCTCCGCCACCCTCACCGTCCAGGGCGGCTTCGACCACATCTCGAAACGCCTCGGCCTCCAGAACGCACGCGAACTCACCGTCCCCTCCCACTTCAACTACGCGAAACAGGCGCTGCTTTACCTGCCGCCCTACCTTCCCGACCCACGCGACGCCGCCTTCCTGCCGCAAGCCGCCGAACGCATGCGCCGCGTCCTCGAACACAGCCGCGGCCGCGCCTTTTGCCTCTTCACCAGCTACGTGCAAATGCGCGAACTCTATGAACGCATGCTCGTCGAGCTCCCCTTTCCGCTCCTCCTGCAGGGCACCGCCCCCCGCAAGCAGCTCATGGACGAGTTCCGCACCACGCCCA
>CAXTJO010000038.1:0-28349 GCA_964244665.1 uncultured Terriglobus sp.
AACAGCTGCGCTACACTAACTCTTCCAACGGCACAGAAGATCGGGCACTCCAAGGTCCGAACGCTTTCCCAAGCCGCGATAAGCTCAGGTCGCAACTTAGCCTCGGTGATGCGCTGATCTTCAGACAGCTTTGCTGCGATGGTGTTCAGCTTCGCCTCGGCAGAGGCTTTGAACCGCTCAGCATCCGTTGTCGAGTCCGGCTCAGCAGGAGTCGCTTCAACGACTGACTGTGGGCTGTTCTTAACCGCGAGATGAAGCACTGCGCTCGGCAACATCGTCAAATCGTGCCCCGCTCCCTTGATCTGAACAAGAGCCTCGCCAGCGTAGGTAGGATTCTTCCCAAGCTGCTTAAAGTGAAACAGAACACCTTGCCGCTCACATTCCGCTTTGAGCGACTCCACCCATTCGATCCTCATTGGTCGAGCTTTGGGGCCACTCTCACCACCGGCAATCACCCAAGTGATGCCGGTGAGGTCCAGCGAACCAAGATCGTCCAACAGAGGCTCGGAACTGATGAATCGCACGCTATGAACGCGAGTCGCTTGAAGGTCTGCTAAGCGTTTCAGAGCCGCGCCCTTGGGATCGATCTTGCCAATGCTTGTGCCAAGCCATACGTTCGACCAAGGCGCAGAGCCGTCCCGCTCCCACGGCAACATCGCTTTGAAGTTCTCAGGCCGTTTAGTTAGCAGCAGCCAATCAAGATGAGGCGTCTGACGGATGATATCGAACAGTTCATCCCACCAAGCCTGTGAAACTTCTGCGTCCATCACATCGCTTAAGGAACTACAGAAAACGCGGTAGCGTGTTCCCGCAAGCCTAGCTTTATCGTCCCATTCGTAGGGTAGCTTGCGATTCCCCTCTGATGTGAGATGGCGGGGTTTACCCTTGCCCCATTCCACTCGTTTATAGCGTGTGCTCTGATCGTGCTCCGCATAGCAATTCGCGCACTCTGCTGAGACGTGAGTGCATCCGATCCAGAAATTGAAGGTGAATCCAGGTTCGCCCTTTTCATTGATCGTCCAATCTATCGACGTGTTCTGTTCTGTGACATTCTCGGATACAAGTGCGTTCCACTCAGCCCCGCCGTTCGTCTGTGTTTCTCCATTCATCTCTCCCTTCCTTCGGACCGCTGCAACAGCCGTCCCTCTACTTCCACGGATATCATCCTTTACAGAGCCGACTTGCCTTGAAACAGCCTTATTTGCAGAGTGTGGAGATGTTTTCTTGCCTGACTGCCCCGTAACTCTCAACAGCTTGCCCCGGCCACCTTTGCGGGTGGCTGGGGGAGATAGAGTTGCTTTCTTTGCCGATCCCATCGCTACCGTCCCTTCCCGCTCGGAACAATACCGGCGACTGAGCCTGACAGCGCGAACGCACGGAGAGCGTGAGCGGAGATGAGGGTTCTACCGCCCACCTTGCGGATGGGGATCACACCCTGCGAGCAAAGGTAGGCGAGGCCACGTTTAGAGATGCTGAGTTGGTATGCAGCTTCTTTGAGGGAGTACAGCAGACGGGTGCTGACAGTTTCTTCATTGCCGGTGACGGCTTGATTTGAGTTCTTCACGGTTGTTTTCCATTCGGTCTATAGAGCAATCCGAGCAGCCGAATCATGCGCACACTGCGCATTACCCAACAGAGCAAGATCAAGCCATCCGGCGATCTCAAACCCTTGCTACTCGTTCCGGTGTAACCGGAACTTGCCTCACTCCGGGTGATGGGCACCCTTGAGGCGGCTCTATTATGCCGTCTGCCTGAAGCGAAGCAGAATCGAACCGTGGAACGTGTTACGCAAACAGAGATGCACACAAGTGCAGAGGGGATGCAAAATCAGCGAGAATCTCCCAACGGAAAAGGCCAGCCGGTGAGGGCTGGCCTTTTCGATGAGGTTCATCCGGCATGTACATATTGCAACTGGATGTTCTCAGTACTTGGTGTGCACAAAGTGTGCACAAGATCATTTTCGTAAAAGCTGTAACCTGTTCATTTAATTGGTGACCCGGGCAGGAGTCCAACCTGCGACCTTCGCCTTAGGAGTGCGCCGCTCTATGCATCTGAGCTACCGGGCCAATCTGCATAGTGTACCGCTGATTGCGCGCACCCGGTTGCTTATCTGATCCCGTCCGCGGTCGGAGGCGCCCACGTGCAGCTGCAAATCGCACTTTGGTAAACTTAGATTCAGAGGATGCCATGCCCGCAATCGTGCGCCGTAACGCCGTAACGGTCAACATCGCCGGAGTGCGGGTAGGTTCTGGTGCGCCTGTCGTTGTTCAATCGATGACGAACACTGACACTGCTGACGTGGAAAGCACCATTCAGCAGGTTGCTGCGCTGGCGCGTGCCGGCTCGGAGATGGTGCGAATCACGGTTAACAACGACGCCGCTGCAAAAGCTGTACCTTACATTCGCGACGGAATCGCCGCAAAAGGCTGGGCAACGCCTCTTATCGGCGACTTTCACTATAACGGGCATCAGTTGCTGGCGCGCTACCCTGATTGTGCAGAGGCGCTTGCGAAATATCGCATTAATCCCGGCAACGTTTCCATCGGGCGCAAGGATGACGACAACTTTCGCACCATGGTCGAGGTCGCGGTTAAGCACCAAAAACCGGTCCGTATCGGTGTGAACTGGGGATCGCTCGATCAAGCGCTGCTTACAAGAATGATGGACGAAAATAGCCGCAGTGCCCGGCCTTTGGACGCGCGCGATGTAATGCTGGAGACCATGGTGCGGTCGGCGCTGGACAATGCCGAAGCCGCCGAACGTTATGGGCTACGCCGGGATCAAATCGTACTGTCCGCGAAGGTTTCCGGTGTGCGAGATCTCATTGACGTTTATGCCGAACTGGCACGCCGCTGTGATCACGCATTGCACCTTGGCCTGACCGAAGCGGGCATGGGCATGAAAGGGATCGTAGCGTCCACCGCAGGCCTGGCACCATTGCTACTTGCCGGAATCGGGGACACTATACGCGTCTCACTCACGCCTACCCCCGGCGGTGATCGATCAGAAGAGGTTCGCTGCGGTCAGCAGATTTTACAAACTCTAGGCATTCGAAGCTTCATGCCCCAGGTTACAAGCTGCCCCGGATGCGGCCGCACCACCTCCACATACTTTCAAATGCTCGCAGAGCAGGTGCAGAACTATCTCGTTGAATCGATGCCCGAGTGGAAGCTGCAATATCCGGGTGTGGAAGAAATGAAGCTGGCTGTAATGGGTTGTATAGTCAACGGTCCCGGTGAATCGAAGCATGCCAACATAGGCATCTCACTGCCGGGCACATTTGAAGAGCCGAAGGCACCGGTTTACATCGACGGAAAACTGGCTATGACCCTCAAGGGCGATTATATCGTTGACGAATTTAAAGTGATTCTCAATGATTACGTAAAGGGTCATTACGGCAAGGCTGGTTGAAGAACTCGTTACGGCATAGATTCGACTTACATCAGACTTAAGGCGTCAACGTCTATCATAAGTGCCTTCCTTGGTATCTGCTGTCTGTGCGCGTGTGCCAGCATAGCTCGAACGGTGCGCTGCATGTCCGGCCTCTTCTCCGCCTTTAATACAAGGTGGAAGCGATGAATACGTTTGAGCCGGGAGATAGGCGAAGGTGACGGACCTAGAACCCGCACTCCCGGCGATCCGCTGCCTAGCCACCTGCCAAGTATCCCTGCCCACGCGTTCGCCTCTTCCAGCTTCTCCGACTGAATTACCACGTTCGCCAAGACACCATAAGGCGGGTAAAAAAACGGCCGACGGAAATTCTTTTCCTTTCGAATAAATCCCTCATAGTCATGTTTAGCCGCAAAGTCCATCGCGTAGTGTTCTGGATGGTATGTCTGCACAAGTACACGGCCCGGCGCATCGCCTCGTCCGGCGCGGCCACTCACTTGGGTTATCAATTCAAAGACACGCTCGGCCGCACGAAAATCCGGCAGTCCCAACGCGTGATCACACCCAACGACACCCACTGTAGTTACACCGTGAATGTCGTGACCTTTTGCAATCATCTGTGTTCCGATGAGCAGATTAATCTCACCGGAGTGCAGTCGTTGAAGTACATGCTCCATATCTGCGCGACCTCGAATCGTATCCCGATCCATGCGTCCGATACGAGCTCGTGGAAATATTTGCTGCAGCCGCTCTTCACCCTGCTGCGAACCGGCACCGAAAAAATACAGATGCTCGCTCTTGCAGGCCGGGCATTGCTTTGGCACTGCTCGCTGAAAGCCGCAATAATGACACTCCAGCCGTTCTGCTGAGGGCGCATGCATGTCACTGCCCGCCACTGACCTATGGAGTGTCATGCTGATGGCGCAATTCTCACATTCGACTTTCGCGCCGCACGACCGGCACATCGTCACATACGAGTAGCCGCGTCGATTCTGCAGAATAATAGCCTGTTCGCCGCGATCCAACGTCGAGTGTATTTCTTCGATCAGAGCCCGCGAGAAGATCGTGTCGGCACCTGTTTCGCGAAATTCGGCGCGCATATCCACCAGCTCCACCGCAGGCAGCGGCCGGCGATTTACCCGCTCCGTCATGCGCAACAACGCGTAGCGTCCGCGCTCCGCGTTCACCCAACTTTCCATGGACGGTGTCGCAGACCCGAGTACCACCGGCACCCCCAGCAGCTTTGCACGCATGACTGCAACGTCGCGACCGTGGTAGCGCGGTGTTTCCTCCTGCTTGTAACTGCCGTCGTGTTCCTCATCCACCAAAATCAACTCCAGGTCGCGTAATGGTGCAAAGATCGCCGATCGCGTCCCCACCACCACACGCGCATGGCCGCGGCGGATCCGGTGCCACTGCTCCGCCCGCTCGTCCAAAGTCAATTGCGAATGCAACAGCGCGACCTGACCAACAAATGCTGCTTGCACCTGTCCTACCATTGCAGGCGTCAAACCGATTTCGGGCACCAGCAGCAGCGCCGCCTTACCTGCATCCAGCGCATGGCGCATCGCTCCGATGTACACCGCTGTCTTGCCGCTGCCGGTCACGCCGTAGAGCAGATGCGGCACGAACCCGCCCGTGTCAATCGCACGGGTTATGGCGTGCAACGCCGCAGCCTGTGACACATTCAGCACATGTTCATGCGCGTGCTTTTTGCCCGGCACCAGCAGACCACCCATGCGGAAAACTCTGGGTGCGTCTTCTACCCGCACAAGGCCACGTTTCGCCAGCGTTGCAAGCGTGCTGTTTGGCACTGCTGCTGTCACTGACTCTCCGCGCTCATTTATTGCCGTGCGCTCTTGCAGCTTTGCACGTAGCGTCGCCAGCCTCACCGGCCCGCCTGCTGCCGCCAGTTCCTGCAACACATACATCTGGTTTGCGTTCAGCTTTGGCAGGCGGACCTCCTCGACCAAATGCACCACTTTTTCCAGTCGCCGTGCGTCACGGTCCACCGCTTCAGCCTCGCGCATCAGCCAGCGCTTGCGCACCATGCCTTCCAGTAGCGCCTTGTTTGCTCCCGTTGCGGAACGCAATGCCGCCAGCTTCATCACTGTGCCACTCTCCAGCGCATTCAGCACCGCGTACTCACGGTTCTGCTCCTCTGCCGCAAGCCTCGATCGCCGAGAACTCCCTTTCGCCGCGCCCTCGTGCAACACCGTGCGTCCCTGCTCAGCGATGCGGTACAGCAGTGTGCGCCGGATTTCTGCAGTTAAAGGCAGCATGCCGCGTAGCACCTCGCCCAGTGGTGCGATGTAGTATTGCGCAATCCATTCGGCAAGATGCATCAACTCATCCGGTAGCAGTGCCGCTTCGTCCAGGACCTGCTGCACGGGCTTCACGGTAATACCCTCTGCCGGCGGATTGCTGTGTACGCGCAGCACCACGCCCATGAGCCGCTGTCCGCTAAACGGCACCAGCACGCGCGCACCAACCGCTGGATCGTCGCCCGCCACGCTGTATGTAAACGCACGCTCCAGCGGCACGGGCAATGCAACATCGACAAACCTGGTCACATCTTCAAGTCTATGCGCCCAGCGGTTTTGGCTGCAGATCGAAGGTCATGTACACGTCCGCGCGTTTGTACCCCATATGCGGCAGCTGTTCCGGTGGCACATGGCGAAAGCCCAATGTCTCGTACAAGTGCACCGCATTCGCAAGCACACTATTGCTGCCTAGAAACACCCGCCGAGCCCCCTGCAGGCGCGCTTGCTGCAACGTGTACTCGATCAGTCTGCGACCGATGCCCTGCCCCCGGTGTTGTGGTGCAACGGCCATTTTAGAAAGTTCGAATTCACCCTCGTCATACGCCAGCAGAGCCACACATCCCACGCACACGCCGGCGAGATCTGCCACAAATACGTTGCCGCCCTTGTCGATGATCTGTGCCCGCGGATCGTTCAGTGTGCGACTATCTTTCTCTTCCAGTGCAAAATGGTGCCGAATCCACTCTTCATTCAGCACGCGGAATGCGTTTGCATCGGCCTCTGTCTGCATGGGATGAAACTCGAGCGCGTTCTGGTCAGCAGACATTATGTATTCCCCTGTCTGGCAGCTTAGCCAGTCCAGCGTTGTTGCGTCCAATTGTATGTTCGAAGTGATTGATGAGCGGTGAGCATCGGTCAGTAGATCGAACTCAGGCATCTTCGCTCCTTCGTAACCGTGGCAGATCAGCCGCACTTCGGTCGCGCGGATCGAATCCTGCATATCGCACAGCCCGCGTTCTCGCAGCAGATTTGACGGCTGGAGAAACTCGTTGGATACCCTTTGCTGCAGCGTACCTCGCGCTCCGTTACCCTCATTTCTGCCGGTGTAGCCCTGCTGCCCGGCGCGCGTCATAGGCTTTAGGCGCTCCACCTTGAGCTTAAAGAAATTCGTAGCGTCGCCCGCAGAGAACAGGGCTCTCTGCACGTCGACTTTATCGGCTCAGGCATGCTTACCGCTTCCCACTATTCTGCGCCGCTAACGCGTCCGATATCCCGCGTAAAGCTTCGATTGCACGAAACTTTACACCACAGGTACGTTCAGGCAACATCCCAGTGGGTCACGATTCGTCTGCTTGCTATTGGACTCCGTGTCTCCATCGCACCGGCATGTGTTCGTTCGGTCGCAGACGCAGATTGTCTGCCTCCCACTTCTCGGCACACGCGAACGCAGCGTGCTGGAACTCGCAATACGCGCAGGCGAACAACGGCCGCTTGTGCAGGGGTTTGCGGCAACAGCGCGAGGCATTCGCACGCGCTCGCGCCTGACAGCATCTCACACGGCGTGAGCAACTTGTTGCGACCATACAAAAGCCTTGGCGGCAACAGCGGTGTCGAGTTCTACGCCCTGCACACCGATGCCATACTCGTCATATTCCGCAGCGGCGCAGCCTATCTGTATACGTCGCAGCGCCCCGGCCTTCACCATGTGCAGCGCATGTCCGCGCTCGCCGAAGCAGGCGCAGGTCTCAGCACTTACATTAGTCGCTATGTCCATGCGGGTTACGCAGAGGTACTCTCCGCAGCGCAAGTGGATGAGCTACGAGCTCAGATGAAGATATCGAAACCTATCCGCGCACGGGAGGCTTCAGCTTCAACTCCACCATTACCCGCTGCAGATCTTTCCACGCCTCACCCTTTTGCCGCGGATCGCGCAGCAGGTATGCGGGATGGTATGTGACCGCACACTTCGCGCCACGCACATCGAACCATCGGCCCCGCAGGCTGCTCAATGACTGCTTCACACCTAACAGGTAGGTCGCTGCCGTGGCACCCAGTGCCACGATCACTTCCGGTTGCACGATATCGATTTGTTGCAGAAGGAACTGTGAACATGTGTTCGCTTCAATCGGCTCCGGCGCTCGATTTTTTGGGGGCCGGCACTTCACCACGTTCGCAATGTACACTGCACTGCGTTGCAGGCCCATCGCGCCAATCATGTTGTTCAATAACTGGCCTGCCTTCCCCACAAAGGGTGTGCCGGTCTGATCCTCGTCCGCACCCGGACCTTCACCCACAAACAGCAACCGCGCATTCGGATCGCCATCTCCATAGACGATTGAGTGCCGCCCGGCGTACGCCAGCGGACAGCGCGTGCAATCGCCGATGGTGTTGCGCACACCCTGCAAGGCTGCCGCACGCCCCGCGGGCGCAACGCGAACTTCCGGTACGGGCGCAAGCAGGCTAAATGCTACAGGAGTCATACTCTCCACCATAAACGGGTTGGCGGCTTCCTCTCCGGCGTCTAGTTCCGCTGGATCGGAGTCCGGCAGCGCAATAAGACCCTTAGCAGGTCGCACACCTGCCGATGTTTGTGTCTCATCTATACCCGCCGGTCTAATTACAACCTTCGGCTTAAGGGATTGCAGGCCGGCCACTACAGGGCGCATGGCTGGTGCCAAACTACGTCGTATGGATTGCTCAAACGGAGAAGGTTGAGCCACGGCGGAAGCGGCATTCACCCCTTCTGACGCGGATGCAGGGATTGGCCCGCTTGTGGCAGCACGCAAAACCCTCCCGCGGTCCTTCACCGCAGACGGCAACGCGCTGAGCCATTGCAGCAACGCATCTTCAGTCGATGCACCATCGCGCTTGTACAGATCGTATATGCCCAGGTCACGGAGGAAGTCCACATATCCCCGCAGGTCCTCTGGCCGAAGCTTGATCGGGCCGCTCACACACCTATTCTAAGGCGCACATGAGCGGAGGTTTGCGTCACACCCGAATCGGTTCGGTACGAGTGGCGGGCGCCGGCACCACAAAACGTACTTGCCCGCCACGCACTTCATCCTGTGCCACGCGGCATGCCTTCAGGCTTGTAGTGGTGATCAAAGGTGCCGCACCCGATTGCAATTGACGCGCGCGCCGCGCGACGCCTTTAACGAGACTGTACTTGTTATGTAGCGAATCATCGATGGGCAGCATCATGCGTTCACTCCTTGAAAACCTGTCGCTACTTTATCTCAAATATCGGATAATGGCGTGGCAGGTACAAAGATTATTACTTGATTACACGCTCACCTTCGTGTTAACACGGCTTGACTGCTCGACACACTCGCAAAGCTGTTCAGCGCGGCGCGCAGGCGGCCCGAACCGGGGTGCGTCTCACATTGACATGCCAGCGTGCCAAGCATCGCGTCATTCGCCCATTCACCACCGCGAGATGTGAGCACGATCGACCGCATCTCCGCGACAGCCGCGTCCAGCACATCGTTCACGATTGCGTACCGATAACTATGCAGATATGCAAGTTCCCCACGCGCCTGCTGTAGCCGGCGTTCAATAACCGCCTCATCCGTCATATGCTCGGCGACGCTGCGATTGCGCAGCCGCTTCTCCAGCACTGCCGGGCTCGGCGGCATGATGAAGATCGACACAGCGTCCGGCATGCGTTCGATCACCTGCATCGCGCCCTGCACATCGATATCGAGCAGGAGGTCGCGATGATGTTCCGCCGCCAGATGAAGTGCCGATCGTGCGGTGCCGTAATAGTTGCCGAACACCTCAGCCCACTCCAGAAAAGCCTCGTCCGCAATCATCTGCTCAAAGCGTTCGCGCACAATAAAGTGGTATTCGCGACCATCCGTTTCCGACCCGCGCGGTGCCCGCGTGGTGTAACTTACGCTGAACTCCAGCCCTTCCACCAACTGCCGCAGTTCACTGACCAACGTCGACTTACCGGAACCGCTGGGGGCGGAAATGATGAATAGAACACCGGCCATCCTGAGCTCCTTCTCCCGACCACCCGCAAGCAGCGGCTACGCCGGTGCAGCTACTACGTTAAGTTCGTCCATCGGCAGATCGTCGTTAAACTGCAGTTCATACAAATGCTGATACAAACCGCCAGATACAAGCAATTCCGCGTGGGTACCTTGCTCCACAATCTGGCCGCGCTCGATAACCAGAATTCGGTCCGCACGCCGCACCGTGGACAGCCTGTGCGCGATAACCAGAGCCGTTCGACTTGCCATTAGATTAGCCAGCGCTTGCTGCACCAACTGCTCACTCTCACTATCGAGCGCGCTCGTCGCCTCGTCCAGAATCAGCACCGGCGCATCCTTCAGCAGCGCGCGCGCAATGGCAATCCGCTGCCGCTCGCCGCCGCTCAGTCTCAACCCTCGCTCGCCGATGAGCGTCTGATAGCCCTCTGGCATTGCGGCGATAAAACCATGCGCCAGCGCCGCACGCGCTGCAGCCTCCACACGTTCCAGTGGCACATTTGGTTGGCCGTAGGCTATGTTGTTGCGCACCGTGTCATTAAACAGCAGGGTCTCCTGGGTCACCGTACCCACAAGCTGTCGCAGCGTACTCACATTTACATCGCGCAGGTCATGCCCATCAATCGTGATAATGCCACTCGTCGGATCGAAAAACCGTGGGATCAGGTTCACCAGAGTTGATTTGCCCGACCCGCTCGGGCCCACAATTGCGATCAGTTCCCCGCGCCGTACGGTCAGGTCCACGCCACGCAAAACAGGCTTCGGCGCAAACTCTTCCTCATCTTGATAGCTGAAGTGCACTCCGCGAAATGCGATTTCGTCTAAAAAGGACGGCAGTCGGAATGCGTGTTGACGCTCCGGCACCTCGTCCGCCTCATCCAGAAATTGAAAGATCTTATCGCTCGCTCCCAGTGCCTGCTGAAAACTGTTGTAGAAAATTGCCAGCTTGCGCACCGGATCGTACAGCGTAAACACCGCAATCAAAAATGTAATGAACGATCCCGCCGTCATCTGGTGATGAACAATCCGGTCACGTCCCAGCTTCAGCAGTAACGCAATGGCGACAGACGCCAACGCGTCCATCAGCGGCGACGACAGCGCCTGAACCCCGATCGATTTCAAATTCGCGCGAAATAGCCTGCGGGCTGCGCGACGAAACCGCGCCATCTCCCACATCTCCATACCGAACGCTTTCACGATGCGGTTCCCCGTCAGCGTCTCGTGCAGAATGTTCTGGATGTCTGCAAGCTTGTCCTGGCCGCCGCGCGTGGTCACCCGCACCCGCCGTCCAATGCGCCGCGCGCTCAGTACGATCACCAGCACAAATCCCAGCAGCAGCCACGCCAGGTTGCCACCATAAATCACGACAACCGCGGCGGTGAAAATAAGCGTAAATATCTGCTGCAAAAAGTCGCTTAGCACACTCGACATTGCAATTTGCACACGCTCAATATCGCTGATCAGCGTCGACAGCAACGCCCCTGTCGTATACCGCTGAAAGAACGCCACGGACCTCCGCAGCACGGCGTTGTATAGATCATTTCGCAGGTCGGTAATCATTCCCAAGCCCGCGTAGTTCACCAGGTATGTTCCGGCGTAATCACAAAACGCCTTCACCACCGCGCTGATTACCAGCGCAAACGCTACCACCACCCAGGCGTTGTGCATAAAGCCCGGTACCAGCGGCGACAGATTGATCGCCCGGTGCGTATGCGGCACCGGAAACCGTAGCAACATGTCCCGCGACGACATGTCCGCACTGAAGACGTTATCGAAGATGGGCCGCACCAGCAGAATACGCACGGCGGCCATGGCACCCACGACCGCCATTAGGGCTGTGGCAAGCAGCGAATACAGCAGGTACGGTCGCAGATACAGAAAAAGCCGCCACATGCGGACAAGTCCGCTCGTCTGGCGAGGAGAGTCTTTGGACGACACCGGCACTGCCTCTATTGTAGCCACTTCTCGACAATGCCGGCCTGGAAGCGCCGACTCACGGCAGAGACATTTACCGCGGCAAGTCGCGATGCGTTATCTTCGCGCGGTATCCGCCATTACTCAGCCGCTTCGCCATGTCCTCCGCGAGAGCAACGGAGCGATGCTGCCCGCCTGTGCAGCCCAGTGCCACGGTGAGGTAACTCTTGCCTTCCTGTACATAATGTGGCAGCAGAAACAGCAGCATCTCCGTCGTCCGCTGCAGAAATTCCTGCGTCTGCGGAAACCCTTTCACATAGGCCGCCACTTTGGCATTCTGCCCTGTCTTTTTCCGGAACTCCGGCACAAAATGAGGATTCGGCAAAAATCGAGCATCAAGTACCAGGTCCGCTTCCGCCGGAACACCGTTCTTGAATCCAAAGCTCATCACGCTCAAAAACAGCGGCTGCTCGCCCCTGTCCCGCCCCCATTGCGCGATCACATGCGCCCGCAACTCGTGCACGTTAAAGCGAGACGTGTCTAGCAGCACATCCGACACATTTCGGATCGGGTCCATTCGCTTACGCTCTTCTGCAATCTGCCGCCCTATCCTCTCTTCCCTGCCCAGTGGGTGCGGTCGCCGCGTCTCGCTGAACCGACGTACCAGCACATCGTCTGCCGCTTCCAAAAACAGCACTGTAGTCGGCAGCGTAGCCCGCACCTGCTTCAAAATATCCGGGAAGCGATCGATCTGCCCTTCACGTACGTCCACCACAATTGCTGCCCGCCGAATCTCACTCGATCCCCGGACCAGCTCCGCAAACTGTGGAATCAACTCCAAGGGCAGATTATCGACGGCGTAGAAGCCTAAATCTTCAAACGCCTTCATGGCCGATGCTTTTCCTGCGCCGGACAATCCAGTGAGCACCACGAGCTCACTCAGCGACAAAGGAATCGCGCCGACCACCGTCGCTGCGGGCGGCGACAGAACGCGCGCCTTTTTCCCAGCTTTGGCGGCTTTCACTACCGCAGCGCCTGCGGCTTGAGTTGGATCAGCCGCCACGGCGTTCTTCTTGCGACTGCTCGCCATGCGTCGATGCTAGCACCGCCGTACACCACAACGACACAGGGGGTGCGGTTACCCGCACCCCCTTGTCTCAAACCGGCTTATGCGACGACTTGCTCGTCGTGCAGCTCTCCATCATCCATAAGGGCAATATCCTTGCCGACGCCCGTTTTGGCTCCGGCCAGCCGCTTCGATTCCGGATCGGTCTCATTCACCAACGCAGTATCGTCGTCGCTCTGCAGCCGCACCGAGCCAGTCCCGTCTTGCTCCGGATGATGCTGCATGGTAATCATCCGTTTCTTTAACTTCACAGCTTGTGCCTCCACCTTGTGCAGCGCCTGCGCAAGTGCAGCCTCCAACTCCGCCGACTCCTGGTGCATCGCTACCTTGGCCTCGCATTTGGCACTCAGATTGTGTAGTGGGTTGAAGATCGCGACCTCAACCTGGCATTGGTTCTTCTCGCAGGTCAGCACGACTTTGGCGGTGCTTTTCGGTCCAAGAATACGCTCCAGTCGCTCCAACCCGGCCACGGCCTGCTTGCGTAAATGCGGGGTAACCTGTGTGCCTCTGCCGGTTATCTCAAGATCCATGATGCACTCTCCTTGCTCTACCCAGCTTCAGATGCGGTTCATCGGCCCTATGAGACCATCGCTCTCCGCCAAATCGCCGGCATCCGTCAGCATGGCTCAACAGCCGTACGATTCTGCCTGACGAGAGATGCAAGGCGCTCATATCCTGAGCAACACGTCTCGGCCGCGCCACAAGACACTGACACCGGGAGGCTTTAGCCGCTGAGACTAACTTTCTGCCTCTGCAAAAAACCGGAGACGTTCGTCGGACCGTACCTACTCCCGGCAGCGCCGCTGGTGCGTGCTCGGTATCTGCATATCCTCGCGATACTTTGCCACCGTTCGCCGTGTCACCTGGATGCCCTGCCGCTGCAGTTCCGCCGCCAGCACATCGTCAGTCAGAGGCTTGGCTTTGTCTTCTTCCGCAATCAGCTTGCGTACCTTCTTCTTCAGCAACATCAACGGCAGGTCTCCACCTTCCGGCCCGTTCACGCCCTCGCTAAAGAAAAACCGCAACTCATACACACCCTGCGGTGTGTGCACGTACTTGTTCGACACTGCCCGGCTCACCGTAGACGGGTGCACCCCGATTTCTTCCGCCACCTCTTTGATCATCATCGGGCGCAGACCATCAACGCCGCGGTCCAAAAACTCGCCTTGGCGACGCAGAATAGATTCGCATGTTTTCACGATTGTATTCTTGCGCTGCTCAATATTACGGAGTAACTGAATTGCGGACCGGTAGCGCTCCTTGACGTACTCCTTTACCTCACGCTCCGTTTCCTTCTGGCGCAGCATACGGCGATACCCCGCGTTCAGCCGCAGCGCCGGCAAATCCTCCTCGTTCATCACGACGACCCATGCGTCGTTACGTCGTACAAACGCGACGTCCGGCTCAATCAAGCGGGTCTGCGGCTGGTCATACCGCTGTCCCGGCCGCGGATCAAGCGTGCGAACGATCTCAAGCGCTGCCTGCACCTGCTCCATCGTCGCCTGCAGTTGCTTGCTCAGGTCGCGCAGGTCGCGTTTTTGCAACAGGCTCAGATGACACTCCACAATTCGCCGTGCCAGCACGATGGACGTCAGCCTGCCTTCCAGCATGGGCACCGTACCGTGCGGATCGTTCACCGCGCGTAACCGCGCCAGGGCACCCTCGATCTCACGCGTCATCAGCGCCAACTGCAAGTGCAGGCACTCCCGCAGGTCCCGCGCTCCCACACCGACCGGATCGAGCGCCGACACAATTGCGCGCGCCTCCTCGATTAATGCCGCATCGAAAAAATCGCTTCGTGCGCTCTGCGCCAACTCCTCCGCCGACGCTGTCAGATATCCGCTCTCATCCAGGTTGCCGACGATTAGTTCCGCCGTTTCCCGGATCTCCTGTCGCAGCGACATCGAACCCAACTGCCACAAAAGATGATCCGTCAGTGTGCTTGGCTTGGACAGGAAGTTTTCAAACGACGGCCCGTCCAGCTCCTCAAAATTCGACCCACCCGTTCGAAATCCCGGATCCAGATATTCCTGAAAGTAGCTGCCGAAATCGATCTCGTCGAAAGGGTCTTTTTCCGGCCGCTCCTGTTCCGCTACTTTCTGCTCGGCGGAAAGCTCGCGATCACCCTCGCGCCCTGCGATCTCGTCGAAGCTGGCCGACGTGTCGTCGATCTCCTCAAGCACCGGATTTTCGACCACCTCGGAATTGATCATCTCTTTCAGTTCCAGCTTATTCAGCGCTAGCACATTCACCATCTGCACAAGGCCAGGCGTCAGCACCTGGCGCTGAGATACTTTCAGGTGGAGCTTGGGCTGCAGCAGCAAAGCGAAACCTCAACGCGTGGTCAGGATCGGTGCTCCGCCTTCGCGGTACCGTACAAACAATCCCGTTTGGCAATGGGATTGCATGACCCACCATAGAATACTCCTGCCACCACTCTCTCTCAGGCACCCGAAACTGCTGCCGCGCGTGGCAGGTTTGCGTTCCGATTTGGAAGTTTCACAAGAGCAGGTTGGACTTTGCAAGCTGCATCCCATTCATTGGTGCGCCACGCACCCGCCACTACATCGAAAAGTTGCTACCCAGATAAATCCGTTTTACCTCGGCGTCCCGGCCAAGTTCGCCAGGCGTGCCCTGCCGAAAAATGCGACCGTCAGCGATGATGTAGGCCCGGTCCGTCACGCTTAGCGTCTCGCGCACATTGTGATCCGTAATCAGAATGCCGATACCACTTGCCTTGAGCCCGTGGATGATCTGCTGCAAGTCCAACACTGCAATCGGATCGATACCGCTGAACGGCTCGTCGAGCAGGATGAATGACGGCTCGATGCACAGGCAGCGTGCAATCTCGACGCGTCGCCGCTCGCCGCCGCTCAAAGCATAGCCACGCGTCTGTCGAATGTGGCCCAGGTTTAGTCGTTCAATGAGTTGCGTCGTGCGTGCCCGCCGGGTTTCCCAGTTGCCCGGTTGTGTTTCCAGTATGGCGAGAATGTTCTCCTCCACCGTGAGCTTGCGAAAAACTGACGGCTCCTGAGGCAGATAGCTGATGCCAAACTTTCGCGCCCGCAGATACATGGGAGTGCGTGAGATGTCTTCATCGTCAATCAGCACACGCCCTGCGTCCGGCCGCACAAGGCCCACGATCATATAAAAGCTGGTCGTTTTGCCCGCGCCGTTCGGTCCCAGCAGGCCCACGACCTCGCCTTGCGCTATCGACAGATCCACGCCCCGGACAACCTGGCGGCCACCATAGGTCTTCGCTATGTTGTCTGTTGAAAGTGTGCGCATCCCTACTTCTTCTGTCCCGCCCCATTCGACGCAGCACCGGCTGCCCGGGATCTGCGGCCTTGTGATGTTCCGGCCTGCCGCGGCGGTGCATCGATTTCTGTCCGAACCGGCTCCGCACTCGTCCCGGCCACTTCGACGCTATCATCGGTCGATCCGAAGAGCAACGACGTCCCAGTCACCGTACCGCGCAGGCTGTCGTGCACAGTCGGCGGCGCCCCCTGCGTACCAGTCAGCACAAACTGCTGTGTCGTCGGGGTATACACCAGCCTCTCGCCAGTTGCAGTGCGACCCGGCTGCTGCACGCGCACATGCCCATCCGCGACAACTTTCTCCACCGTACCGCCCAGCATTGCTCGAGTCTTCGCAACATCCGTGGCCTGCATGGTGGCAGTCGCCGTATCTGCCGTTAGCTGCCCGCTTGAAGAATCCAGCCGCACACCTTCAGTAAACGTCGCTGTTCCGGGCACTGTCTCAGATGCCTGCGTATACCGCAATTGCTGGCTTACAACGCGCACAGTGCCCACAGCGCTTGCATGAGGAGCCGCCGTCTCTGCCCTGGCTCTTGCCGGCAACACGGCATGCACTATGGCCAACGAGCGATCCGCCGGTGCGCCATGCGCAAACATTCGGCCTCTCAACTGATCGATTTCAACTACTGGAGCTTCGATCTGCGACGTCGCATTCCAAATCCTCGCCCGCGGTGCACCAAACAGTGTCGCCTGTTGCGCGGCACGATCCGTGATGACCCGGTCGCCGGTAAAGTGAAGCGGCTCTTCGGTCGGCACCGTCGTCGCGCCAGCTTTTTGCGAAGCCAGATAACTTCCCTTTACAGAGCCCGTCGCCTCGGCATCTCCCGTGTCGTGGGCGACGGCAATGCGCGTAGCCGCCACCTGCATGCTGTCCGTTCGCACTGTGGGTGCGCCTGTAAGCACCACCAGACCCGTGCTCGCCTGGTAGTCGGCCCGCTGAGCATCGGCATCGGTGTCCAGCGCCGCCCGAACTCCCACCGCAGGCCGGTGATCCACCACGTGCACGCTCCCTTGCTGTGTCAACGAAGACACGTCTACAGCGTGCGTCTGTGCGGGGCGTGGCGCAAACGCGATCTCCAACGCCTGCCCTGTACTCGTGCGGCGTTCACCCGTCGCGATCCGCTCCTCAAAACGCGTCGATCCCTCGCCCGACACCCGCTGCACTCGCCATTGGCCACCAATGCTTTGACCGAATGCGTGCAGCACGTCTGCGCTCAATGTCGTCGTCTTTGCAGGGCTCGCGGTCGCCGCATCGTCCATCCGCAAACTCGCGTGCCCGCTCGCCACGCTATCCTCAAGCTCCGTGTGCCCAGTCGCATCCGGGCCCAGCTTCGCATCCACCTGGTCCGCCATCAAGTCGCGGCTGCCATCGCTCTGCCGCAGTTCCACTGCCCTGGTCATTTGCACATGCACCGGGTGACCTGCCCCATCGAAGAGCAGCACCGCCTCGTCGCTACGGCCCTGCTGCGAATCGGTATGCACGGTTACACCGCCAAACAGCTTGGCTGTCTCCGGGTGGTTCTCCTCAGAGAGGTTCGCATGCATGCGCGGTGCCGTCGCGATGGCATCGTTGGCGGCATGCACCTCCACACCACCAGCCCCCTCCAGCGACTCGATAGAAGCCTTCTCTCCTACACCGTCGGGGCGAAGCTGCACCAGCAACTCCCGCGCCGTCAATCGCTCGCCCGCCTGCCTTAGGATTGCCTGTTGCAGCACCACTGTTCGTCTGCCGCGGTCCAGCACAGCATTGTCGGCATCGATCTGTTGCGTTGCGCCCCTGCCGGCATCCGTCACATGCACATCGTGTCGCAGCAGCACTATGCCGGTGCGTGATGAAAAATCCGCTCCATTGGCCATCCCCTGCACTCCGCCGTACTCAAAGTGCACGGGGCCGTCCGCCGTTGCCGTACCTGCCTTCTGGTCGAATATAAGTCCAGTTGCCTTCACCTGCATGCGCTTGGCCGCCGTGCTCTGTGGCGCGTCCGTTGCGGGCGATGCAAGATCGATCTCGCTTTCCCCGATGGCCCGCACCACGCCTGCAGTCTGGTCGTACTCGAACTCCGCCCCGCGGATCGTATCGACCCGGTTTGTCCCCGGCTCGCCGAACAACGTCACAATCACGTTGCGCAGCGTCGTTTTCCCGCTGGTGTGTTGAATGGCCTTGGCCGCGTGAATCGTAAAGATAGTTCTCCCTTTTACCGCCTGAGAGTACGTGTAACCGTCCGTTTCCGACTTAATGTCCGCGCCCAGAAGATGCGGCAGCTGCAGCAGCGCTTTCAGCGCCCGATGCCGCGCATAGCCGACCCATCCGGCAATGAACGCCACCAGCACCACCGTGCAACCAAGCAGCCAGCGCCGCAGCCGCACCATAAGCCGCGCCTTCCTGCGTCGCGGTCTCCTTGTGCGGCCAGGCACCGGAACAGTGTCCGTCGCCACGCCTTGCGGCTCTCGCGTTTCCTCACCGCTGCTCAATACCACAGGCCCTCTGCAGCTATCTTCTCACTGCGGCATCCAATACCCATGTCCGATCAGCTTTACCTGAGCCTTTGGTTTCCCAATTTCCGCCTCGTTACTCTGCCGGAAAAACTCATCGCCGTCCTTCAGCAATTTGCGCGTGTCAGCGGCAATGCCCGCATTTCCAGTGCCAGCAGTCTGCCACTTGGCTTCAACGAGTCTCCCGTCTTTCAGCGCATCTTTGTAAACGACGATCGCTCCGAACAGACCGACGATTCTCTTCCCGCCAACGCAGTCGCCGAAGCGACCGAACAGCTTCACGACGACATGGCGTACGAGTTCGAGACGCGCTGGCAACTTTGGCAACCGGAACCAGGCGGCGACGGCTTCGAACCCACATGGCGGCTCGAACCTGCCACCGTGCGCGTGCTGGGCTTCGGCCCCGAATTCGACGAAGGTTCGTATGAACAGAACGGCCACATCCGCGTCGACTTCGGCCTCGACACACCGTGGGTTCAGGAAGAGACCGACCTTGACGACGCCGCCACGGAACACGTCAAACAAAACGTGGAAAAGCTACTCGCCTTCGTCCTCTCCGTCGAAAAACATTGCGGCATCAGCAGCCGTCTCCTCTGGACCGAATCCGGCGAACCCCTCGCCGAAAAGCTCATCGCCCGCCTGCAACGGGTGAACTGATCCTACGTTTCCACAACACGGACCAGAACAAACAAATGGACAACACTAGCCAAGGTGGGCGCGAACAAATACGATCCATCTTTTTCGCGTCGAGCAAAGCTTTGCGACAACGCTCAAAGCGAGAAAGGGTAAGGTCAGGTCTACGCGTCTCGTCGATTAGGACACGACCTGATCTACCCCGCTATCACAATCTCCGAAAAGTCCGCAATCCGCGAAAAATCCCGCAGGATTCGTTCCAATAATCCCAGCCGCACTGCACGAACCTCCACGTCGGGCACCATCACCATCACCCTGTCGAAAAACGCATCCACGTCGGGTCGCAGTGCCGCAATGGCTCGTAGCGCGCCATCATAGTCCGAACGTGAACGTAAACCCTCCGCCTCTTCTGCGACTCGAGCCGCATCACACGCCAGCTTGGTCTCTTCGGCCTGCGTATTCGGCAATTCCACAGCTTCCATTTCAATGCGATCACCCTTCGCGCGTGCCTGCTCCACGATGTTCTTCATGCGCTTGAACGCAGCGCTGACAGCCGCAAAATCCTCGGTACTTCTCGCTCTTGATACCGCGTCCACCCGCGCCATCGCATCGCGCACATCGTGCGGATCGGTCGCCATCACCGCCCGTACGACGTCGTAGCTTGCACCGCGCACGTCGCGTAGATACCACTCCAATCGCTCCGCTAGAAACGCCACTACCGCCGCACACACATCATCCCTGGCGCTGGCAGCCGCCTCGAACACCAGCCCATCCAGCGTCAGCGAAAGATCGCTCTCCGCCAGCATCTTGACGATCCCGTTCGCGGCCCGCCGCAATGCAAAAGGATCCTTCGATCCCGTAGGCTGTAATCCCAGCCTGAACATGCCGCAGACCGTATCTGCTTTGTCCGCAATCGACAACAGCAGCCCTTCGTTAGTCCCCGGTATGGCGTCCTCCATCGACGCTGGCCGGTACTGGTCATACACCGCCTGCGCAGCCGCTGCCGAAGCACCCTGCGCCAGCGCATACAGTCCGCCGACAACTCCCTGCAGCTCCGTAAACTCCTTCACCAGCTCCGTCGTCAGGTCTGTCTTCGACAGCAGCGCCGCCTCATCCAGCGCCGCTCTATCCACATCGGTGACTCGCGCTGCCAATGCCGCGGCAACCGCACGCACCCGCTCCGTCTTGGCCGCATAGCTCCCCAGTTCCTTCTGGAATGTCACTTTCTCCAGCAACGCCACCCGCTCTGCCAGCGGCACGCGCTGATCGAACTCATAAAAGAACCGCCCGTCATTGAACCGCGCCCGCAACACCCGCGCATTTCCGTGCCGAATCACCCCCAGCGCGGGCCCCGCAACCTCGGTGTTCAGCACTGCCAGAAAATAAGGCAGCAGCTTTCCATCCACGCCCTCCGGCGCAAAGTAGTTCTGGTGATCCCGCATGACCGTTACCAGCACCTCTTCCGGTAGTCGCAGGAAATCCGCCTCAAACTCTCCCAGCATCACGCTTGGCCATTCTGTCAGGTGCGTCACCTTGTCTACCAGCGCATGGTCCTCGCGCCAGCGCGCACCTTGTACTGTCCGTATCGCGCGATCCAGTGCCTTGCGAATCTTCTGCCGACGCTCCTCCACATCCGCCAGCACAAACGCTGCCCGCAGCGCCTCCTGATACGCTCCCGGTGACTCCACCAAAACAGGTCCGGCACCATGCAAAATCCGATGGCCGTAACTCACGCGACCCGCCGTCACACCCGCCCACTCCACTGGCACGGTCTCGCCATCCAGCAGTGCTAATATCCACTTCACCGGTCGCACAAACCGCTCCGGTTTGCCCGCACGCCAATACATGGACTTGGCCCAGTAAATACCGGCAATCTCTTTCGGCAGTTCTTCCGCCAGTGTTTCTGAGGCCGAACGCCCAGCGTTCCGCACCGTCATCGCCAGGTACTCGCCTTTTGGGGTCGTAACCCTCCGCAGCGCGCCGACTTCAGCGCCCGCCTTCTTCGCAAATGCATGAGCCGCGGCCGTCGCAATTCCGTCTTTGTATGCCGCTTTAACCGGCGGGCCCAACATCTCCTGCTCAACGTCGGCCTGCTGTGTCAGCACGCCATGCACTACCACCGCCAGCCGACGCGGCGTTGAAAAGCTTTCAACCGCAGATGTCTCCGCCAGCAGTCGCTCTCGCCGCAGCAGTCCAAAAACCCGCTGCGCCAATTCAGCTTCACCACCGGCCAGCATTCGCGCCGGCACCTCTTCCAGGCCTAACTCAAACAAAAAATCAGCCACACACCACCTCGCCCTCACTGCCGCCACCCACCTGCGGAATTGCCGGCTCTTGTCCCCCCTGCTCTTCTCGCAACTTGATGACCCGCTCGCCCTGTGCGGCGTACGCCTTTGCCACACCCACGATCAACATCCGAATCCGCCCCATCACCCCCACGCGTTCTGTAACGCTGATGGCTCCCCGGGCGTCCAGCAAATTGAAGAGGTGCGAACATTTCAGCGCTAATTCATACGCGCCCAGCACGGGAAAGCGCTTCACCCGCAACGCGTCGCCGTCGTTACTCAAAGCTTTCGCGCCTTCCAGCAATGAAAGGCATTCGGCCTCATACAGCTCCAGGTGCTTCCACAGGCTCGCCACGTCCGCATAATCAAAGCTGTATGCGGAAAATTGCTCCTCCTCCGCCAGCCGAATCTCTCCATACGTTGTTACCCGGCCAGTCTCCGGCTCCCGCGCCCACTCAATTTCATAGATCGAGTCCACATCCTGCAGAAATTGTGCCAGCCGCTCAAGCCCATAGGTGATCTCCCCACTGATCGGGTCCAGGTCGAGACCGCCGCACTGCTGAAAATAGGTAAATTGCGTGATCTCCTGGCCATCCATCATCACCTGCCAGCCCACGCCCCACGCGCCGCCCACCGGCCACTCCCAGTTGTCTTCCTCAAACTTGATATCGTGGTCGGCGAGAACAATGCCGATCGCCTCGAGGCTCTGTAAATACAAATCTTGAATACGTGCTGGCGGTGGCTTCAGCACAACCTGGAACTGCGTGTGTTTGTAGAGCCGGTTCGGGTTCTCGCCGTATCGTCCATCCGCCGGACGACGCGACGGTTGCGCATACGCAATCCGCATCGGTTTCGGCCCCAGCACACGCAAAAACGTGTCGGGACTCATCGTTCCCGCGCCCACTTCAACGTCGTAGGGCTGTTGCAGCACGCAGCCGCGCTCCGCCCAGAACCGCTGCAGTGCAAACAATATTTCTTGAAACAGCAGCGCCCTTTTCGGCGCAAAGACAGGCGGCAACTCGGCAACAGCCATGCGAACAACGTGCTCCTGAACGTTTCCCCAAGCTTACAGGACCATGCAGCGTCACATCTCTGCATAAAGGCTAAACAAGCGCAGCCTCTCGCACCCTTAATGCTTGTCATAAACGTCTGCGCTTCCACCAAAGGCGAAAGCGCAGACGTTGGACCGTAAGACATGCGTTCAGGCTGTCATAGACGGCGGTGCCGTCGTCACATCTACTCCAAGAGCCTTATTCGGTTCTGACCCAAGTACGAACTGCAGCTTTGCCCCCTTGACCAGGTCCTCATGCCGCACCCACAAGCGATCCAGCGGTTTGCCGTTCAGCTTCACCGACTGAATGTACGTATCGGATGGCGATGTCCGCTCCGCTTCGATGACCAGCTCGCGTCCGCCACCTACATGGACGGAAACTCTATCGAAGAGAGGCGCGGTAAGCACATAGGTCGCGCTTACCGGGTCGACGGCATACAAGCCCATCGCACTCATCACATACCAGGCGCTCATCTGGCCGCAGTCTTCATTGCCACTCAGTCCATCGAAATCGTTGCGATACAGGGTATCCAGCACCTGCCGGACCCGCTGTTGTGTTTTCCATGGCTGCCCGGCATAGGTATACAAATATAAAATTGCATGGCTCGGCTCGTTACCATGCACGTACTGGCCGATGTATCCGGACATATCCACGACTTCTTCATTGGTGACACCCGGTGAGGCTTCGAAAAGCTGGTCCAGCTTCGCCGTAAATGGGTCACGGCCTCCGAACGTTTCGATATACCCCTTCGCATCGTGCTGCACAAAAAATGTGGTCTGCCATGCGTTCGACTCGGTGTAATCCCGGTACTGCTTGGTGTGCCCCGTCGCCTTTGGATCGAAATTCGGCGTCCACTGACCGTCTACCGTTTTTGCACGGATGAACTTCGTTTCCGGGTCGTACAAATTCCGATAATTTTGCGAGCGTTTCCGCTGCACTGTTGCGTCATTGCCGTTACCCGTGGCATCAGCCACTTTTGCGCATGCCCAATCGTTATAGCAATACTCCAGTGCCTTGCTAACAGACTCGCCCTGCTTGTCCGCCGGAATGTATCCGAGCGTCCGGTAGTAACCCAGGCCCTCATAGTCGTCGTCCATGTTGCGCTTGCGCATGACCGCATACGCGCGCTTCCAATCCACATCGTGGAAACCCTTCGCGCACGCTTCCGCAATCACACTTGCAGAGTGGTACCCCGTCATGCAGAACGTTTCGCCGCCCTGCAGCGGCCAGATCGGAATTCCGCCCGGGCTCTGCTCCGCCATACGCACCAGGCTCATCACCATGGGGCTTACCTGCTCCGGTTGCCACAGCGTAAAGCTCGGGTGCAACGCGCGGAAAGTATCCCAAAGCGAGTAAGTGGAGTAGTTATGCTGACCGGCGTCCAGCGTGTAAACCTTCTGGTCCATGCCGCGGTACTCGCCGTTCACGTCGTCCGCCAGAGTCGGCGCGCACATCATGTGATACATGCTGCTATAGAAAACCGTCTTCTTCTGCACATCGTAGCTATCGACGGCAATCTTACTGAGCTCCCGCTGCCATGCGTTCTTCGCATCGGCACGCGTTGCGGCAAAGTCAAACTCCGGCACCTCCGCTTTTACATTGGCCAGCGCATTCTCCGCGCTCACCATGCTGATCCCAACCTTCACCAGCACAGGTCCTGAGACATCCGGATACACCGCCGCATGCAGCGTCTTGCCCTGTGCCTCAGTCCCACTTACCGGGGTGCGGTCGCTATAAAACTGCACCCTCGCAAAAGGCTTCTCAAAGACCATTGCAAAATAGATTTGCCGACGTGGGGACCATCCATGCTGATTCTTCCCTCCCATCAGCATGTTGTTGCCAACAACCTTCACAAACGCACTATCTACCGGTTGCTTCGCCACCATGTCGTCGCTGGACCCATAGCAATGCACCATGTCCAGCAGCAGGTGCGCTTTGCCACTCGCCGTGCCCGACGGAAAGGTGTAACGGTGCACGCCCACGCGCTCCGTCGCCGTCAACTCCGCAAGCACCCCGCTCGCGAGCTTCACGCTGTAATAGCCGGGCTCCGCGCGCTCGTCCGCGTGCGAGAAACGGGTCCGGTAGCCAGTGTCGGGCTGCCGCTTGTTACCCGCCACCAGCTTCACCTCGCCCACGCGCGGGACCACCAAGAAATCCAGCAGATCTCCCCCGCCCGTGCCGCTCAGGTGCGTGTGGCTGAAACCCATAATCGAGCTATCCATGTGGTGGTATCCACTGCACCAGTCCCAGCCGTTGTTCCCTGTATCGGGGCTCAACTGCATCGCGCCGAACGGTACCGTTGCACCGGGGAACGTGTGCCCGTGTCCACCTGTGCCAACAAAAATGTTCACGTATTTGGTCACATCGCCAATGGACGCCGCTCGCGCCATCTTGCCAACCCTGCCATGCTGCGCGAGCGACGTAACGCCACCACCCGAAACAACGGCCGCTCCGGCCGCAACCGAAACTCCCTGCACAAACTTTCGACGACTCACCATACCAGGCACCCCAGGAACAAACTACAACCGCTCACTAGTATGCTCCGTACGGCAGACTGTTGCATAGGGCATTCGACCAAGCCGTTCAGCGGCCAAGGAAGTTTCTCTTCCGCCCAGCCCTGTGACACACCTTAAATGTGAATAGTCCAGCCTAACTGCTCCAGCTCGCGCTCGATGTTCGCCAACGCATTCTCAAGCGCACTCCGCCGGTGGGCGCTTGACGTACGCTCTGACAAGATGCGCTCTCGCTGCATGGTCAACCCCTGCAACCGCCGTTGCCGCTCCTGCTCCGCCTGCCGATCCACCTTCACGCCCGGTGTCGCGCCGGCATCCTCTACATTCTGCTGCTCTTCCACGTTTTTACTCTCCCAGCCACGAGCCATGCTCTATTCTATCTGTGAGCACCCTCCACCAGCACCGAACAGCTTTACCGCCGCATCTCATGTGGGGTGAAAGCTGTACGTTCATCGTCCCTCAGAGGCGATAAATGTAACATCGTTCAAAAATCTTTGCGCTGCCAGCGGCTTCGTCGGCTTCTCCCTCGTCCCTTACTCCTATGGCGCACGCCCAACTACGAAGGAAGCCGGCCAATTTATGTGGATCGTTCAGCTAGCACTCCGCCGGCCCTACACCTTCGTGGTCATGGCCATTCTTATCCTCGTTCTTGGCGTCGCGTCCATTCAAACCATGTCGACGGATATTTTCCCGCCCATCGACATCCCCGTCGTCTCCGTTGTGTGGACGTACAGCGGCACCAGTCCCGACGAGATGGAAAAGCGCTTCACCACCATTAGCGAACGCGCCATGACGACCGCCGTTAACGATATCGAGCATATTGAGTCCCAGTCTGTCACCGGCGTCTCCGTCATCAAGGTCTTCTTTCAGCCCAACGCAAACATCAATGCCGCCGTCGCCCAGGTCACCGCCGTCAACCAAACCATTCTGCGCATCCTGCCGCCCGGCACCACGCCACCGTTCGTGCTCCAGTTTTCTGCCTCCAACGTCCCCATCCTGCAAGCCATTCTCACCAGCAACAAACTATCCGAAGCCGATCTCTATGACCTCGGCGTCAATTTCGTCCGTACCCAGCTTGCCACCGTGCAGGGTGCGCAGGTGCCCTCACCCTACGGTGGCAAGGCACGGCAGATCATGGTCGATCTCGATCCTGCCGCGCTCTACGCCAAAAATCTGTCACCGACCGATGTTGTCAACGCGCTCACCGCCCAGAACCTTATCCTTGCCGCCGGTGACGCCAAAGTCGGCACCACCGACTACATCGTCCGCACCAACGCCTCGCCCCAGGTTCTTACCCAGCTCAACGACATTCCCGTCAAGCAGGTAAATGGTGCCACGGTGTACATGCGGGACGTCGCCCAGGTGCACGAAGGCTTCGCCGTTCAGCAATCCATCGTGCGGGTCGACGGTAAACGCGCCGCCCTCATGACCATCCTCAAAGCCGGCGGCGCATCCACGCTCGACATCGTCAAGCGCGTCCGCGAGCGCCTGCCCGCCATCATTGCCAACCTGCCTGCACCACAGCCTGAAATCCGCCTTCTGTTCGATCAGTCTGTCTTCGTCCGCGCTGCACTTGAGGGGGTCGTCAAAGAAGCCGTCATCGCCGCAACGCTCACAGCGCTCATGATCCTGCTCTTCCTTGGCTCCTGGCGTTCCACGGTCATTATTGCGGTTTCGATTCCCCTGTCGATACTCGTCTCCATCGTCGTTCTTAACGTCACAGGCCACACACTCAACACCATGACGCTCGGCGGGCTCGGTCTCGCCGTCGGCATCCTGGTCGACGACGCCACCGTCGAAATTGAGAACATCCATCGCAACCTTGGCCTCGGCAAGCAGATTGAGCCCTCCATCCTCGACGGCGCGGCCCAGATCGCCGTTCCTGCCTTCGTTTCGACCCTCGCCATCTGCATTGTCTTCGTTCCGGTGGTCTTTCTCTCCGGTGCCGCGAAAAGCCTGTTCACACCGCTGGCTCTCGCCGTTGTCTTCGCCATGCTGGCCAGCTATTTTCTGTCGCGCACTCTTGTCCCCACCATGGTCAAGTTTCTGCTCGCCAAAGAGGTCGAGGTGTACGCCCTCGCTGAAGCCGAGCACTCCGCGGATCACCGTCTTTCCTCTGGCGAACTCGCCGAGCTTGACCGCAAGCGCAACAGTCTTGGCCTCATCTGGCGCACGCATTTTGCCTTCAATCGCGTTTTTGAAAAATTCCGCACGCGCTACCAGCAAATGCTCGATTGGTGTCTCGCCAACACCACCTTCGCGCTCAGTTGCTTCGGCATCTTTCTGCTTATCAGCTTCTGCACGATCCCATTTATCGGGCGCGACTTCTTCCCCGATGTCGACGCCGGCAGCTTCCGCCTCCATGTCCGCGCCGCCCCCGGCACCCGCATCGAGGAAACTGAAAACATCTTCAAGCAAGTAGAGGCGACAATCCGCCAAACCATTCCTGGGGACGAGCTCAACGTCATCATCGATGACATCGGCGTGCCGAATGGTTCTTTCAATCTTGCATTCGGTGATGGTTCTCTCACCGACGTGCAGGACGGTGAAATCCTCGTCTCCCTGAATGAAAAGCACCATCCCACCGCGCAGTACCGTGCCAAACTTCGCACGATCCTTCGCGAGAAATTCCCGGAAGATACCTTCTACTTCCAGGCATCCGACATCGTGAACCAGATCCTCAACTTCGGCCTTCCCGCGCCCATTGACATCCAGATCAGCGGCCGTCTTGCGAATGCTAACTACGCCATCGCCGAAGCCATCCGCAAAGACGTCGCAAATGTGCCCGGTGCCGTCGATGTTCACGTGCATCAGGTCCTCTACTCGCCCGAGCTCCGCGTCAACGTAGACCGCACCCGCGCTGAAAACGTAAACCTTACTGAAGCCAATGTCGCCAACAGCATGCTTTACGCTCTGGCCGGTTCTGGAACCGCCACACCAAACTATTGGCTCAATCCGCAGAACGGCGTGAACTACTCAGTTGTCGTCCAGGTGCCTCAGTACAAGCTCGATTCAGTCGATGCCATCAACGCCCTGCCCATCTCCGGCCAGACCAGCACTGCGAGCACCTCCCTGTCCGCAAACAGCAACGGCAGCAACCCTGGCCAGGCCCAACTCCTAAGTAACCTGGCGCAGATCCAGCACACCACGTCACCCGGCATCACGAACCATTACAACGTGCAACCGGTCTACGATGTCTTCGTCAGCACGCAGGGTAGGGACCTCGGCGGTGTCTCCTCTGACATCAACCGGATCCTCCACAAGTACGACACCAAGCTCCCAAAAGGCGCTACCCTTACCGTCCGCGGCCAGGTCAAAAGCATGCAGGACAGCTTTACCGGCCTGGGCCTCGGCATGATCTTCGCCG
>CAXTJO010000039.1:0-25774 GCA_964244665.1 uncultured Terriglobus sp.
CGGGGGGGGGAGGGGGGAGGGGGGCGTCACCGCCCCTCCGCCCCCGCCAGCGTCCGGTGGTGGGTCACGATGCGCTGCTCGGGTGTCGTCCCGTCGTTTACCCACACCTCTTCCGGCGCAGTCTCGAACGGAACCCGCACCGTCGCCCGGCTGTGCGCCGCAATCCGCAGGGGCAGGCTGTTCTGCAGCCCGCCACTGCGCACCGTCACCGGCACCTCCGCCACTGCACCTCCGTTATTCTGCACCTCCACCGCGATCAGCCACGACCCGTCACGCGGTCCAATCTGGTTTCGAGACGCCGTGGTTCCCTGCTCCGGCTGCGCAGGATCACCCGGCTGCGGCACCGGCTCCGGCCCAATCGGCCCACCCACCGGCCGCCGCTGCGACGGCACCGTATTGTTCACCGTGCCGCGTTCAACCTGTCGCGGTGCCACGCTCACAATCGTCAGGTCCGGCAGACCGGCGTCGCGGTCCACCCAATCCGCAAAAAACCAGTCCAGTTTCTTACCAGCCGCAGACTCCAGCAAACGCTGCAGGCTCCGCGCATCCGTCGTCTCCGGTCCGTCCGCAAGCGGCCTCCGGCTTCCCAGCCATCCGGCCAGCGCCTGCTGCAGGGCATCCGCCCCGGCAATATTGCGCAGCATGCTAAACACGTAGGCACCCTTTGTGCGGGCGCACGTTGCATTCACACACGCGGTCAGCGCGGACGCTTCCGCCGACGGCAAGGCTTCCTCCCGTGCCAGCGCGTCACCGCTCGCCGACAGGTCCACCAGCGCGGTATCGCGGCCCTCTGTCCGTTCCAGGTAAAGCAGCCGCAGGAACTCCGGCAGGCCTTCTGCCAGCCACGGTGCCACCCCCGCCGGCAACCACGATTCAGCAAGCGGGTACACCAGCGACGGCGCCAGTTCCTTCGCCTCTTCCGCCCGCAACGGCGCAACCAGCAGCGCGCCATCGGCAAAGGGCTGAGCCCCGGCCAGCGGCAGGTCCACAACGGTCAGGGTGCGTGCCGGCCGTGGCCCCAGCCACTCTTGCAGCATGGGCCGGACACGCTCAGCGGCAGCCGCATAAGCCTCCGACACATCCGTCCTGTTTGTCAGCACCCGCACGCCGTCGGTCTCCGCGGTCTGCGCCTGCGACGCGGTAACAAAGAGTGATGCAGGATGCGTACCCAGCAACGCAAGCGGCCACTCGGCTGTATAAAGCCGTACACCCTCCGCTGCGTCTGTGGGAGATGAGTCCACGCTGCTGGAAGCTCCATCTGAAACAGCGGCACTGGGCGAAACCTGCCCTGAATCACCCGCTACCTCGGCCAGCGATAACGGCAGCCCATGAAAAAACGCGGTGCGCGGCACCGGTCCATCCGTCTCCAGCGTCAGCCGCAGTGCCACCCGCTCCACGCTCGCGCGCAAACGCTCCGCATCGATCGCGCCCACAAAATCCACCGGGCTGCTGAGCAGCGACGGCACAGCCACAGCAGGCATCCACACCACATTGCCAAAGCCGCGCAGGCCTGTAAAGGTATCTGAAACCGTGTCCCAGTCTGCAAGGGCCGCACGGGTCGCCGGGGCACCCAGCCGTTCCAGACGTTCAGCGCTGCTCCCCAGCAATCCCGAGTAAAACGTGTCCAGTGCCACAACGCCGCCGGCAGCCAACGGTTCAGGCAAGGTCAGCACGACCTCTGACAGCGCACCGGTATGATCCACGTCCGTGGTAACGCGGTGCTGCTGCAATGGGAGCGCCTGGGAACCGCCAGCGGGTGACACCACCCGCGCACTCTGCCAAAGCAGCGACGACGACACCTGCAGCACGATCCGCGACAGCGGCTCACTCCCGCCATTCCGCACCTGCAGCCGGGCACGCACCGCAGTCTGTCCGTTTTGCAGATTCAGGTGCAAATCCAGTATTGCCTGCAGCAGACGTGGCGTGGCTCGTTCCACGTCTGAGACGGTCAGCGTATCCTCTGGCGCATTCTTCAAGGACGCCACATTGGCATCAGCCGCTGCGTTCACAGCCTGTTTGGCGGTTGACTCCGCAAATGCCTCCGCCGCCGACGGAGAGACCGCCTCTACTGTCGCGGATGCCGCGTCCTGCCCGCCTCTGCGCTGCAGACCTCGGCCTTTGGACCTGTGCCGCGTCGCGGACGAACCGGGGAGAGTACTCCCGGCCGGCACTGCCGGTGCGGCCTGATCGACTGCGGGTAGCTCGGCTGCCGGTGCCGCGCCGCTGTCCGGCGTGTCGGCATGCCGCTCGAACAAGACTGTTCCGCGAGGCGGAGCGGACGCGTCCGGCGCTTGAGCAGGCAACGGCGGCACCGAAGCCCCCTGCGGTGAAGACGCAGCAGGAGGCGCGGGAGCCTGTCCCCAGGCCGGAGACATACCGCCGCACGCCAGGATGCCTGCCAGTGCAAACGCAGAGAGCGGCAGGTAGAAGCGCAACGATAAATGGAAACGGAACGGAAGCAGACTCAGGAACCCAGACCCTTTCTTGCTTTGGACGGTTTCGCTGCCGGTTCGTCCTGTAACGGTGTTGCAGCGGCAAGACGCCGCTGGCGTGCCGCCTCGTAAAGCACAACCGCGCCCGCGACGGAGACATTAAGGGACGGAACCGCGCCCAGCATGGGAATGCGGAGCAGGAAGTCGCAGGTCTTCCGGGTGAGATCGTGCAGACCGGCACCCTCCCGACCAAGCACAAGGCAACAGTCACCGGTAAAGTCGAAATCCGTGTACGCCTGTGAGCCGCGCTCGTCCAGACCGATAATCCAAATGTTGTCGCGCTTGATCTGTTCAAGGGAACGCACAAGATTGGTGACTTTGGCGACACGCACATGTTCGGTGGCACCAGCCGCCGCCTTGGCCACGGTACCCGTAACACCCACGGCCCGGCGCTCCGGCAAAAACACGCCGCCGACGCCCGCGCCGTCTGCCGTGCGTAGAAGCGCGCCCAGGTTATGGGGGTCTTCTATGCCGTCCAGCGCCAGCAGCAGGTGCTTGCCGAAAGCTGGTTTCGTGCCGATCAGATCGTCCAGGGTCAGGGCGCGGCGTTCACGCAGGAACGCGACCACACCGCCATGGGTTTCGGTGCGGGTTAAGCGCGCCAACTCCTCGCGTGAGGCAGACGCAACGCGAACGCGGCTGGTGCGGCACAGTTCGGCCAGGGCCGCGAGCCGGGCACTACCACCGGTCTGCAGGGTAACGTGATCCAGCGCTGTGGGACGGGTGCGTACGGCTTCCGTTACCGGGTGCACGCCGAAAAGGACTTCCATCCTCTCCAGTGTACGGATTTATGGCAGATGGGCGCGCAACACGGTCGGTCGGAGACTTATACTTCAGCAGACGAGCAGCCTCGCAAGGGCGCTCGTCGGTGGAGCAAATGTCTGGCCTATCGGTTGCCGTGGCGGACGGAGGCACCGTAAACCGTCAGTGGCAAGTCATGAGGAAATACGCTATGAGTCGCGTCTTTTCACAATCTGGCAGCGTCAATATCGGTGTGAGTGCCACTGCCACCCTTTCCAGCGCGCCCGCAGCCCGTCCATTCGGTCGCCTGACCAGTCTTTCAGTTGCGCAGGCCGACGCAGCAGCGCAGGAAAATGCGGAAATTGCCCAGGGATTGAAGCGGCAGGATACCGTGTTGCTGGACCGGCTCATCGACCAGTACCAGCACCGGCTTATGCGGTATCTGACATTTTTGACAGGACGCCGCGAGACAGCAGAAGACCTTTTCCAAGAAACGTGGATCCGCGTCCTGCTGCGGGGTGCACAGTTCAACGGCAAGGCTCGCTTCGATACGTGGCTGTTCACAATAGCGCGCAACCTGGTGATCGATCTGTCGCGCAAGAAGACGATGGCATCGCTTGACGAAATGCAGGATCCTGGCGAGGATCAGCGGCCATTTGAGATCGCCGCGGAAGATCCGTCGCCATTTGAGCAGTTCCGCACCAGAGAGAACGCCGCCGAAGTTGCCGCTGTCCTCTTACAAATGCACCCTACGTGCCGCGAGGTGCTGGTTCTGCGCTTCCACGAGGAACTGCCGCTGGAAGAAATCGCAACCGTAACCCGATCCCCGCTGAGTACCGTCAAGTCACGGCTGTATCGCGGTCTTGCGGCGCTCAAGCCCGAACTTGAACGGATGCGGTGCGGGCGACAGGCCGATGCGCCGCGGGAGGCACGTTGAATGGCGCGCACCCACCAGCATTCGGCTGGCGCGCCTGACGACCCGAGTCCCGGAGATTTTCTCGCACACCTTGAGAGCGCCGAGTTACCGCCCCTGGGTAACGCGCGCGCCACAGTTGTAAATCGAACACACCGTGTTGTACGCAAGCGTGCGGAACAGATGCAGACACAGAGAAATAGTGTGCGCGGGCTGATTGTGCCACTCATGATCTGCTCTGCATTGTTGCTCATGCTGAGTTATGCCGCGTGGACGGTGTTGCCCGGCAGCTCATCTCTGCTGGGCAGCGTCGGTTCTGAGCTCGAGCAGGAAGCAGGTCGTCTGCTGGAGAATCCTGTGCTCGAGACAGGCGGCCCAGGGTCTATATTGTTCTTCTGGTTTCTGCCCGTCAGCGCTGTCACGCTGGGTACGGTAATGTTCCGCAGATCGCGCGATCGCAGAGACGACGAGGTACGACGGTGAACTGGGGTTTCGACACCAATCTGCGGCCGGATGTTGAGAAGCAGGACAACGAGTTACGGATGATTCCGTGGTGGTCCGTTGCTGTCTCTATCGCGGTGTTCTTTGCGGTGCAGTTTCTCTTCCACCATGATGCGCCGCCTCCGCCACATCATGGGTCGTCCCCGGTACGCTGGCTTTTCTCCTACAGCTGGGGCACGGCTCTGGCCAGCTATGTGCTGCTGATTGGGTATATCAGCCGGGATGTGAAACGCCGCAACATGAGTCCCGGCATCTGGATGCTGATCGCTCTTGTAATGCCGGGCGGCATTGGCGCAATTGTGTATTTTCTACTGCGCCATCCGATCATGACCCGGTGCCCGAGCTGCCGCACCGAACTGGCGCACGGTTTCCATTTTTGTCCGCAATGCCAATTTCAAATGGCACCGGTATGTGGGCAGTGCTTCCGTGGCGTCCACATCACCGATGCATACTGCGTACACTGCGGTCACGATCTGACCGAGGATCCCATTCCAGCCCGGCTGCGCTCATACAGCGACTAGCCAACACTTCCGACCATCGCATGAGCGGTTGATGAAGCAGTTGGCTGCAATGCGGAATCATAATTTGGAAGCCTGCATCGCTAACGATGTAGTTGAACTCACCTAGATCGCTCCACCGCACAAGGCTACCCGGAACCCGTAATCCTGCCGTCTCGCGGACTCGGCGCATCTGCCCTGCGGACGGTAAACTTCGCACAGCGAGCAGCGCACGCTTCAGTGCCTGCTTTACTTGGATTTCGCGCAGCCCACGCTTTGTTACACCGGGAGATTGACTATGAGAATGACAGGCAACACGATTCTGATTACAGGCGGCGGCACGGGTATTGGGCGCGGCCTGGCCGAGGCTTTTCACAAGCTGGGGAACACGGTGATCATTGCAGGGCGGCGGCAGGGAGTACTGCGTGAAACGGCGCAGGCCAACCCCGGCATGGAGTTCGTGGGGCTCGATACGGGGGATGCACGGAGCGTCGACGCTGCAGCGCAGCACCTGGCCGAACGCTTTCCAAAGCTGAATGTCGTCGTGCATAACGCCGGCATTATGAAGAATGAAAATCTGCAGAATGACGACACAGAGATAGCGCAACAGACCGTCGCCACAAACCTTTTGGGCCCGATTCTGCTGACGGCTGCGCTTATGCCGACGCTGCTGCAGCAACCGAGCGGCGCGATTCTGACAGTGACGTCGGGGCTGGCTTTCATCCCGCTTGCGATGACGCCGACATACTCCGCGACCAAGGCTGCGCTGCACTCGTATACGCAGTCGTTACGCTACCAGCTGCAGGATACCGGGCTGCAGGTAATTGAACTGGCTCCACCCTCCGTGCAAACGGAACTGATGGGCGAACGCCAAAAGTCCGATGCGAATGCAATGCCGTTGGACGAATACCTGAGCGAAACGATGCACCTGCTGCAAACAGAGCCGGACGCCCAGGAGATCCTGGTGGAACGGGTAAAGCCGATGCGGTTCGCCGAGCGAGGCGACTTCTATGAATTCTTCAAGGCACGCAACGATGGTTTTATGAAGGCACGCGCGGCAGAGATGCCAGGAAAGAGATAATAGCGGTTAGCAGTCTCGCAAGATCACGCACCCGTCTGCAGAATCTGAAATTTTCGATATTTCGCTTGACGCATCGGCAAGAAGTTGGTTCTCCTAGGCGCAACCGAGGAAGACTCATGAAATCGCTCGATGCCTACCTGACCTTCGACGGCAACTGCCGCGAGGCTATGACCTTCTATGCCAAAGCTCTCGGCGCGACACTTGAGATGATGGACGCGAGCCAGGGTCCGTGCGCGCCGGAGGACGCTGGCCGCATTCTGCACGCGCGCATGCGCAAGGACAACCTGCGGCTCATGGCGTCGGACACAATGTCCACAACGCCGCAGCAGATCAAGATGGGCAACAACTTTGCGCTTGCACTCGATTGCGAAAACGCGGAAGCGCAGGACGACGCGTTCGCAAAGCTGGGCAACGGCGGCACCGTGAGCATGGCATTGCAGGACACGTTCTGGGGCGCTCGATTCGGCATGCTGACGGATAAGTTTGGCGTCGCATGGATGTTTAATCTCGATAGGACGCCGCCAGCAGCGTAAGTGCACGTGCTTAGCTACACAACGGCGGCCTTGCCGCGGCCTGTTGCGATGGCGAGGGCGACACTGCACACCATAAAAAGGGCGGCTACGTAGTACGGCAAGCCCGGCAGGTTCAGACTGTGCCAGTCGCCCACGGCTTTGGCGAACAGCCAGGTAAAAAGACCGGGGCCCAGCATACCGGCCACGCCGCGCAGGCTGTTGATGGCACCCTGCAACTGGCCTTGCTCACCGGGTCCGGCGGACCGACTCATCATGCCCTGCGTCGCCGGCCACGCAATCGACGTGAGATTGAGCAGCGGAATCGAAAGCAGGAACAACCAGCCATTCGGCGCGGCGGCGAAACCAACATAGCCGGCGGCCCCGCCCGCCAGCCCGTAGATCGTCGCCTTGCGGTCGCCCACAAAAGCTGACGCGCGCCGCACCAGAAAGAAGCCGTACAGAATTGTCATGGCACCAAGTGCCGCCAGCGAGTTGCCCACGCTGTGCACCGACCAGTGATAGCGATACTGTGCGTACACTACGTAAACGTTGAGCAGCGAATTTTGCGCCAGGTAGCCCAGCAGAAGCACGCACGACCACGCAACCAGCGTGCGCGAGCGGGACAGCATGTGCACCGAGCCTATCGGATTGGCACGCCGCCACGAAAAGGGGCTGCGGTTCTCTTTTGCCAGCGACTCCGGCAGCACAAAGTAGCCGTATACCGCATTGCATAGCGACAGGCCGGCCGACGCCCAGAACGGTAAACGCGGATGAATACTGCCCAACCAGCCTCCAAGCGCAGGGCCAACGATGAATCCAAAGCCGAATGCAGCCTGCAGCATTCCAAACGCCGCCGCACGCTTCTCGCGTGGAGTGACGTCGCTCATGTACGCCTGCGCGGTCGGTACGCTGCTGGCGGTGATGCCGGACAGAATGCGACCGATCAGGAGGAAACGTAGCGACGGTGCCAGCGCCATCAGTATGTAATCCAGGCCAAGGCCGAAATTCGAGAGCAGCACGATGGGCCTGCGGCCAAACCGGTCGGACAATGAACCCAGCACGGGGGAAAAGAAGAACTGCATGGCGGCGAACACCACGCCGAAAATACCGATCATTTCTGCCGTGCGTGTGGTTGAGTTGCCGACAAAGCTGCTGATAAGGCTGGGCAGTACCGGCGCAATCATGCCGAGGGCCAGCATATCGAGACCGACGGTGAGATAGATGAAAGCCGCGGCCGCACGCTGCCGTGTGGGAGCGTGCGCGGGTGATGGCGCCGGATCGATAACGGGATAGTCCGTGGGGTCGTCGACACCTGTAGTGGCTGGCACATCTGACGCAAGATGCGGCCGGTTCTGTTTGCGGGATGTTTCGCCGCTCGAGCTATGGTCGGCGCTCACTGGCGGCCGCGCAGGTAGAACTCGGCCAACTCCAGGTCACCGGGTTGCGTAATTTTGAAGTTCGACGGGGAGCCGGCGACAACCGCGACCGTTACACCGGCACGCTCCAGCAGGCTAGCTTCGTCGGTCCCAAGAAAGCTGTCTGCATCTGCCTCCTGAAATGCGCGAAGCAATGTGCTGAAGTGTGCTCCCTGCGGCGTTTGCGCCTGCACAATGCGCTCGCGCGGAACGGTGGCGGTAATGATCGCTCCGTCTGCTGTGCGCTCCACCTGCTTGATCGTATCGACCGCCGGCAGGCCGACAATCGCCGCGCCGTGGCGCTCAATTGCCTCAATCGTGCGCTCGATGGTAGCTGCGCCGATAAGGGGACGCACGGCGTCATGTACGAGAACGATATCGTCCGGTGCAGCATCGAGCGTTTGCAGGGCGTTGGTGACGCTTGCCTGCCGGTGAGCGCCGCCAAGGGCGATCGTGACGCGCCCGGCTAAGCCGAACTCTATAAGCTGCGCCTGCACGTGCTCCTGCTCAGGGGCACGAATGGCGAGCACAATTTGCTGTACGCGCGAAATGGCTGCGAAGGCTCGCACACTGCGTACCAGCACCGGTTCGCCGCCGAGAGATAGGAACTGCTTGGCCGAAACACCCGGCACAGCCATGCGCGTGCCGAGTCCTGCTGCCGGAAGGATAACGTGGACCTGCATAGCGTCTCAGTTTAGACCGTTTTATGGTATGACCCATCTTCCGAGGACCCCGAACAGGATAGCTGCGAGTTCTGGCTGAGTGAGGAAACGCCTGCGCACGCTTCCACTGCCGGGTTCCTGAAGTTTCGATATGCTGGAAGCGACACGGAGGGCGCAAGTCTTGGCAGGTATGAGAATTGGGTATGGCTTCGATTCACACGCCTTCAAACCGGGCGTACCACTCGTGATCGGCGGTTTGAAGATAGAGCATACCGAAGGCCTGGCAGGCCATAGCGATGGCGATGTACTGTTGCACGCCATCACGGACGCCCTGCTTGGCGCCGTGTCCGCCGGAGACATCGGCACTTTTTTTCCGCCAAGCGATGAACGGTGGAAAGGTGCCGCGTCGTCGATATTCCTGGAGACCGCACTGGAGGAGATCGCCACGGCGGGGTACCGCATTGTGAATCTGGATTGCGTACTAATCCTGCAGCGGCCCAAGATCGTGCCCATTGCCGGGGATATGCGAGCACGCGTGGCAGAGCTGCTGCGCATTCCCGCTGGCGACGTTGGCATCAAGGCGAAAACGCCGGAAGGCCTGAACCAGGACGGTGTGGCCGTTGCCCATGTAACGGTGCTCCTGGAAGCCCTGCAAGCCCCGGAGGAACAACGGACCATGGTCGCAGAAGAGGAAGATGCGGCCGATGTCGACGTCGTCGTGCGCAGTCTGATGGGTGAAACGCACGACCTGCGGCGACTCGGACGTAAACCCGCCTTCGATACCGAAGATTTGACCTAGCGCATTTGCTTGCGGAATGACAGAATGCTCGCATCCCGCGGCGAGAGTTGCTGCGTGTCGATCAAAATTTGTGGAGGCATTGAGTATGGATCAGACCGCGGTTGACCCGGCGCAGGTGCAACATATCATGGCGGCGATGATACCGATCCTGGGTCTTATCGGGATCATCTTTATCGCCTTGCTGATCGTACCCTTTTGGTTTGCATTCAAGAAGGCTGGCCTGTCCCCGTGGCTTTCCCTGCTTGTGCTGGTACCGGGCATTGGTCTTCTGCTAACTCTGTACATCTTGGCGTTTGCACGTTGGCGTGTGGTACCCATGGCACCGGAATACCCGGCGTACCCTGCTAACGGCTACCCTCCGCAAAATTACGTTCAACAGACGGCTTACCCGTCGCCACCTGCCGCTTACGCGCCTCCATCTGCAGCGGCGGCGACGGTATACCCGCCGACGGATCCGTCGAGCGGTGTGTAGCTGACCTGAGTGCGATGTGCCCGGCTGCTAGCATGCTGAAGGCATGAGTTTAGAGACAGCGGCAGTCGAGAGCAGCAACAAGAAGCAGCAGGGGCCGGTGCGTGTTCGCATTGCGCCGTCACCCACCGGCGATCCCCATGTGGGTACGGCATACATCGGCCTGTTGAATTACCTGTTTGCACGTCAGCGCGGCGGCCAGTTTGTACTGCGCATCGAAGACACCGACCGGACCCGATTCGTTGCGAGTTCCGAGCAGATGATCTTCGACGCGCTTCGGTGGACGGGGCTGGAGTGGGATGAGGGTCCGGATGTCGGCGGTCCACACGGGCCGTATCGCCAGAGCGAGCGCACCGAAATCTATCGCGAATACTGCCAGCGCCTGCTGCAAAGCGGCCACGCGTACCGTGCCTTTGAAACAGCCGAGGAACTGGATGCCGAGCGCAAAACGCAGATGGCCGCAAAGCAACCCCCGAAGTACAACGGAGCTTCGCGCCGGTATACGCAGCAACAGGCGGACACAGCACTGACAGAGGGCAAGCCATACACCATTCGCCTGCGCGTGCCGCATGGCGACGCCGGTGTCGGTGTGGCGTCCACCACATTCCGCGATGAGCTGCGCGGAGATATCACCTTCGATCATTTCAACGTAGACGACCAGGTGCTCATGAAGTCGGATGGATATCCGACATACCATCTCGCGAACGTTGTGGACGATCATCTGATGGGCATTACCGACGTGATTCGTGCGGAGGAGTGGATCAGTTCGACGCCAAAACACGTACTGCTGTACGAGGCGTTCGGCTGGGACCTGCCGCGCTTCTGGCACATGCCGCTGCTGCGCAATGTCGACAAATCGAAGATCAGCAAGCGCAAAAATCCAGTCTCGCTCATCTATTACCGCCAGGCCGGTTTTCTGCCAGGGGCCCTGCTCAACTTTTTAGGCCTGATGGGCGGCGGCATGGCTCAACCCAGTGAGCAGGAGATTGTAAGTAAGGGGCTGGATACGAGAAAGAGTGACATTTTCTCGCTGGCGAACATGCTGGAGCGATTCGACTTTCAGAGAATCTCACTCGGCGGGCCTGTATTTGACCTGATAAAGCTGAAATGGATGAACAGCGAATATCTACGCGCAATGGACACAGAGGCTTTTTTCCAGGCGATGCGCTCTACCGTGTTCTCCGACAGCTATTTGCGTGCAATTGCGCCCTTGGTGCAGACGCGCATCGAAACGCTGGGACAGTTCGGTGACCTCGCCGACTTCTTCTTTGCCGACGATGTGATGCCGCCGACCGACGTATTCCTTCCGAAAAAGCATGCCTTGGACGAGACGTTGGTCTTCGTCGCAGATATGCTTACTGTTCTTGAAGGCTCAGAGTGGACAGTCGCGGCCATGGACGCCGCACTGCGGGACTTGCTTACCACGAAGGATTGGACCGTTAAAGACGGCTTTATGCTAGTGCGGGCTATCCTGACCGGCAAGACCACGTCGCCGCCACTGCTGGAGTCACTCCTAGTATTTGGGAAAGCAAGATCGCTGGACAGGGTCAGACGATTTCTGGAGCATCAGAAAAGAAAACGTGTCACGTAACTAGGAGACGTCTGAGCGACGAGTATCTTTTCAGGAGCAACGCGAGTGTGATGCATCAGAGTTCTTACCACAAGCGCAATCTCAATGTGGATTGCCGGTGGTTTGCCTACCTTGCTGTAAATGGCTGTTCCACCGCAAGCAGTTTGGGTGGATAGCAGGCGGCGGCATCACAGGCCTGATAATGAAGCGCCCCCTTCAAGGTTTGCTGGCCCGGCTTCGTTGTAACGTGCGCGACGAGCGTGAAATCTCCGGTGTAAACATCCAGCTTGGTTTCTGGTTCAAAGGCAAAGCTGTAGGGCGTGCCTGCCGGAAAATCGACGGCACCCACGTTACCGGATGACAGATCCTCTACCCCGATCTTGGTCGGAATCAGCATCTCGCTTTTAGGTGAGTGCGAGTTAATGTGAAAGCCGGGGTCAACATGGAAGTGCAGCAGAACACTGGCAGGGTGATTTGCCTCCACGGTCTGCGGTTCTGCCGTAAAGCTAACGTGACCTTTACCGCGCGGCGGTGTTGACGTTTCACCAATGTTGATCTGTTGCCCGTACATCATGCCGACATGGCTGTTCCACGCGCGCATATTCAAAGCAAGCACGCCCACGGCAACCGCAATCAGCGGCACCATGCTAAAGCGATTGAGATACCGCTGTGTCCTGGTCATGGCTAGCTTCCTGGCTGCAGAATCTTCTGCACATTCGCATCGGCTTCATCTTTGCTGGCCAGGCCCACGGCCTCACCACGGATGATGCCATTCTTGTCGATGTAAAACGTCGCCGGCAGCATATCCAGCCCGCCATATGCGTCGCCAACTTTGTGATTGCTGAGAAGGATGGGATACGACACTCCCAGCTTTTTTGCGGTGTCCGTTACCTCCTGCTTCAGCACGTCAGGGCGTACCTCGTCGTCTTCGTTGATGCCTACGACTTGCAGCCCTTGTGCGGCGTACTTTTTCTGAAATTCTTCAAACCAGGGCATCTCGACCTTGCAAGGGGCACACCACGTCGCCCAAAAATTAAGCAGCACCGGCTTGCCTTTCAGGTCGGTGAGCGACACAACTTTACCGTTCAGGTCCTTGAGCGTGAAAACTGTCGCCGGCTTTCCGCGCAGGTCAGGCGCGGAGCCAAATGCCGCCGACGCCGCATCGAGGGACGCGGTTGCGCCGGGCTTGTCGATGGCGATGATGGCCTGCTTGTCGCGAGCCGAGGCTTCTTCGGCACGGCGGGTACGAAGGTTGTGCATGCCCGACCACACAAGCAGGGCGACGACTAGAACGATGGCTCCGGCAACAATCGCATTACGCATAGACGACGCATCTCTTTCTCGTGCTGTTAGAGCAGATGATATGAGCAAAGGTTACGATGCTTCGGCTGTTCGCCTTCCGCCCAGGGGGACACATCCGCCCGTGACCGTAGAATAAACAGACAGAAAGCGAACCTGACAATACATGCAACGCTGGTCCAGACTTTTCATTCCCACCCTGCGCGACGTTCCCGCCGATGCCGAAGTCGCAAGCCACCAGTTGCTGCTGCGCGCCGGATATATTCGCCAGCTGGGTGCCGGCATTTACAGCTATCTACCCCTCGGTACCCGCGCCATCAACAAGGTCGTCACCATTGTGCGCGAAGAGATGGACAGGATCGCGCAGGAGTTCTATTTGCCCGCGCTGACCCCCCGCGATGTATGGGAAGAGAGCGGTCGCTGGACCGGCATGGGAGACAACATGTTCCGGCTCAAGGACCGCAAAGGTGCCGACCTCGCCCTCGGCATGACACACGAAGAGGTCATGACCTCTATTGCTCGCAACGAGATCCGCAGCTACAAGCAACTGCCGCAAATCTGGTACCAGATTCAGACCAAGTTTCGCGACGAGCCCCGTCCAAAGTCGGGCCTGCTCCGCGTGCGCCAGTTCACCATGAAAGACTCCTACAGCTTCGACATAGACGCTGCCGGCCTTGACCGCAGCTACGACCTGCACGACGCAGCCTACCGTCGCATTTTCACTCGCTGCGGACTGGAGTTTGTCGCGGTCGAGGCAGACTCCGGCGCGATGGGCGGCTCGCAATCGCAGGAGTTTATGGTCTATACCGAGGCCGGCGAGGACTGGATCGCCAGCTCGCCTGATGGCACGTACGCCGCAAACATCGAGAAAGCCACCTCGAAGCTCGCCCCTGTCGAGGACCTTGCCCCCACTGGCGACGGCCTTCCCGAACTCGTAACGACTCCCGAGCAGCGCACGATTGAAGATGTCGGCGCCTTCCTCGGCGTCGCAAAGTATCACCAGATCAAGACCATGGCGATGGTTCTTACTTGGCCGGTCGACGACAAAGGCCATGCACACAAACAGGCTCTCATTGCCTTTCTGCGGGGCGATCACCAGTTGAACGAATCTAAGCTGGCCAGTGGCTTCCCAGGCGCGGAGCTACGGCCCATGTTGCCGCAGGAAATCGAGCACGTCTTTAATTCACCCGCGGGTTTTCTCGGGCCAGTTGGCCTCGCAAACGCCAAACCGCTCGACAGCGCCAAAGCTCTTCTATACCTCGACAGCGCGCTGGACGGTCGCACGAATCTGGTCGCCGGGGCAAACCGCTACGGCTATCACCTCTGGAATGTGACGCCCGGCCGGGACTTCACGCCAACAGACATCGCTGACATTCGCACCATAAATGAAGGCGAGCCCGACCCCGTCTCAGGTCAGCCGCTCCGCCTCGGCAAGGCAGTTGAAATCGGCCACATCTTCAAGCTCGGCTACAAATACTCGCAGAGCATGGGTGCCCGCGTGCTCGACCGTAACGGCAAGGAAACCACGCCCATCATGGGCTCCTATGGCATCGGTATCGAGCGCATCCTCACCGCCGCCATCGAGCAGAGTGCCGCAAAGCTTGGCAAAAACGACCGCGGCGAGTGGAGCTACGCGCTGCCCGCCAGCATCGCGCCCTTTCCTGTCGTCGTTACCATCACCAAGCAGAGTGACGCGGTTCTGGCCGAAGCCGGGGAACGCGTTGCCCTGGCCCTCGAAGCCTCGGGCATCGATGTCCTACTCGACGACCGCGACGGATCTGCCGGCATGAAGTTCAAGGATGCCGACCTGATCGGTGCGCCCTACCGCGTGAACGTGGGCAAACGGCTGACGGATGGCATGGTCGAGGTTGTTGATCGCCTGCAGGGCACCGTCTCTGAGGTCGCCGTGGACGCCGTGGCCTCCACGCTTCTTGCTCTGCTCGCAGGCGGGCACAACGGCACTGTCTAATGGCAACACGCGCGAGTGCGCTGAGGAGCGGCAATGGCAGTGAAGGTTAAGCTCGGCAACGCCCCCCAGCGCTATAGCCAAAACAGCGTTGCACAGCGGCGGCGGTCCCTGTGGCGACGTCTTCTCACCTTCGTGGCCGTTATCTCGCTGGTCTGCCTGCTGGTGGGTGCAGGCATTTTCGGCTATTTCTATTTCACGTATCAAAAGGTCGTGGACGACCGTCTCGCCGCCGGTCCGCTCTTCACCAGCACCTCGCAGATTTACGCCGCAGCAAAAGAGATTCGTCCCGGCCAGCAGCTTACCGCCGCTACAATTAGTGCCGACCTGCGGCGCGCCGGCTACAACACGAACCCGCAACTCGGCCAATATACCCTGAGCGGGAACTCGGTGGCGATCAAGCCGGGGCCGCAATCGTTCCACTCGCCCGACGGTGCCACCATTACCGATGACGGCACGCAGGTAACGGCCATCACTGCGGAAAACGGCGTTCAACTGCGCAGCTACGAGTTGGAGCCGCAGATCATCACCGGCCTCAGCGAGGATAAAAATCGCACCAAGCGCCGTCTTGTTACCTATCAGCAGATCCCCAAGTCACTCGTTGAAGCAGTCATTGCGATCGAGGACCGCAGGTTCTTTGATCACAATGGCGTGAACTATGGCCGTCTTGCCGAATGCTTTATTGAAGACACCACCAGTGGTCACAAACGCTGCGGCGGTTCCACGCTGACGATGCAATTGGCGCGTGGGTTTTTCTTGTCGCCGGAGAAAAGTATCAAGCGCAAGCTGATCGAAATCATGATCACGCTGCAATTGGAGTCCCGCTTCAACAAGCAGGACATCTTCGCCATGTACGCCAACCAAATCAACCTGGGCCAGCGCGGTTCGTTCGCCATCAACGGCTTCGGTGAAGCGTCGCAGGCATATTTTGGCAAGGATCTGCGGCAGATCGATCTGTCCCAGGCCGCCCTGCTGGCCGGGCTCATTCAGCGGCCCAACTACTTCAATCCCTTCCGCCATCCGGAGCGCGCCATCGAGCGCCGCAACCTGGTGCTGAAAAGCATGAGCGACATCGGTGCGCTGACGGCAGGTGAAAGCGAACGCGCTCAGGCCGAGCCGCTGAAGCTGGCACCGCAGAACATCGACGCCAGTGAAGCGCCGTATTTTGTCGACCTTGTCCATGAGCAGCTTAGCCAACGCCTCGGTGACACCACCCAAAGCGGAACACTGCGCATTTACACATCGCTTGACCCCGACCTTCAAAAAGCCGCCAGCGATGCCGTTACTGCGGGCATGGCCAACGTGGATGCCGAAGTGCGCCGCAACCATCACGGCAATGAGCCGCTGGTGTATCCACAGGTGGCTCTTGTCGCGCTCAATCCCCACACCGGCCAGGTGCTGGCACTTGTCGGCGGTCGCAACTACGGCCAGTCGCAACTCAACCGCGCAGTCAGCAAACGGCCTACCGGCTCTATCTTCAAACCATTCGTCTATGCCACGGCAGAGATGGGCGCTGTCGGCGGTCAGCAACTTGGTGTCGCCACTGACGATGAGGGGAACCAGACCGGTGGCGGCCTGTTCACGGCCGTCACCACACTCAGCGACGTCCCAACGACTTTTACCTACGATAACGGCCGCAGCACCTATTCCCCACGCAACTATAAAGACAGCTTTCACGGTACTGTCACGGCGATTTACGCTCTCGCGCATTCACTCAACAACGCCACGGTCTCACTGGCGCAGCAGGTGGGTTTTGCAAACGTCGCCGCTCTTGGCCGCGCCAGTGGAGTAGCTGCCGCCCGCGACACACCCTCTGTCGCTCTGGGTGCTTACGATGCAACACCGCTCGATATGGCCGGGGCCTACACGGTCTTTGCAAATGGCGGCGTCCACATCAATCCGTGGATGTTAAAGGCCGTCCGCAACGACAAGGCCGACATAGTCGCCGATTTTACTCCCGAAGCGCGGCAGGTTATGGACCCGAAGGCCGCCGCGCTGACACAGTCTCTGCTGCAGGGCGTCATGGACTTCGGCTATGGCGTCGCCGTACGGCAGAAAGGATTCCACGCACCCGCCGCCGGCAAGACCGGCACAAGTCATGACGCATGGTTCGCTGCTTACAGCTCTAACCTTATTTGCGTTGTGTGGGTCGGCAATGACGACTACACCGACATCAAGCTCTCCGGTGCAGTAGCCGCCGCACCCATATGGGCGGAGTTTATGAACCGGGCTATCAAATTGCCGCAGTACAGCGATATGAAAGAGTTCACGCCGATCGAAGGCATTACCAATTTTCGTCTCGACAAGGCGTCGAATTTGCTCGCGGATGAAACCTGCCCAAGCACGTACACCGCAGCATTCCTGGACGGCTCACAGCCGCAAAGCACCTGCAGCCGCATGGGCGGTGGTCAGAATGCCGTGTTGGGCGCGATGCTCGGGTACGATCCAAACGGCGGCGGCACACCATCGCCCGCCGGCAGTGCCGATGATCTGCCAGCGCCTGGCGAGCCCAAACACCGGAATATCTTCCAAAAGCTGTTTGGCAACGGAGGCGACAGAAAGCCCGACCCGCAACCCGTACCTGCACCCCACTAAGCAGTATTGTGCGGTCCGCGCATGCTGAAACCATCCGCATAGTGTCCACGCATCACGTGGACACTATGCAGCCGGCCAGGCTCTGGCAGAGCGGTAGCTTCCTGTGCGTCTGCGCATCGGACGCAATCAGCAGCCGACCTTGCGTCTTCGTATCGCGCCGTTCCAGCCGACCGGTGCCGCTGCGGGCGCGCCTTCGGGGGAAAGCTGCGCGGCGGAGGCGATCCAGGGCTGGCAGGCAGGGCACCAGTAGGTGGAGCGGGCGCCGGGGCCTTGCTTCCGCATCTCGACCAGGGCGCCGCAGCGGCGGCATTCCTGGCCGCGCCGGCCGTAGACCCAGAGGCGGTTCTTCTCGTTACCACTGTTGGTGGTGCGGCGATTGCCGCTATAGGTGACGATGTCGTCGCCGCCAGTTGTGGACGAGCCGTCGAGGACGTTGGCCTTAAGCCATTTCTGGGAGACTTCGGCCATTTGGAGCATCTCGTCCGCGGTGACGGTGCTCATGGCGCGGAAGGGATGCACATGGGCGTAGAAGGCTACCTCGGATTTGTACACGTTGCCGAGACCTGCCATGACACGCTGGTTGAGCAGGACGTTGGCAATCTCGTCATCGGGGTGTGTTTGGGCGCGTTGTTGGAGGGCGTGGAGGCCCTGGTTGGCGGTGTAGTCGGCGGAAAGGAGGTCCGGGCCGAGTTTGGGGACGCTGCTCTTGCGGGCGAGTGAGGAGGCGGTGTGGAACTCCGCGACGGTGACGTTGAAGGCAACGGCTTGCCAGCCTTCCACCTCCAGGAAGGCGCGCATGCTGTGGCGTGGCGACCACCACTTCTCACCGGCCTTGTAGATGTGCCACGAGCCGCTCATGAGCATGTGGGTGACGAGAATAAGGTCACCGGAGAAGTGGATCAGGAGCCACTTTCCGCGGGACTCGACGGTTTCGATGACACGACCGGCGACGGGGCGGTCGTCGTTGACGGTGGCGAGGTGGGCGTAGCCGGTGTCGAAGCGGGTGACGGTCTTGCCGGTGAGGACTTTGGCGAGGGCTCGCGCCGAGCGGTAGATGGTGTCGCCTTCCGGCATGCGGTATCCCCCTCCCCCCTCCCCTATGGCTGTAAATTCGTCATTCCATTGGGGCGGGTTTCTAAAATCTTCATTCTAAACGGCTTACACGCAAATTCGTCCAAACAAACGACTTAGCCGGAATTTGCGGTTCGACGGCGTGCCGTGTTGTTTTTTGCCCTGTTCCAAGTATAGTTGGCGGGCGGTAAATACCATGCCAACTATTTTTGGTGTGGAAGTGATTCTGTATGAACGGTTTGCGTGCTTCGGGCGGAGATGGGGGGCTTGACAGGATTTCTCTGCCGTCCGTTGAGGTGTGAAGAAACATTGCCTCTCGCCGATAACTGCCGAATGACCTGGAAGCGGCGCTCGTGACGTGAGCGACGCGGCGGCACGGAAGAGGCAGATGGGGGACAACGAGAGGCCGAGACGGAGGTTGACGGCGACACCAGTGCCGCGACGGCGCAGGCGCAGCGTGTTGCACGGGAGCGGAGAACGGATGGCGGCGCTCGAGCGGGAGAGGCGGAGCCTGGAACTCGCGTTCGACTCGGTGCCGTCGATCCTGGTGGCGCTGACGCCGGCCGGGGAGGTCGTTCACTGGAACGCGGCGGCGCACCGCACGTTTGGGCTGTGCGCGGAAGATGTGCGCGGCAAGCGGTTGGCCGTGTGCGGCGTGGAGTGGTACTCGCCGGAGGGTGTGGATGCGCTGTTTACGTCACGGACGGTGGACGGGCGCAGCGATCTGCCGTTCTTGATGGGCGGGCAGAAGCGGTGGCTGGGTGTGACGCTGCGCCATGTGCAGAGCGAGGACGAGCACTCCGCGTTTTTGCTGACGGCGTCGGACATTACGGACCGGCGCGAGATGGAGGAGCAGCGGCGGCAGACGCACAAGCTGGAGGCGATTGGGCAGCTTGCGGCCGGCATTGCGCACGAGATCAACACGCCGACGCAGTACGTGGGAGACAACCTAACGTTTTTGCGGGACGGATGGGAGGGTCTTGTCGCCGTGATCGAGGAGGCGCAGGCGCTGCGGGCGGGGAGCACCGACGGTGCGGGCGCGGCGTTCGACCGGGCAGCGGCGCGGGCGGACCTGGGATTTTTGCTGCCGGAATTTCCGCTGGCGCTGGAGCAGGCGCTGGAGGGCACGCAGCGCATTGGCCGTATTGTGCGGGCGATGAAGGAGTTTTCGCACCCGGGCGGGAGTGAAAAGACCGAGGTGGACCTGAACCGCACGGTGGACACGGCGATGGTAATTGCGCGGAGCGAGTGGAAGTACGTGGCGACGGCGGTGACATGCTTCGATCCATCGCTGCCCGCGGTGCCGTGCTACCCGGGGGAGATCAGCCAGGTGATTTTGAACCTGGTGGTGAATGCGGCACACGCGATCCAGGAGAAGCTGAGTGCGGAGCCGGGGCTGGCGATGGGGACCATCCGCGTGGAGACGCGGCAGAACCGCGGCGGCGTGGAGGTGCTGATTACGGACAGCGGCATGGGCATTCGGGAAGAGGTGAAGCCACGCGTGTTCGAGCTGTTTTTTACGACAAAGGAAGTGGGCAAGGGTACGGGACAGGGGCTGGCGTTTGCACACTCCGTGATTGTGAAGAAGCATGGGGGCGACCTGTGGTTCGACAGCGAGGCGGGGGTGGGAACGACGTTCGGGTTCCGGCTGCCGCTGACACGGGCTGTGTGAGCCATGCTGTGCTGCCGCTGGCACGGGATGTGTGAGCCGCGCGTGCGATGAGAGCGCGTTTCTGAGGTGAGCGGCCTTTGCCGGTTGCAGTGCATACCGATGGGAGAGGGTGAGTGACGATGGCCGAGGCCGTGCTATTTGTGGATGATGAGCCGGCGGTGCTGGACGGCTACAAGCGGATGCTGTACCGCAGCTTTGCGGTGCAAACGGCGGTGGGTGGAGCGGCGGGGCTGGCGACGATGCGCGACCAGGGGCCGTTTGCCGTGGTGGTGAGCGACATGCGGATGCCGGGCATGAGCGGCGCGGAGTTTTTGCAAAAGGCACGGGGCGTTGCGCCGGGGACGGTACGCATACTGCTGACGGGGTACAGCGATACGCAGGACGCGGCGGCAGCGGTGAACGACGGCAATATTTTTCGGTATTTGAACAAGCCTTGCGGCAAGGAAGACCTTTCAGAGGCGCTGACGCTGGGGCTGGAGCGGTACCGGATGCAGATGGCGGAACGGGAGCTGCTGGAGGGCACGCTGCTGGGGTGTATCCGCGCGCTGGCGGAGGTGCTGAGCGCGGTGAATCCGGAGGCGTTTGAGCGGTCGAACCGGGTGAGTGCATGTGTGCGGCACCTGTTGGCGCGCATGACGGTGAGTGTGCCGTGGCAGGTGGAAGCCGCGGCAATGCTGTCGCAACTGGGGTGCCTGGCGTTGCCGCCGGAGTTGCTGCGCACGGCGCACCTGGGCAAGGACCTGGCACCGGCGGAGCAGGCGCGGTTCGATGCGCACCCGGCGCACGCGAGCGAGATGGTGGCGCATATTCCGCGGATGGATGCCGTGGGGCGGATTTTAGAGCGCCAGATCTACAGGCCGCAGACAGATGGCGGAGAGGATACGGAGCAGGTGCAGCTGGCCGGAGAGATGCTGCGGCTGGCGGTGGCCTATGACACGCTGTGGTTGCGCGGGTTGCCGCACGCGACAATTGTGTTCGAACTGCGGCAGGCGCTGCATACGTTCCCGACGAGCCTGCTGAATGCGGTGGAGACGATGAAGCCGGTGGAGCGGCAACAGAAGCCGGCGTGGCTGCCGGTGAGCCGGCTGGTGGTGGACATGGTGATCAACGAGGATGTGCGGAATGGGAAGGGTGCGCTGCTGGTGGGCGCGGGGCAGCCGATTACCCGGCCGATGTTGATGAAGCTGCGGGAGTATGTGGAGAACCGGACGATTACGGATGAGATCGGGGTGTTGGTGATTGCGGGATCGGCGCTTGATGCCGGCGCATGCTGATGCGCTTTGAAAGCGCCGCAGTATCTGCGACAGGGCGCTTTGGTGGGGGCGTGTCAGGCGGCCTGAGGTTTGCGGGTTTCGAGCTGCTGCATCCAGCGGCTGTTGCCGTAGATGCCCTTTAGGAGCGATTCGACTTTGAAGGCGACGTCGATCCGCTCGAAGGAGATGCCTGTGCCTGGGCCGAGGATTTCGATTTCCGCGAGCTGGTCGGGCGTGGTACCGGTGAGTCCCTGGAGGTCTTCGATGGGGAGGGCGAGACGGCGGCCATTGTTGAGCGAGACGACGAGCAGATTGGGGCCGAGCAGGTGCTGTACGGCGATGGCGGCGGGGCCGGGGACGTGGTGCTTTGCGCGCTCGAGGGCGGCGTCGATCTCGGCGTCGGTTGTGAGGATGCGCGCTTTAGCCATGGATGCTGTCCCATACGGATAGTACTTTGTCGAAGTGGTCTGCCGCCATTTCCAGCATATGCTTCGCGTCGGAACGCTTCGCGCTTTCAATCCGTCCCGCATCTTTTCTGGCAGCGAGACTGACACTTCCGTCCCGGTGCAATGCGACGAAGACCTGCTTGCCACTGTAGAAGCAGTAGACATGTGGAGGAGCATGGTCGTCGCTGTAGAACTGGAAGCGTACGCCGTTGAAGCGGAGCGGACCCATGCAGTCAGTCTAGGCGGCTTTAGCTGTGCGGGAGGCAAGTTGCTGCATCCAGCGCTCGCTCCCGTATTGCCCTGCGGCGAGATACGGGACGTACACGCTGTGGCCCGATTGCGGGAAATAGATGGCGGTGCCGGGACCGAGGATTTGCGGTTCAGAGAGATGGTCGTCGGTAGCACCCTGGATGTCTTCCAAGTCTTCCACCGGAATGGCAATCCGCTGACCGCTATTGAGGGAGAGTAGAAGCAAACGGGTGTCGCGCAGGAAGCGCACATTGCTTGCAGTGGGCAGCGACTCTTCCAGTTGCGCCGCGTTGAGAGCTGCATCGATCTCCGCGTCTGTGGTGAAGAGCGTGCCACTAGCCATGTACCGCCTCCCACATTGATTTTAGATCGTCGTAATGCTTTGTCGCGACCGCGAGAACGTGTTTTACATCTGTTCGGGATGCATTTGAAGGCTGAATAGCGTATCTGCGTTTGGACTGGCTGACACCGCGTGTCGCGAAATCGAGATCAACAATAACCTGCATTTCTCCGTAGATCCCGTGGACGTGCGGTGGTGCATGGTCACGTGAGTAGATTGCAAACCAGACTCCATCGAAGCGCAGCGTGCCCATATGTAAAGTTTAGTCCCAGGATGACTCAATGGCTTGCAGGTTCAGAAATTATGCGAGATGTTTCTTTAATTCGATGCACTTCAGTATATTCCTAAAAGTTTTCTGATTAACCCTGGGGATCAGCTTGTTCGACGCTGCGTTACGCCTCGCCTTCGATGAATTGTCAAGAATGGCCTTAAGGCTCGGGTCGGCTCGGTGATGGCGGTTGATCGCAAGCGAAAACTTGATGATGTTGTCTTCGTTCCCTAGTCGGAACATGTCTTCCAGACGTAAATAGATGTAGCGCAGTATGCGCCGATTTTGAGCGGCGCTCAAAATCTGACAATAAGAGCGGAGTGGAATTGTTTGCTTTCTTGAATTACAGCTTCGGCATGCCAGCACAATATTTGTAGAGTTATTGTCGCCTCCGCCGAACACTGCCTCGATGTGATCCTTCGTTACAGGCTTTTGGCTGCTGAAGGCGGCGTTGCAGTAGATGCAGCGGCCACGCTGAAGCTTGAGAATAGTGGCGATCTCCTCCACTGTGTGTTTCCCGGCCGCTTTACGAAGAGATGTGCGACGCTTTTCTGATCTGAGGCGCTTTGCGAGTACCTCATCGATGCCGAAGACTAGCTTGTGCGAGATCCTCCAAATCGGACATTGGCATCGACAGGCCATAAAGTTACTTTTGTGTTATTCCACAACCAAACCGCGGTGTTCCATTCAGATAATGTAAGTCCGCATTCAAAACATGTTGCGTGGCCGATGAGAGACTTAAGCAGGAGAGGTTTGATGGCACAGATGTCCTGCTCTTTCTTACCGCAAAATGTCGCGAGCTTCGCTTGCTCATTCTTATGCTCTTCCCAACACACAACTTGTATGTTTTTGCGAAACATGAACATTACAGGCTTGATATATCGCGTGTAAGTGACTATGGAGGAATAGCCGCGAGCATACCTACGCGGGAATACGCTGCCGATACGTGAGACACAGTTAGACACGCGGCGAGGGCTTGTTACGATCTGCGACGGAAGCGGGGAGGGGTGGGAGGTTGCGGCGGAGATTGAAGCCGGTGGGGGCGGCCTGGAAGCCGGCGTCGAGGAGGTGTTTGGCGATGGGGTGTTCGGCGACGGGTTGGTTGTTGACCTGCTGGATGAGCAGGCCGATGCGGCCGGAGTTGTGGGCTTCGCCGGGGTCTTCGTTGAGGCGGTTGGAGCTGGACTGGGCGAGGACGACGAGGTGGCGGGCGAGGGCGCGCATGACGGTTGTTCGTTGAGGATCTTCTTCTGGGAGAAAAAGTTGGAGGTTGGGGTTGCCGCGGCGGGTGTAGGCGGTGAGCGCTCCGTCGGCGAGGATGACGCGGGAGCCGACGGTTCTGGTTAGAGGGCCGGTGTTTTCAGGGGGTGTCGGCCAGCGAAGGAGCGCGCCGTAGGGGTTGGCGGGGTCGGTGGCGGCGAGGGTGAGCATTTCAGGGTCGGTGTCGGGGCGCTTGGATTTTAAGCTTCGCAACAGGTCGAGGGCGGCGGGGAGGGCGAACTGGGTGGCGCCCAGGTCGGCGGCGAAGTAGCCGCGGCGGATTTTGCCAGATTCCTCCAGTGCTTTGAGCACGTCGTAGACGGCGGAGAAGCCGCCGGGGAGGTTTTCTGCGTGGGCGGTTTCGCGGAAGACGACGCCGTAGCGCTGGAGGAGCTGGTGGGCCTCGGCGTGGGACCAGTTGGTGGTGTTGCGCTCGGTTTCAAGCAGGGCAGGGTTGATGGCCCAGCGGCCCTGGACCGTGGGGGGCGTGGTGCGGCGGGAGCGGAAGCTGGCGGGCTGGTTGTGCATGCGGCGCTGCGGCTTGCCCTGGTGGTTGGTGGTGCCGCGGCCGTTGATGGCGTTGCGGTCGGTGTAGGCGCGAAGGGATTGGAGGCTGTCGTTGGTGACGCGGCCCTGCCAGACAAGGTTCCAGAGGGCCTCAATGGTTTCGCCGGGGTAGCCGCCGCTGGCAGCGCCGGTGTTAGCGCGGGCGTTGGGGTCGCCGGTGGATTCGTGGATGGGTTGGAAGAAGGATGCGCCGTGGGTGCGGAGGTAGGCGAGGATGCGGGTTTCGCGGTCTTCGGTGGAGGTGGTTTTGGGGGCAGCGGGCGTGTCGGCGTCGGTGCCGAGGGAGTTGATGGAGAGGCGTTGTTCGGGGGTGGTGGGAGGCCAGAGGGTGGGTAGGTTTTCGGCGAGGTAGAGGCCGATGCGGCCGTCGCGTTCGCCGGTGGGGTCGAAGCCGGCCCAGGTAACTTCGCCGGCGGCGATGAGGGTGTCGAGATCTGCAGGTTTGTAGCCGGAGATGCGGGCGGGGAGGATCTCGGTTTCGAGGAGGGATGCGGGGAGGGGTGCGCCTTGCAGGGTTTCGATGACGTCGAGGAGGGCGTCGAGGCCGCGGCGGGGTGTGAGGACGCCCTGCCAGTGGGTGAAGAGGCGGGCGAGGGTTTGTTGCTCGACGGGTTCGACCTCTTTGCGGAGGCGCGCGAGGGAGCGGCGGCGAATGGTGCGCAGAACTTCGGCGTCGCACCACTCGCGGGAGAGGCCGCCGGGGCGGAAGGCGCCTTCGACGAGACGGCCGGACTGGACGAGGCGCTGAAGGACGGATTCAGCGGTTTCGAGCGGAATTTTGAACCGCTGCGCGGCTTCGGCGGTGGTGAAGGGGCCGTGAATGCGGGCAAAGCGGCGGACGAGGTCGATGATGGCTTCAGGCGCAGGTGCGAGGAAGGCGGTGGGGAGGCCGGGGGGCAGCGGGATGCCGAGGGCGTCGCGGTAGCGGGCCGCGTCCTCGACGGCGATGAGGCGTTTTTCGCCGGCGATGAGGAGTTCGAGGACGCGGCGGGATTTTTGCAGGCGGTCGACGGTGATGGCGATCTCTGGCGAGACGACGCGGCGGAGGAGCTCGGCGCGGTTGAGGTCGCCAAGGCGGAGCAGGAGGTCGTGGACGCCGTCCATGGTGCGGGCGCGGTAGTCGGTGGCGAGGAGCT
>CAXTJO010000040.1:0-4782 GCA_964244665.1 uncultured Terriglobus sp.
TACCCAGAAAAGAGCGCCGGTAGGTTGAGCCGCGGTGTGTTTGCTGTCGCGACCAAAGAACTGCTGTGCGTGGGGAAGCATGGCGCGGCCGAGGACGGATTCGTGGCCGGGCGCGCCGTGACACTGGGCGCACTGGGTGTGGTAGATCTTGGCGGCGGCTTCAAAGCTGTCCTCGCTGGCGGGAAAGGGTGGCTGCCTGGTTTCAGACTCGAGACGGCGGTTGAGGGGAACGGTGGCGGTGAGGTGTTCCCATAGGGCAGGCTTGTCTGCGACGGTGACGGGCGGGCGGCCGAAATAGAAGTAAGTGACGGTGGCGATGACGGTAAGAAGAATGCCGAGCGTGAAGGCGAGCAGGAGCCTGCCAAAGGAGGTGTTTTTGCCTGCGGAGCGCTTGGCGGGTGTGCGCCTTCGGCCCGCACCGCTGCCGCCGCTGTAGTTGGTGGGTTTGGGCATGGGCGTGGGCTTCTTCCGTGGGGCAGCAGGGCGAAGGTGAGGGCTGCCGGGGTGTTCTAATGGAGCAGCGGCTTTGTGCAGCTTTGACCGTAGCAGGGCCGCAGCGGTTTTTGGGAGTATTGGTTGATGTTCCGTTCTGTGTTGCCGGCCGCGAGCCGTGTGGGTGCCATTGCCATGGCGATTGTGTGGTCTGCGGGATTAGTTGCGCAGACAGATAGTTCTTCCGCTGCTGGATCTGCCACAGGGGCAAACGGTGCGCAGGTGCAGCCGCAAACGCCCGGTACGACGCCGGCAGCGGGCTCCACGCAGGCGCCCGAGCAGGCACCGGGTGTAGGAGTTGCGCCTGTGGGGTCGGCGCGGTCGCCGGTGGCGGTGAGTCGCAGCCGTCGACGGAATTCAAACCGGCAGGCGCGCATTGCGCGAAATATTCAGGACACGTACTCGCATCGGTACGAGGTTGCCGGAGGAGGCGGTTTTCTGCGGTTCCGGACGGGGCAGTACCTGCAGAAGAGCGATGAAGTCACGTTTATGTCGAGCTTGACGCGGCAGTTGACTCCGCAGTGGGGCGTTGTGGCGGATGTGCGTGGGAACTATGGCCAGGGTAAAATCCCGAATCTGTTCTCAAGAAATAACGTGTTTCGGCCGAATATTAGTGAATACAACTTTACGGCGGGCGTGCAGTACCGGGTTATCGGGACTGAGAAGTATTCGGTCGCGGTGGCAGGCACGGGCGGCGTGACTCTGAGCAAGTTTGGCGGGGATGCGAAGGGTTTGCCGTCGCAGACCCTTGGATTGTGGCAAGATTCAAATGCGAATCCCACGTTCACGGTGGGCGTAAATTTCGACTACAACGTGTACAACAACGTGGCCTTTCGAATACAGCCCACCTATGTGGGGACCACGTTTGGGTCCACGCTGGAGAACAATCTTGGCGTCAATGCTGGAATTGTGTATCGATTTGGCAGGCAGTAGAAGGCCGCGAGGGTAGACAGTGGCAGTAAAGGCAAAGCAGCGAGGTGAGCTTCGGGCCCACCCGGCTGCTTTGCTTTTTGGTTGGCTCAGACGTAAGTGAGCCAGGCGCGGTCGCCGACTGCGACAGGATGCAGGCGGAGATGGCCGGCGGGAAGCTCGAGCACGCTACGGGTTCTGCGGGGAACACCGATGATGCGCCACGGTGGAACGTTGTGTGCGGTTTTGAGAATGTTGTTGTCGCGATCGAGGGCGACAATATCAATCGGAAAGCGCATGAACATGGTGTGGATGCCGCTGGACGGTTTGAGCCAGAGGCCGTGATTGGGGGATAGTTCACGGTGCGCAAGCAGACCGATCAGGCGCGAAAAGAAGGTACGTGCGATGGCGACGTGGGCGCAGAGGGAAGAGGCATTGCGACCGATGCTGAGGCTGCAGTGATGGGAGCGGCGTCTGCCGCGAAATTGTCCAGATTGCGGCACGGTTTGGAGTCCGGAAGCCTGGGGCGCAGGACACAGCGGAGCACCGGAGCCTGTGTTGCGTTGGCGAGGGGTGCGGACGCTCGCATTGTTGAAGGTGAGATGGATGGCGGGCATAATGGGCTCGTGTGCTAGCTAAAAATACGCGGAGGGTATCGCCGAGCGCAGGACTAAAAGTTGCGCATGATGGTGAGAACAGCGGGACCGAGCAGCACGATGAAGATGCTGGGGAAGATGAAGAGAGCGAGCGGGAAGATGATCTTGATGGTGGTTTTGGCGGCCTTTTCTTCGGCAAGCTGAATGCGGGTGAGGCGCACGTTGTTTGCGTACTCACTAAGGGCGCGGGCGATGGGAGTGCCGAATCGTTCGGCCTGCATGGACATATTGGTGAAGGCGGCCATCTCAGGCACGTCCATTCGTTCGACGGCGTCGGCCCAGGCGTCGGCGCGCTGTTTGCCGGCACGCTGTTCGCGATTAATTTGGAAGAGCTCATCGTGGAGTTCGGGGTGGGTAAGGGCAAGCTCCTCGGCGACGCGAAGAACCGCATGATCGAGCCCGAGACCGGCTTCAACGCAGATCACGAGAAGGTCAAGCATGTCGCCCATGCCGTTGCTGATGGCCTTTTGGCGGGTTTTGATGCGGCGGCGGAGAATGATGTCGGGTGTGAGAAAGGCGATCGCTGGAAGCAGGGTGCCAGTGACGGAAAGTGTGCCGGGCAGTAGAACGGCAAGGAATAAGGCGGCGAGCGGGCCGAGAAAGCGGACTGCGAGGTAAAGGTCGGCAGCGTGATCGTTACGAATGCCGGCACGAAGAAGGCGAAGCGCGAGGAGCGAGTCGTTTTTGCGGCTGAAACGGCTACGAAGGCGAGCACCGAAAGACGCCAGGCGTTGTTTGAGGCTGAGGCTGTGGGTAATAGAGAGGTCGAGCTTGGCGCGGGTGAGTTGTTGGAGGCGGTCAGCGGGGACGGGCGCGGCATCGGGTTTGAGGAGGAGTATGAAGCCGGTGATGCCAAAGGTAGCGGTAAGCGCGGCGAGGAAATAGACGGCGAGCATGGGTTAAACCTCGACCTTGACGACTTTGCGAATGATGAACGAGCCGGTAACGATGAGGGCGGCAGCACCGCCGAGCAGCATTTGGCCGGTGGGATCGTGGAACATAACAGAGCTATAGCTGGGCGTGATGATGGCGGTAAGCAGGAGCAGAACGACCGGGAGTGCGGAGAGGATCCAGCCGGTGAGGCGGCCTTGAGCGGTATAGGTCTGAACTTCGCGCTCGACGCGGAAGCGGTCGCGGATGACGTGGGTTGTGCGTTCGAGGATTTCGATCAGATCGCCGCCAGTTTCTTTTTGCACGATGATGGCGGTGACGAGGAACTTGAGATCGCGCGAGGGGACGCGGCCGGCGAGGGCTCGGAGAGCTTCACGGAGGGGCACTCCGAATTTCTGTTCCTGGTGGAGCTTGCGGAATTCCTCAGCGAGAGGGCCGGTGGTTTCGTGGGCGACGATCTCGAGCGCCTGCTGGACGGAGTGGCCGGCGCGAAGCGCACGGCCCATCAGGTCGGCGGCGTCCGGCAGGGTCTCCTGAAACTTGGCCAAGCGTTTGTTGCGGCGAAAGCGCGCATAGAGGAACGGAAGCGACGCACCGGCGGAGAAGGCGGCAAGGACGAAAAGTGCGGATGCAAACAGGCTGACGACGCAGGCCGCGACAGCTCCAAAGACCAGCGAGTAGGCGAGAAAACTGGCGGGAGTGAGTGCACTTTGCGATTGCGCAAGAAGGGTGTGCAGGCCGTTAAAGGCGCTGTGCCTTAAGGCGCGCTGAAGGGCGGTGGCGGCATCACCGGCATTGGCGGAGAAAGTGAGGACGCCGGCAGCATCCGTGTGTTTGGGATGAGCTTTGTAGAGCTCGTCCAGGCGTGTTTTTAGAGTTTCGGCGTCGCGTGTAGGACGTGCAAACAGCAGCAGCACGGCACCAAGCGAGACGGCCAGACAAGCCATGAAGATGAGAGCGAGAAACATGCGCGGTTAGACCTCAACCCGTTCTTCGAAGAGGTTTAGCGGGATCGGGAAGCCGCAGGCCTTGGCGTGTTCGGCGAAGTGAGGGATGACGCCCGTGGGTACAAAGCGACCGCGAACTTTGCCGTTGCTATCGAGGCCGGTTTTCTCGAAGACGAAAATGTCCTGCATGCTGAGGTTCTCGCCCTGAACGCCGGTGACCTCGGAGATGTGGGTGATGCGGCGCGAGCCGTCGGACATGCGCGAAGCCTGGATCACAACGTGGACGGCGGATGCGATTTGCGCACGGATGGCGCGGTCGGGGAGCGCGACATTACCCATGAGGCACATGGTTTCAATGCGTGCGATGGCGTCGCGCGGAGTGTTGGCGTGTACGGTCGTGAGGGAGCCGTCGTGACCGGTGTTCATCGCCTGGAGCATGTCGAGGGCTTCTTCGCCGCGGACTTCGCCAAGGATGATGCGGTCGGGGCGCATACGGAGAGCGTTGATCACGAGCTCGCGCTGGCGGATAGCGCCTTTGCCTTCAAGGTTGGGCGGCCGGCACTCGAGGCGAACGACGTGATCCTGAGCGATGCGAAGTTCGGCTGAATCTTCGATGGTGACGATGCGCTCATCGGGAGAGATGAAGGTGCTGAGAACGTTGAGCAGGGTGGTCTTGCCGGCTCCGGTGCCGCCGGAAACCACGATGTTGAGACGTGAGCGGACGGCACACTCAAGTACCTGGACCATCTGCGGCGTGAGTGCCTTGTAGCGGAGCAGGCCGTCGATGCCCATGGGTGTTTTGCTAAAACGGCGGACGGAGATGGAGGGGCCGTCGATGGCGAGCGGCGGGATAACGATGTTGACGCGGGAGCCATCAAGAAGGCGGG
>CAXTJO010000040.1:4792-24567 GCA_964244665.1 uncultured Terriglobus sp.
GGGGTGTGGATTCGTCGACGCGCCGGCCAACGGCGGAGACGAGCTTGTCGATGATATGTAGAAGGTGGTCGTTGTCGCGGAACGCCACAGTGGTCTTTTCGAGTTTTCCGCGGCGCTCGACATAGACCTGATCGAAGCGATTTACGAGAATATCGTTGACAAGGTTGTCGTTAAGGAGGGGTTCGAGGGGGCCTAGACCGAAGATCTCATCGAGAACTTCGTTGGCGACCTGGTCACGATCTGCGGCGGAAAGCGGGATGCCCTGCTCGCCGACGAAGCCGTAGACGGTAGTGAGCAGGCGGTTGCGGCCTTCCGTGCCTTCGGCCTGCATGGCGTTCAGGCGTTGCAGGTTGAGACGCTTGAGCAGGTCGTTGTGGACGGAGATTTTCAGCTGGTTCCGTGCAGATTCGGAAAGGGTGGTGCTGGAGCTGCGGACGTCGGCGACGGGAGCTGGCACGCCGATGTGTGTATTCATAAACAGTTGCTGTTCGGCCATGGTCGCGCTCCTCTGCGCTGTGTTGTCGTTCAAACCCACGTCTTAGGGGGCGAATGGGGGCACCCAGCGTTCCTGTTTACGCCGGAGATGGCGCGAAGAGTCCGCGTGGGGGCCAGATGGAAAAGCGGCCTTCACGCTTCTTCTTTTTGTCGGCGGACGCGGAGGGAACTTCAGTGGATTTGCCGTCGACAATCTCGCTGGTCCAGCGGGCGAGAGCGAGATCGAACGGAGTTCTGGTGCCGGGAGGAATCGGTTCACCGAGATTGATGGATTTAAGAAGTTCAAAGTAGTTGTTGGGCACAGTGTGGGTGACAGGGAAGCGGACCAATTTTTGGATTTGCTCGCCGTTGATGGATTCGTTTGAGGTGGAGCGATTCATGACGATGCGGAGCTTGCCGTCGGCCTTGGGCATTTGAACGATGTGGTCGACAAGGCGAACGAGATCGCGAAGCGACGCGACGTCGGCGGTGGACACAAGATAAATATCGTCGGCCTGCTCAATCAGGGACATCTTGGATTCCTGGTAGGTGAATGACGAGTCGATGAGGATGCAGTCGTATTCGCGTCGAAGAAAGTCCATGACGCGTTCCAGTTCTTCCTGAGTGCCTTCGCGAAAAGTAGCGGAGCGGTCGGGTGAGGCAAGCACGTCAAGACCGCTGCCGTGGTGAAGAACATAGCCGCCGAGTAGGTCGGCGTCGAGACGATCGACGTTCTGCAGGAGCTCTTCAAAGTGATAACGGGTGTCTTTGAGCCCGAGGTACAGGGCAACATGGCCGAGCTGATGTTTGTGGTCGATCAGAAGAGTTTTGCGGCCATGGGCGATGGCGAGGTGCGCTGCAAGGTGCACGGCGAGGGTCGTGGTCCCCACGCCACCCTTGGCACCGAAAAAGGCCATCACGCGGCCGGTGGAATTGCGCGCAGGCTGGTTGAGGACGAGGTTTTCAGCAAAGCGGCGAAGCGAGCTTTGCAGGTCGTTGCGGCTAAGAGGCTTACTCAGGTACTCCACCGCGCCAAGGCGGATAGCTTGCAGAAGCATGCTGGCATGCAGGTCTGTGCCGACGATCACCACGCTGATGCGCTTGAGAAAGATCTGGCGGAGGCGCTCGACCGTCTGAAGCGCGAGCTGCGGGTCTTTATCGAAGTCAACGAGGGCGACGCAGCCGGCTGCGGCCTTCATGCTGGGCGGAAAGTGGGGTCGCCTCTCCGCAGTGATGTAGTCGGCGAACGCACCGGCGAAGAAGAAGCCATCGCTGCTGCAATCAGCGGCGGCGCGAACCACGTCATCGGTGGTGCAAACGCAGAAAATGGCCTGTGTGTGTTCTATAGAGTTGGAAGAGGCAAGCATCTGTGATCCTTTCCGCGGAGCTGTGTGGCGACTGCAGGCTTGTGGCGATGCGCAGAGTTTCTGCTAACTGCAGGGTTGCTGCTATTTGCAGGGTTGCTGCTTTTTGCAGGGTTGCTGCTTTTTGCAGGGTTGCTGCTATTGCAGGGTTGCTGCTATTGCAGGGTGGCATCATAGCCGGCGTCCACCAGTTCGGCACGGAGCGAGATGGCTTCGGCGTGAGTTTTAAACGGGCCTAGCTGGACGTGGTAAAGGTTGTCTTTGCTGTTGCGTTCGAGCAGGGCATAGTAGCCGCGGCGGCGCAAGGAGCGGAGCAGGCTTTGGGCGGACTCCTGCTGTGGGAATGCCGCGATGTTCAGCACCTCCGGCTTGCCGTCGGCCTTGGGATCGGAGAGTGAGGAAAGCAGCTTCTCCGAGGGGAAGGTGCCGTCTGCCGGATCCTTGCTGGTGGGAGAGACGTGGCCGGGAATACTGTGGTCGAACTTGTTCGTGTTCATGTTTGGAACGACCATGCTGGGCTGGGTGACGGGCGGCATCTGGTCAAGCGGATCGACCACCGTGGCAGTGACGATGACAACCAGTTCGAGCGTGCTGTGATTGACATTTTTCGATTTGAAAAGCTGGCCGAGGATGGGCACGCTTGCGATTCCGGGCGTTTTGCTGAAATTGTCCGTGGTGCGGCGATCGAGTAAGCCGGAGAGAACGAAACTTTGACCGTCCTTGATTTCGACTTCGGTTTCGGCGCGGCGCGTGCTAAGGGCGGGAACGGTGGTGCCGGAAACGGTGACGGCGTTGGTGTAGTCGAGGGCGCTGACTTCTGGCGCGACCTTGAGGTGGATCGTGCCGTCGGTATTGACGAGCGGAGTGAAGTCGACCTTGACGCCGTAAGGGCGAAAGACAATGGTGACGGCGTTGGAGTTGCCGACGCCGCCCTGGACAACGGGGACAGGAAATTCGCCCCCGGAAAGAAAGCGTGCGGGTAAGCCGCTGAGGGTGGTGAGGGTGGGCTCGGCCAGGATCTGAAGGATCTGCTTGTTTTCAAGGTCTTTGACGGTAGCGCCGATGCCGTGGGTGAAATTATAGAAAAAGAAATTGAGCGGGTCGGAGATAACGGCGGTGGCCGCGCTGGTGGCGGATGCGGGTGTGGTGGTCAGGCTTGAGGGAAACATTTGCGTGCCGCTGGAGCCGATGTTGCTGGTGCCACTACCGAACAGATTGACACCGAACTGCTCGGCGCGGGCACGGTCGACTTCGACGATGCGAAGTTTGAGTTGAACCTGTTTACCGTGTTCGGCCACAACGCGCATGCCGTTGATTAGGTCTTTGTTGTAGCCCTGGGCAGTTTTGCCTATGGCGTCGAGCATGGCATCGTTGGGAACGGTGCCGGTGAGATAGAGGCGCCCTTCGTGCGTCTCAAGCGCAAAATCAGCTTTCGGATAGGCGCTCTGCAGGGCCATGCGCATGCTGGCGACATCGGACTCAGAGTTGATGGAGTAGAGGTAAGACTGGTTGTCGGTATCCCACAAAACGACGGTGCTGGTGCCTGGGGCTTTCGCGGTAAGGACGACTTCCGTCGGGCTGCTGTTGAAACTCTGCAGCAGGTCGGGGTTGCCGATGTAAATGCGCTTCATGGGGCGCGTGGTGTGCAGCACGAGAGAGTGGCCGGAGACGACTCGCATGGCGGCCGTAGGCATATCTGCGCTTGCGGAAGCGAACCCACGGACAAGTGAGCCGGTGGCGGCTGCAGCGGGTTCAGCGAGCATGGCCTGCGTCGACGTGGTTTGAGCGGGCACTGCGGCGGAGGTGCACAGGGCGGCTGCGGCGAGCAAGAGGGTGCGATTCATTTTGCTTTCCCTTCTGCGGTGTGGCCGCTGAGGATTATTTCGGGCATGGCGGGATCGGTCATGGCCGGCCGGACAGCGGCAGAACGCTTGAGCGTGGGTAGACGCGGAGCTGGTGGCGTCGATTGCGGCTGGAAGACAGAGACCGCCGGGTGAGGCATTGCCGCTCCAAGATCGGCCAGAGTGACGGGGTTGCCATGGGCGTTGCCATGATCAGCGCTGTTGCGCAAGACGAAATTCACGGAGCCTTGACTGCTGCTGAGGAGAGCGCGCTGAGCCTGTTCTGGCGTGAGCAGCAGGGTGACAACGGTTGCAGTCGCAGGCTTTCCTGTAGGATCAGGTTCGGTTTGCTGGCCGACGGCAAGGACCTCAGCATCTTGTAGAACGTTGGTGGTTTGGGCACCGCCGTCGCCATGCAAGGTGACGAGCATGTCAACGTGGAGGCCGGGGCTGAGAAAACCGCCCACGCCGACAACCTCGTCGGACTTGACCGCGAGGGCGCGCATACCGTTGGGGATGCGTCCGGTGAGGCCTGGGCCCGAACCGCGCGGTGTTAGATCGCGGTCAAGGAGAGGCTGGCCAGGCGCAACGGGGTAAAGCGTAGTGCGGCCTGCTGCATCGCTGACGGTGGAAACAGCATCCTGCACGGGAGTCATCGCGGGCCAGGGAATAAGTTGAAGATCTGCTGTCTGGAGCGGCTGACCAGCGGGGATGGGATGGGTGGGCGCAACATAGCTGCGCATGCGGCTGGTATCTGCGGCGGCGGCATGGGTGAGACGCCAGCTGAGAGCAAGCGTGGCGGCACCCGAGAGAAGAAAAGCAAAGGCGCTGGCCGTGATAATGCGACGGCGTGAGGTCATCGCACACCTGCCGAGAGTTGGAGAGCAAGCGTGCAGAGGACACCAGCGGCGATGGGCACAGCGAAGGGCATGCGCAGGCCGGAATTCGTGCGCACGTTGTGCTCCGGGTCAGGCGTGAGGCCGTGACGGAAGTGGTGGTCTGCAAGGCGGAAAGCGTTCGCAAAAGTGCGCTGAAGCAGGCCGCGATGCCACGCGAGGGCAAGAGCGCACAGAGCACCGGCGATGGCTGTCGCAAGAAGGAACGTGGGAAGGGGTGCAAGGCCGGTAAAGCAGGCGACGGACGCGACGAGCTTGACATCGCCAGCACCCATGCCGCCGGCAAGAAAAAACAGAACCATGGCGAAGCCGGCTGCAAGGCCCGCGGATGCAGCCGTGCCGAGTGCGGCCCAACCGCCAAGCGCGAAGTGACCAAGCAGGGCGGTGAGTGCGGCGGGCGCGGTAAGCCGATTGGGAATGCGGCGGGCGCGAATATCGTGGTAGCACGCGATGGTAGCGCAGCCGAAAGCGACGGCGGAAAACGCAATGTCGGCATGCGAGGAAGTCATGGGGTTGCTCCGAGTGTTATGGCCGCAGAATCGCTCGACGGCTCGGACGAGTGAAGTGGGAGAGGAGATACTCCCCTCCCAAGGGGTGAATGTGGCGCAGAGAGGGCTGGGGGCGGCTGCGGTTATGCTGCGTTGGCCAGTTGATTGCCGATGCTGGTGAAGGCGTTGACGATCTGAGTCTTCAAGCCGGTCATAGCAACAATGGCGCCGAGCGCGATGATTCCCGCGATCAGGGCATACTCGATTAGGTTCTGGCCGTCTTCCTCGGTCACGAGGCGAACGAGCGCGTTCTGCATGGATTTCATGGTTGACTCACTCCTTGGCATAGTTCGCTTCTCGATGAACGACCGGTGGATTGATCGGTAACCGGAATGCGCTGAGGAGCTTATCGGATAAAGCACAGCATGCATGAGTCTGTCGATTGAAGAAATGTCGTGTGTTGATGCAGAACGCCTTTGCGAATGCAGAATACGCACGGGCCATCATGGATGCGGCCCTGTGCCATCCGAGGTGGGCACTTTAACGGCGGATGAAGGTTCCCCGATGCTGGAGGCGGCTTGCTCCATTGCAGAAGCCGCTCACGTCTGCCGATGCCGGATAGAACTAACGTCGAACACGTCGGGGTCATCGCACTAGTATGTGCGACGGCGTCCAGGGCTGCTAACGACACTCGTTGATGTAGGAGCCTGCTCAGCGCCAGATCGGCTCATCAGTCAAGTTGAAACGGGATACGTGTTTCATTTCACGACACGGTCCGGATGCGGATTAGACCGCGACAGAAATCTCTTCTTCAAGTTGCTGCTTTTCGACCAGGTCGGCGTAGTAACCATGCTGGCTGACCAACTCATCGTGGCTTCCGTATTCGCAGAGTTTCCCGTCTATCAGGATGGCGATGCGGTCTGCCGTACGGGCTGTACTGACGCGGTGGGCGATGAGGATAGTGGTGCGGTCGTGCATGGCGGATCGCAGACCGTGCAGAATTCGTTCTTCCGTAAGGGTGTCAACCGAGGCGAGAGCGTCGTCGAGGATGAGGATACGCGGGTTGCGGAGCAGGGCGCGAGCGATGGAGGTGCGCTGCTTTTGTCCGCCGGAAAGGGTGATACCGCGCTCGCCGACAACCGTCGAAAAGCCGTGTGGAAATTCAAGAATGTCATTCGCGATCTGCGCGGTTTTTGCGGCAGCCAGAATCTGGTCCTCCGTTGCATGCTCGACACCGAAGGCAATGTTGTCGCGGATGGTGGAGGAAAAAAGAAAGGTTTCCTGCGGGACAAAGCCGATGGAGCCGCGGAGAGCGTCAAGGGGCCACTCGCGGATGGGAATGCCGTCTATCAGGACCGTGCCGGGCGTGGCGTCAAGCAGGCGGGGGATGAGCTCTACGAGGGTAGTCTTGCCGGAGCCGGTGGGGCCCAGAATCGCAAGCGAAGAACCTGCGGCAATCGTGAGATTGACGTTGGTAAGAACGTTTCCGTTGGTGCCGTAGTTGTACGTCAGATTACGAAATTCAATCTCGCCGCGAGGAGTGAGGGCGGGTTCGGTGGGGACACTTTCGTCCTTGATGCTGGGCTCTTGTTTGAGTAGCTCGTCGATACGTATGACGCTTGCTGTTCCACGTTGGACCAGGTTCACGACATATCCAAGGGCAAGCATGGGAAAGGTAAGCTGGACCATGAACACCATATAGCTGGTGAACTGCCCCGGGGTGATACTGTGCTGTACTGTCTCGCGGCCACCGACGAAGAGAGTGACGGCAATCGAGATGCCGAGGATAAATTCGAGCGTAGGCCAGAGCATGGCCATCAGGCGGACGAGATATAACGAGCGCCGAATATATTCCTGATTGGCAGCTTCAAACTTGGCGATTTCCGCGTCCTCCTGCGCGAAGGCGCGAATAAGTCGCGCGCCGGAAAAGTTTTCCTGTGCCTTGGCGCTGATGTCGGAAAACATGGCCTGGATGCGCTCAAAGCGGCTGTGAATGCGGCGGCCCATGAGCTGTACAAGCACGGAAGCAAAGGGAAGCGGCAGGAAGGCGAACAGCGTCAGCTTTGGTGAGATACGAAGCATGAACGGGAGTGCCGCCAGCGTGAAGATGACGGTATTAGCCGAGTACATGATTGCCGGGCCAAGCAGCTGGCGAACGGCGTTGAGATCGTTGGTGGTGCGGGCCATGATATCGCCGGTGCGATGCGTGTGGAAGAAGGCGAGCGACTGGCGTTCCAAGTTGCGGAAGAGGTCGTTGCGGAGGTCGAACTCGATTTCGCGCGAGGCACCAATGATGATCCAGCGGGTGAGATAAAGGCAAATTGCGGCAAGGACGGAGATGACGAGCAGAATACCGACATTTTGGTAGATGATTGCGGCTGCGCCGTGGTGCTGAATGTCGTCGACAGCACGACCGATGACGAGCGGAACAACGACCTTGGAAAAATTGTAGAGGGTGACGACGACCGCTCCCTGCACGAGCTGCTTTTGATAACGCTTGAGGTACGGAGTGAGGGGCTGCAGGCGGCCTAGAATCATGATCCTCGAATGAGATAGCTGCGTGCCCACGTCCCGGGATCGGAACATGGACACCCGGTTGGTTGTTACAGCTGGGGTTTGGTATGGCTGGGTTCGTTCGTCTGGTCTTTTGGGTCGGTGACGGGGTTGGTGCTGGGCTTCTGCGCCGGCAAGGTTTCCGGCTTGGTGTTTTGCGGGACGGTGCCGGCGGGCGGGGCCGTAGGCGCTGGCGGTCCCGGCTGTGTGCTGCTTTGCGCCAGAAACTCTACGTCAAAGATCAGGGTGGCCTTGGGCGGGATGACGGGCGCGCGGCCAAGTTCACCGTATGCGAGTTCAAAAGGAACGATGAGACGGCGTTTGCCACCGATGCGCATGCCTTCAAATCCGGTGTCCCAACCAGTGATAACGCGGCGTGCGCCGGCGGGAAAGGTGAAAGGTTCAGCGCCGTCATGGTCCAGGGAACTGTCGAATTTCTTGCCGTCAGTCGTCCAGCCGGTGTAGTTGACGGTGTAGAACATTTGCGGCTTGGCCAGCTCGCCGTCGCCGACTTTAAGGTCGATGTAACGGAGTGCGAAGAGCTCTTTGGACGGACCGGGCGCGGCAGGCATGGTGCCGACAGCGGCGACGCCTTCTGCGCTGGCATTTGAGCCCTTTACTGCTGCCGCGGCTGCACGGCGGCGGGCAGCCGCAGCGGCGGTCCCGGTGTGGGTCGAGGTCTGAGTTGAGTTCTGGGCTTGAGCCGTAAAGGTGAGAGCAGCAAGGATCGCTGCGGTCGCAATGGGTCGCATGAAATCTCCTGCTGTTGAGTTTAGATGAGCGTCCGCCGGGAAGGTTTCCGCAAGCCGCGCGGTACACCACAGTGGCGGACCGTCACACCGGATGCGAGACGGAACGCTTGATCTTTTTCAAGTGGGAGTGCGAAGCAGGAGGTAGCCACCGGCGAGTGCGAAGAGAAGATCGGGAGACCAGGCGGCGAGCGTTGGGGGCAGGGCGTTGACGTTGCCCATGGCTTCAAAGACGCCAGCAATAAAGGTGTAGAGGATGGCCATGGCAATGGCAGTAGCAACCCCGGCGAGACTGCCGCGTTTACCCACTGCGAGCGCAAAGGGCACGGCGAGCAGCGCCATCACGAGGGTGACAAGGGGGTAGGCCAGTTTGCGATTGAGCTGCACGCGAAGACGCATGGTGTCGAAGCCGCTTTGCTTCAGGTCGCGGATGTACGTGCCCAACTCGGCGTAGCTCATTTCCTGCGAGGGCCGTTCTTCCTTTTTGAAGTAGCTGGGCTGCTCTCGAATTTCGTTGAAGACGTTGAGAGTGAAGGGCTGGTAGGTGCTGACGGCCTCAGCGTGACCGGTTGGCTCGGCCTGGAAGCTGCGCTGCCAGCCGTTCTCGAATATCCAGCGGCCTGTAGGCGCATCCCACCGGGCGCTGCTGGCGAACAGGCGGCGTTGCAGACGAAAGGTGCCGGGCTGGAACTCGAAGACGTTCAGGTTTGCGAAAACGTCCTTATCGGGGTCGAAAAACTGGTAGTAGAAGATGCGGGCTGGCTGGCCGACGGAGTCCTGCTGACCGCTGATCCATTTGCGGTCGGGACGAAGAAAGGTTTGCGCGGGCTTGCCTTTAATGACGGAGCGAAGTGATTCCTGCCGGCGATTGGCCGTGGGCAGGTAAAGCTCGTCGAAGGCGAAGAGCGCCATGGCAATGACGGCTGTGAGCAGCATGACAGGCGCGATAAGGCGGTAGATGGACACACCGGAAGCCTTCATAGCGGTGAGTTCGCTGGAGCGGCTGAGATTGCCGAAGGTGATAAGGACGGCGAGCAGAGCGCAGAGCGGAGTGAGGCTGTAAATCATGTACGGGATGAGATTGACGAGGTAGTCGCCGACTGTGATGAGCGCCGTCCGATTGTGGATAATGTCGCCGAGGAGTTCGAAAAAGCTGAAGAACAACGAGAGCGTAATGAAGGTGACCATGACAAGCGCGAGGGTGGAGAGGAACTCGCGGATGACGTAACCGTCGAAGATGAGGGGAAAGCGATAGGTGCGGCCGGCGCGCTTGGAAGGTAAGGCGTCTTGCGGAGTGTCGGGCCGGATGGACGAGGGCGCCCAGACCTTTACGGCAGCACGGACGGTGGCGAGGACGCGCAGGAGAGCCGCGTTGAATCGGGAAAGGTCGCCATAGCTGAAGCTGCGGAGAAGAACTGTACCGAGAAGTGTGAAGAGGATGTTCGCGGCCCAGACACCAAGGAAAGGTGAGAGTTTGCCCTGCTTCGCCAAGGCAACGCCTGTCGAGGAAAAAAAGTAGTAAATAAAGACGAGGCCGACCGTGACGACGAAGCCGCCGCTCTTACCGCCTCGCCGTGAAGACAGGCCAAGCGGCACGCCGACAAGCATGAGCGCGATACAGGCGACAGGGTAGCTGAAGCGTTTATTGAGTTCGATGGTGTATTGACGGCCCTGTGGGCTGTGACGTTGACGCCATAGCTGGGCTGCGGGGATGGCAAGCAGCGGTGTGTCGTTGCGGGTAAGCCGGATATCTTCATTGTCGCCGGTCTGTATCGGCGTATCGGTTTCGGAGAAGGTCGAAATATCGTACTGGTTGGGGTCCTTCGCCGAGATTTCGTGACGTGCGCCATCGCTAAGATGGAGGCGCAGCTGGCCGTGTGCGCCGTTCACGACAATGGCCTGTTCTGCTGTGGTGAGAAAGGGACTGGCGGGCTGAGAGAGATCGGCAAGGAAGACGTGTTGCCAAAGTGCTGCGCCCTGAACGGGATGGGTGTCCTGCACATAAAGGACGTAGTTCTTGAAGTCTTCATAGAAGACACGCGGCTGGACTTCGTAGCTGGCCTGTGAGGTTCTGAGGTCGTTTTCTAGGTGAAGGAGCGCGGCGGCGGAGCGAGGCGCGATTACAAGCGAATTAACAAGGCCAAGCAGCAGAGCGCCTGCTGTGGCGATGCTGCAGATGCGGACAAACTGCAGAACGCCGAAACCGGAGGCACGCATGGCGGTGACTTCGCTGTCTGCGGACAGGCGCGCAAGGCCGAGCAGGATGCCGACGAGGACGGCCATCGGTATGGTGAGGATGAGCGTCGACGGCAGGGTGTACAGAATGACGCGGGTGACTTCTGCAATAGAAGCGGAGCCGCGCACGATGAGCTCGAGGATGCGGCTGAGGTCGCGTATGAAGAGAACAAAGGTGAAGATGATGCCGCCGAGCAGACCATGGGACAGGACTTCGCGCAAGATGTAGCGGGTAAGAATGCGCATACGTCGGTGGTGCCCTCTTTGGCTCAAGTGTAGATGACGGTGAGAGTGCGTTAAGTCCAGCTACCTTCGCCGACGAACCGGTAGCCGATACCACGGACGGTAAGGAGATGCTCCGGGCGGCCTGGGTCGGGTTCAAGATAGCGGCGCAAACGGACGACAAAGTTGTCGATGGCGCGGGTATCGGTGTCTTCTCGCACGCGCCAGACCTCTTCGAGGATCTCGCGGCGGGCCACAACCCTGCCGGCGCGATCAATGAAATAGCGGAGCAGGTCGGCTTCCATCAGGGTGAGATGGACGGTTTGACCGGGGGCAAGGATTTCAAGCGTGTCGAAGTGGATCGTGCGATCCGCCAGGTGGAATACCGTGCGGTCCTGTGTTGGTCCCGGTTCAGTTGGCACGGCGATGGCTGCAGTCCGTTGCCACTGCATGCGGCGGAGCAGGCCACTGAGGCGAGCAAGAAGGATGGAGAGCTCGAAAGGCTTTGGGAGGTAATCATCTGCACCGGCTTCGAAACCTTCGATAACGTCTTCCGGCCGGCCACGCGCGGTGAGCATAAGGATCGGAATAAAGTTGTTCGCCGCGCGGAGAGAACGGGCGATGGCGAAACCTTCGATGCCGGGGAGCATAACATCGAGCAGGACGGCGGCAGGCGGCTCAGGTGCGTGCAGCAGATAGCGAAGGGCGGCTTCGCCGTCGGTCTCGTGATGCGTGCGGTATCCTTCAGCGCTCAAATTGAAAAGCAGGGCGTCGGCAAGGTGGGCTTCGTCTTCGACGAGAACTATGAGGTCGCCGGTCATGCAGGGTCCACGGGAAAGGGCTGTGACTGGGCGGCAAGCAGCGGCAGATGGACGGTAAGGGTGGTGCCGTGACCGGGTCCGTAACTTTGGGCAGTGGTGTTTCCGCCGTGCTGGCGAACGATGGCGCGGGTGATAAAGAGACCCAGGCCGGTTCCTTTAATCCTGGCGCTGTCACGATTCGTGACGCGGTAAAACCGATGGAAGATACGCCTGAGCTGGACTGGCGGAATGCCGACGCCGGTGTCCGTGATGCGGAGCATGGCTGTGGTTTCACGCAGGATGGAGAGCTCTGCGCTAATGTCGACACCGCTCAGGGAGTATTTAACGGCGTTGTCGAGAATGTTGAGAAGGGCGGTGCGTAGGCTTTGGGCATCTCCGGCGACGAAGACATTTCGATTCGGGACCTCGTCGTCGAGACGCACGGCGGTGGGTGCCAGATGGTGACGACGAATCGTCTCGTTGAGGACCTCGTAGGTGAGGGCGCGAAGGTCAACGGGGAGCTTGGCTTTGCCCTGCGTGATAATGCCTTTCGCATTGGCCTCACCAGCGCGGAGAATCTGTTCCACCGTCGAGAGCAGGCGGTCACTGTCCTCCATCATGCGGCTGTAGAACTCGTTGCGTTGACTATCGTCAAGGGACCGGCGCTGCAGTGTTTCGAGATACAGGCGGATGGAGGCGATAGGCGTCTTGAGTTCGTGGGTGACGGCGTTCAGGAAGCTGTCCTGGCGCTCGTTGCGGCGGATTTCGCGAACAAGAAAAATGGTGTTGAGGATGAGGCCGGCGATCAGGACACCGAAGAAGATGATGCCAAGGACGAAGTAGACGACATGAAGCTGGTGGACGTTGAGAATGATCCAACCGACGTTCAGTGCGACCGCAAGACCCGTAAGGCAAATGCCCAAGGTAATGAAAGTCGCGATGGCTCCGCGGCGGCGGGTAATGTTCATCAACAGAATGGTAGCGGAAACGCAAAGGCCAGCGAAAGTTCGCTGGCCTTTGAACAGTTTTTCAGGATGTTTTACATGCCGGCAGGTCTGGGATCAAGCTTGTCGTACTTGGCGATTTGAACCTTCTTTGCAAGGCCAAGCTTCTCCATAATCCAGATGCCGTAGTAGTTGACGTCAAACTCGTACCAGGCAAGGCCGTGGCGGGCACTGACGGGATGGGCATGATGGTTGTTATGCCAGCCCTCACCACCGGTGAGCAGTGCGACGATCCAGTTGTTACGGCTGTCATCCTTGGTTTCGAAGCGACGACCGCCCCACAGGTGGGTTGCGGAGTTGACGAGCCACGTGCTGTGCAGGCCGCAGGTGACACGCAACAGGGTACCCCAGAGCATCATGCCGATGGCACCCTTGACGCCGCCAAAGTAGTAGCCGATACCGAGCTGGAGAAATCCTGAAAGGGTGAGCGGCACCCAATGATATTTACTGAGCCAGCGTTGGCCGGGGTCGCGGGTAAGGTCTGGGGCGTAACGGCCAAGCAGGGCGGTTTCGCTGTGCAGGGCGCGACCGGAGAGAATCCAGCCGGCATGAGCCCACCAGGTGCCGTCATGTGGGGTATGAGGATCCCCTTCGTGGTCACTGAACTGATGGTGAACGCGGTGGGTTGCCACCCAGAAAATCGGTCCACCTTCAAGTGCGAGTGTGCCGCAACCCGAGATCAACAGCTCCAGCCAGCGAGGCACACGGTAGCCGCGATGCGTGAGCAGGCGATGGTAGCCCATACCGATGCCGACATTGATCGCCAGGAAATACATGACGGCGAAGGCGAGCAGGTTTTTCCACGAGAAGAAGAAGAATGCAGCTATTGCACCGACGTGGAAAAGCCCCATAAAGATCGTAGTGATCCAGTTGACTTTGCTTTCCTGGTGCTCGCGTCCCATGCGAAGATCCTCACGCACCTTGCGGCGAGTGGCTTCAACGACGTCGCGTACTGAGGGTGCGCCAACGGCTGCGCTACTGCTGGACTCGGTGTAGCCGCCGGTCTGCTCATGAATGTGCTGGGTAATCTCGGCGTCGGTGGAAACAGGTGCTGACATGGATCCTCGTAATCTGGTGCGTTGATGCCGCTGAATCTGGTCCGGTGCGTTTGGATACTGATCGCTATTGCCACGCTAGCAGCGTTGCGGACTGTCGTTTGTAACACTTATGTAAGCTCGCCGGTGGTACTGCCACACCGTAACGCATTGAAGTGATGACGCTGGTTCTCCGCTGAAATATTGGTAGCATCAAGGTTACCTATGGAGCCATTAAGACCGTTTTTGCTGAAGCCGATGTTTTCCGCACGACCCTGGGGTCGGCCTGACCTGTCCGCGTGGTATGCCTCAGCGGATCTGCCTGTAGGTGGGGAGCCGATTGGGGAGGCATGGCTGACAGGGCCGGCGTGCGTCGCTGTGGGCGGCGCAGCCGATGGGCTGGAGTTACGGCAGATTGCCGCGGAGTACGGCGAGCAATTGCTTGGAGATTGGCGTGCAGAGGAGGAGTTTCCGCTGTTGCTGAAGCTGCTGTTCCCCGATCAGAAGCTGTCGGTGCAGGTGCATCCGGATGACACGCAGGCGCGCGTCATGGGCGAACCTCGAGGCAAGACGGAGTGCTGGTATGTGGTGGCGGCAGAGCCCGGTGCGGAGGTGGCGTGTGGCCTGCGCGAGGGTGTGCAGCCCGAGCAGATGCGTGCAGCGGCGGCGGATGGGTCAATGGAAAGGCTGCTGCGTATGGTGCCCGTGATCGCCGGGGACATGGTGTTTGTGGATGCCGGGACGGTGCATGCGATTGGGCCTGGAGTAACGCTGCTGGAGACGCAGCAGACATCGGATACGACATTTCGACTGTACGATTACGGGCGTCCGCGGGAGCTGCACCTGGACCGGGGAATCGCGGTGAGCCGGGCGGAAACGCGGGCGGGGAAAATTGCGCCGTTGACTACGGAGTATGGGCTGCGATTGATCGAGGAAAGGTATTTCACCGTGGACCGGTATGAGTTGGGCGCCGGAGAGCGGCTTGCCTTGAACGATGCCGAGGGTAGACCGCATTGCTTCACGGTGTTGCAGGGTGCGGGCACTTTGGCAGAGGTGGGCACGCAAGCCACTGCAGAGTTGCAGCGGGCCGCCTCAACGGTGGTGCCGGCGCGGTGTGGCGCGGTGGAGCTGCTGGCGCGCGACTCGCTGGTCGTGGTGCGGTCGATGGTGTAGGCGTGACGGGAAGTCGATATGGGCCAGAAGCCTCCGGTAGACTGTGAGGAATGCGCGTTTTTGGAATTGACTGCGGGACCGAGTACACCGGCTGGGGCGTGGTCGATTTAGTGCTGACCGCGCGCGAAAGCCGGCTGGTACCCGTGGCCGCCGGAGCGGTGAAGCTGGATAAAAAACAGCGCACACCTTTGCGGCTGCAGCAGGTACATGTAGAACTGAGCGGGTTACTTGCGACATATGCACCGGAAGTGGTGGCGATTGAAGATGTCTTTTTTGCTGCGAACGCCAAAAGTGCGTTGAAGCTAGGGCATGTGCGTGGTGTGGCGATGCTGGCGGCTGCAAACGTGGGTCTGGAGGTTGCGGAATACGCACCGCTATCGATCAAGAGCGCCGTCGTGGGCTACGGGCTGGCCGCAAAAGAGCAGGTGCAGTTTATGGTGGCTCAATTACTGCACCTGGAGCGCGCGCCTGAGCCGGCGGACGCTGCCGACGCACTGGCGATCGCCATCTGTCACATTCACACCGCGCAAACGCAGCTTGGAATTGGGTGTCGATGAGGACTTTTGCATGGGTGCTGGCGACAGCAGCGGGCATGGCTACACTGCCCGTCGGTCGAATTTCGGCAGGGGAGCCGATCCTTGTCGAACAGGCGACGGACGTGCAGGCCGGAGGTGGATTCAGCCTGACGGAGACATACGACCGGGACGGTTTACCGGTGCCTCACTGGAGTATTCACATTGCGCCGGGCGGAGCGGTGGAGTACACCTCCCACCATGCGACGGCGGGTGTGAGTGACGAGAACGTCCGCTTTACGCTGTCCGCGACTGGACAAACGAGGCTGGGCAAAGCGGTTGAAGAGTCGCACGACTTAAAACCTTGCGAGACGAAGACCAAGGGCTTGGCGCGGATGGGTGCCAAGCATGTGGTGTACGCGCCTGCGGGAGGCGCGGAGGTGCACTGCGACTACAACTACACCGACAACAAGGGGTTGCAGCAAATGACGGAGTACCTGTCCAACGTGAGTTATACGCTGGAAGAGGGTGCAACCATCGACCGGCTCCATCGGTACGACCGGCTGGGACTGGATCCCGTGCTGATCCGTCTGGCGGGGGCGGCCAAGGATGGGAGAGCACCGGAGCTGGCTGCGATCCGGACTTCGCTGGAGGCGCTGGCGGTGGATGACGCCGTGTTGGAGCGGGTGCGGATGAGGGCGACAGAACTGCTGAACGCGGCGAAGCTTCAATAGCGTTCACAGGTGCCGCAGTTTGTGGACGCGGCCATAGCGCCGCACAATTCAAGTGAGCCGGCGCGACAAATGCAGGCGGAATCAGTCCATTGTGCAGGCACGTCTTTCGCAGACATACCTTTGGAGCGTATGCTGCCGAGACTTGCGTGGAATGGTGGTTGGCGATGGTGCAATCTTTGTCTCGGGTGAGGTGGTTTGCGGCTGTCGTGGTCTGCGGGGCTGCGCTGGAGCTCTGTGCAAGGGCGGGCGCACAGGCTCCCGGTGAGCAGGCAGTTGCGATACAAAGTGGTGTGGAGGCGCAGCGGCCGGTGGCGCGGTTGAGCCGTTTAGCAGGTGCGGTTACGGTGCAGGCGGAGGATGGGACCTCTGCTGCAGCAGATGCGGCGCTGAACATGCCGCTGCCGGCGGGAACGCGGCTGCTGGCGGGAGATAACGGCGAGGCCGAAGTGGAATTTATTGATGGCTCGGTGCTGCGCGTGACGTCGCGGAGCGATGTCGTCATAGAGCGTCTCGACCCGGAGTCGCAGGGGACGTCGCTGCAGTTGGGCAACGGGCTGTTTTATCTGGAGCTACGGGCGTCGGATAGCGGCAGCTTTACGGTGGGCGCGGGTGAGGTGGTAATGGCGCCGGAGGTCAACGCGAGCTTCCGGGTGCGTGTGCAGGATGCGGCGGTCGAGGTCGCGGCGCTCTCAGGAAGTGTGTCGGTGACGCGGGTAAATGCCTATACGGCGGTGCTGGCGTCGGGTGAGAGTCTGAAGACCGACCCGAAGAACGGGAAGCGCTATCTATTGGCAGACGTAGTGCCGCCGGAGAGCTGGGATAGCTGGAACGAGCGGCTGGCGCAGGCGGCACAGGATGAAGAGGCGTCACGGACGACGGTGCGGGACGGGTACGCGAGTCAGCAGGCGTACGGCTGGGCCGACCTCGATGCGCACGGCAACTGGTATGACGTGCCGGGAGAAGGACAGGTCTGGCAGCCGACGGGGTATGACGCCGGATTCGATCCGTATGGGAATGGGAGTTGGGTGTATGGGTCGGGTGGGTACGCATGGGCGTCGGGGTATGGGTGGGGATGGTTGCCGTACCGGTGCGGCGGGTGGACGTTCTACCAAGGTTTTGGGTGGGGGTGGTTGCCATCGCCGGGTTGTGTCAGCCTCGGTTTTGGCGGTGGCGGATTCGAGGGTGGATACGGTGGGGGGTTCCGGATACGGCATGCGCCGCCGGGATGGCGCCCGCCACATCGGCCGGGGTTGACGGAGGGGCCGGTGCGGCATCCGACGATTCCGGTGCATCAGCCGGCGCAGGTGGCGGTAGCTGGACCGCCAACACGACGGAGCGGCGAACCGGTGCGGATCGCAGGTGTGGAAGCATCGCCCTTGAAGCATGTGGGACCGCAGATTACGCCGCAGGGCGGGTCTGCCGTGGGATCGGCATTGATGCGGGATTTCCCTGTGCGTCGCGGCACCCATGAGCCGGTGATTGGCCTGGTGTCGCAGGGTGTGGTCACGAGGCCGGGAGGTTCGGTGGAGTGGCACGGACACGCCGGGGCGACAGGTGCGGCGGCTGGCTTTGGCGGAAATGGGGCAAACGGACGAGGCGATCCTCTTTTGCGGGGGCAAGCGGCAGGAGATATCCCAGGTGTGGAGGGACGAGTGTCGCGCGGGAATGAGGCGGTGGGAGGTGTCGTTGTGCCGCGGTCTAGCGTGCCGCGAGTTAATGGAGCGCCGGGTCCGCGGTTGAGTGCGCCGGCGAAGGGTGCTTTGCCGCAGGCGGTGCCAGCAGTGCCTCGACAGGCGGGTCCCCCCGTCGTGCCGCGGCCTGTGGCTCCCGTGGCTATGCCGCATCCGGTGCAGTTGCCGCCTGCCGTACGAGTAGCGCCGGCAGCACCGATGGCCGCACCCGCTCCGCATGTGTCGGCAGCGCCGAGCGCGCCTTCGGCTCCGGCGGCGACACATAAGTAGCTAGCGGAGGCTGCGAAAGAGGCTGGCGAGTTCGGGGAGGTCGAGGCTTTCCGCACGGGCCGAGGCGGAGACGGCGGCGATGGTACAGGCCTGCGCAACGCGGTCTGGCAAAGTGCCGGCGGCGCGGAGATTATTGCTGAGGGTCTTGCGCTTTTGGGCGAAGCAGGTGCGCAGAAAACTCGTGAATGCCGCTGGATCGGTGATGCCGAGTTCGGCGTAGCGGCTGTGCATGGCGAGACGGAGGACGGTGGAGTGGACCTCGGGTGGCGGTGTGAAGGCCTCCGGGGGAAGCGTGAAGAGGGTATCGGGCTGGGCGGACATCTGGACGGTGACGGAGAGTAGGCCGTAGTCGCGGGTTCCGGGCTCTGCGGCGACACGGTCGGCTACCTCGCGCTGCATCATGACGATGGCAAGATCTATAACCCTTGCGTGATGAGCGAGATGGAGGAGGATGTCTGAAGTGATGTAATAGGGTAAATTTCCGACGATATGGGTTTTTTGAGTGGGTCCGATGAGTTGGGTGAGGTCTGTTTCGAGGATGTCGGCCTCGAGGATTTCGACGTTGGGGTGGTTGCGGAATTTGAAGCGGAGTTCGGCGGCGAGGGAGCGGTCCAGTTCGACACAGAGAAGACGGGCGGCGCGGGCTGCGAGGAGGGTGGTGATGCTGCCGCGGCCGGGGCCGATCTCAACGACGGTCTTGGTGGAGATGTCGCCGAGGGCGTCGGCAATGCGGTGACGGGCGGCGTCGTCCGTGAGGAAATTCTGGCCGAGCTTGGGTTTTTTGCGGGGTTGGGGCATTGCTGTCAGGGTACCCCCTCCCCCCGGGGGTGGCTGTAAATTCGTCATTCCATTAGGGTGGCCGGGTAAAATAGTCATTCGACTGGGTTTATACGCAAAATCGTCATTCTGTTGAGGTTAAGGTGGATTGCACAACTTCTGCGGCACCCACTTGTTCCCGTGTGCGACGGTTGCGGAAGTAGAAATAGATGGGGACGCCGAGGGCGATGACGAGGGTCCCGACGGTGGAGTTTAGAGGCTGGTCGAGAAAGCTGAAGACGGTCAGGGCGGCGGATGCGGCGATGAAAAGGGCGGGCACGACGGGATAGAGCGGGGTGGAAAAGGGACGGGCCGCATCCGAGCGGCGGGCGCGAGCGCGGAAGACGAAGATGGTGGAGGCGGCAAGGCCGTAAGTCATCCAGCCGGCGAAGATGGCGAGCGAGAAGAGCGCCTGAAAGCGGCCAAGGGCGAAGATGAGCAGACTGCCGAGGACGGCCTGCACGATCAGCGAGTTGCTGGGGGTCTGGAAGCGCGGGTTGACGCGGGCGATGCCGCGGAAGAAAAGGCCGTCGCGGGCGGCGGCAAAGGGAATGCGCGCACCCGAGAGGGACGATCCGACAAAGGACGAGACAATGCTGACGAGCATGCCGATGCTGACGAGGGCGGCGCCCCAGCCGATGCCATGGGCGGTGAGGACGAGCTGGACCGCGTCGACGGCGGGGCGGTCAGCGTGGGCGAGCTGCGCTGCCGGCAGAATGTACTGGATGGCGGCGTTGGTGAGCATGTAAAGGCCGCCGACGATGAGCATGCCACCGGCGAAGGCGATGGGCAGGTTACGCTGGGGGCGCTCGACTTCGCCGGCGAGGGCAGCGACGTCGGACCAGCCGTCGTAGGCCCAGAGGGCGGCGATGAGGGCGACCATAAAGCCGCCTACACCGCCGCGCGCACCGAGAAAGAG
>CAXTJO010000041.1:0-16573 GCA_964244665.1 uncultured Terriglobus sp.
CCCAGGTTTCGCCGCTGTCGACGGTGTCGTCGGTTTGTTTGCCGGTGGGTTTGCCTTCGGCGAAGATGCCCTGATAGGCCCAGCTTTTCAGGTCGGGGGACTTGTAGAGCAGGACGTTGCCGCCGATGCCTTTCTGGCCGCTGGCAAGGAGCATGTAGTAGTTGCCGTCGTCTTCGCGCCAGGGGACGGGGTCGCGGAAGCCGGTAATTTTCATGCCGGGGGGTGGGGACTGGATGATGGGTGTGGAGTTTTTTTTCCAGGCGTCGAGCGTACTGTCGGCGGGCGTGGCAAGGCACTGCGCTTCGCGCTCTGGCGGGTTGCTGGCCCAGAGGGTGGATCGTTCCTTGGTGGAGGGGGAGACGCAGGTGTAGAGGATGGTCGGGATGCCGCTGTCGAGGATCATGCTGCCGGTGAAGACGCCGTAGCTGTCGGGGCCGCCGGGGGTGCGGTCGAGGGCGACGGGGCGCTCGGTCCAGTGGACCATGTCTTTGGAGACGGCGTGGGCCCAGCTCATATTGCCCCAAACGCTGGCGAAGGGGTTGTACTGGAAGAAGAGATGGTAGCGGCCGTTGAAGTAGACGGGGGCGCAGGGGTCGTTCATCCATCCGCGGCGCGGCATAAGGTGGTAGCGGGGGCGCAGGGGGTCGTTGTCGATGGTGCTTTGCGGGGGGAAGCCACTGTTGGGGCCGGGCGCCTGCGCGAAGGCGAGACGGGGAAGGAGGGCGGTGGCGCCGGTGAGGGCCATGGTTTCGAGGAGCTGGCGGCGGGTGATGGACATGCTGTACCTGAGGTGTTTGTTACAGAAGGGTGACGCATGCGAACGGGCTTGTCACGTTTTCCGCAGTGCAGCGGCTACTTGACGCGGGCGGAGATCTCGTCCAGCCGGCCTTCCACCTTTTGCTGCATGCCGTAAAACTGGGTGTAGTCGGTCTCGAGCGCGGAGACACGCGCGGTGAGAGCGTCGAGCCGTTTGTCTATTCGGTCAAACTGCTTGTCGATTCGGTCAAACTGCTTGTCCATGTCGGCTTTGAGGGTAGTGAAATCGCGGCGACTCATAAGGATGCCGACGAAAATCGAAAACAGGATCAGGACCGCAGGGCCGTAATTCAACATGGTTGCGCCTCCGTTGCAGACAGGGTAGCAGGTTTGCTGTTCAGCCGGTCACCGAGCCTGAGCTGCGAATTCACTGCGATGGCGGCTATAAAAGAAGTAGACGAAAAGGCCGATGACGAGCCAGATGAAGAAGCGCTCCCAGGTGCGGATGGGCAGGCCGGTCATGAGCAGGACACAGAAGACGATGGACAGGACGGGGATGACGGGGCCGAAGGGGACACGGAAGCCGCGGCGGCGTTCTGGCTGGTGCTTGCGCAGGACCATGACGCCGATGGAGACGAGGACGAAGGCGAAGAGGGTGCCGATGTTGGAGAGTTCGGCGAGGGTGCCGACGTCGAACAGGCCAGCGGGGATGGCGACGAGGATGCCGGCGACCCAGGTGGCGAAGGCGGGGGTGCGGTATTTGGGGTGGACGCGGCTGAAGACGTCCGGGAGGAGTTTGTCGCGGGACATGGCGAACCAGACGCGGGCCTGGCCGAGCTGAAAGACGAGGATGGAGGAGATCATGCCGACGATGGCGCCGATGAGCACGACAAGCCGGATGTAATGAAGCCTGGCGGAATGCGTTTCAAGCGAGAGGCGCTTGAGGGCGTTGACGACGGGCGCGCCGTCGCCGGCGACGGAGTTCCACGGCACGATGCCGGTAAGGACGAGGGCAACGCCGATGTAGAGGACCGTACAGATGATGAGGGTGGCGATGATGCCGAAGGGGACGTCGCTCTGAGGGCTTTTACACTCCTCGCTGGCGGTGGAGACGGAGTCGAACCCGATATAGGTGAAGAAGATGATGGAGCCGCCGGCGAGCACACCCGTGTAGCCGTTCGGCGAGAACGGAACATAGTTGCCGGGATGGATGAAGGAAATGCCGGCAACTATGAAGATGAGGATGGCCATGACCTTGACCAGCACCATGATGTTGTTGGTGCGCGCCGACTCCGAGATGCCGCGGACGAGGACGAAGGTGAGCAGGATGACGATGAGGAAGGCCGGGATGTTGAAACCGAAGTGCCAGCCGGCTTTGTAGATGTCGTGGCCCGCGAGGTCTTGCAGGCCGAGGGGCAGAAACGCCGGGGAGAGCCACTTGGGGTTGAAGTGGAGGCCGAGCCAGTCGAGCAGATCGACCAGGTGGGCAGCGAAGCCGACGCTGACGCTCATGTTGGAGAAGGCGTATTCGAGGATGAGGTCCCAGCCGATGATCCAGGCGACGAGTTCGCCGAGGGTCGCGTAGGTGTAGGTGTAGGCGGAGCCGGCGATGGGGATCATGCTGCTGAGTTCGGCGTAGCAGAGGCCGGTGAAACAACAGACGACGGCGACCAGGATCATGGACAGTGCCAAAGCGGGACCGGCTCCGGGGCGGCCGGCGACGGCACCATGGTGCAGGATGAAGTCGATGACCGGCGAGTCCCAGAAGGTGGCGCTGGTGGCCGGGTTGCCGGCGATTGCCGTGCCGATTACGGTGAAAATGCCCGATCCGATGACGGCGCCGACGCCGAGCGCGGTCAACGACACGGGCCCGAGGGTTTTCTTGAGGGAGGTAGCCGGCAGTTCGGATTCGGCGATCAGCTTGTCGATGGACTTCGTCTGAAAGATCTGGCGGGGCAGCGGCATGTCCTCGGCTGGTTTATGGAGTTGCGTGTGGAATCCATCGTAGTTTAGCGTGTTGCGGCGTTACACATTGCACTGCTTGCGGTTGTGAAGGAATCTGCCATGGTTGATGTTACGAAAAGTGCGGTGCACCCGCGGCACCGTGAGAGCGCTGGACGGTGCAGTCAGGTGGCCCTGGGCATGCGTTTTGTGCTGGGGTGGTGCGCTCTGCTTTGCCTGCTGGGCGTGCTGGCGGCGCGGGGGCAGCAGCCGGGCGGCAGCGCCGGGCAGCGCGAGCCTGTAGAAGCTTCGCAGTGGGTGATCGGTCCGTGGACGCGGGCATCGAATCAGCCGGTGATTGCGCCGAATGCGGCTTCAGTCTTTGCCGACCCGGTGAGCGGCCAGCCGACGCACTGGGAGGCGCTGCACACCTTTAACCCGGCGGCGGTGGTGCGCGACGGCAAGGTGTACGTGCTGTACCGGGCAGAGGACGATTCCGGCGCGATGGCGATTGGCGGGCATGTGTCGCGGCTGGGGCTGGCCGTGAGCGCGGATGGAATCCACTTCAACCGGATGCCGCAGCCTGTGTTGTTTCCCGCGAAGGACGCGCAGCAGAGCCGTGAAGCGCCGGGCGGGGTGGAAGACCCACGCGTGGTGGAGCGGCCCGGAGGCGGGTACGTGCTGACGTATACGCAGTGGTCGCGGACACGGGATTCGTACTCGGTCGGCGTTGCGATGAGCGACGACCTGGTGCACTGGCAAAAGCAGGGGCCTGCGTTTGCGGGGGCGCTGGGTGGGCGGTACGACGGGTTGAAGTACAAGTCTGCCGGGATCGTGACGCAGAAGGTGGGCGACAAGCTGGTGGCGGCAAAGATCGGCGGGCATTTCTGGATGTACTGGGGCGAGATCCACATCGGCATTGCTACCAGCGACGACCTGGTGCACTGGACGCCGGTGGAGGATGCGCCGGGAAAGACGAGGGTGCTGCTGGAGGCGCGGACCGGAAAGGCGGACAGTGCTTTTCCAGAGACGGGACCGCCGCCGGTGCTGACGCCGCGCGGTATCGTGATGCTGTACAACGCCAAAAATGCCGAAGGCGCGGGCGGTGCGGCGGGCCTGCAGCCGGGCACGTACACGGTGGAAGAGGCCCTGTTCCAGGCAGATGCGCCCGGAACGATGCTGCAGCGGACCGACGCACCGGTGTTTCAGCCGGCACTGCCGTTTGAGAAGAGCGGGCAATATGCGGCGGGGACGACATTTGCCGAGGGGCTGGTGTGGTTCAGGGGTAAGTGGTGGATGTATTACGGGTGTGCCGATTCGTTCGTTGGTGTGGCGACGGCAGGTTAGGGTCGGTTAGCCAACATGTCTGACTGGCAGCGGAAGTAGAAAGCTGACCTGATGGGCTAAGGCCGGCTATGCGGCAGACCAACCCGCAATAGCCTGCTGAAGGATTGCTTCAGCAGGCTATTGGTTCTTTATGGTTGCAGGTTACCGCTTGGACTGGCCGCGGGTGAGGCTACGGAGCTTTTTCTTGTTGGAGCCGCGGGGTGTAGTGCGGGCCGCCTTTGCCGGTGCGGCGGCGCGGGCCTTGCGCTTGGCTGCCTTGCGCTCTTTGTGTTCCAGATTTTTCGTGTTTGCCATGGTGTTCTCTTCTCTGCGGTGCGGAAATGTGGCGGCGGGCGACTGCTGCGGCTGTGAGTTGCGGCAGCGCTATAGACGCTCGAGCTGGGCGAATTTCTCCACCAGCTTTTTTACGCCGTGCCTTGTGAATTGTACCGTGAGCTTGGCGTCGGGGCCGTCGCCCTCGCGTGAAACGACGCTGCCGTCCCCGTATTTGGGATGTTTGACGCGCGTTCCGCGGGTGAGGCGGGTTTCGCCAGCCGGTTGCTGGACCTCCAGCCTGGGCCGCACGAACTTGCCGCCGTTGCCACCGCCGCCAAAGAAGGTGGCGATGTTGTCGATGGAGTCCGGTGCCTTTGCGCCTTTGGTTTGCCCGCTGAACTGCAGGCCGTAGTTGCTGCGCGGCGATGCGGCGGCGGGCCGGGTGCCGCTCTGATCCTCGTCCTCGTAACTGTAGTGGCGTTCGGCACCGTCTTCCGCGCCGCCCTTGCCCCACTTGTTGGCGAAGCGGGAGCCGCCACCGCCGTACGCGCCGGAGCCGTAGCGGTGCCCGTAAGCAGAAGTGCCGGTGCCGGAGTCCGCCGGTGAGCCCACGTCTTCCACCAAGCGGGAGGGTACTTCTTCGAGGAAGCGCGACGCGACCGATGCCTCCGGCATGTCGGACCCATAACGCCTGCGATAGCGCGCGCGGGTGAGAACCAGCGTGTCCATGGCGCGGGTCATACCGACGTAGCAGAGACGGCGCTCTTCTTCGAGGCCGGTGGGATCCTGCAGGGTGCGGCTGTGTGGGAAGAGGCCTTCTTCCATGCCGCAGAGGAAGACGAGCGGAAACTCCAGGCCCTTGGCCGCGTGGAGCGTCATGAGGGTGACGCGGGCGTCGCTTTTGATCTGGTCGGTGTCGGAGACGAGGGCGGCGTGGTCGAGAAATTCAGCGAGGGTTTCGCCGCGTTCCTGCGCGTCCTGCGCGGCGTTCGCGAGTTCCTTGAGGTTGTCGATGCGGCTGAACGCTTCCGGCGTGCCTTCGTTCTCAAGACCCTTGATGTAGCCGCTGCGATCGTTGAGGAACTTGATGAGCTCGGGCAACGTTGCGGGGTCGCCGGGCGCGCGGAAGCCATCGACGCGGGTGCTGGTTTCGGGCGCTTTGGTGTCGATTTCGACGATGGGCGCGGCCTTGCTGCGGAGGTCGTCAAAGCGATCCGCAAGGCTGGTCACCTTGTTGCCGGCGCGCTTCTCGGCACGGTTTGCGGCTTCAAAGGGGTTGAACGTGACCGGTGCGGCTGGTGTACTGTCCGCACTTGCCGCGAGGGGTTCGTCTTCCGTGGCAGCCGCGTCGAAGGCGAAGTCGAAGCTCGTCTCGTCGTCGTCCTGCGGAGCGCGTGGGAACTCGACGACGTTGGTCGGCACGCTGCTGTTTTCGGCGGCGAGGGTGCTGCGCTCCTCGGTCCATGCGGCCTCGTCGCCGCCAAAGTCGAAGTTGAAGTTAAAGCTGGTGTCGAAGGTGGCGTCGCCTGCGGCGTCGGCGGTCGAGACGTTCTCTTCCGTGCCGGTGAACTCGTGCGCGAGGGCTGCCTCGGCGTGCGGTTCGGCTGCGTCGGCGTGCGATTCGGCTGCGCCGAGGGCGTCTGCGGCAAGCTGGTCGCCGAAGCCGGGTCCAAGCATGGCGCGCGCATCCAGGATGAGACGACGGAAGCCGGCCAAGGCAGTAAGAGCGCGCGCGGGCAGCAACTGATCCTCGATCGTGCGCGCGATGGCGTCCCAGGTGCTGATGCCCGTGGTCAGCGCGATGCGCTCCAGGGTTTCCATGGTGGTTTTGCCGATGCCGCGCGGCGGCGAGTTGACGACGCGATTGAGTGCGATGCTGTCGTGAGGATTTTGTACCAACTTGAGGTAGCTGAGGATATCCTTGACCTCGGCGCGGTCGTAGAAGCTGAAGCCGCCAACCATGTGGTATTGAATGTTGTAGCGGCGGAGCGCCTCTTCCACCAGGCGAGACTGCGAGTTGGTGCGGTAGAGGACGGCGCACTTTGCCTCGCCGCCGGTTTGGCCGACTTCCTTGAGGTATTTCTGCACGCGGTCGCCGATGAAGAGCGCCTCGTTCTCGCCGTCGGGGGCCTCATAAAAGCCGACCATGGACCCGCCCTCGCGCGTGGTGAACAACTCTTTGCCCTTGCGCTGCAGGTTGTTTTTGACTACAGCGCCGGCGGCTTCGAGGATGATCTGTGTGGAGCGATAGTTCTGCTCGAGCCGGATGACTTTGGTTTCGGGAAAATCCTTTTCAAATTCGAGGATGTTCTTGATGTCGGCGCCGCGCCAGCTATAAATGGACTGGTCTTCATCGCCGACGACGCAGACGTTGCCGTGCGCGCCGCCGAGCAGCTTCATGAGCTCGTACTGAGGGCGATTGGTGTCCTGGTACTCGTCGATGAGCAGATAGCGGTAGCGCCGGTTGTAGCGCTCGCGGGTTTCGGTGCTGACCTTGAGCAGGCGCACGGTTTCGAGCAAGAGGTCGTCGAAGTCCATGGCGTTGTTCTTTGCCAGTTCCTGCCGGTAGATTTCGAAGATGTGCGCAATGCGTTCTTCAAGCGGGTTGGTTGACGCGAGGAAGTATTCCTGCGGGTCGATCATATGGTTTTTGGCCCAACTAATGCGGCCAAGCGCGACGCGGGGTTTGAGCTGCTTGTCGTCGAAGCCGAGCCGCTTGAGCGCCTGCTTGACGATGCTCTGCTGGTCGCTTTCGTCGTAGATGGCGAAGGTGCGGGTGAGGCCGACGCCGTTCGTTCGAAGGGCCTCGATGTCGCGGCGAAGGATGCGGACGCACAGCGAGTGGAAGGTGGCAATGGTGGGCCGCGCGAGCGACGAGTGGCCGATGAGTTTTTCGACGCGCTCGCCCATCTCCTTGCTGGCCTTGTTGGTGAATGTGACGGCAAGGATGGCGTCGGGCGAGACGCCTTTTTCAATCAGGTAGGCAATGCGGTGCGTGATGACACGGGTTTTGCCGGAGCCCGCGCCGGCAAGGATCAGCACGGAGCCGTCGGTCTGCTCGACGCCTTCGCGCTGCTGTGGATTCATGTGCTGCAGAAGGGCGGATTCGACGGGCACGGCGGCAAGGCTCCAGCAACCAGTTTACAAGCGCTGCCTGTGGAGACGTTGCATGCGCTCCACGTCATCTACCGCGGCGGCAGCGCATTGCCGTGGCGATTGTGCTGCAGTGCGTTCGTGGCGCGCTCTGGCGCGACTTGAATACTGGTTGCGCCGCAGGTCTTGATGCCCTGGCAGGCAATCGGCGCGAGCGTCGCCTTGTCGTAACACGCCTCCACGGCAGTCAAGAAATTTTTGCCGCAACTCAGCAGGATGCTGCCCTTTGGGTAGGCCGGGTTCGCCGCTTGAAACTGGCCCAGCAGGTCGGCTGGCGCGAGCGTGAGCGGGTGCGTTACGTCGGTGAGCGACGGCGGAATTTTCAGGTCGTGGAAGCGGTCGTCGGCTGTGGCGAAGAAGGCGTCCGGATTCAGCGTTGTGCATGTGCCGTGCTTGCTCCACTCGTGCTGCAGCAGAGAGAGCGACGGTGTGTCGCCGAGATAGGGCGCGTAGCTTTCCGGCCCCGGGCGCGTGGAGCAGTTTGCGGGGAATGTGCCGTTGAAGTTTTGGGGCCACAGGCCGTGCAGCACAAATCCTGTCGGTGTGCTGCACTCATCGGCGGCGTCGGCACGCTTGCCGGCGGTGCGCTCGTTGAGCGGCAGCACCTCTACGTTGTGGCAGAACTCGGGTGCCCAGCTCAGGTTCATGAGATAGAAGTCGAACTGGCCGGGTGCGCTGTGCACCTCTTGCGCGCGAGCGTTGGACAGGGCGGCGGAGGCAAGCAGAAACAGGGCGGCGACACAGATGCGCTTCATGCAACCGATTGTAGGCGGCGCATGTTGGTGCGCGTTTGTGAACCATTGCCGTTCACTTTCGGACAACGCGAAAAGCCGCGTCATTGTTGGCGATTCTTTTCTGATGTGTTTACGAATAGTTCGTGAAAAGAGCGGAACGAAACCCGATCTGCCGCGTATCACCAGATGCGCGACGATGTTTCAACTGCAGTGGGACTTCGCCAGCACCACCAGATGTACCCAACGAGAAGTTCATGATACGTCGTATCGTTTCCGCCACCGCCCTTACCCTTGCGCTTGCCGCACCGCTCGTCTCCAACGCTTCAGTCTTCGGCCGCTCGAACGACGGGACTGCGACGACGGCCGCGCCCAAGGGCAAGCTGGTGAAGTTGACGCTGAAGAACAACACGGGCGCCGCGATGACACTGTATGTAAACGACCAGACGATTACGCTGGCGGCCAACAGCGAACAGCAGATCAAGACTGTCGTTGGAACCGACGTGCTGGATGCCGATCACACGACGGTTCGCGTGCACGTAACAAGCGAACTGGCCGGCAACACTGTCGCATTCCGCTAAATCTACTGCACCTGCGGCGCGGTTCTGCCTTTTGATGGCGGAGCCGCGCCGTTGTGCGCTTGTGCGGGTGCCGTAACACAACGCCTGTGCCGGCCCGGTATGCTGCTGGCATGCGGTTGCGTTCTATTTGTGTGTATTGTGCGTCGGCAAACGGCGTGCGCCCTGCGTACCGCGACGCCGCGGTCGAGGTCGGCAGCACGTTGGCGCAACGCGGTATCGGTTTGGTGTACGGCGGTGCCTCGGTCGGCCTGATGGGCGTGGTTGCCAGCGCGGCCATTGCCGGCGGCGGCAGGGTGGTGGGCGTTGTGCCGGAGCTGCTGCGCGAGAAAGAGATCGCCAACCTGGGCTGCACCGAGCTGCTGGTGGTGGACTCGATGCACACGCGCAAGGCGGCGATGGCCGAACGCGCCGATGGCTTTCTGGTGCTGCCCGGCGGCTTTGGCACGCTGGAGGAACTGTTCGAGATGCTGACGTGGCAGGCGATCGGCCTGCACACGAAGCCCGTTTGCCTGCTGAACGTGGCGGGGTTCTATGACGGTCTGCTTCGCTTTCTGGACACGTGCCTGCTGGAGGGTGTGCTGCGCGAAAAGGCGCGGGCTTCCGTGCTGGTTGCCACCACGGTGGACGAGGCGATCCGCAGGATGGAGGCTGCCGCGGATGCGCTGTAACGCGATTTCCTGCGGTGCCGCGTCGCGCTGTGCCTGAGCCTTTCGCGGAATGAACTCATCCAAACCTTCGGTTGTGCGTACTGGAGAGACGATGCCTACCCTGTTCGACCCCATTCGCGTTGGAGACCTCTACCTGCCGAACCGCATGTTTATGGCGCCGCTTACCCGCTTGCGGGGCACCGTGGATCACCTGCCACGGCCCGAGCTGATGGCCGAGTATTACCGCCAGCGTGCCGCCGCCGGCCTGATTCTGACGGAGGGACGCCGGTCGATCCCATGGGCGTCGGCTACCCGCAGGTGCCGGGTATCTGGTCGTCGCATCAGACCGAGTTGTGGAAGCCGGTGGTGGACGCGGTGCATGAGGCCGGTGGCCGCATTTTTGCGCAGATCTGGCATGTGGGCCGCATTTCGCATTCGTCGTACCTGGGCGGCAAACTGCCCGTGGGGCCAAGCGCAATCAAGCCAGAGGGCCATGTGACGCTTGTGCGGCCGACGATCGTCTATGAGACGCCGCGCGCCCTTACGCGTGGCGAGGTGCAGGACGTGGTGGAGCAGTTTGGCCGCGCCGCAGAGAATGCCAAGGCCGCGGGATTCGATGGCGTGGAACTGCATGGGGCCAACGGCTACCTGCTGGACCAGTTTCTGCAGAGCACATCGAACCGGCGCGACGACGAGTATGGCGGGCCGGTGGAAAACCGCGCGCGCCTGCTGCTGGAGTGCGCCGATGCAGCCATTGCCGTGTATGGCGCGGGCCGCGTGGGTATGCACCTGGCACCGCGCGCCGACATCCACTCCATGGGCGATGCCGACCGTGCCGAGACCTTTAGCCATGTTGCACGCGAGCTTGGAGCGCGACGCATCGCGTTCCTGATGGCCCGCGAGAAGCAGGGTCCGGGCCAGCTTGGCCCCATGCTGAAGCAGCAGTTCGGCGGTGTGTACGTGATGAACGAAGAGTTCACGCTGGAAAGCGCCGACGCTGCCCTGGCCGCGGGTGTCGCCGACGCGATTGGGTTTGGCAAGCTGTTTATCGCCAATCCCGACCTGCCCAGCCGTTTGCGTGAGAATAGCCCGTTGAATGTGCAACGACCGGATTTGTTCTATACGCATGAGGCAGCGGGGTACACGGACTACCCAGCCCTGCAGCGGTAGAGCGCGGCGGTCCGGGGCCGGGCGGACATGGCGGGGAGAGCTTCCGGCTGGCTGCTGCCGCGTTCACCTTCCGCTGTTACCGCCCGCGACACTTCCCTGCTGGATTGCGGCCGGGGTACAACCGAAGGGTGAGCACGAGTCGCACGATGCAGGGTGGCCGGGTAAGGCGCACCGCAGTTCCGCGCGGCGCGAATGGTCGGGGTCTTTGCCGCTGGTGTGGGTTGGAGGTGCCGCCGCGGCGTTTCACTTTCTGCTCTGCCTATTGCGTGCACGAATGGCGGCTGCGCTCGCAACCAGCTTACCTGCGCGAACAGGTTTTGCTGCGCGACAAGGGCATGTGCTGTGGCTGCGGCGCGGATACCCTGCTCGAACTCCGCCGCCTGCGCCGTTCCCGCGGGGAGCGCCGGCTGCAATTGATGGCCCACTGGGGGCTGAAAACCAGGATGCGCAAGACCTTGTGGGATGCCGACCACATTCTACCGGTGGTGGAGGGTGGCGGTGAATGCGACCTGGCGAATATCCGTACGCTGTGCCTTTGCTGTCATCGTGCTGCAACCGCCGCCCTGCGCGAACGTATACGGCAGGCCAAGGTAGCCGCGATGCTGGATGCGGAACGCGCGGCATAATGACCGGCGAGACAAAGCGAGTTCACACGCAGTATCGTCAAACGTGCGTGCGTCTGCTCTGTGTGTTTCTGGTTATTGTTCTCGGGTGCGGTACGGAGTGCGTTGCGCAGACACCCGCGCCGCCCTACCCTGCCAACGCCCAGCATCCCACGCCCGCTTGGTTTATTGATGTGGCGGCCCGAGCGGGCCTCGCTGTCCGCAATGTGAACGGCGGCGCAGACACGAAGAAATACATCGTCGAAGCGACCGGTAGCGGCGTGGCGATCCTGGACTACGACCGCGACGGCTGGCAGGACATTTTTCTGGTAAACGGCATGGAGCTGGATGCGGCGGGCCGGGCCAAGACAGACCCGCCGACGAATCACCTGTTCCATAACAACCATGACGGGACCTTTACCGATGTGACCACGAAGACCGGCATGGGAAGCAGCGGCTGGGGCCAGGGTGCCTGCGTGGGCGATTACGACAATGATGGCTTCGACGACATTTTTGTAACCGCTTACGGGAAAAACCGCCTCTTCCACAATGAGGGCGGTGCCCGGTTCACGGAGGTGGCGGAGTCTGTGGGTGTTGCGGGCACCGGTAAGGAATGGGGCACCGGCTGTGCCTTTATCGACTACGACCGCGATGGGCGGCTGGACATCATCGAGGCCAATTACGTTCACTTCGACCTGGCCAAAACGCCGCGGCCCGGGGAAGAACAGGGCTGCACGTGGAAGGGCACGCCGGTGATGTGCGGGCCGCGTGGCCTGCCGTGGGCGCCGAATCTGTTGTTCCACAACGAGGGCAAAACAGCCGACGGGAAAACCCAATTCAAGGATGTGAGCGCCGCAAGCGGCATCCAGAATACCGCCGGCCACTACTGCTTTTCCGTCACGACGCTGGATTACGACGAGGACGGCTGGCCCGACGTTTACGTCGCCTGCGACTCCACGCCGGCGATCTTGTACCACAACCGGCACGACGGCACCTTTGCGGACGAAGCCGCGAACGTGGGTGCCGCGTTTAACGAGGATGGCCGCGAACAGGCCGGCATGGGCGCGACCGCCGCGGATTTTGACGGCGATGGGCACCTGGACCTGTTCAAAACCAACTTTTCCGACGACACCAGCACGCTGTACCACAGCAACGGCGACGGCACTTTTACCGACACGACATTTGCCGCCGGCCTGGGCATCAATGCCGATGCGCTGGGTTGGGGCGCGGCGTTTGCCGATGTGGACAACGACGGCCGCCCGGACCTGCTGGTCGTGAACGGCCATGTGTATCCGGAGGTGGATTCCGCCAAGCTGGGGGCTACCTTTCGCGAGCCACGTTTCCTGTACTGGAATGCCGGTGGGGGAAAGTTTAGCGACCTGTCGAAGCAGGCCGGCCCCGGCCTGAACGAGCCGCTCAGCGGACGCGGCCTGGCTGTCGCGGACCTGTGGAACGACGGCCGGCTAAGCGCCGTTGTAAACAACCTGAGCGACCGGCCCATGCTGCTGGTGAATCAGGCCGCGAATCCCAATCACTGGCTCGGCATTCGACTGCGCGGCACAGCGTCAAACCGGGATGCGATTGGAGCCCGCGTGACCATCCACGGCACAACGCGTACATGGGTGGACGAAGTGCGCAGCGGCTCAAGCTATAACAGCTCCAGCGACTTACGGCTGCACTTCGGTCTGGGCGTTGCCGCGAATCTTACCGGCATGACGGTCCGATGGCCGAACGGTGAGAGCGAACAGTTCGCCGCGCCCGCGCTGGACCGTTTTACGGAAATAGTTGAAGGCAAAGGCCGCCCCGAGAGTACAACGTTTCACACTACGGTAAACGCACGGCAAGGATCATCGCGAGTGCAGCAGAATTGATACGGGCACTCCGCAAGCATGGCCTGAGCTTTTGATGGTTCAAAGCGCGCCTCTGACATGCGAAATTGATTCCGGGTCTAGCGGGACCTGCCGAAATATTTTGGCTGACCGATTACACGGCCTTGCGCTGAAAGCCGGTCTTCTTTGTGTTGGAGAATGAATCCTTTGCCTTAAAGGCGTTCGCCGTTGCGCCTGCGTGCTGCTTGCCGCCTGCCTTGCCCGCGGCCTTTTCCTTTGCGGCCTGCAGCTTTTGTGCGGCGCGGCTCAGGCCACCAACCTTGATGGATCCGGGTTTTGGAATAAAATCTGTCATAAAGAAATCCTCTCACGACCTGAGACGCTGGCCGGCGGTACACGTCACTTCAGCGCCGAGTGAAACAGGTTGTGTGCCTTTCAGACTAAGTGGTGCCGCATTAGATGGTGTTTGATGAATCGACTCTGACTGCTGCGAGGCAAAGCTGATTGCGGGGCCGGGCGAAGCGGAAACCCTGACGATTGCAATGAGAGCTGGCCTCAAGGGGCCTAGAACTTCCGCTGCTTTAAGCATTGTGCGGCACGGCTGAAGCTGTGGCCCTTCCGACGTACGAGCGCCCTGTGTCTCCGTTAGACAGAACCTAATGCACGAAGCAGTGCGCGCTGCCGTAATCTCCTGTGTCCAGGAACCGGCGTGCCTCCGAGCTGTCGGGGTTGTAAGTGAGTGCGCGACGCAGCGTGGCTTTTGCCGCGCCTCCTGCGCCTGAGCGGCACTGGAGCAGAGCGAGATTGAGCAGAGCGGCAGTTTTTCCGGGATCGTTTGCCGATACCGTGGACAGATGGCGTATGGCACCGGCCGCGTCACCCGTCTGCGCCTCAAGCACTGCCAGGTTTGCCAGAACAGTGTCGCTCTGCGGATTGAGCGCGAGCGCTGCCTGGTAGTGCTGGCGTGCACCGGCAATGTTGCCGGCAATTTGCGCCAGGTAGCCTAGTTGCTCGTGTACGACGCTGTCCGCGTGCCCGTTCTGCTCCGCTGCCTGCAGCAGTTGCACGGCCTGCCGGTAGCTGTCCCGGTCGCCACGCACCGCGAATTGCGCGTACGCCAGCCCGGTTTCCCGCTCCGACGGCTGTGCGTTGCCCACCGGCACCAGGTCGACGGTTTTGGTGAAGCGGGTCACCGTCGCCGGCTCGTCCAGCGACCGCAACGAGAGCGCGGGCTTTGCCGGCGTTGTGCCATGCGGCAGATGCACTGCCTCGATATCGTGATCGACGTTTTGCTCATGCGAGATGTCGGAGGTGGCGCGCGACGGCATATGGCAGCTTGCGCAGTCCTGCTGCTCCGGGTGGTGCTGTGCCGGATGAAATGCTGGCGAGTCGGTATGGCACTGGATGCATTTTGCGCGGTAGAAAGCGACACGCTCTTCCGGCGGCGGCGTGCTGTGCGGGTCGTGGCATGTTGTGCAGGTAAGCCGGTCGCCCACGGCGCGGCGGCAGGCGGAGCGCAGGAGCGCCTCGTATTGGCTGCCGGCGCGTGTGGCAGACTTTTGCGACGCGGCATTCACAAAATACACGGCCGTGTCCGACAGTTCCTGCCCGGGAACGAAGGTGCTCAACGTGTGGCCGGCGCGCTGCACCATTGCGTCACCTTCCAGGTGGCATTGCAGGCAAATGCTGTCCTGCTTGCCGGGCGTGAGCGTCGCCAGCTTGGGCATGGGCGCGTTGCCTTGAGTGTGGACGTGTTCTGCGCTGTCGCCATGGCAGCTGCTACAGCCGATGCCGGCCTGCGCAAAAGGCTGATCGCGAAAGGCGTTTGGCGCGCTGGACAGAGGCTGCTGTACCGCGCCGGCGTGGCAGTGGAGGCAGTTCGCATCGGTGGGCAACGCGAGTGGCGCGGTTGTTGCGTTGTCGTATGCCGGCGCCATGCCGTACCCGGCGCGGCGCGTGTACCAGTTGACCGGCGCTTCGTACCAAAGCTTGGCGTCGCCGTTGGTCCGGCTGAAGAGGTACGTTCGGCCATGCAGACCGGAGCCGATGAAATAGGTGAGTTGCTCCGCGTCATCGAGCGGCGCTGCGGCACTGTCGCGGATGGAGCGCAGGTGCGCAATGCCGTCGCGCTGATTGATTTTGTACGTTACCCCGGATGGGCGGTGGGTAAAGCTGCCGGTGTCGAGCGCATGTGTGGCGAGGCCGCTGCCGCGCGCCATGCTGGTTTTTTGATAGCTGGTGACGATGGCGGCGTGACACTGTGCGCACGTGCGGTCGGGGTCGGCGAGGAAGGGTGCAGCGACTGTGGCCGCACGGACGGGCGTGCTGCTGCGCGAGAGCAGCCCGAGAGTAGCAGCGGCAACGACGATGCAGACGAGCGCGAGAGTGAAGGTGCGGTGAGACATGGTGTGGTGATTACAGAGGAAGTCCGAGCGGCTGGGAGCGAACGCGTGCGACGAATGATCTTTCACGCTTGGCTGGTGCGGTAATAGCGTCACATGCTTCTACATGGTTACGACAAACAGTGGGTCAAGAAATGTCAGGCGGTGGCCTATTTCGGGGTGTCGAAGCTGGGGGCTGTGTCGGCCTGGATTTTTTGGGAGAGGGCCGTCTCCTGCTGTGCTTGGGAGGTTCGGCCAAGGCCGCGGTAGGCCTGGCCGAGCAGGTTGTGGGTCATGTAGTTGGCGGGGTCCATATGCTCGGCGCGCTCCAGGAAGCCTGCTGCGGCGGCGGGGTCGTTGCGCTTGAGCAGGACCTTGCCGAGCAGGATGTAGGGTCCGGTGGAGTTGGGTTCCAGGAGGAGGGCGCGTTGCAGGGTTTGCTGGGCGGCGGCGTAGTCGCCTTTGCGGCTCAGGGCATCGCCGAGGCGGTCGTAGACGGCGCCATTCAGGGGGTTGCGTCTGGCCTCGGCGTTGAGTTCGGTGATGGCTTCGTCGACGTGGGCCTGGGCGAGGGCGACCTCACCGAGGAGCATGTGGGCTTCGGGCAGGTCGGGGTCGAGGGCGAGGGCCTTGCGGGCTTCGTCCTGGGCGATGGGAATGTATTCCCGGCGCAAGAGCATGCGGGCGGCGAGCAGGTGGGCGGGCGCGGAGTCGGGCGGGAAGCCGTACTGGTCGGCGAAGGCGTGGCGCGCGTCGTCGTAGCGGCGAGCGTCGATGTAGCAGAGGGCGAGGACGTAGGCTGGATCGGCCTTGGTCTCGGGAGTCCAGGTGTGGGCGCGTTCGAGGAGTGGGATGGCGTCGGCGGGACGGCCGAGGCGGAAGAGGGTAAGGCCGCGAAGCTCCGTTGCGGCGAGGTCGGATGCGGGCGCGGCGGCGAGAGCCTTCTCGGCTTCGGGCAAGCGGTTGAGGGCGTAGAGGGCTTCGCCGCGCAGGCGGTCGCGGTCGGGCAGGCCTGGGCTGCTGTCGAGGGTCTGGAGGGCGGTTTCCGCGTGTCCAGTGTTGATGGAGTGTTCGAGGGAGGCAGAGGTGAGTTGCTGCGCGCTTGCCGCGCATGCGAGCGTGAGCGTGAGAAGCAAACGGTTTTTGGATGTGGTGGCCATGGACCCTCCTCCCCCCCCCC
>CAXTJO010000041.1:16583-16972 GCA_964244665.1 uncultured Terriglobus sp.
CGTGGCACACGTTCATCCCGTCTGCGGGATCTTCGGCGCAAGCCAACCCGGTCAGGTGCGCGGTAAAGTCCCCCCCCCCCCCGTGGATTTTCTAAAATCGTCAAACGATTGGACTTAGCCGGGGGATGCTTCTAAATTCCTCTATTTAGGGAACTTAGGGGCAAAATCGTCAATCGATTGGACTTAGACACGGCGACAAGGTTAAGCGTGGCGCCGTTTGCTGGGGCATGGCTCCGACGCGTTTTGACTACTGTTTCTATTGTAGTGAAGTGGAAAGAATGAACATGCCAACTATTTTTGCTTGCTAAACTCCTGCTGGTGAGTCACTTAGCAATGATGGGAGGGTTCAGGGGGCTTGACACGGTTTGAACCAAGAAGCGGGGAGGGCT
>CAXTJO010000041.1:16982-23892 GCA_964244665.1 uncultured Terriglobus sp.
CCCCGCTTCTGCTGTGTTCGGTGGTGGTTAGAAGAGGATCTTGACCGCGAACTGGAGGTAACGCGGAAGGCTGCCGGGAGCGAGACCGGTGATGTATCCGGCATCGCTGCCATCGATGGTGGTGTGCGGCAAGTCGAAGTTCTGGTGGTTGAGGACGTTGAAGAAGTCCGTACGGAACTGCCCGGTGAACCTCTCCGTAATGTTGAAGTTTTTCTGAGCCGCAACGTCCAGGTTGTAGAAGCCGGGGCCGAAGAATGCGTCGCGACGCAGGTTGCCGAATTTGAGGTACCCAGGATTGGTGAACGTGGTGCCGATCGCCTGCTCCTGGAAGAAGGTGTTGCGCTTGTTTGCGGCGTCGAAGGTACCGAGGCCGGTTTTGAAGCCGCCGTTGTAGTTGGGCCGGCTTGGACCGTTATCGCGGTTTTGACCAGCGCCACTGAAGGTGACATCGAAGGGAAGACCGCTGGCGATGTTTGCCGATGGGCTAAGCGACCAGCCGCCGGCCAGAAGCTCGGTGAGGCGGTTGCCGTTGCTGAGGAGGAGATGGTTGCGGCCGAAAGGCAGCTCGAAGTTGCCGAAAATGGTGAGCTGGCTTTGACGCAGGTTGGGTGAGTTGCCGTAGCTCAACGACCGCTCGATCTCGGCGTACGAGGCATCGTAATCCCTCGAGATCTGATAGGCGTAGTTGACCTTAAACTGGTAGCCCTGGCTGAAGCGCTTTTCCAGGGTGGTCTGGAACGACTCGTACTCGTTGTTGCTGTCGGAGGCGAAGTAGTTGATGTCCTGCGTCCAGCCGTAGCGGGAGTAGTAGGGACGACGGCGAGGATCGCCACCGTTGCTGCAGGGCAGGTTGGGGGTGGGTGCACCGATGCAGACCGCGTTTGGCGAGGGCTGGAAGATGCCCGTGGGCGCCGGATTAAAGACCAGACCATTCGCTTGAAGCGCGACCTCGTTCGGGTTGTCGGTGTAGCCACCGCTGAAGGAGGTGTGCGTCCCCTTGTTGCCGACGTAGCCAACGGTCAGAGAGTACTGGTGGCCCAGATCACGCTGTACCTGTGCATTCCAGGCATCGATAGTGGGAAAGCGCTCGGTGGTGGGGCGGGCGTTGGCGTTGATGCCATCGGGCAGACGGATGTTGCCGTTGACGATGGCACCGCCGAAGTTGGGGAGAGGCGGTGCCTGACCAAGGATGAAGGCATAGCCGCTGTTGGGTGCGCTGACGTTTTGCTTGGCAAGAACCGGCAGGTTTTGCGACGCGGCGTGGCCGAAGATGGAGCCGAAGACGCCGATGTCGTAGCTTCTGCCGTAGCCGGCGCGGATGACGGTCTTGGTGCCGAGCTGGTAGGCGACACCGACACGGGGAGCGAATGCCTTGTCGTTGTTGTTGATGCCCATGTCGCCGGCGTAGGACCCTTCATGCGCGACCTGGAGGTTGCCAGTGTCGAGATTGAGGAGTGAGCCGAGGTCCTGGCCAAGTTTCTCCGGCAGGTAGTTCTCCCAGCGCAGGCCGTAGTTGACGGTCAGCTTGGGGGTGGCGCGCCAGGTGTCCTGGAGGTAGCCGAAGGCGCGGTTCTGGGTTTCAGAGGCGTTGCCGCTGGTGCTGGCGTACCGGTTGAATTGCGAGACCCGGCCAAGGAGGAAGGTGGCGTATCCCAGGCCGCCCGTGTTGCTGGCGGGGTCAGAGGTTTGGCCGCCGTTGAAATAGAGGGCACCGGAGCGGTTGGCGTCAGACGGGACGCGCAGGTTGTAGGCATGGCGGACATCCACACCGAATTTGATGGAGTGGGTGCCGAGCTCGTGGGTCCAGTTGTTGACGAACTGGTACTGGCGCTCGTTCTGGGTCAGCGGGCAGTTGCAACGGTTGGCATCGAGGCCGGATCCAAAGGCTCCGCCGCTTTGACCCTGGCCGTTGTTGGGCAGGCCGCCGATCTCAAACTGCGGTGCCCCGCCCGTGTTGGCAAAGGTGGTGATGTTGAGGCCGGGCTGACCGTTTGCCGTGGCAAAGGCGTCGTTGCCGTCGTACTTGGTGGTGTTGATGGTGTAGCGCAGGAAGCCGAAGCGGATGTCTGTGACCCACTTGGGGCTGACAACGATGTCGGTTCCGGCGGCCCAGCTTTGGTTGATGCCCTTGGAGGTGCCGCCGAAGCCGCCGGTGCCGAAGCCGATGCCGCCCAGAGCACCGAAGGCAGTACCACCCTGCAATGTGTCCTTGAAGTAGTTGAAGCGGGCGAAGCCGTGCACCTTGTCGGTGATCTGCATGTCGACACGGCTGATGTACTGGTTGAAGTTGAACTGGCCGGTGCCGGAGTTGGGGTAGTTGGAGACGACCGCGCCCGATGCCGCGGACAGGATGGGAGCGGGCAGTTGCTCAAGCAGGTTGAGCGCGACGGTATTGATCTGCGCCTTGGGAATGACGTAGTTGGCGTATCGCTGTCCCGTGACCGGGTTGTAGATGCCGTTGGCGACGCCATTGGTGGTGCCGAGATAGGCAGCATAGTCGGAGAAGTCGCAACCGGTGGCGGTGAGGCAGGAGGTGCGGAGCAGCTGGGTGGGGACGGTCGAGTCACCGTTGGAGGTACCGACCTTGGAACGAACGCCCTCATAGTCGAAGAAGAAGAAGAGCCGGTCCTTCTGGAGTGGGCCGCCGACGAAGCCACCGAACTGGTTGCGCAGGTTTGCGGGAACGATTCTGCCGGTGACGGGATCCGCGACGTTGAAGGGGTTCTTGGCCTGCTGGGCGTCGGACTGGCGGTAGTCGTAGACGCCGCCGTGGAAGGAGTTGCCGCCCGACTTGGTCTGGCTGGCGACGACGGAGGCCACGGCCTTGCCGAACTGCGCGTCGTAGTTTTGCGTGGTGATCTTGGCTTCGGCGACCGAGTCGAGGGTTGGGTTTACGACGATGATGCCGAGGATGGGGTCCTGATTGTCGGTGCCGTCAAGCTCGTAGCCGACGCCGGAGAACTGCTGGCCATCGACGATGATCTGCTGGGAACCCTGCGGGTTTTCAGACGCGGCGTGCGACCAGCCGAGCAGCTGGGAGCCGGGAAGCAGAAGCTGCAGCGAGGTGAAGTTGCGATTGCCGAGCGGCAGGTCGGAGACGTTCTTGGTATCGAAGATGTTGGCAACGTCGGCGCGGTCGGTCTTGAGGGTGGGGATATCGCCGGCGGAGACGTCGACGACGGTACCGGTATCGCCGACGGTGAGCTTGGCGTCGACCTTGGGGGAGGTATCGGCGGAGACGTGGACGCCGGTGGTTTCAAAGGTGGTGAAACCCTCAGCGGTGATTTTGATGGCGTAGTTGTCGGGGATGAGGTGCTCGACGGTGTATTCGCCGGAGCTGTTGGCGGTGACGGTGACGGACGTGCCTTTGCTGATGTCCGTGACGACGACCGTGGCATTGGGAATGGCGGCGCCGGTGGGGTCGGTCACGGTGCCGTTGAGGGAACCGTAGATGGCCTGGCCGTAGCTTGCTCCTGCCGTGAGTAGGACGGCAGAGAGGGCGAGAGCGCTCACCTTTCGTGTGATCTTCATTGCTGTCCTCCAGAGGATGAAACGTGTTCAGTTTCATGAGCAGTACGGTTGCTTGAAGACGGCAACTCTGCTGATGTATGGAACGTGGAGGACTGTAAGGGACGGCGCGGACCGTTGTCAACCAAAAGGTGGAGACAATTTTTCCAAGAGTGGACTACACATTTCGGGAGATAGAAAGGGTGTTCTACCGATTTTCATACTGGCGTGAAAAGTGGTGCCGTATGGCTGATTTTTGCGGTATTCGACCCATGGTGGAGGGCGGGAACTGAGGCTGCGGCTGGAGCGGCGGGGGTGAATCGGTGAGTTTGGTGGGATAGTTGTGTGTACAGCTTTGGGCCAGAGGTGCAGACATTGTGCTATGGTTTGGCGGCTGGACCCTGACCCCTTTTTGAAGGATTGAATGACGATGAAGAGAGCGATGTTGCCCCTGCTGTGTGCCGGAGCCGTGCTGACGGGCGTGGCTGCCGGACAGGTGACCACTGGCGTGCCCAAACCTGCTGCCGCGCCGACCCCCGCCGCGCTACATGCCGCCGCGGCGCCGACGCATGACGAGACATGGTGGAAGCATGCGGTGGTGTATGAGATTTATCCGCGGTCGTTTCAGGATTCAGACGGGGACGGCGTGGGGGATTTGAACGGGATCACGCAGCGGCTGGACTATCTGCAGGGGCTGGGCGTGGATGCGATCTGGATTGCGCCGATGTTTCCGTCGCCGCAGGTGGACTTTGGGTATGACGTGAGCGACTTTTTGACGGTGGACCCGCAGTACGGGACGCTGGCAGACATGGACCGGCTGATTGCGGAGTCGAAGAAGCGGAACATCCGGGTGTGCCTGGACTGGGTGGTGAACCACAGCAGCGACAAGCACAAGTGGTTTGAGGAAAGCGCGAGCAGCCGGACGAACCCGAAGGCGGACTGGTATGTGTGGAGCGACGGGAAGAAGGCGACGGACCCGGGCGTGACGGCGTATCAGAAGGGGTATGAGCACGAGGGACGGGTGCCGCCGAACAACTGGGAGAGCGGCTTTGGCGGGAGCGCGTGGCAGTGGGTGCCGGCGCGGAAGCAGTTTTATTACCACAAGTTTTATGTGCAGCAGCCGGATCTGAACTACCGCAACCCCGCGGTGGAAAAGGCGATGTTCGACGGGATGCGGTTCTGGATGGACCGGGGGATTGCAGGGTTCCGGCTGGACGCGGTGCCGACGCTGTTTGAAGATCCGCAGGGCCGGAACGAGCCGGAGACGGGCGGGACGAACTCACAGGGCGACCCGAACCTGAAGGATGTGTACACGAGCAACCTGCCGGAGGTGCATGGGGTGATCCGGCGGATGCGGGCCATGGTGGCGAAGTATCCGGGGCGGGTGCTGATTGGAGAGACCTATCTGCCGAGTACGGCGGCGCTGGATGAGTGGTACGGCGGGGTGAAGCACGATGAGCTGCAGCTGCCGATGGATATGCTGGTGGGGTTTCCGAGCCGGGATGACGGGAAGACGCTGAGCGCGGCGGGGCTGCGGAAATACATTACGGAGGCGGAGACGGAGCTGCATGGGTCGCAGCCGCTGTTTGTGTTCGACAACCATGACAATGTGCGGAGCCACGACCGGTATGGGGACGGGGCACATACGGCGGAGATCGACAAGACGATTGCGGCGGTGCTGCTGACGGCGAAGGCGACGGCGCTGATGTACTACGGCGAGGAGCTGGGGATGCCGACGACGACGCCGACAAAGGTGAGCGAGGTGAAGGACCCGATCGGCATTACAGGGTGGCCGAAGGAAAAGGGCCGCGACGGCGAGCGGACACCGATGCAGTGGGACGGGACGGCGCAGGCGGGGTTCAGCACGAATGCGTCGACGTGGCTGCCGGTGCCGGGGAGCTATGTGACGGTGAACGTGGCGACGGAGGAAGGACAGCCGGAGAGCCTGCTGAACTGGCACAAAAAGCTGATTGCGATGCGGCGGACAGTGCCGGCGCTGCATGATGGCGGGGTGGTGATGCTGGATACGGAGAATCCGAACGTGCTGAGCTATGTACGGACGGCACCGGCGGGTGCGAAGGCGGTGGTGGTGAGCCTGAATATGAGTGCGGAGCCGCAGACGGTGACGCTGGACCTGGCGGGGGCGGGGCTGAAGAGCTCGGCCGTGACGCCGCTGCTGGTGAACGGCGACGGACTGGCGGGGGCGACGAGTGTGCAGGGCCTGGCGCTGCCGGCATACGGGTCGTTTATTGCGCAGGTGAACTAGAGGCGGAGGGGCTGCAGGGATGCGGCCCCTTTTTGCGGGGGACGAGAGGTGGGGATGGCAGTGAAGGAGGCAGGGCCGAAGGAGCGCGGGAGGCTGTCGGGGGCACGCGCCGAGGTGCCGCTGCACCGGTCCATCTACGAGCAGCTGCTGCGGGAGATTGAGGAGGGGCGGTGGGCGGTGGGGGACCGGCTGCCGAGCGAGGCGGTGCTGTGCGAGCGGTTTTCAGCGTCGCGAATTACGGTGGCGAAGGCGATTGGGCAGCTGCAGAGGGATGGGCGGGTGCGGCGACGGGCGGGGTCGGGGACGTTTATTCAGCAGGTGCCGGTGAGCGGGGGTGCGGCACTGCGGTTCGGGTTGATTATTCCGGACCTGGGCTTGACGGAGATTTTTGAGCCGATCTGCCGGGGGATGATGACGTCGCCGGTGGCGCGGCCGCACTCGTTGACGTGGGGGCACACGCCGGAGGACGCGGTGAGTGCGGAGGCGGTGGCGGAGGATTTGTGCCGGCAGTTTATTGGGCAGCGGGTGAACGGGGTGTTTTTTGCGCCGCTGGAGTTTTCGCCGGACCGGCATGCGGCGAACCTGCGGGTGGTGGGGGCGCTGGAGCGGGCCGGGGTTGCGATTGTGCTGCTGGACCGGTGCGTGCAGCCGTTTCCGGAGCGGTCGAAGTATGACCTGATCGGGATCGACAACCACCGGGCGGGGACGGTGATGACAGAGCATGTGCTGGCGGCGGGCGCGCGGCGGCCGGTGTTTGCGGCGCGGGCGGGCGCGGGGTCTACCGTGCAGGTGCGGGGGGACGGGTATTTTTCTGCCATGCGTGCGAGCGGGCTGGAGTACGCGGGTGCGGCGTGGGAGGGCGACCCGGAGGATGCGGCGGCGCTGGACGCGATGCTGCTGGCGGAGAGGCCGGATGCGCTGGTGTGCGCGAACGACCGGACAGCGGCGGCGGTGATGCAGCACCTGTTGGCGCGCGGCCTGCGGGTGCCGCAGGATGTGCGGGTGACGGGTGTGGACGATGTGAAGTATGCGAAGTTTTTGCCGGTGCCGTTGACGACGATTCATCAGAACTGCGCGGAGATGGGACGGCTGGCGATGACTGTGATGCTGGACCGGGTAGACAATCCGCACCGGCCG
>CAXTJO010000042.1:0-23581 GCA_964244665.1 uncultured Terriglobus sp.
GCACCACGCACCAGCGCCAGCTCTCGCAGGCCATCAAGCAGTCGCGCAACATCGCGCTTCTGCCCTTTGCCGCCAAGTTCTAACGCAGCGGGGCGTCAAGCCCTACATGGCGGTGCGCGGCCGCGCACCGTCCAGAGAGGAATCATCATGGAAGTCATCCTGAAAGAAGACGTCGACAGCCTCGGTCACCGTGGCGATGTCGTCAAGGTCGCCAACGGCTATGGCCGTAACTACCTGCTCCCGCAACGCCTCGCCATTGAGGCCACAGTGTCCAACAAAGCCGTCATCGTGCAGATGAAGGACTCGGCTGTCCGCAAGGCCGCCAAGGACAAGGCAACCGCGCTCGAGCAGGCCGATACACTCAGTGCTGTCGAGATGACTTTCGAGCGCAAGGTCGGTGCCAACGACGTGCTCTTCGGCTCCGTCACCACGCAGGACATTGCCGCCGAATTCGAAAAGCAGGGCTTCGACGTGGACCGCCGCAAGATCCAGCTTTCCGAGCCACTTAAACAGCTCGGCGAGTTCCACGTCCCGGTCAAGCTCTTTCGCGAAGTCTCCGCCCACGTCAAGGTCACCGTCAAAAGCGACGACCCGAACTACGTTCCCGGCCAGCACAAAACCCTTGCCGAAGAGCCCGAAGAGTACATCGAGCGCTACGGCGTGGAAGAACTGGGCCGCGACTAATCTCGTCGCCAAGCTCCTCACAACCCGCTAACGCATTACCCGAAGCGCATCGTCGAAAGACGGTGCGCTTCCTCGTAGAACGCATGCCAGGTTCAAGAGCCGCGCGGAGCCATCTGCTATGAATGGTGGATGGCCTCCGGCAAATCATCTCCCTGGGCAGGTTGGGTGTTGGTCGCCGCCAGTGCCGCAATCGTGCTCTTTTGCCTGGTGCGCAATCATTTCTGGTTTTACGACGACGCCTTCATCTCCCTCCGCTACGCGCGCCACCTTGCCCAGGGTATCGGTCCGCGCTGGAACAGGACCGGCGCTCCCGTCGAGGGCTTTACCAGCCCCTTGCACGTCCTTCTCACGGCTCTCCTTCTCCGCCTCGGCGTCAACGACTTCATCGCTGTCCGCGCACTTGCCTTCAGCTTCCACACCGCGTTGCTGCTTTTCTGTTGGCGCTGGACTGCCCGCAGGTTCGGCCGGCTACCGGCTATGCTGGTCGCCTGCGGCATCGCCACCTCCTTCCCCATGCTCGTGTGGGACATTGGCGGCCTTGAAGCTGTGCCCTTCGCCGCCCTGTGCACCGTTGGCACGCTCCTTGCGTTGGACTACGCCCTGCCGGCCACACGCCCCGCCAACCCACGCGTCCTGTACCTTGCCGCAATCGTCCTCGGCCTCGCCTCCTTCATGCGCATGGACGGCCTGGTCGTCAGCGCCGCTGCGCTCCTGTGCGTTGCCGTCCTCGCCCGTAACCCGCTCCCACAGCGCGCTCCTCATCTCGTGATCGCGGCCGCCATCGTGATCGCGTGCGTCCTCCCATGGGAAATCTTCCGGATCGCCTATTTCCACTCCTACCTGCCCAATACATACTTTGCCAAGGTCTACGGCATACCCCTCGGCTGGCGGATCGGATCGGGCCTGAACTACTGGAAGATTTATCTCAAAATGCCGCCGTACCACATGCCCTTGCTGGTCCTCATCGCAGGTGCTCAACTCGTGCGCCGGCGTTGGTCCGCGTTGTCCACTGCGCTCTGCATCTGGCTCGCATTAGTGGGCGCGTACATCGTCACTACGGGCGGCGACCACATGTTCGCCGCCCGCTTTATGATCACGCTCATTCCCCTCACCATCCTCGCCATCGTCTCGGGCCTTGTGTCTCTCAACGCATTTCGCTCCACAGCCTCGACCGGCATCGTCATCGCTGTTTTTCTTGCGACCTCGGCCGCCCAATTCCACAACAGCATCCTCAACCCCCGCTTCCGCGATGGTGCCGGCACAGCCGGGCAAGTTGTCGGCGAATACATCGCCGGTCGTCTGCCTCCCCACTCTGCCATCGCACTCAACGTAGCCGGTGCCACGCCCTACTATGCCGATGAGTACACCTATATCGACAGCCTTGGCCTTAACGACTACGAGATCGCCCGGCGCACTCCCACGCCGGTCAACGCCGATTCCCTGGTGGGCCACCTGAAGGGTGACGGCCAAAGCGTCCTGCGCCGCCATCCGGACTTCCTTCTGCTCGGCCCTCCCGGCGGCGACGTCGCCGACCTCACGCAACCCATGTTTCTCGGCGACCGCGAGATCGCAGCCTCCCCACAATTTCTGCAGGAGTACGCTCTCTGCTCCATACGCCTCCCCATCACGCCGCAGGAAAGCTGGCAACTGATCCACGCCGGCGGACCACCCGCGTTCCGCCTCACCTACTACATGCGCAAAGATGTCCACTACCCCTGCTGGCAAGACTTCGCGCGCTAAACCTACCAAGTCCCGCTAGTGCCACCTCCATGCCGAAATCATTCGGCGGTGCGTGACGGATCTCATGGGTCACGTTCTTCGGACGGGCACGGCTTCAGCCGTGCCATAAACCTCATCAAAATAGCGGGGCTTCAGCCCCTGAGGTCAGCTTTTGCATCCCCGCAAGAAGCGAGGAGCGATCGATCGGACGCTGCCTCAAGCCGCACCATCGCAGCAACGTACAGACAGGCCGGAGCGCAAGGTACACTCGACCCGAGATGCTGCTGCCGCCCAAGGTTCGTCGCCGCCGCGGCCCCGTCCCGGTCCACCCGTTCGACGCGGAGCACGGCACCGATACCGGTGCGCTCATCCCCGGCGAGGATCTGCAAACCGGTCACCGCCACGACCGCTACATCACCGCCTATCACGGCACCGCCCCATCGCTCTTTCACAAGGTCATGGCGCACTGGCGTGCGGTGGCCATTCATCCGGTCGAGCGCACCGCCTTCGTCGACATCGGTGCCGGCAAGGGCAGGGCCATGCTGCTGGCGTCGTCCATGCCCTTTCGCCGCATCGTCGGCGTGGAACTGCACCCCATGCTCGCCGCCGCCATGCGCGAAAATGTCGACCGCTGGCTCGCGACGCACGCCACGTCGCCCATGCGCGTTGACGAAGCCGACGCCATGACACTGCGCATGCCCACTGGTCCGTGCTGCCTTTTTCTCTTCAACCCTTTCGACCTGGTCCTCATGGACCGCTTCCTCGACAGGCTCACCGCGCAGTTTCTCGGCCGCGAAACCGATCTCGACCTCGTCTACATCAACGACGAGCAAAAGCAGCTCATCGCACAGGAACACCAACGCTTTCAGCCGCTGTGGCAAGGCCGCATTTTTCTCTCGCACGCCGACCGCGACGCCGACAAAGCCACCATCCGCCATTGTGCCGACGGCCTTTACGTCACCAGCGGCTATGAAGACTGCTCCATCTACCGCCTGCGCGCGCCACGTCTGCGGACGAAAAAATAGCCCTCCGCGAACGGAGGGCTTCTCCCAGGGGTTTGTGGCTAACTGGAGCGTACTTCCCATGGCCTGGGCTGTCATGAACCGCGTTAAGCTGGCAAAATCGAGCTGTCCCAACTTAGGAAATCTACGCGTGTAGCCGGTCGATGCCCTTGTCGCGGAACGGATCGATCACGATCTTGGTCACCCGGTCTTTCTTGTCGCGCCACGTCTTGTACATCTGCGGCACCTCTTCAATTCCAATCCGGTGCGAGATCATAAAGCTCGGGTCGATCTTGCCGTCCTCAATGCTCTTCAGCAGCGGGTGCAGGTACTTGTGCATATTCGTCTGCCCCATTTTCATCGTGATGCCCTTGCCAAATGCGGCACCAAAATTCAGCTTATCCAGGTCACCGCCATACACCCCCGGAATCGAAAGCGTCCCGCCCTTGCGCACCGCCTGAATCGCCTGCCGCAGCACCGTAGGCCTGTCGGTCTCCAGCATCAGCGCCTGGTCTACCTTGTCATACACCGCAGACAGATCCGTCCCGTGCGCCTCCATCCCCACCGCATCGATGATCGAATCCGGTCCGATGCCATGCGTCAGGTCGCGCAACGCTTCTACGATCGACGGATTCCCCGCGGTGTAATCGATCGTCGTTGCCCCGCAATACTCCCGCGCCAGCGCCAGCCGCTCCGGAAAGCGATCGATCGCAATCACCTTTTCCGCGCCGAACATGTACGCACTCGCAATGGCAAACAGCCCCACCGGCCCGCATCCAAACACTGCCACGGTATCGCCCGGCTTGATCTGTGCATTTTCCGCAGCCTGGTACCCCGTCGGGTAGATGTCCGACAGAAACAACACCTTCTCATCCGGGATATCCGACTCGATCTTGATGGGCCCCACATCCGCAAACGGCACCCGCACATACTGCGCCTGCCCACCCGCAAACCCACCGTAAATATGCGAATACCCGAACAGCGCCGACCCCGAGTACCCGTACATCGTCTCGCAAATGCGCGCGTTCGGGTTGCTGTTATCGCACAGCGACCAAAGATCCGTTTTGCAGAAGAAGCAACTACCGCATGCGATCGTGAACGGAATCACGACACGGTCGCCCCGCTTCAGCTTCTTCACATCGCTGCCCACCTCCTCCACCACGCCCATAAACTCGTGGCCAAGAATGTCGCCGGCCTCCATCGTCGGAATATAGCCGTCGAACAGGTGAAGATCGCTGCCACAAATGGCGGTGCGCGTCACACGTATCACCGCATCGCTCGGATTGATAACCTTGGGGTCCTCGACGGTCTGTACTTCCACCTTGCCGGAACCCATCCAGCACACTGCTTTCATTGCGTCACTCCAGCGCTCTGCTCGCGCGTTGCGTCGTTAGTCCTTCAGAAAGTCGTCGGATTGATCGTCCTTGCCCTCAATAAACAAAAGAGCGGCAAGTACGCCGATGGCTGCAATCGAAGCGAGCGCAAATACCCACATCGACGGATTCTTGGAAGCGGTACCGGGCAAATCTGCCGGTCGTGCACGATCGCTGGTTCCAGGGGGCTTAGGCATGTTCTCTCCATAAAGCATTTGTTTTAGCTTGCCGCTCACACCGCGCTTGCCTGCGGACTGGCCCTCGACCGTCGGTATTTCTCCGGCCTCGAGTATTTCCTTCAAATGGCGCAGATTCTCGATCGTCACCTGCGCCGGGCTGCGCGACACGACAGACGAGACTGCCTTCGTAAACAACCCGCCCGGCAGCGTGTACCCCGTCACCAGCGTGGCAATCGTGCCGCGCCCCGATGGATGCTCCCGCAGCGTCAGCGTCTCCGTTGTTCCGGCAGTCGGACCCGTCGTTACACGCGACACATGCCGTTCGCCCTGCACTGACTCCAACTCTTCCGAATCGAACTGGAACTGCTTGCCGGTGCCCAGGTCCTGCATCACCCAGTGCAGCTTTTTCTGCGACAGCCGCTGCACGGAAACCACACCCTCCATCCATGCAGGTAAAAATTCGGTGCGCGTGTACAGGTTAAACACCTGGTCCGGCGTCGCTCGAATCGTTTGCACCGCATGCGCGATGTCCTGCTTGCCCTGTTTCCCCTTCGGCAGGGGTTTCCAGATCTCACCCCGCTTTGGAAATACGGGCGCGTCGAACGTTTCTGCCGGTTGGGGCATTGTTTCTCCTGTCGAGTCGCGCGGCACACAGCGGAGAGCGCGCGAACTTTGTTTTGAGATGGGCGCAGATAACTCCGCGTGGCCCGGCCCGCATGCCATTCGCTGCCATCGCCAGCCCTGGCGGCTAAAGCTGCACGGCAGGGAAGCGCAGTTCCGGGCGCTGCACCAGCGCAGCCACCACCGCGACCGTGTCCGCACGGCTATGCGGCGTATCGCCATCCAGGTGCGACGCGTCATGCAGCAGCAGAGTGCTGGTGCGCCCGCGCCTCCGATTGCGGCCTATGCCCCTGTCGACACGCGCAAGCAACGGCACCGCACCGGGTGAAGCCCAGTCCCCCGCTGTAATGTTCCACATCACCGGCGCCAGCCCCAGCTCCCGCGCAATCCGTAGCACCGCGGGCCGTCGTCCACCATACGGCGGCCGAAACAGCGCAGGCGTCACACCCGTCGTGTCGAAGATGGCCCGCTGGCACGCTTCCAGCTCTGCCCGCACCCGCGCCACGGGTTTGCGCGACAGGTTCGGGTGCATGTCCGTGTGGTTCGCCACAACGTGGCCTTCCGCAACAATGCGCCGCGCCAGCGCCGGATGCCGGCGCACATGGTTGCCGATCAGGAAAAACGTCCCCACCGCGCCCGCCGCTGCCAGCACATCCAGCAACTCCGGCGTATTCCTGCTGCTCGGCCCATCGTCAAACGTCAGCATCACCGCGTGCTGCGTGCTGTCCGTCTCCGGCCCATCTACGAACGTTTTGCCGAACATCTGCGACGTCGGCCAGTTCGCACCGTACGACCACGCCCCGGCGGCCAGCCCCACAGCACCCGCGCTCGCAGCCGCGGCCCACCCAATCGTCCCTAGCAGAGTCATCGCCGCCTAGTGTACTGCCGCGCCGCGCCGGGTCCGCAGCCAGAACGCCCCGGCACCCGTTACCAGCACAAACGCCGCAAGCCGCAACTCCCGCGCAATCTGTGGCCGCGACACCAGGATGAACACAAACCCCGCCAGTGCCAGCAACGTGGGCAGCGGGTACAGCGGCATCCGGAACCGTCCCGCCCCGCGCCGCTCCAAGCGATGAGCGGGCAACAACACCGCTACCCCCTGCAGCAAAAACTGAAACAAAATCCGCAGCACCACCAGCGACGCAATCACCTCCTGCAGCCGCAGCACGCAACACAGCGCCGTCACCCCCGCCAGCGTCAGCAGCGACGTCACCGGCACCCGCGTCCGCGCATGCAGCCGCCCAAACACCGCCGGAAAATTCCCGTCCCGTGCCGCCGCAAACGGTATCCGTGAATAGCCCAGCAGCAGCGCATACACGCTCGCCAGCGCAGCCGTCGCCACCAGCACCACCGCCACCGTCGCCGCTCCATGCGCCCAGGCATGCCCTGCAAACGCACGCTCCGTCAGCGTGGCCATTGTGTACTGCCGCGCGCCGCTGTCGGCATGGACCAGCTCCTGCCACGGCACCACGCCCAGCGTCGCCACGTTCATCAGCAGGTACAGCGCCCCCACGATCACGATCGACCCCAGCACCGCCCGCGGGATCGTCCGCTCCGGCTCACGCACCTCCGCCCCCAGGAAGCACACGTTGTAGTACCCCCAATAGTCATACGCGCTCACCAGCAGCCCCGCACCCAGCCCCGCGAAAAACGCCCCGTCCACATGGAACGCCCCCGGCGGAAACGAGAACGCCCGCGCCGCCGAAAAATGCGTAAATCCCACCACGATTACCGCCACCAGCGTCGCCAGCACCACCAGCCCCAGCACCCGCGTCACCTGCCCCACCCGTCGGATCGGCTGCAGCAGCAGCACCGTCACACCCGCGCACGCCGCAATCGCCAGCGCCGAAAGCTCCACCCGCGTCGCCCCCGGCAAAAACCACGCCGCATACTGCGCAAATCCGATGCACCCCGACGCAATTGAAAGCGGCGCGCTGAACAGCAACTGCCACGCATACAAAAAGCTGAACATCCGCCCCGCCCGCCGCGGATACGCCGTCTGCAGGTACGCATATGACCCGCCCGCCTCGGGATGCGCCGTCCCCAGCTCACTCCACGTACATCCATCGCACAGGCTAAGCACCGCGCCCAGCACCCACCCCAGCATCGCCTGCGGCCCGCCCATCGCCGCCAGGATCAGCGGCAGCGTAATGAACGGCCCCACCCCCACCATGTCGATGATGTTTGCGCCCAGCGCACCCGCTGTACCCAGCTCGCGCGGCAGTTCATCCTTCGCGGTTTCTACCGGATTGGTGGCGTGCTCCACAGCAGTGGTTGTAGCACGCGTCCCCTCACGCAGGCTCCTTATCCGCTCCCGAAAGTTCCTTCAGAAAAAACGCAAATGTATCTGCCGCTACATCCAGCCGCTTACCCAGCGGCATGCCGCCGCCATGCCCCGCCCGCGTCTCCACTCGAATCAGCACCGGTGCCGGCCCCGCCTGGTCCCGCTGCATCTCCGCCGCAAACTTGAAGCTGTGCGCCGGAAATACCCGGTCGTCGTGGTCCCCTGTCGTAATCAGCGTCGCCGGGTACCGCGTGCCTTCGCGCAGCGCATGCAGCGGCGAGTACCGCAGCAGCGCCCGAAACTCTTCCTCGCTGTCCCGCGGCCCGCCGTAGTCCTGCTTCCATCCCCATCCCACCGTAAACTGGTCGAATCGCAGCATATCCAGCACACCCACTGCAGCGTTCGCCGCTGCAAACAGCTCCGGCCTCTGGGTCAGCATCGCCCCCACCAGCAGCCCGCCATTCGATCCGCCCTGCAGCGCCAGCCTCTCCCGCGACGCATATCCCTCCCGCGCCAGGTACTCGGCACACGCGGCAAAGTCGTCGAACACATTCTGCTTCAGCAGCTTCGTGCCCGCCGCGTGCCATGCCTCGCCATACTCCCCGCCGCCCCGCAGGCACGCCTGCGCATACACCCCACCCTGCTCCAGCCACGCCACCGTCATCGGCGAAAATGCCGGCGTCAGCGAAATCCCGAACCCACCATACCCGTACAGCAGGGTCGGGTTGTTCCCGTCCCGCTTCAAGCCCTTCCGATACGTCAAAAACAGCGGCACCCGCGTCCCATCCTTGGACTCGGCAAACACCTGCTCCGACAGGTACGCCCCGCGGTCGAACTCCACCTTCGGCTCGCGATACACCGTCGACTCGAACGTCGTCAGATCCAGCCGGTACATCACCCCCGGCGACACAAAATCCGTGTAGCTGTAAAACGTCTCTGCGTCCTCCCGCCGACCGCCGAAGCCACCCGCAGACCCGATCCCCGGCAGCGCCAGCGTTCGCAGGTGCTCGCCCTCCTCCGTAAACAGTTCCACCGCCGTATGCGCATCCGTCAGGTAGTCCGCAATCAGCGTCCGGTGCACCAGCGACACGCTTTCCAGCTTCGACTCGCGCTCCGCAATCAGCTCCGTCCAGCCCTCCCGTGCGGGCGACTCCATCTCCATTGCCACCACCCGCCCGTTCGTCGCATCGAGCGTCGTCTGCAGCAGCAGCCGCGTCCCGATGTTCCCGATCGGCGCGTAACTCGCATCCGCCGTCCCCACCAGCTCCCGCACCTCTCCCAGCACATCGTTCCCGCTCAGGCCCAGGTCCAGCACCGCCAGCTCGTTGTTCGGACTCGTCCCCCGGCTCTGGTGCAAAAACAGGTAACGCCCATCGTCCGAAACCCCTGCATGCAAAAACATCTCCGGATCGTCCGGCCGCTCAAAGATCACCCGGTCCTCGCTTTGCGGCGTGCCCAGCGCATGAAAAAACACCTTCGCAAAATGGTTCACCGCCTTCAGCGGATCGCCATCCGGCGGCGCATCGTACCCGCTATAAAAAAAGCCCGTCCCATCGTGCAGCCACGTCGGCGTGCTGAACTTCGTCCACCGGATCACATCGTCCAGCTCGCGCCCCGTCCCCACCTCGCGCAGCCGGATTACCTTCCAGTCGCTTCCCGCCTCGGCCAGTGCCAGCGCCGCCAGCATGCCGTCCTCGCTCACGCTCAATCCACCCAGCGCCACGGTTCCATCGGCAGCCTCGGCATTCGGGTCGAACACCACGTTCGGCTCTCCATCCAGCCCCTCCGTCCAATACAGCACCGGCTGGTTCTGCAGCCCGCTGTTCCGCGTGTAGAAAAACCTCGCCCCATACCGCTGCGGCAGCGAAAACCGCTCGTAATCGCTTAGCGCCTCCATCCGCGCGCGCAGCGCACCCCGGTTCGGCAGGGCCTCCATGTACCGCTGCGTCACCACGTTCTCCGCATCGATCCACGCCCGCACCTCCGGCGCATCCAGCTCTTCCATCCATCGATACGGGTCGGGCACCGCCGTGCCAAAGTACTCATCTACCTGTTCGCCCCGCCGTGCTTCCGGATACTCCATGCAGCCACACCTCTCACCCACTCGGATGCGCACGGGCATCGTGCGTTATCTATACCCCGGGTCATCCACCTTCACCGACAGCATCCTTGTCGGTATAAGGTGGGTCCATGCACCTCACGCGCCGGTCCCGTGGCAGCCTCGTATACCTCGCGGTTGGCTTCGCGTCTTTGCTCCCGCTGGCGTCGCTCCCCGGTCTGCAGGCGCAGGCACCCACCGGCACAAACACCCCGCCTCAGCAGCCCACCCCCGGCACAGACGGCCAACCCTTCCAACTGCAAACCGGCACCAGCCTCATCCTCGTCCCGGCCACCATCGACATTAAAGGCCAGATCCTCTACGGCCTTAAACCCGACCAGTTCCGCCTCACCGACGACGGCGTCCCCCGCCGCTTCCGCCTTGAGCAGGATGCCGATGCCCTCGGCCTCTCCCTCGTCGTCGTCGTTCAGTGCTCCCGCTCTGCCGTCGTCGAGTACGGCAAAATCGAGCAGCTCCCCACCATGGTCGAGTCTCTCACCGGTGCCGCCCCGCATGAAGTCGCGCTCGTCCGCTACGGCGCCCACCCCCAGCTCGTTCAACCTTTTACCCGCAAATCGGAGAAGGTCAACGCCGCCATGGCCGGCATGGGTCCCTGCGAGGACTCGAACGCCGCCACTGACGATGCCCTCAGCTACGCCGCCGCCATCCTCGAAAACCGCGATCCCCGAAACCGCCGCGCCATTCTGCTTATCAGCGAAACCCGCGACCACGGCTCTTCCGTCAAGGAAGCCGACCTCATCGCCCAGCTCGGCCGCAACAACATCGTCGTCGACAGCTTCGCCTTCAGCCCCTACCGCGACAACCTCAAAGATCAGATCAAACCCGGCCGCGGTGCCGGCATCGTCGGCAACGCCTTCCTTCTCCTCGCCGCCGCCGTCAACGCCCTCAGGGAAAACGTTCCCAAGACCGTCTCCCGCCTTTCCGGCGGCGAATACGATAACTTCGGCTCAAAGAAAGCCTTTGAAGACGGCGTGGAGCACCTCACCAACCGCATCCACAACTACTACCTGCTCAGCTTCACCGTGCCCGGCGGTGCTACCAACGGTCTGCACGACCTTCAGGTCACCGTGCCCGACTACCCCGAAGCCACCATTCGCGCCCGCCGCACCTACTGGGTCGGCCCCGTCTCCGGTTCGAACGCTACATCCGGCCCCGGTTCAGAGAGCGCCCCAACTCCAACAACTCCGCAATAGCCCAACCTAAGCGAGGTAACACCATCCGTCTGACCAGCAACCTACCCATCGCCTTCATTCCCACCGCAAACGCCGAGGCCGCACGCCCCTTTTACGAAACCACCCTCGGCCTCACCGTTGTTGAAGACAACGACTTCGCCATCGTGTTCGCCGTCGGCCCAGCACCCACGCTCATGCTCCGCCTTGTCCGCGTGCCTGACCACCAACCCGCCTCGTACACGCTCTTCGGCTGGCAGGTCGATGATCTCGTGCATGCCGTTGAAGCACTTACCGCGCAGGGCATTGTCTTCGCACGCTTTCCGTGGTTCACACAAAGCGACCTCGGCATCTGGCAGGCACCGGACGGCTCCACTGTAGCCTGGTTCAAAGACCCGGACGGCAACACTCTCTCCGTATCCCAGATGGCGCAGCAGTAGCCGGAGAAGGTGGCGGCTCACGTTACCCTCCGGTCGCCATGACGCCAACTCCGCCGCTACTTCCGCGTAGACCGGTCGCCCTCACCCGGCAGCGCGCCCGCCATCGCCGGCTCCTGCCCCGTCACCTCCGGCGCACTCGCCTTTGAAAGCCTCGCCAGCTGCTCCGCCGACAACTGCAACTCCGCCCCCGCAAACAAATCCTCCATCTGCTCCAGGCTTGTGGAACTCGCAATCGGCGCCAGCACATCCGGCCGCGACAGCAGCCATGCCAGCGCCACGGACGCCTCCTTCACCCCGGCTTCCTCCGCTACCTTCGTCAGCGCATCCAGCACCGCCTGCCCACGCGGGTTGAAATACTTGCTCACAACCCCTTCGCGGCTCTTGCCCTTTGCGTCCTCTACCGACTTGTATTTGCCCGTCAAAAATCCTGCCGCCAGCGAGAAGTAGGGAACCACGCCCAGCCCATACTCCGCCACCACCGGCGCCAGGTCGTGCTCATACGTCTGCCGCTCCACCAGGTTGTACTGCGGCTGCAACGTCTCATATGCCTGCCAGCCCGCATCCCGCGCCACCTCGATCGCCGCCCGCAGCCGCTCTCCGTCGAAGTTGCTCGCACCCAGCACCCGCACCTTGCCCTCGCGCACCAGCGAGTCCAGCGCCTCCCCCGTTTCCTCCAACGGCGTGTCCGGGTCATCCTTGTGCGTCTGGTACAGATCGATATGGTCCGTCTGCAGCCGCGTCAGTGATGCCTCCACCGCCTCGCGAACATAGGCTGCCTTCAACCCCTGCTTGCCGTCTCCCATATCCATGCCGACCTTCGTCGCCAGCACCACCTTGTCCCGATTCCCACTCCTCTTCAGCCACTTGCCCAGAATCGTTTCGCTCTCGCCGCCCGTGTGCCCCGGCACCCAGCGCGAGTACACATCCGCCGTGTCGATAAAGTTGAATCCCCGTTCCACGAACCTGTCCAGGATGGCAAATGACATCGCCTCATCGGCGGTCCAGCCAAATACGTTCCCGCCCAGCATCAGCGGTGCGACGGAAATGTTGTGCGCACTGAAGCGTCTCATCTGCATAAATACTGTCCTCTAACGTATGGATGCGCTGCGGATGCGACGGGCTTGCCTGTTTGTTTTGTGGGCATGTTCTCGCGCCGCGCCCGTCCCGCCGGAGCGCTGCTCGCCTCCGGTACACTCGAGGCTTAGGTCCGTTCACATTCGCATAAGGGAGGGCCGCCTTGGCCCGTTTCACCGGTCTGCTCGGTGTCGTCGTTCTGCTGCTCGTTGCCTACCTCCTCTCCACCGACCGCCGCGCCATCCGCTGGCGCACCGTGCTCTGGGGCCTGTCGCTGCAGGTCTTCTTCGCCATCATCGTCATCCGGTTTCCCTTCGGCCAGCGTGTCCTCGCCACCGTCTCCGGCGGCATCACGCAGCTGCTTGCGCACTCCGTCGACGGCTCCGCCTTCGTCTTCGGCCAGCTCGGCAATCCGCGCAGCCCTCTCCAGGTCCTCGCCTTTGCCGTCCTTCCCACCATCATCTTCGTCAGCGCGCTGTTTGCCGCGCTCTATCACATCGGCCTCATGCAGCGCGTCATCCGTTGGGTCGCCTGGCTCATGCAGCGCACCATGGGCACCAGCGGCGCGGAATCCACAAACGTCGCCGCCAGCATTTTCATGGGCCAGACAGAAGCTCCCCTCACCATTCGCCCCTTCCTCAACAACGCCACCCGCTCCGAGCTCATGACCATCATGACCAGCGGCATGGCCCACGTCTCCGGCGGCATCATGGCCGCCTACATCTCCTTCGGCATCCGCGCGCAAGACCTGCTCAGCGCCGTTATCATGACCGCTCCCGGCACCATCCTCATCGCTAAAATGCTCGTGCCCGAAACTGAAGTCCCCGAAACCCTCGGCACCGTCCGCATGTCCGTCGAACAGGAGCACACCGGCGAAAACTTCCTCGGCGCCGTCGCCCGCGGCACCATTGATGGCGGCCAGCTCGCCTTCAACGTCGCCATCATGCTCATCAGTTTTCTTGCCCTCGTCGGCCTGCTTAACGGCATCCTTCTCGGCATCCATAACCTCATCGGCGTGCACGCCGTCAGCGGCCACGCCGTCGCCTTTCCCTCCTCGCTCAACGTCATCCTCGGTTTCTTCTGCGCGCCTGTCGCCTGGTTGATCGGCATTCCCTGGCACGACGCACCCATCGTCGGCAATCTCATCGGCACCCGCGCTGTGCTCAACGAGTTCATCGCCTACACGCAACTCGGCACCCTCGCCAGGGCCGGTGCCATCAGCACCCGCACCCTCGCCATCGCCACCTTCGCCCTCTGCGGCTTTGCCAACCTCGGCTCCGTCGGCATGCAAATCGGCGGCATCGGCGCGCTCATCCCCGCCCGCCGCAACGAACTCGCCCGCCTCGGCCTCCGCGCCATGCTCGCCGGCACCCTCGCCAACCTTCTCAGCGCAAGCATCGTCAGCGTCCTGCTTCGATAGGCGGCCGGCAACGCGCTATTCTGAACACGGGAGACAGTGCCATGCATGTCGAACTCACCGCAGAAACGCAAGCCGCCGTCGACACTCTCGTGAGAAGCGGAGCGTACAGCTCCGCAGAGCAGGTTCTGGAGTCAGCCGTGGAAAACCTGCTTCGCGACGAACCCGACAACATGCGCATCCGGAAGCTCATCCAGGAGGGAATCGACGCGTTGGACAAAGGCGACTTCGTCACCCGTGAGCAGATGTTGCAACGCCTCGACGAACGCCGGCGCAAAAGAGCGTGACGCTCTACATCCTCTCCGGTCCTGCAGAGCTCGACCTGGTCGAAATTCTGCTTTACCTCGAACGTCAAAGCCCAGCGGCCGCTCTTCGTGTAGAGACTCTGCTCATTGAAGAGATGGACGCCCTGGCAACGCTGCCCGTTCGATACCGCAGCCGCCCACCCCTGGTCCCCGCTCCTTATCGCGTGCACGTGGCTGGCAGTTATCTGCTCATCTATAACCCGGATACAAAACCGCTGTCGGTCCTGCGCATCCTTCATGGCAAACGCGACCTCGATGCAATTCTGCGGGACCTGCATGAATAACCTTTACGAAAAAGCCACCGCCTCCGCCGCCCATCTCGCCGCCGCCACCACCCTCCGCCCCACGCTCGGCATCATCCTCGGCTCCGGCCTTGGCAGCTTCGCGGACTCCATCGAAAACCCCACCATCGTCCACTACGCCGACATCCCAAACTTCCCGCAATCCACCGTCGAAGGCCACAGCGGCCGCATGGTTCTCGGCACCGTCGCGGGCGTCCCTGTCGCCGTCATGGCCGGCCGCGTCCATGCCTACGAGGGCTACAGCATGGACGAGGTCACCTTTCCCACCCGCGTCCTCGGCCTCTTCGGCATCCGCACCCTCATCGTCACCAACGCCGCCGGCGGCATCCGCGCCGACCTCGGCTCCGGCACCATCTGCGCCATCTCCGACCACATCAACCTTACCGGCACCAACGCCGCTCTCGGCCCAAACGAGCCCCGCTTCGGCCTCGACCGCAACCAGGGCGCCGACACCGGCCTCCGCTTTTTTGACATGACCACCGCATACGACCCCACCCTCACAAACCTTGCCGTCAAAACCGCGGAACAGCAGGGCTGGTCCATGCCCACCGGCGTCTACATCGCCGTTCTCGGACCCTCCTACGAAACCCCCGCCGAAATCCGCGCCTTCCGCACCCTCGGCGCAGACCTCGTCGGCATGTCCACCGTCCACGAGGTCATCGTCGCCCGCCACATGGGCATCCGCGTCCTCGGCCTGTCCCTCGTCACCAACCCCGCCGCCGGCATCACCGGCGAAAAACTCCACCACCTCGAAGTCATGGACATTGGCCTCCAGGCCGCGACACGCTTCACCACCCTCCTCACCGCCCTCGTCCCAAGTATTGCCAACACACCAGGCGCATAGCCATGTGGAACGCAACACCCGTCAAAGTTATTGACGGCAACGCAACAGCGTGTAACGCTCATAGTCAGTGTTCCCCCGCCGCTGGCAGGCAAGGGAACAGTTTGGTAACAGCTCTACTACTTCAGCAATGCAAGCAGCAGAGCGAACTTCGCGAGCAGGTACAAGACAACTTCACCAGGAACCTGCAACACGAACTTGCGGTAACGAACCCGTAAGGGTTGCATTCCACATCACCACCTTTCGTACAGGATCGCTCCGGGGCTGCTACCCCGGAGCGTTTCGCTTTCAGGGCGAAACTTGCACTCCCGGCGGTAGCCCTAAGCGGCCAGCCCTGCACTAAGGCACGTTCAGTATTGCACCCAGACATCGCGTCCATCTGCGTCGCTCGCAGAGCCGGGCCCCCCAACAGGCCAGCAACTACAATCACCTCCAGTGACCCACCAACTCACCCTGCCTCACACCCTTCGACCCACCGTCCTCGCCATCGGCGGCTGCTCCTGCTCCGGCAAAACCACCCTCGCCCGCGAACTCGCTCTCGAACTCGACGCCACCCTCTTTCCCCTCGACCTCTACTACCGCGACCTCTCCCAGTTCCCGCTCGACACCCGCCACAAGCGCAACTTCGACCACCCCGACTCGCTTGAATCCGAACTCATCCTTACCCACGTCCGCGCCCTCTCGAACGGTGAGCCCGTCGACCGTCCCGTCTACGACTTCGCCTCCCACTCCCGCGTTGCCAACCGGTCCCACCGCATTGAACCCAGGCCCTTCGTCATCGTCGAAGGCATCCTCGCCCTACACTACCCCGACCTTCTCCCCCTCTATACCCTCACCGTCTACGTCGACGCCCCCCACGACGTCTGTCTCACCCGCCGCATCCACCGTGACACCCGCGAACGCGGCCGCACTGAGCAGTCTGTCCGCGACCAGTTCCACACCACCGCCCGTCCCATGGCTGACGAATTCATCCTCCCCTCGCGCAGCACCGCCGATCTCTGCGTCGACGGCTGCCAGTCCCTCGACTGGTCCGTCGAACAGGTCCGCGCCGCCCTCCGCCACCGCGACCTGTATACCCCGCACGCGTAAGCGCTCCCAGCGTGCCCCGTGTCCGGCTTCTCGGACACGGGTTTACGAACGCCGGTGGAGCGCGTTCTTCTGCATTTCTTCTCACCGGCACTAGACCCGCCAGTCCAACCGCGAATCTCACATCTGTGTTCCTCATCCCCCAACGCGTCCGGGGCTTCTTCCGCTGCAGGGTCGTGCGCCCGCTCCTCCGCCTTCTCCGCGGCGGCATCTCCCCAAAGCGCCTCGCTTGGTCCATTGCTGTCGGCATCGTGATCGGCATCAACCCCGCCATCGGCATCACGACGGTGGTCGTCATCCTTATCGCTCTGCTTTTCCGCCTCAACCAGGTCGCGTCCCAGGTCGGTACGCACGTCGTCGCACCGCTGCAGTGGCTGCTTTTTCTGCCGTTCATGCAGGCTGGCGTCTACCTGTTCCACACCCGCCGTCTGCCGCTCGACAGGCGCCAGCTTGAACACCTAAGCCACCATCCACTAAAACTCATCCGCGACATCTGGCAGTGGGAGTGGCACGCTCTCCTCATCTGGGCCGTCATTGCAGCCGTCCTCTGCCCCGTTCTCGCCATCTATCTGCGTCGCTTCCTCGTCCTCACCATGCGCCGCCACGGCACACTCCTGCGCGACCCCGCACCCACCGTCGATCCTCCCATCGCCGACGCACACTAGGCGGAAATTCAGCATGGGGCTTACTAGAATTGCCGCAGGTCATGCGGCTTTCGTTGCTTTCGCGCGGTCCGCTGTTCGTAACGGCTTGCCGGCCCGGACGGCTATATCCCTTAACGAACGCAGGGCGGCATTCACGGCCTCCGGCGTCGGAAAGCTATCCACCAGATCGACGTCGATCACCACCACTGCGCGTCCCGCAATCGCAGCCTCGTAATACTTGCCGACAACACCCTCGCTGAAATCTAACCGGCGCAAAGTTCTGTTGTCCGCCGGCTTAAGCACGCGGGTACTGTCCACGCTCGTACGCGTCGGCTTTGCGGGCGCTAATGATGCGGATTTCGCCATCGACTTCCTCAGTATGCACCACCAACAGCAGACGCAGGCGCACAGAATAACCCATCGTATGCTCCCGTAACTCCTGGGTCGAGTGCACCTCGTCAGCAACTGTGATCGCCAGTGGATCCAGGAACACAGTTTCTGCTTCCTCAAACGACACGCCGTGTTTCCTCAAATTACGCTGTGCCTTCGCTGGATCGCGATAAAACACCAGGCTCATCGCTCCAGCCTAACGCACACACGCGCAGCCCTAACTCACACCAAAATCGGTGTATTCGCCATCCCCGCCAGCCCAAACACCCGCCGATACCGCTCCACCTCATCCTTTGGCCCGCTTGCCTTCAGGTAGTTGTCGCTCAGCTTCACCGCCGGCCGGCCCTCCGCCCGAATCAACTTGCACACCAGCGAAATCGGCTCCAGCCCGTCCTCCCCACGCGGATGGCACTCTCGGAAATCGTTCGTCAGCAGCGTCCCCCAACCCGCGCTGAAACGGATTCGCCGCTCCGGCCGCCACATCCTCTCGTCTTTGAACGACGCGGCATCCCGAAAGTCCCGCGCACTCACCCCCGGCGCAATTTCCCCCATAAAGTACGCATGCAGACTCAGGATCTCCTGCACATCCAATCCATCGCTCGCAATCACCAGCTTCTTCGCCGGGTCCACGCCGCGCCCGCGCAGCCACGCAATGTACTCATCCCCCGCCACAAATGGGTCTTTCGAATCCACCCGCTGCCCCGTCCACCCACTCACCCACTCCGGCGCGTTCTCTAAAAACTGCGTCGTCCCATACGTGTCCGGCAGCATCACCTGCAAACTGCCGCCGTACGTCTGCTGCCACAACTCCAGCATGCGGTACTGCGCGCCTCTCAGCTCATCGTCGTCGTCCGTCAGCGCCGCCAGCGCCATCGGGATCTCGTGCGCATTCGTCCCGATCGCCTCCATGTCGTGCTTGTACGCCAAAAACGTATTGCTCGTCCCGCTGAACGCACCGTCCAGCTCCGCGTGCATCGCCTCCACGGCAAACTCCTGCCACAAAAAACTGTGCCGCCGCCGCGTCCCGAAGTCCGCTACCGCCAGCCCCGGCACCCCCCGCATCTTTTCGATCTTCTCCCACAGCCGCGTCTTCGCCCGCGCATACAGAATGTCCAGCTCAAACTCCGTCATCCCCTTCAGCGCCGCGCGCGTCTTCAACTCGTTCAGGATCGACAACGCATAAATCTCCCACAGCGTCACCTCCACCCACGGCCCCTCGAACCGCAACTCGAACTGCCCATCCTTCTCGCTCAGCTCGAACTCGCTCAGCCGGAAGTCCCGCTCCAGCCACTCCAGAAACGCCGGCTCAAAAATCCCCCGCGTCGAGTAGAACGTATTGCCCGCCAACCAGATCATCTCCGACCGCCGGAACCGCAGCCGCCGCACATGCTCAAACTGCGCCAGCACCTCCTCCCGCCGTACCATATCCGCCAGCCGAAACTTCAGCGTCCGGTTCCGCAGCCCGAACGTCACCCGCGTTTCGCGAAAATGCTTCCAGATGAACTGCAGCATCAGCAGCTTGTAAAAATCCGTATCCAGCAGCGACCGCACAATTGGGTCCAGCTCAAAATTATGGTTATGCGCCCGCTCTGAAAAGTTGATGATCATGCTGGCTATGAGCCTACCAAGCGTGCGTAAACCTTCGACGACAATTCCCGAACTTCAAGACAAGCACCCTTGACAAGACAAGCGTCCTTTACGTAAAGTGAGCTTGTCACTCGGGCCTGCATGACAGGCCACTCACACGGAGGCTCTATGCTCTTCTGCTCACCCACAACCAACGCCGCCAAGCGCAGCTACCTGCAACGCTCGTTCGGTGTTGCGCTCGCCTACATCGCTCTGGTCTTTGTTACGCGACTACTCATCAACCATTTCCACCCTCAGGGGTGGCAACTGTATCTCGTGGCCGTCCTCCCTACCGTCCCCCTCCTGTATTTCGCCTGGGTCGTCGGTCGCTACCTCAAAGAAGAGAAGGACGAGTACCAGCGCGACATCATTGTGCGTGGCATGCTTTGGGGGACTGCCGCGGCGCTTGCCGTTACGATCTTTGTCGGCTTCCTTCGCTCCTATGGTTGGCAGGGCCAGATCCCGCCCTTCACCGAGTTCATGACCTTCTGGGGTGTCGCCGGCATCTCCAAGCTGGCCTATAGCGCCGGCAGTCGCACTGCCGGCCATGACTAACCACCTGCGCAATCTGCGCGCTGACCGCGGCTGGTCGCAGGCCTACCTGGCAGAGCAGCTCCAGGTCTCACGCCAGTCCGTCAACGCTCTGGAAACCGGCAAGTACGACCCGTCTCTGCCGCTTGCCTTTCGCATCGCACGTCTTTTTCAGCTGCCGATCGAGAGCATCTTCCACGACGGCACATAAACCGGCAAATCTCCAGCCGTTCAGCACTTCCTCAAGTAGCTCTCGGTGCGATATGGTTCATGGGTCTGCCACTCACGCGCAAAGGGCCCCACACCACCATGTCGCACCGCATTTCTCGACGCAGCTTCGCCCAACTCGCCGCCGCCACCGCAGCCACAGCCGCCACCGGCACACCTACGGTGGCTGCCGCCCAGACAACTGCCAATCCATCCACTGACCGTACCTTCCCCAAAAACTTCCTGTGGGGTTCCGCCACCGCCAGCTACCAGGTGGAAGGCGCCGTCAACGAAGACGGCCGCGGCCCCACGGTCTGGGACACCTTCTCCCACACCGCCGGCAAGACCCACAACGGCGACACCGGCGACATCGCCACCGACAGCTATCACCGCTATCCCGAAGACATCGCCCTCATGAAGGACCTCGGCCTCAAAACCTGCCGGTTCTCCATCGCCTGGTCGCGCATCTTCCCCACCGGCTCCGGGGAGCCCAACCAAAAAGGCATCGATCACTACCGCAAGTTCGCCGAGGCTCTCCGCGCCGCCGGCATCGAGCCCTACTGCACCCTCTTCCACTGGGACCTGCCGCAGCCCCTCGAAGACAAGGGCGGCTGGCAAAGCAAAGACACCAGCAAGGCCTTCGCGGACTACGCCGGCTACACCGCCGGCAAGCTCTCCGACGTCATCCACAACTTCATGACTATGAACGAGATTTCGACGTTCATCGAACTCGGCTACGGCAACGGTCTCCACGCCCCTGGGCTCAAACTCAGCCGCGGCAAGCTTGCCCAGGCGCGTCACCATGCCGTCCTTGGCCACGGCCTCGCGGTGCAGGCGATCCGCGCCCACGCCCGCCCCGGCACCAGGGTCGGCTCCGCCGAAAACCTCACCGCCGTCACCCCCGTCTACAACGCGCCGGAACACATCGCCGCCGCGCGCATCGCCATTCAGGAAGAGAACGCCGGCTACCTAAATCTCATGCGCACCGGCAAATACACCGATCGCTACCTGGCGAAGCTCGGTGCCGACGCTCCCAAATTCACCCCGGAAGAGCTCAAGGTCATCGGCTCCCCGCTCGACTTCCAGGGAATCAACATCTACCAGCCCTCCTTCGTCCGCGCCGGCTCCAACCCCGACGGCTATGAGATGGTTCCCAACCCCGCCAGCTACCCCCACATGTTCAGCGAATGGCTCTCTATCGGCCCCGAGGCGCTCTACTGGGTTCCCAAGCTCGCCTGCGAAGTCTGGGGAATCAAGGAGATGTACATCACCGAGAACGGCTGCTCCTCCACCGATACAGTCGCCGCCGACGGTCACATCTACGACTCCGACCGCGTCATGTACCTCAAGAACTACCTCACCAGCCTGCAGCGTGCCGTGTCGGAGGGCGTCCCCGTCAAGGGCTATTTCTGCTGGTCCCTGCTCGACAACTACGAGTGGGCCGACGGCTACGAAAAACGCTTCGGCATCACCTATGTCGACTTCGCCACCCAAAAGCGCACGCCCAAGCTCAGCTCCCACTTCTACAAAAACCTCATCGGCACCGGCGCCCTGTAACGCCGTAGCAAAGGTCTATTGCACTCAATGGGTCCGCAGAGTCTCTAACGATTCCAAATAGGACAGGTTCTTCAGAGGGGCATAGCGTCAGCCATGCCCCTCACCACGACGCCCCGACCTCGGCCCAACGGCGCTCTAAAACGCATGCGCCGGAACCAGCGCAGGCGCGATCTCCGTCACCTTCCAGTGCCGGCCCTCCGGCACCTTTGGCATGGTCACCGGTGCCTGTTTCAGCGCTTCCATGCACGCCGGGTCCAGCGCATGCGGCGTGTCCTTATCCATAATGGCAAACACTGTGTCCAGCGGCAGCGCCTCCCGGTATGGCCGCTCCGCCGCCAGCGCGTCATACACATCCGCCACCGCCAGAATCCGCGCATGCAGGTTCAGTTGCGTCGCGCCCCACCCGCGAAAGTACCCCTTGCCGTCCAGCCGCTCATGGTGCGCCGCCGCCACATGGCTCATCTCTTCAAAGCCCGGCACCCTTCGCAAAATCTCCAGCGTGTAATATGGGTGCTTCTTCACCACGGCCCACTCATCGCTGTCCAGCTTGCCCGGCTTCTCCAAAATAGTGTTCGGCACGCTCAGTTTGCCGATATCGTGCAGCAACCCGCCCCGCCGCAGCTCCACCACTTCGTTCTCCGGCAGCCCCATCCGCTCGGCAATGGCGACCGCCGCCGCTGCCACCCCCTGCGAATGCCGAAATGTAAACGGCGACTTCGAATCGATCACCTCCGCAAACGCCAGGCACATGTGGTCCATCCGTTCGGCAGGCAGGTGCAGCTTCACACCCGGCTCCAGGGCCGCGACCTCCCCCTGCAGGTCCGCGCTGTCCAGCCCGGCAAACAGCGTCCCACCCTGTACCAGCGCCTGTGCCGCCCGCACCATCCTCGGGTCGAACCATCGCCCGGTCCGTCGCTTCATCATCCGCAACGTTTCCCGCGGGCCGCCCTGCATCCAGAACACCGCCAGCGTCTGCGCCAGGTTCATCACCCGGCTCAGCACCGGAATCTCCTCGCCCTTCAGCCCCATCGGGTACCCGTGCCCGTCCCAGTGCTCGTCCAGGCTCGCGATCGCCATCGCCACCTCCATCCCGAACCCGATCTGCCGCGCAATCGACGCGCCCCGCTCGCACCGCAGCTTCACCAGGTCGCACGACGTCGTCTGCTCCGTCGTGGCCACATGCATCAGGTGCTTCAGCTTGCCCATCAACGGCGCACCATCCGCGATGTGGCTCAACGTATACCGCACGCGGTCCAGGCTCATCCGCGTCCAGTCCTTGTCCTTCAGGTCGCCCTTGGCCCGTATGTCGTCACTGTGCAGCAGGTGGAACAGCTTCGACGCGTTGCTGCTGCATCCCGCATCCTTCAGCAGCAGCGCATAGTACAGGTCCGCCTGCTGCACCTCGTTCAGCCCTATCGCCGCCGCCAGCCGCATGCCGATCAGGCACGTCTGCATCGCGTGGCCCATCGGCTGGCCCTCCGTCAGGTCCAGCGCAAACGACAGCGCCGAAATCACCGCCGATGCCGGAACCGTCTGCGATCGTGCCCACTCCATCCCTGTCTCCTCACTCCCTCTTGTCTCCACCTGTATCGGCGTCCGGCTACCCTCCTTCTCCGCTTTGTCGCATCACAGGACATCGCTCCGTACAAATGCAATCCACACTGAATCTTCACAAAACCTGGGTTCCACTGCCGTCGCACACGATAAACTAACCCTTGACATGCCTACCAAACAGGAACTCCTCCGCGACCCCGTCCAGCACATCGACATCACCGCGCACAACGTCGTCTCCCTCGTCGATGCCATGGGCTCCATGGCCTACAGCTCGCGTGACCTTGCCCGCGCCGCCACCATCTACGACAAAATGCTCCGCGACACCGAATGCGGCGTCATCCTCTGCCTCGCCGGTTCGCTCATCTCCGCCGGCCTGCAAAAAGTCATCGTCGACCTCATCCGCAATCACATGGTCGACGCCATCGTCTCCACCGGCGCCAACATCGTCGACCAGGATT
>CAXTJO010000043.1:0-23443 GCA_964244665.1 uncultured Terriglobus sp.
CAATCGTCCCCACATTCACATGAGGCTTCGACCGATCAAACTTTTCCTTCGCCATCTAAATACTCCTTTACCCTTCGGCTTAATTCAGTACGTCCACCCTGCAACCCTAGCCGGCGAGGCAGACACGAAGCGCGCCTGCCTAGACTTCCGACGCTTATCTATCGCGACCCTGCACCTTCGCAATAATCTCTTCCGACACGTTACGCGGTGCTTCCTCATACTGCGCGAACTGCATTGTGAAGTTACCGCGACCCTGCGTCGATCCACGCAGATTGGTCGCATAGCCGAACATGGTGCTAAGTGGCACAGTTGCTTTAATCGCCTGCACACCACCCACCATCTCCATGCCTTCAATCCGGCCGCGGCGGCTGTTCAGATCGCCAATCACAGTACCCATGTAATCCTCGGGCACCGTCACTTCCACAGCCATCACAGGTTCCAGCAGAACCGGCTTGGCCTTGCGGGCGGCCTCCTTGAAGGCCATCGATCCGGCGATTTTAAACGCCATTTCATTTGAATCCACATCATGGTAGCTACCGTCGTAGAGCGATACCTTAATGTCGACCATCTCATACCCTGCGAGGACGCCGCCAGCCATCGCCTCCTGGATACCCTGATCGATCGGTTTGACATACTCCTTGGGAATTGAGCCACCTTTGGTATCGTTCGAGAACTCGTAACCTTTACCGGTTTCATTTGGCTCGATACGGATTTTTGCATGACCGTAGTTACCCGAACCACCTGACTGCCGAATATACTTGCCCTCGGCTTCGGAGTTTGTACGAATCGTCTCGCGGTAGTTCACCTGCGGCTTACCAACGTTCGCTTCTACCTTGTGCTCACGCATCATCCGATCGACGATGATTTCGAGGTGTAACTCACCCATGCCGCTGATAATGGTCTGGCCGTTTGTCTGGTCGGTTCGAACGCGGAATGTGGGATCCTCCTGCGCAAGTTTCGCGAGCGCCATTCCCATCTTTTCCTGGTCGGCCTTCGTCTTTGGCTCTACCGCAACCTCGATCACTGGTTCCGGAAAATCGATCGACTCAAGCACAATCGGAGCCTTGTCCGAGCAGATCGTATCGCCGGTGACAAGGTTTTTTAGACCGACCGCCGCACAGATATCGCCGGCCAAAATCTCGTTTACTTCTTCCCGCTTGTTCGCATGCATTTTCAGCAAACGGCCAATACGCTCCGTCTTGCGCGTGCGCGGATTTAACACTGAATCGCCCGTCTTCAGTGTGCCGGAATAGTTGCGAATAAAGATAAGCTGGCCGACAAACGGATCGGTCATGATCTTAAAGCCGAGCGCGGAAAAGGGCGCATTGTCTTCCGGCAAGCGAATCAGTTCCTTCTCCAAATCTTCGGGATCGTGCCCAATCATCGGCGGAATATCCAGTGGACTCGGCAGGTAGTCGATCACTGCGTCCAGCAACGTCTGCACGCCCTTATTTTTGAACGACGACCCCATCAGCACCGGAAAAATGTGCATGCCAATGGTGGCTTTGCGGATCGCTGACTTCAACTCGTCGACGGTCGGCTCTTCACCCTCAAGATACTTTTCCATTAACGCATCGTCTTGGTCGGCGACAGCCTCGATCAGCGCGTTGCGGAACTCCTGCGCTTTCTCTTTTAAGTCAGCGGGAATTTCTTCGGTATCGTATGCCGAACCCATCTCCTCGTCGTGCCACACGTAAGCCTTCATCGTAACCAGGTCGACAACACCCTGAAACTTTGCTTCTGCGCCAATGGCAAGTTGCGTCAGCACCGCCTTCGCTCCCAGACGATCCTGGATCGTCTTGGTCGCGTACTCCGCGTCGCCGCCATTCTTGTCCATCTTGTTGATGAAGCAAATGCGCGGAACCTTGTACTTCGTCGCCTGCCGCCACACCGTCTCCGACTGCGGCTGTACACCGGCAACGGCGTCAAAGCACGCGACCGCACCGTCCAGCACACGCAACGAACGCTCCACCTCGGCCGTAAAGTCCACGTGGCCTGGCGTGTCAATAATGTTGATCCGGTAATTGTTCCACGTGCAGGTCGTCGCAGCCGACGTAATCGTAATACCGCGCTCCTGCTCCTGCTCCATCCAATCCATTGTCGCGGTGCCCTCGTGCACTTCGCCAATGCGATGGTTCACGCCGGTGTAAAACAAAATTCGCTCGGTCGTTGTTGTCTTACCCGCGTCGATGTGGGCCATGATGCCGATGTTGCGACACTTATTTAAAGCAACTGTCCGTGGCACGGTGATTCTTCAATTCTGCGGAGACGCTTCCCCGCGGTAACTTCTGCGTAAGTGCCCGAGTAAGTCGTTCAACACGAACTTACCCGGGCAGGATGCACAACTCATAATTGACGGAAGCTGAAACGGAAAGACCTACCAGCGATAGTGAGCGAAAGCTTTGTTCGCTTCGGCCATGCGGTGAACGTCTTCTTTCTTCTTCATCGCCGCGCCGCGCCCGTTTGCTGCGTCCAACAACTCCGCAGTCAGTTTGTCGACCATGCCTTTTTCACCGCGCGAACGCCCAAAGCTCACTAGCCACCGAATCGCCAACGACGTGCGTCGCTCCGGATTCACTTCGATCGGCACCTGGTAGTTTGCACCGCCAACACGGCGGCTCTTCACTTCCAACAGCGGCTTTACATTCTCGACCGCTTTCTTGAACAGCTTTAAGGCTTCGTCGCCGCCCTTCTGCTCAAGATTCGTCATCGACTCATAAAATATCTTCTGTGCGGTCGACTTCTTGCCGCCCCACATCATGCTGTTCACAAACTTGGTGACAAGCGTAGATCCGTAAATAGGATCCGGTGCAACCTCGCGCTTCGCGATATGACCTTTACGTGGCATTACTCTCTCTTCTTCCTCCAGCGCGGTGACTTCTCACGCGACTGGACTTGGCAATGTAGCTGCCGGCCGAAGTTGAATCGGCAGCTATCACTTACTTACTCTGCGCCTTGGGACGCTTTGCACCGTACTTCGAACGGCTCTGTAAACGCTTTGCAACGCCCACGGAATCCAAGGTGCCACGCACGATGTGGTAACGAACGCCGGGCAAATCCTTCACACGACCGCCACGAATCAGCACAATTGAATGCTCCTGCAGATTGTGGCCCTCACCCGGGATGTACGACGTAACCTCAATCCCGTTTGTCAATCGAACGCGCGCTACTTTGCGCAATGCTGAGTTCGGCTTCTTGGGTGTTTGCGTGTAGACCCGAGTGCAAACACCACGCCGCTGCGGCGATCCCTGTAATGCCGGGCTGGCCGTCTTATAGTTCGGCGCAGTGCGGCCCTTCTTTACAAGCTGATGAAACGTAGGCACGGTAACTCCCTGACTCTCTCTAAATCTGCTGAACGCTGTGGGTGTCTGCCTTCAACGCGCCATACGACGGCACCATCGGACTGCATCTTTGACGGGCTACAACGCTTCATCAACGCCTGCAAACCCTTCCATCCGGCACAGCAGCCCATGGGCAGCACACCAGAGGAAACCTCGGAACCTTCCCACTGTATCAATCCGCAGAGCACGCGTCAATCTAGCAAGCCTCATATTCCTTCATGCTAGCCTTCTGCCATGCGTCTTGTTCTCTGCGCCTTTCTTCTCACAACAGCCCTCACATCCAGCACCCTTTTGGCCCAGCAACCGGACGCAGGCATGATTCAGATGACGGCCAGCCTGCGCATCGAGCAAGCCCTCAGCGCAACACAGGGCGGCTCCGGCGTACGCGCACCCGGCACGGTAGAACTTTCCCCTGACGGCCACCAGCTTGCCTGGACGCTCGGCGGTGCGCGCCGCGGCACTGGCGGCGAACTCCATATCAGTCCGTCCACAAACCCCGCCGCCACCGACCCCGCTGTAACCGCCGGCGCAGGCTGCAGCGCCAGCACCCCCCGCTGGTCGCCCGACGGCAAGACCCTCGCCTTTATCGCCACCTGCAACGATCACCAGCCCCAGCTCTGGCTGCGAGCCGCCGCCGGTGTCACCCGTCAACTTACCCACCTCAAGGGCACTCTCACATCGCCCGCCTGGGCGCCCGACGGTTCCTCCATCGCCTTCCTCTACGTTGAAAACGCTACCCGCAGCGCCGGTGCCCTCGCCGCCATGAAGCCTCCAGCCGGTGTCATCGGCGAAGATGGCGTCGAAGTCCAGTGGGTCGCCTCCGCCGACGCCCAGACCGGCGCACTTTCCGTTCTCACCCCTAAAACCCTGCATGCGTACGAGTTCGACTGGGCACCCGACGGCAAGCACCTCGCCTTCGTCGCTGCAAACCCACCCGGCGAGAACACCTGGTGGATCGCCAAGCTCTACACCACGCCAGTCGGCCAGCCAGACGCCGCCAAAGCTATCCTCAACCCGCAAACCGTCGGCGGTTCCCTGCACGGCCTGCAAATTGCCGTTCCCCGTTACAGCACCAACGGCCGCAACATCGCCTTCATCGGCGGCCTCATGAGCGACCAGGGCTCTACCGGCGGCGACATCTACCTCATGGGTGCTGATGGCAGCGGCCTGCAAAACCTCACACCCAACCGCAAATCCACCCCCGTCTACCTCGCCTGGGTTGATCCCGATCATCTCCTCTTCTCTGAAGATGTCAGCGGCAAGAGTCACCTCGGCCTTCTCGGCACCAACAAGCAGGAGCTCACCAGCGGCTGGACCGCCGAACAGTCCATCGGCAGCGGCCGTGCCTCACTCTCCTTCGCCTTCGCTCCCGCTGCACGGCAGGTTGCCTTCGTCTCCGGCGGCCCCACGCAGGCACCGGAAATCTTCAGCGGCGACTTTCGTGGCATCCACGCCGTCAGCCACATGAACGACGCCAGCAAGCCCACTACCAAAACTATTTCAGTCGAGTGGGACAACGACAGCTTCCACGTCCAGGGCTGGCTCACCTTCCCCGCCAACTACGACGAGCACAAAAAGTACCCTATGATCGTCAGCGTCCACGGTGGACCTTCGGCTGAAATCGGCCCCTCCTGGAACTCCGCCGCGGGCATTTACCCTGCCCTCGGCTACTTCTTCTTCCAGCCCAACCCGCGCGGCAGCTTCGGCCAGGGCGAGGCGTTCACCGCCGCCAATCGCAAGGACTTTGGCTACGGCGACCTCCGCGATGTGCTCAAGGGCGTTGATGCAGTTGAAGCGAAATACCCCGTGGACGACAACCGCCTCGGACTCACCGGCTGGAGCTACGGCGGCTTCATGACCATGTTCGGCGTCACCCAGACCAACCGCTTCCATGCCGCCGTCGCCGGCGCCGGCATCTCCAACTGGCTGAGCTATTACGGCGAAAACTCCATCGACCAGTGGATGGTCCCCTTCTTCGGCGCACCCGTCTACAAAGACCAAGCTGTCTACGCCAAAAGCTCCGCCATCAACTACATCGATCGGGTCAAAACGCCCACCCTCGTGATCGTAGGCGACCGTGACGGCGAGTGCCCCGCGCCACAAAGTTACGAATTCTGGCACGCCCTTCGCGCCGAGAACGTCAAAACCCAACTCGTCATCTACCCCAACGAGGGCCACGGCTTCGTCGACCCAGCCCACATCCGCGACCGCACCGTGCGCACCGCCGCCTGGTTCGACGCTAATTTGCAGTGATTTAGGCAATCGCGGTGCCGGTACGCGGCGCTCCGATCAAAATGGGAAAATTGGCGACGATTTTGGGCCGAAACGCTGAAGTTCCGCCCGGCAGCCCCCGCTGCTCCATGTACGCTGGCACCGGTGTATGACTCGCTCATATAACCCTGCCGCAAAAGGAAGCGATGAAATCTGAGCATATTCAGCACCCTGATCAACCGTTAGCGATTCATCACTCCTCCTGCGTCATCACGCTCGTCTGTGTGCTGGCGCTTACCCTCATCGCCGCGGTTGCCATCACCGCACACCTACAGCCCACCACCCTCGCCCTGCTTACCACTCGCACTCGTCATCGCGAATCTCGACTACTTCCGCCACATCAACCAGCGCTACGGCAGCGACATGGGTGACCTCGCCCTGCGCCATTTCACTGTCATCGCCCAGTCTTATTTGCGCAGCAACGATGTCGTCGGCCGCCTTGCCGGCGAGGAGTTTGCCCTACTCCTCCGTGGCACGGATCTTGGTGACGCCACCCTCGCGGCGGAGCGCATCCGCGAACGCCTCGCCGGCAGCACCGCCGTCATTGCCCTCGGCAATACACGCGTCTCCGTGACCTGCAGCTTCGGTGTCACTGTTGCCCAGCCAAACGAATCGTTTTCCGACCTGCTCGCCCGCGCACGCGCCCTTCTTCAGCTCGCCAAGCAAGACGGTCGCAACCGCGTCGCAGCCTCTTCGGACCACATGGAATCCTCTGTCGTAGCCCCGCCCGCAGCCCACCTGTGGCAGCGCCACGCCTAGTCGCGCACCTGCGGCCTCACATTGCGTTCACGTTCCCACGGGTCTACACTCCATGGAACCTTATGCTCGTCGTACCCGTTCCTGAAGCTCTCACCTTCGACGATGTTCTACTCGTCCCCGCCTTCTCCGACGTCGTCCCCACACAGGTCTCCACCACCACACGCCTGACCAAACGCATCACCCTCAACACACCCCTGCTCTCCGCCGCCATGGACACCGTCACCGAGTCGCGCCTCGCCATTGCCATGGCCCAGGCCGGCGGCATGGGCGTCGTCCATCGCAATCTCACCATCGTTCAGCAGGCGTCCGAAATCGATAAGGTCAAGCGCTCCGAATCCGGCATGATCGTCGACCCCGTCACCATCGAGCCCGACCAGCCTATCGCCGCCGCCCTTGAAGTCATGCGCCGTTACAAAATCTCCGGCGTCCCCGTCACCCGCGGCGGCAAGCTTGTCGGCATTCTCACCAACCGCGACCTTCGCTTCGTCAACCGGACGGACATCCCCATCTCCGACGTGATGACCAAAGAAAACCTCATCACCGTCCCCGTCGGCACCACCCTTGAAGACGCCGAGCACATCCTCCACCAGCACCGCGTCGAAAAGCTCCTCGTCGTCAACGACAGCTATGAGCTCAAGGGCCTCATCACCGTCAAGGATATCCAGAAGAAGCTCAAGTACCCCAACGCCTGCAAGGACGAGCAGGGCCGCCTCCGCGTTGCCGGAGCCATCGGTGCCACCGGCGACTTTCTCGAACGTGCCGCCGCTCTCGTCGAAGCCCGCGTTGACGCCCTCGCCATCGACAGCGCCCACGGCCACAGTAGCCGCGTCCTCGAAGCCGTCGCCGAAGTCAAAAGGCATTTTCCGCAAGTCGATCTTCTCGCCGGCAACATCGCCACCTACGACGGCTGCAAGGCCCTCATCGAGGCCGGCGCGGACGCCGTCAAAGTCGGCATCGGCCCCGGCAGCATCTGCACCACCCGCATGGTCACCGGCGCCGGCATGCCGCAGATCACCGCCATCTCCGAGGCCTACCGTGCTGCCCAGGCCACCGGCACCACCGTCATCGCCGACGGCGGCATCAAGTACTCCGGCGATGTCACCAAGGCCATCGCTGCCGGTGCCGGCGTCATCATGATCGGCTCCCTCTTCGCCGGCGTCGACGAATCCCCAGGCGAAACCATCCTTTACCAAGGCCGCAGCTTCAAGGCCTATCGCGGCATGGGCTCCCTCTCCGCCATGGCCCAGGGCTCCGGCGAACGCTACTTTCAAGGCAAGGACGATGTCGCCAACCCCGACCGCTCTCAATCCATCACCGCGCCCGAAACCAGCAGCAACAACCGCCTCGCCAAGTTTGTTCCTGAAGGCATTGAAGGCCGCGTTCCCTACCGCGGACCCCTCGGCGACATGGTCTACCAGCTCGTCGGCGGCCTACGCTCCGGCATGGGGTATCTCGGCTGCGCCACCATCGAAGACCTTCAGCAAAACGCCCGCTTCGTCCGCATCTCCGGCGCCGGCCTCCGCGAATCCCACGTCCACGACGTCATCATCACCCGCGAAGCCCCCAACTACCACGTCGAGTAACTCTCGACGCGGCAGTTCCGGCTCGCCCTTAGCAGCTGCACTATGCCGGATAAACAGGAGAAATCGCCTGATGCTCGCGCTTTTTCAAGGATGTTGAACACGCTGTGCTGCCGGGGCTGATCTTCCGGCGATGACGGCATCCTTTGCCAGCGGAGCGGCAGTGTCAAGGGTGAAATCGTACACGATCAGAACACCGGGCCGGGGCTGACGCGGCACAGGTACGAGGGCGTAGTCGCCGGCCTCAAGCGGATTGGGCGAGGCAAGCCGCAGCCAGCCGTCGGGCAGCGTTTCTGCTGTCAGGCAGATGACCGGCGCGGCACACGCGGTGCCCTGCGCAATCTGGTCGAAATGCACGTGCGGCATCACACGGCTGGTGCCCTGGGCCATGGCGGGCAGCAGCGCCCATCCCGTGGGGTTGCCCCGGCCGGCGTCGCCGGTGTTCTCTGTGCGATCGGCAGTATGAACGAAGAAGACGGGCAGCGGGGTGCGCAACAGAGTGTGGGCGTGTAAACCGTTCAGGGTGTCTTGCGTGTGTGGGGTTTCTGCCGTAGCCGCAGCGCGGACACCGCCTTCGGCAGGCTCGATAATTGAGGAATGGTGGATCGGTACGAGCGCTGGCGGGCTGGCCGTGGTGTCGAGCGCCCAGGGGACGTTGCCGTTTGGAACCATGAGGCCCGGTGCGACAAGAAGGTTGCCGCCCACCAGTGTGTAGGAGCCGGTCTTTGCAGCGGGCGCCGTCGTAACGGGATTGGCGACGGTGGCCGTCGGGTCTGCGGTTTGCGCGTGCAAAGAAGAGCGTGCAGACACAAGAGCAGCCAAGCCGCACAGCACACCGCACCCGATCCGGAATAGACCTCGCACAGCCAGCAGCATACGCCGAATTGCCGCAAATCACCATGCGGCAGCAAGGTGCGACGATTAACGCAGAAGGCTGCCGCTGCTACCATCGGAAACAGGAGCGCACCCGCATGAGCACCGTGGATCAGGCTGTCGACACCTCGCTGGAACCGAACCCAAACCCTGCTGCACCCTTGCGGCGCACGGCGTTGTTCGCCATGCACAAAGCCCTAGGTGCCAAAATGGTGGACTTTGGCGGATGGGAGATGCCAGTGCAGTACGCCGGGCTTGTCGCGGAGCACAATGCCGTCCGCAATGCCGTGGGCGTATTCGATGTGTCGCACATGGGTTGTATCCAGTTGCGCGGGCCGGGTTCGCTGGATGCGGTGCAACGACTGCTGATGAATGATGCCGGCAGGCTGCAGACAGGGCAGGCGCATTACAGCGCCATGCTGACGCCGGAGGGTACATTTGTCGACGACGTTGTGCTGCACAAACTGAGTGATAACGACTACCTGATCGTGATTAACGCAGGCACCCGGGAGAAAGACCTCCAGTGGGTGCGCAAGACGATCGGGCAAATGCCGCATGTGCACATCAGCGATTACAGCGACCTGTACACGCAAATCGCGATTCAGGGACCGCGTGCGCTGGAGACGCTGCAGAAGCTGACAGACACGAACCTGAGCGCCATCAAAAATTACTGGTTTACATGGGGCAAGGTCGCCGGACTGTACAACGTGCTGATTGCGCGCACCGGGTATACCGGCGAGGATGGCTTCGAGATCTACATACCGAGCGATGTGCCGACGAGCGAAATGGTGTGGAAGGCCGTGTTTGAAGCCGGGGCTGAATTTGGGATCGCGCCGGCAGGTTTAGGCGCGCGCAATACACTTCGACTGGAGAGCAGCATGGCGCTGTACGGGCACGAGATCAGCGACAAGATTAACGTGGTTGAGGCGCGGTTGATGCGGTATTGCAAGCTGGACAAACAGGCGGACTTCGTCGGCAAACAGGTACTGAGCGAGATCGAGCGGCCGGGGCGCGAGCTGGTTGGGCTGGTCATGGTCGACCGCGGTGTTGCGCGCGACGGCTATCCCGTGCGAACGCTGGAGGGTGAGCCGATTGGACTCGTGACGAGTGGCTCGCCGTCACCGACGCTGAAGGTGAATATCGCGATGGCGTTTGTGCCTGTGGCCGAAGCGGTGCATGGCAACGAGGTCGCAGTCGAGATTCGCGGGCAGTTGGTGAAAGCGAAGGTGGTAAGCACGCCGTTTTATAAGCGGGCGAAAAAGCCGGCAGAGATCATTTCGTAACGGGGACACGCATGGACCGGAAAACAGGCCGGGCCTTACCGCTGACAATGGGCTTGTTTCTGCTCGGACCGTCGGGATTTGAACGGGCGGAAAGCACATCAATCTCGCGCGTGGCCGAAGACCGGATCACCGCGCCACCTGAACCGTGAGCTAGTACGTCTCTTGCAGAGCGGCTTGGGCGGCCAGGCCCACTTTCTTCAGGCTGGTGCGAAAGGCGGTTCGCTCCGCAGGGCAGAGCGGGCCCATGAGCGCGTCGATGTCCTGCTCGTGCGTTTTGTAAAGCTTTTGGATGAGCGCGGAACCGCACGGGGTAAGCGCGATGGTGCGGACGCGCCGGTCAGCCTCGTGAGACGTGCGCTGCAAAAGGCCACGGTCGGCCATCCGGTCGATGGCGGCGGTCATGCTCCCATTGGCAAGGTGAACTTTTTCGCCAAGCGCTGATATCTTCATAGGACCCTTGTGCAGCAGCGCTTCAAGGATCATGAAATCCGACAGACCGATGCCGAGCGAAGCGATGGAGCGGTCCATAAGCGCCTGAAGCGAGCGATGGGCCTTCATCATCACCAACCAGATGGAAGCCGCCGTGGGTACGGGCTGTTCCTGCGGCTCCGGCTTGGGGTCTATGACGCACACGCTACGATGTACGATGCACATGCCGCTGAAACGGCGCGAACGCTTAGAGCTTGCGTGGCAGCGATGGTTTCGACGCAGGTTTCCACACAGCTGCATCGGGCATGCGGTCTCGGCATAAAATCGAAGATATGAGCTATCCGGCGACGTACCGCTACACTAAAGAGCACGAATGGATTGAACACAACGACGGAACGGCCACAATCGGCATTACCGACCATGCGCAGCACCTGCTGGGTGACATTGTGTTTGTGGACCTGCCGAAGATCGGCGCGGCACTGAAGCAAAAAGAATCGTTCGGCTCGGTGGAAAGCGTCAAAGCGGTAAGCGATGTGTACGCACCGGCAAGCGGCGAGGTGACGGAAGTGAACGAAAGCCTGACAAGTGCGCCGGAAACAATCAACGCCGAGGCGAACACCACGTGGCTCATCCGCGCAACGCTAAGTGCACCGGCGGAACTGGACACTTTGCTGGATGCTGAAGCATACGAGACGTATGTAAACGAAGAGACCGACCACTAAGATCGCGCGGTTTGCTGCCCGCAAAACAGTTTTGGAGAAATCGATGCGTTACCTGCCGAAAAGTCCCGCGGACCGCGTGGAAATGTTGAAGGAGATCGGCGCTGCGTCGATTGACGAGTTGTTTTCCACCATCCCGGAGCAGTTCCGGCTGACGCGCGACCTGGCGATTCCGCGGCAGCACGGAGAGCAGGAAGTAGTGGAGGCATTCAAAGCATTTGCCGCACAAAACGCCACCGGATACGCAAGCTTTCTGGGCGCGGGAGCATACCGGCACTACCGGCCCGTGCTGATCGATGTGCTGTCGCAACGTGGCGAGTTTTTGACGAGCTACACGCCCTACCAGCCGGAAATCGCACAGGGGACGCTGCAGGCCCTGTTCGAGTTCCAGACGATGATCTGTGAGCTGACGGGGATGGACATTGCAAACGCAAGCATGTATGACGGCTCGACCGGAGCGGCTGAGGCCGTGATGATGGCGGTACGTGTGACAGGACGGAATGGCGCGGTCCTGGCGCGCACCGTGCATCCGGAGTACCGCGAGGTCCTGGGGACTTACGCGCAGCATCAGGGCATTCCAACGGTAGAGGTGGGGTACACCGCTGAGGGCCGGGTGGATTTGAATGCGCTGCAGGCGGTGATTACCGATGACACCGCATGCGTGCTGATCCAGTCACCGAATTTTTTTGGAACGATTGAAGATGTGGCGGCAATCGCAGAGTTGGTGCATGCCAAAGGTGCACTGCTGATCGTGAGCATTGCAGAAGCGGTGTCGCTGGGCATCGTAAAGGCCCCGGTAGAGGCAGACATCGTCTCGCTGGAGGCGCAAAGTTTTGGCGTAGCAGTGGGATACGGTGGACCATACTGCGGCGTAATTGCGGCCAAGGAGAAGTTTCTGCGGCAAATGCCGGGCCGGCTGGTGGGTGAGGCGAAAGACACTGAGGGCCGGCGCGGGTTTGTGCTGACCCTGTCGACGCGGGAGCAGCATATCCGGCGGGAAAAAGCGACCTCAAACATCTGCACAAATCAGTCGCTGGTCGCACTGATGGTGACGATTTTCTTGACCGTGTATGGCAAGGGACTGCGGGAGCTTGCGGAGCAGAATCTTGCAAAGGCTCACTTCCTTGCCAGGGAACTTGGCGACGCGGAGAGCGCGGAGGTGCTATTCGGTGGAGCGCCTAGGTTCAACGAGTTTGTGCTGAGAACAGCAGTGCCGTCGGCTGAGCTAAACGACACCTTGCTAGAGAAAAAGATCATTGGCGGTTTGCCGTTGGCGCGGTGGTACCCGGAATTGGGTGCGGGTGCATCGCTTTGGTGCGCGACTGAGTTGACGACACGGCTGCAGATGGACGCCGTTGCAGAGGCAGTGGCGCATTCAACGACCGATGTGGGCGAACTGGCGCTGGTCTGATGGCTGACTTTTCTGAGCTGCGAGATGCACCGCTATCGAGCGTTGAGTTCGTGCAGGACTACCTGCAGCTTCACTTCGACGGGCCGCTTTTGACGCTTTATGTATGGCCTGACGTTGCAGACGCGGACGGCATCTCAATCGCGTTTGGCGAGCCAGGGTACCGTGATGCGCTGTGCAGCGTGATCGGCGAGACCGTTACACAGCCCGAGTTGAATGAAGGACGGTCGCTGACAGTGGAATTTGAGAACGGCACCGTTTTCGCGCTAAGCCTGCGGGACGAGGACCTGGACGTTGCGGAAGCTGGCAGCTTTCGGGCCGCGACAGATGACGAACTGCTGGTGTTTTGAGGGGAGAATAGATGATCGGCAATCCGCATCGGTATGCGTGCACGGTGGAGTGGACTGGAAACCGTGGCACGGGGACGTCAGGTTATCGGGAATATGACCGCACGTTTGACCTAAAGGCAGAGGGTAAAGCGATGCTCGCCGGGTCGGCAGACGCGACATTCCGCGGAGACCGCGAGAAGTGGAATCCGGAGGAGATGCTGCTTTCCGCGCTGTCCTCGTGCCATATGCTGAGCTACCTGCATGTATGCGCGGACGCGGGTATCGCCGTAACGGCCTACACAGATGCAGCTACAGGTGAAATGGTGCTGAACGCCGATGGCAGTGGTCGGTATACCAGCGTCACGTTAAGGCCGCAGGTTACGGTGGCCGCGGGAAGCGACACAGAAACAGCTCGAATTTTGCACGGCTTGGCACATGAAAAGTGCTTCATTGCCAACTCGGTAAATTTTCCAGTGGCATGCGACGCAACAATCACGGCAATGCAATACCACGCTGAGAAGATGACCGCGTAGGCAGAGTCATTTTGCTTGGTTCAGAACAGCAACACACGGCAGTACGCCCCAAAAGGCACGGAGTACATGATGAGCACAGCAGTCGCCCCTTTCGAAACGGCAAACGATGTCCCAAGCTCCGCACCCTTTGTTGGGACGCCGCGCAAGGCGACAACGCACACCAACCAAAACGAGGGCCTGATTTTTGAGAAAAGCTCGCCAGGCAAGAAGGCGTACAAACTGAGTGAGTTGGATGTGCCGGCGGTGGATGCGTCTGCGCTGCTCGGCAATGTGGTGCGCGCGGACCTGGGCGTGATGCCCGAAATGAGCGAGATCGAGATTGTTCGACACTTTACGCGGCTGTCGACGTGGAACTATGCAATCGATCTGGGCATGTTTCCGCTAGGCAGTTGCACGATGAAGTACAACGGGCGGGTGAACGAGGCGGTATCGCGGCTGGAGGGAATTGCGGAGGCGCACCCATATCAGCCGGAGTCGTTGAGCCAGGGCGCGCTGGGAATCATGAAGTTGCTGCAGGATTGCCTGCTGGAGATCACCGGCATGGATGCGATTACGCTGCAGCCGGCAGCGGGGGCGCACGGGGAGTTTACCGGCATCCTGATGGTGCGGGCGTACCACGAGAGCAGGGGAAACGCCCGGAAGAAGGTCTTAGTGCCGGATTCGGCGCATGGCACAAATCCGGCGACGGCTGCCGTAGTCGGATACCAGGTGCAGAACCTGAAGTCGAACGCAGAGGGCGCAATCGACCTGGACGAGTTGCGGGCTGCGGTGGATGAAGATACGGCGGCGTTGATGCTCACAAATCCTTCGACCATTGGGGTGTTCGAATCACAGATTCACGAGATCGCAGAGATTCTGCATGCAAAGGGCGCATTGCTGTACATGGACGGCGCGAACATGAACGCGCTGGTGGGCAAAACGCGTCCGGGTGATTTTGGCGCCGATGTCATGCATTTGAATCTGCATAAGACGTTTAGTACACCGCATGGGGGCGGCGGTCCTGGCTCGGGGCCGGTGGCGTGCAAAGCTCTGCTGGAGCCGTTCCTGCCGCGGCCGACGGTGGTGGAGCGGGCAGACGGCACGCTCGGGTTCGACCACAACCGGCCGCAATCAGTCGGGCGAGTGCGGATGTTCTATGGCAATTTTGGCATGTTCGTGCGGGCGCTGGCGTATACGCTGGCGAATGGGCCGGACGGGCTGCGGCAGACGACCGAGGATGCGGTGCTGAATGCGAACTATATCCGGGCGAAGCTGGAAGGCGTGTTCGATCTGCCATACAAGACACGGTCAATGCACGAGGTGGTATTCAGCGACAAGCTGCAGGCAAAAAACGGCGTGAAGACCGGAGACATGGGCAAGCGGCTGGTCGACTACGGGTTTCATGCATATACAGTGAGCTTTCCGATGATCGTGAGCGGCGCGATGATGATCGAGCCGACGGAAAGTGAAAGCCGCGAAGAATTGGACTACCTAATCGATGCGCTGCGGCAAATCGCGCGGGAAGCCGCGGAAAACCCGGAACTGGTAAAAACAGCTCCGCATTCGACGCGCATCCGGCGATTGGACGAGGTGGCGGCGGCACGGAAGCCAGTGCTGCGGTGGAAGGCTCCGGCCGCTGCGGGTGTGGTTGAGGCCGGCACTGCGGCGAAGGAGTGGTAGGTTGGCAGTCTTCTGGGATCGCAAGGATGAGTTGGAGAAGTACGAGTTCATGATGGGCGTGGAGCGTGGGCGGCTGGCGGTGTCGCTGGACGTGCTGACGGATGCGTTGGCGATGGTGGGGCAGCATGGCGTGTACTGCGTGTCGAGCCGGAATCCGGGTAAGCCGGCGCTCGACCTGCAGGCGGTAATGCAGGGCATGAACGATGCCAAGGAGTTGATCGGATCAGTGATGGAGGAGCTGAAGCGGCAGCGATCGGCTTCGGAGCTTCTTGTTTCGAGTGATCGTGAGTCGGTGTAGACTGGGGGCAGGCACCCGTAGCTCAGCTGGATAGAGCGGCAGCCTCCGAAGCTGTAGGTCAGAGGTTCGAATCCTCTCGGGTGCACCAGTCCTGCCTCCCCCCTCCCCCCCCCTTTGGTTTCTGCTAAATTCGTCATTCTATTGGGGCGAGTTTGTAAAATCGTCATTCGATTGGGGTTAGAGGCAAAATCGTCATTCGATTGGGGTTAGCTGTTCCCTGCTGCGGGCGTGTTTATGAGCTACTTCTATTGTAGAGAATTGAGCGGTAATTCCGTGCGGGCGTAAGTTGTTGAGCCGCGATGACTTGTGCGCGAGAGGGCTTGACAAGGTTTTCCACAGGACTGATCTTCAGGCGTAAAAGGCCCCGGCGGATGCCGGGGCCTTTTTGTTAAACCCGTGTCTCAGAAGCGAAACATGGGGCACCCGATGGTTGTGGCGGTTAGAAGTAGAGGCGGCCGAGGAACTGTAGCTGGCGGGGGCCGTAGATGGTGGAGGAGGTGGAGGTGGGAGTGTAGAAGGTGGGGTTGGGAGCAAAGCAGCCGCCGGAGAACTGGGCTACGTTGCAGGCGGGGTTGGGATTGGCTGTTGTTGCTGCTGTAGGTGCGGTGTAGTTGTAGGCGGAGGTGTTGACGCCGAGGATATTGCGGTGGTTTGCAAGGTTGAAGGCTTCCGCGGCGATCTCGAAACGCATGCCCTCGCGGAAGAAGGGAAACTGGCGGGCAATGCGAGCGTCCGTGTTGTGTACGCCCGGACCCTTGAAGCTATTGCGGGTGGCGATCTGATCGGGGACGCGGTAGCCGGTGCCTGAGGTGACCTGGGCGCCGGAAATACCGCCGTCGCCAGCCAGGGGCGAAGCGATGGAGCCATTGATGAAGCCGGTTACGGGGAAGCCGGTCTGTGCGGTGACGGTGCCGCTCAGCTCCCAGCCGTTGGTGGCGTAGGCGGCGTAGCGGTTGCCGATGGGCAGTTTGGTGACGGCGAGCAACGTGCCCACAAAGCGGCCACGCTGGTCGATGTCGGAGCGGGAGTACTCCGCGCCGCGGCCCTGGCGGTGACCCTCGGCGAAGGGGATGATGGGCGAGTCGGTCCCGTTGAAGGTGCCGTTGGGCGCGCCGGACTGGCCGGCGTCGTCCGTGTGGGCCCAGGTGTAATTGGCGAGAATCTCAACGCCGTTCGAGAAGGGCTTGCGGACGGAAAAGGCTGCCGAGTTGTACCAGCTATTGACGTCGGAGAAGCCGGTGAGGACGGATGAGGTGGAGGTGAAGAGCCGGCGCTGGTAGAAGGGAAACGCGAAGGACGATGTGCCGGTGGCGTTCGTCAGACGGTAGTTTCGATTCGTGGCAGATGCGGGGTCGACATTGGTGTCGACGTAGATGGGCAGGCGCGCGCCGCGCGTACCGACGTAGGCGACGGTAAGGGTGGCGTGCAGGGGCAACTGCTGCTCGACCGAGAGATCGTAGGAGTGGGTGTAGGGGTTAAGGAAGCCGGCGCTGGCACCGCGAACGCCGATGGCGGCGGAGGGAAGGCCGGGGTTGACGGCAGGTGTCGGCGTGCCTGTGACGAGGTTGGTGGGAGCGGGGCCGGGAGGTGTGAAGGCGGGAACCTCACCCTGCGGTCCCTGGTAGGTGCCGCCCTGGCCGTTGGAAAAGGTATACGTGGCGGCGGTGGGCTGGGCGAGGCGCAGGTTGGGCTGGCCGGCGGCGGCACCAGTGACTGCAGTGTAGGCGGTGACGGTCGCCGTGGGCGTGGAGAACTGCTGCTGGTAGACGCCGTTTTCACGGCGGAGGGGGTACCAGAGGGGGTTGGAGGTAAGGCCGTAGAAGATGCCGTAGCCGCCGCGAACGACAGTGCCTTCGTGCGGGTTATAGGCGAAGCCGAAACGGGGCGCGACCATGTGGTAGTCGGTATCGACGGTGCCCGTGGCAGCCAGAGCAACGGGATTTTTGGTGTTGGGCAGGTCGGGCTGGGGAACGAGTTGAACATCGTAACGCGCGCCGAAGCTCAGCAGGAGCGAGGGGGTGGCTTTCCAGTCGTCCTGGGCAAAGACATCGAGGTCTTTGTTCCAGAAATCGTCGGCTCCGACGTGGGTGATGGGGTCGTTGGTCTGCGAGAAGCTGTTGTAGTGGCGGCCACCATTGGCCTGGTAGGTGTCCTGCACCCAGGAGGCGAAGTTATATTCCTGAATGGAGTTGGTGTAGCTGAAGGAGCCGTCGCCGCCAAAGAGGTTGCTGATCTGCTCGTGGATGAGGTTGACGTCGACGCCGACTTTGGCGGAGTGCTTGCCGAGGACCCTGGCGTAGATGTCGGTGATCTGCCAGCGGTGTTCGTCGGGGAAGGCACCGCGGGGAAGAGCGGAGGTTTCGCCATAGGCGACGATGCCGGTGGCACCGGTGCCGACCGAGATGGCAGGGCCGCCGGAGTTGGTGCTGGCGGTTTCAAGGTCGCGCGACCACTGAAAGTGCACGACGTTGGTCGAGTTGGCGTTGAGGGCGGTTTCGGCGTTGGCGAAGAGGAAACGCTCGTGGAAGTTGATGCCGCCGTTCTGGGTGACGGAGCCGGCACCGGTGACGGTGGCACTGGCGTTGTAGCCGTTGGGCTGCTTGAGGTCTTCAAAGAGGAAGGAGGCGGAGAGGTGGGTTTTGCTGCTGGCCTGGTAGTCGAGGCGCGGCAGGTAGATGTCCTGGGTGGTGTTGCGGGCGAAGCTGCCCTGGACGCCGTTGATGAAGGTGACGGCGGCGGCGCACTGCGCGGCGGAAACGCCGGGGATGACGGACGGATAAATGGTGGTGCCGCGGGTGAGATAGCCGCTGGTGCGGCCATCGCAGAGGGCGGTGAGCTGGTTTACGTTCTGGGTGGCGTTGTTGTAGCCGGACAAATAGGCAATGGGGTTGACGCGGCGGTAGCCATCGTAGACGGCGTGGAAGAAGAGCTTGTCTTTGAGGATGGGTCCGCCGACGGAGACGCCGAACTGGTGCTGCACCTTGACGGGCTGGTTGTAGATTTTGTTGAACTTGCTGACGGCATCGAGGGCGTTGAAGCCGGGGGTGCGGTAGTACTCGTAGACATCGCCGTGGAAGCCGTTGGTGCCGGACTTGGTAATGGCGTTGATGACGCCGCCGGCGGCCTGGCCGAACTCGGCGGAGTAGCCGGAGGAGGCTGCCTGGAATTCCTTGATGGCGTCGATGGGGAAGACGTAGGGGGCGCCGATGGCGCGGCCGCGGGCTTCAGAGAAGAAAGCCTGGTTGTTGTTGGCACCGTCGACGAGGTTAGTGTTGTACAGGCCGGAGATGCCGCGAAAGCTGAGCAGGCCGGTGTTGCCGTCGGGCGCGACGTTGGGGGTGAGAAGGACGAAGTTGTCGAAGCGGCGGCCGTTGACTGGGAGGTTGGCGACGAGCTGTTCGGAGACGACCTGGGACTGCTCGGTTTTGTCGGCGTCGACGAGGACCTGGTCGGTGGTGACGACGACGTCTGTGGTGACGGAGCCGGCGGGGAGCGCGGCGTCGACGGTATTGGTATTGCCGACCTGCACGGCGATGTTTTTCTGGTCGACGGTGCCGAAGCCGGGGCCGGTGATGACGACTTCGTAGTTGCCGGGCTGGAGAAAGGTGGCGGTGTAGTGGCCGTCAGAATCGGTGGAGAGGGTGCGCTTGGCACCGGTGCCGGTATTGGTCACGGTCACGGTGGCGTTGCTGACGACGGCTCCAGACGCATCACGGACGATGCCTGCGATGTTGCCGAGGGCGGCGGACTGGGCACCGGCGGACGGCGTGAACAGGGAGGGGGAGATGGCGGCGAGGGCGAGTGTGGCGGCGAGAACCTTGCCGCGGCGGGGGGATATGGGAATGTTCAACTGCGTTGCTCCTGAAGCGTTGCACCGGGCCCACCGTGAGAGTGAGGACGCCGGGAAAAGGTGGCCGCGCGGGGCGGTAGGCGTGCGTTTCGATCTTGTGGGGAAGGTGCGGGAGTCGCCGAAATCGCAAATTGGGTATTTGATTAAGCGTCGGGGATGGGTTGGGGCTGTGTCAAGCGAGGGATGGAGAATACTGTGCGAAACGGTGGTACTTTAGGGACGGTTTTGGGATGTGTGCGGAGAATTTGGATTGCGTGGGGGCGACGAGAGGGCCCTCTCTCAGACAGTGTCTTTCCAAATCGAAAACCTGGCGATGGCAGACAATGCTGACTTGAGGGGCTAAAGCCCGGCTGTTTTGGTGAGGGTTATGGCACGGCTGAAGCCGTGGCAGCCCCGAAGAACCTGGGCCGTCGAGGATTTGTCAGACCTGACCAGAGTTTTCGTTTTTAAGGGTATTGCACTCAGAGGTTTATTCAAAAGGTGTGGAGTGAATGGTTGCGCCGCGCCTTCAGTTCTTGATGGTTAGTCTGCGTAACAGCCTGGGCCTTTGAGCCTGAAAGCGGCTTTCGTGGTGGGGATAAAGTGTGCCTGCTCGCAAGAACCGGGTCTGTTTGGATTGGTCGGACGCTGCCTGACGGAGTCAGCGAGTCAGCAGGTTGATTCCAAGCGGGGATGTAATAGTTGGAATCCATGTCCGAGAATCCGGACATGGGCACATAGTTTGCCGGGGTCTGACGATTGGAGAAAGCCCCGGTGATGGTAAATATGCTGACCTAAGGGGCTGAAGCCCCGCTGCTTTGGTGAGGTTTATGGCACGTCTGAAGCCGTGCCCTTCCGGAGAACACTGTGCCTCTGGATTCGTCAGACACACCCTCCCGGCTAGCGTCGTGAAAGCTCGTCGATGCGGCCGTCCATTCTGCCGGTAAGGGAGAAGAACCGCTTTTGATCACCCTCGATAAGTTCAAGACGCCGTTCTACCCCATCGAAGCGACGGTTCATGTCTTCACGCAACGAGCGAACCTCAGCGCGGTTCATCAGAATACCGACGAGGACCGACGCGAATACGGAGAAGACGATGAGTGCGACGGGGGCGAAGGTTAGCATGCGTGATGACTCTTGAGGGAGATGTTAGCAGACGCGCTTGCCGCGCCAACAGTTATGCGAGGTGGTCGGGGATGACGGCGAACTGGAGAAGGACTTCGAAGGGGACGACGCGGAGGGTGTTTTCGTGGGTAGCTTCAAGGACGACGGGGCAGGCGGCACCGGCTTCGTAAACCTGGAGCCAGCGGGAGGCGCAGACGCACCAGCGGTCGCCGGGTTTGAGGCCGGGGAAGCCGTACTGGGGTGCGGGCGTGCTGAGGTCGTTGCCGAGCTGTTTGCTGGATTCGAGGAATTGCGCGGTGACGATGGCGCAGACGGTGTGGACGCCGCGGTCGTCGGGGCCGGTGTTGCAGCAGCCGTCGCGGTAGAAGCCGGTGACGGGGTCGGTGCCGCAGGTTTGGAGCGGCTGGCCGAGAACGTTGCGGGGGGCGTCCTGTTCTGGTTCGTTGGAAGCCATAAGTCCTTTGCGGAGGTGGAGCGGTGAGAAGGGACGGCGACGAAAATTCTTTCGCAGGGTGACAGAAATAGATTGTATGCGCAGAGGTGTGGTGGTAGCGTTCCTGACGGTGCAGGACAACCTGATCGTTTGTGGTTTGACCACACCCTTCTTCGACTGAAGCACGCTGCAGCGCCTGCTGATTCCCCACCCTGATTCCTTGACGATCCGTATCGCGGTGAACGGCTGTGCCGCGCACGTTGCATACAGCCACGACGCAGTACCAAGGAGCCCAACCATGAAACCACCACGTATGAAACGCGCGCACGGCGGAGTCCGCGGCGCAGACCTGTCCCGCGGTTCCCTGCTGTTCGAGGGGCCGTTCGGACGCATGTTCCGGACGCTGCCGCCGGCCGATTTTGGCGCAGACGAAAAGGCGAACATGGATAACTTTGCCGCCCTGGCGTTGCAGATGAACGGCGACTTTGACGCGAAGGACGGGCCGGACGTAGAGGAGAGCGGCATTCCCTCGGCGTACACCTACTTTGGGCAGTTTATCGATCACGATTTGACGTTCGATCCGGCGAGCAGCCTGCAGAAGCAGAACGACCCGGATGCGCTGGAGGATTTTCGGACGCCGAAGTTCGACCTGGACAACGTGTATGGGCGCGGTGTGGACGACCAGCCGTATCTGTATTGCTCCGGCGATGGTGTGCTGGCGCAGCAGCTGATGCGCGGGACGCCGTTGACGGGTGCGAGTACCAATCCGAACGCGACGGACCTGCCGCGGGCGGCGAACGGGCGCGCGCTGATTGGGGATCCGCGCAATGACGAGAATAAGATCATTTCGCAGTTTCAGGGGCTGTTTCACCGGTTTCACAACCGGGTGGCGACGGACAACCCGACGTGGGAGTTTGCGAAGGTGCAGCAGACGGTGCGGTTCCACTACCAGTGGGTGATTCTGCATGATTTTTTGCCGACACTGGTGTGCGACGAGGTGATGCAGAAGGTGCTTCCGAAGAGCGGCGCGGGCAACAGGATTGTGACGCAGTTCTTTAAGGCGCGCGATTTTGCGTTTATGCCGCTGGAGTTTTCTGCGGCGTGCTACCGGTTTGGGCACTCGATGGTGCGACCGGGATACCGGCTGAACGACGATGCGGCGACGCTGCTGCCGATCTTTAAAGCAGGGCCGAGCACGGACGGAACGGGCGCGGCGACGGACCTGCGCGGGTTTGAGCCGCCGCCGGTGGGGGCTGCGATCGACTGGGAGCGGTTCATCGACCTGAAGCCGCTGCCGTATGGCGACCTGAATAACGCAGGCGATCCAGGCAATACGCACCGGTTGCAGCTGGCGTACAAGATCGACACGTCGCTGGTGGGTGGGCTGTCTGTGCTGCCGGACAATATTGGGAAGAATCCGAATATTCTTGCGCTGCGGAATTTGATTCGGGGGTGGCGGATGCGGCTGCCGAGCGGGCAGGATATTGCGCGGGCGATGGGTGTGGTGCCGCTCAAGGATTCCGAGATCCTGATTGGCAAGTTCACCGGGGTCGACGGGGACATTGTCGGCAGCATCGATACGTTTGGGGACGGTTCGTTCAAGAACAACTGCCCGCTGTGGATTTATACGCTGGCGGAAACGCATTTGCATGTGAAGAAAGTGAACGTGGAGACGACGCAGGGGGTGCAGACGATTCTGACGCCGCAGCTTGGGCTGGTGGGCGGGCGGATCGTTGCCGAGACTATCGCCGGGCTGCTGGCGGCGGATTCGATGTCGTTTGTGACGCTGGATCGGCTGTGGACGCCACAACGGGATACCGACCTGGGAACACAGGCCGTGAGTTATGCGGCGGGGGATGGATCGTTCGGCTTGCGCGATCTGGTGCGTGCCGCGCTGGGAGGGAGTGCGACGGCCTGCTGAGAGGACTGAGCCGGTTCTGACGGGAAAGCGCCCATGCCTTAGGTCGGGGCAGGGGCGCTTGTTTTGGGTACGGCGGTTATTTGGCGGTGAGGGCGAGTTGCTGCTGGTACTCCTCGTAGGGGCCTTTGTGGTCGGTGACGGTGCCGTTCTGGAAGTGCCAGATGCGGGTACCGACTTCGTCGATGAGGTCCTGGTCGTGGGTGACGAGCAGGACGGTGCCGTCGTACTTTTGCAGCGACTGGTTGAGGGCGTTGATGCTCTCGAGGTCGAGGTGGTTGGTGGGCTCGTCGAGGATGAGGATGTTGGGCTTTTGGAGCATGAGCTTGCAGAAGAGGAGGCGCGCGGCTTCACCACCGGAGAGGGCTTCGGTTTTCTTGAGGCCTTCTTCGCCGCGGAAGAGCATCTGGCCGAGGATGCCGCGGATTTCTTCGGTGGACTTGCGGGGGTCCCACGAGTGGAGCCACTCGGCGACGGTGGTGCCATGGGGGATGGCAGCCTTGTGGTCCTGGGCGAAGTAGCCGATCTGGGCCTCGTGGCCCCACTTGGCTTCGCCTTCGGAACGAGGAAAGTCGTTGTCCTGGGTGTCCGGCACGCCGGAGAGGAGCGACTTGATCATGGTGGTTTTGCCGGTGCCGTTGCGGCCCATGAGCATG